>UCKU01000018.1 GCA_900473185.1 Hyphomicrobiales bacterium | reverse complement strand
GGGCAGCGGCTGCTGTCACCGGTGCGGAAGCGACCTGTGTCGGCTTCTGCTGCGTCGTCGGGCGGACATTGCCGTTTTCGGTTACCGTACCGACGACATTGACCGGCTGTTCGGCCGGGCGGGCCGTCGGGACAGGCGCCGTATCGGTCGGCGCGGCTGACGCTGTATCGGTGATTGGTGTCGTCTTGACTGCGCGAACCGGCGGGTCGACCTGATTTGCGTTGGCGGCGTTCACCTCAGCCACCTTGGCCGTCTGAGCCGGCTGGGCTGCAGGCGCCGTTCCGACAGGCGGAAGAGCGGCTGACGCAGCCTGATTGCCGTTGCTTGCCGGGAAGCTTGCAGCAGACGGCGTCGCGGCCGGCTGGGCTGCGGGCGTTGCCGATGCCACCTCATTGGCCGGTGCGGATTGCTCGGCAGGCGCCGGCTCTTCGCGGGCAACGAGCGTGCCGTCCGGCTTGACGATCATCGTGCGGACCTTGCGCGGCGAGACGGACGGCGTTGCATCGTCATCGGCAGCGGACGCATCCGCGGTCGCGTTGTGGTCGGGCAGCAGGCGCGGATCCTGCGTCTCGCCGACGGCAGTCGGCAGCACTGAATCGCCACTGCCTTCATCGTCATCAGGCGAGACTTCAGGCGTCAGCGTGCGCTGGACGACATCGACCGGCTGTTCGTCGGAGGAGACCAGAGCCTTCTGCTTCGGCTCTTCGGCGGCGCCCGCAACACGATCATATACGGCCTTGTCCTGGTTCGGCACGGTCTTGCCACCCGGATTCTCGGGAGCGACCTTCACCGGATCCTTGTCGGCAGTGATGACGCGCGGCTCGCCGGAGCCGGCGATGCTGAGGCCGGCACCGTTGGACACCCAGTTGTAGATACCGTAAGCGCCGCCGGCAAAAACGACCAGCATGGCGGCTGCCGCCAGCAGACGGCGCATGGAGCGGGCGCGATTGAAATCGGCGGTCTGGCTTGCGGATTCGATATGGACTTCGGAAACGTTCTCGCGGCGCTCGACCGGCTCGCGCACGCTGCGGCGGAAATCCTCTTCCAGCGCGCGTTCGAAATCATCGAGACCGTCAGCGAAGGCGGTGCTTGCCGGCTTGGCCGCAGCGGCGGCCGTTGCAGCAGCGGCCGGGGGCGCCCAGGCAGGGGCGACCGGTGCCTTTTCCTGCCGCTTGGCGGGCTCGAAGAAGCTCGCGATCTCGGCATCGAGATCGAAATCGAAGTCGGCGGTCTTGGCGACCGGCTCCGTATGCTCGACAGGCGGCAGTGTCGGAACATGCATGTCCTCGACCGTCTCGGGACGATCTTCCGGATCGGAGATCATCGAGGGATCGAAGGGCAGATCGTCGGTGGAATCGCTTGCCGGCGCCGGCTTGGCGTAGCTCACCGGAGCATGCTGCCGCTCCGGCACAAAAACCGGTGCTGATTGCGGCTGCGGACGCGGCGCAGGCTGCGCTGCGACCACGGGTGCTGCACGCACGGGCTCGGGCTCGGGCTTCGGAGCCGGCTGCTCGGAGAAATCGAGATCGGCAAGCTCCAGCTCGATGCCGGCGAGATCCAACTCGAAATCGTGGCCGGCAAAAGGATCTTCAGCCTCCAGTTCCGGCTGACGCGCGACGACCGGCGCTGGCGCGATAGGCTGTGAGACCGGCTCTACCGGCTCCCGAACGACCGGCTTCGGTGCTTCTGGCTGACGAAGAACGGGCGTCGCACGGCTCATCGGCACGGGCGCAATCACGGTCGGTTGAACCGGTGTACGGGCAACGGGCGCTTCGAAGATAGGGGCCTCAAAGACGGGCGCCTCAAAGACCGGGGCCTGGAAAACAGGCACGGCAGGAGCCGCGACCGGCTGCGGCGCCGGTGGCGTTGCAAGAGGCTCGGGTACCGCGGCAACAGGCTCGGATACGACGGGGGCAGCAGCACGCTGCGGCACCGGATAACGGGAAACATCCGCCAGGAGATCGTCGAGATCAAAGGCATCCGCATCGAAGGCCGACTCCGGCGGCGCTTCCGTCAAGGCTGCATCGGCATGGACGTCGCCTTCGGCCGCTGCCGCAATCAGATCGAAACCGGCATTGTCAGGCTCGGCGGGCGCTTCGAAGGCAGCAACCTCTTCGAACGTTGCGACAGGCTCTTCAGGCAGGGTGACGTCTTCATGGCGATCGATCTCGGCCGGAAAACCGAAGGAGGCCACAACCGGCTCGAAATCTGCCGCTTCAACCGCAGCGACCACCAGAGGCTCTTCAGTTACCTCAGGCGCAACGACTTCGGGCTCGACCGTCAATTCCGGCTCGCCAACAAACTCGGGCTCGGCGACGAAGGCTTCAACTGGAGCCTGAGCCGGCTCAACAACAGGTGCATCGACAATCGGCGCCTCGATGACCGGCTCGGAAAGAACCGGCTCTTCACGCCGCGGCGCGTGAAAATTGGCGAGCGGCAGACGGATGCTGGCGGCCGACCATTGCGGTGCCTTCGCCGGCGGCTGAACGGCCGGAGCGACAGGAAGAGCGCCGCCGATCGAAAGCTCGAGCTCTTCGATCAGATCGCGGGCGCCACCATAGGCCGTGAAGGTAACCGGAGGTTCTGTGGGAACAGAGACAGGCTTCTTCGACGGAGCAGGAGCCCAATCGGCAGCGACAGGCACTTCCCATTCGGCTGCGACCGGTTCAGGCGCGGCTACTTCAGGAGCTACGGCAGCTTCCTCAGGAAATTCGGGTTCGACGAAAGGCGTCTCGAAATCGGACACAACCGACGGAGCGAGCTCTTCGCCAATGGAGGGCACGTCCTCGCGGACCAGCTCGACATAGTCGTAAGTTTCGACTTCCTGAGCGATCGGCTCGGCCGGATGATCGAGATCAGCCAGGGGACGCGGCGCATCGTAACGCTCGAACTCACGGAGAAGCTCGTCCTCGAGATTGAGGACCGGCTCCTGCCGCTGAGGCTCATCTACAGTATTGGCCGCAATTCGAGGTTCAAAGCCGACGATACGAGCAAGTTCAGCCAACGGATCATCGTCGGCAAACATATCGTCTTTACCGCGCGTGTCATACGCAAGTCGTTTATCAGCCATGCCCATCCCACTCAAAAAACGCAAACACTTCAATGCCAGCGCATTGTGGGGAAATGGTGACGTTATCTCATTTCGTCCGGTGCGGCAGTACCTGTAATGGCAAGTCCCGACTTCAAAACCGACGCGACAGCGTACACCAGCCCAAGTCTGGCAATACTTGATTCTCGGTTCTTATCGTTAACAAATCGTAATTCAGTCTGATCTTTACCTTTGTTCCAGTGGGCATGGAAGGCGCTGGCAAGATCATAGAGGTAAAAAGCGATGCGATGCGGCTCCTGAGATTGGGCTGCACTTTCGACGATACGCGGGAATTCTGCAGCCTTGGCAATCAGCTGCAATTCGGCCGAATCCGTAATGCCTGCAACGGATTGCGCCAAAAGCTCCGGTGTCGGCGCGAGACCCGGGAAGGCTTCCCTCGCCTGCCGGAAGACCGACATGCAACGCGCATGCGCATACTGCACGTAGAAGACCGGATTATCTTTGGATTGCTCCGTTACTTTGGCGAAATCAAAGTCCAACGGCTCCGAGTTCTTGCGGTAAAGCATCATGAAGCGGACCGAATCACGCCCGACTTCTTCGACGACATCGCGCAATGTGACAAAATCGCCCGACCGCTTCGACATCTTCACCGGCTCGCCGTCACGGTAGAGCTTGACGAGCTGGCAAAGCAGCACCGTCAGCTTCGCCTTACCATCGGAAACGCCGCGTGCAACCGCCTCGAGACGCTTGACGTAGCCGCCATGGTCGGCACCAAGCACATAGATCATCTCGTCGAAGCCGCGGTCGAACTTGTTCTTGAAGTAGGCGAGGTCGGCGGCGAAATAGGTGTAGGAGCCGTCCGACTTGATCAGCGCACGATCGATATCGTCACCGACCTCGGTCGAGCGGAAGAGCGTCTGTTCGCGGTCTTCCCAATCCTCAGGCAACTGGCCCTTCGGTGGCGGCAGCGTGCCCTTGTAGACATAGCCCTTGAAGGTCAGGTCGTTGATCGCCGTGCGAATGGCAGCCGCGCCATTGGCATGCAGCGTGCGCTCGGAGAAGAAGATATCATGGTGGACGTTGAGAGCGGCCAGATCCTCGCGGATCATCACCATCATCATCTCGATGGCGCGATCCTTGACGATCGGCATCCACTGCTCTTCCGGCATGTTGTGCAGGCGCACACCATATTCGGCAGCAAGCGATTCTCCGACCGGCACCAGATAATCGCCCGGATAGAGGCCGGATGGAATCTCGCCGATCTTCTCGCCGAGCGCCTCGCGATAACGCAGGAAGACGGAACGGGCGAGCACATCGATCTGCGAGCCGGCATCGTTGATGTAATATTCCTTGACGACTTCGTAGCCGGCAAAGGCAAGCAGGTTCGCCAGCGCGTCACCGACGACGGCGCCGCGGCAATGGCCGACATGCATTGGGCCCGTCGGGTTGGCCGAGACATATTCGACATTGACCTTCTTGCCCTGCCCCAATCCTGAGCGGCCGTAGCCGGTGCCTGACTGAATCATCGAGGCAAGCAGGCGCTGCCAGTAGCCGACGGAGAGCCTGATATTGATGAAGCCCGGGCCGGCGACCGAAACCTCGGCGACATCAGTGTCTTCCTGCAGCTTGGCAATGATGATTTCGGCAAGCGCGCGCGGATTGGTGCCGAGCGGCTTGGCAAGCACCATGGCGGCGTTGGTCGCCACATCGCCGTGGCTCGCATCGCGCGGGGGCTCGACAGCAATGCGACCGAAATCGAGCTCGGATCGCTTTTCCTTGACCAGATCGAGCTGTTCAAGGGCGTTTTTAATCCTGGCTTCAAAATCGGTAAAAAGGTTCATCGCACTCTTCCATGCACAGGCTGTGCCAACAGGTTTGCCGGCGGCTGCCGGGCGCCCGCTGCCTATCGCAAATCCGGAGTGTGGTCAAACAATCGCCTGTGGGCACTGATGGCATAAGTATCCGTCATGCCGGCCAGATAATCGCCGACATGCCGGGCTTTCGGCGCATCGGAAAGGCCAGCGATATGGTCGACCCAATAATGGCTCTGCATCTCCTTGGGATTGGCCATGTAGGCGCCGAAGAGATCCTTGACGATCCGGGCGGCACCGGCGCGGATGCGCATAATATCGGTATTTCGGTAGATGCGCTTGAAGAGCATCGCCTTGATCTGCCTGTCGGTCTCGGCCATCGCATCCGAAAAGGTTGCAATCACATGATCGGCCTTGCGGATATCATCGGCACTCTGCGGGTTCAGCTCTGCCAGGCGCTTCTGCGCCACGCCGATGACGTCCTCGACCATGCGCGTGATCTGGCGGCGCATGATCTCATGCGTGAAGCGGCTCGGCTCCAGATGCGGATAGCGCTCCCTCACCTCGGCCATCAGCCCGGCGAGGAACGGAATTTCCTCCAGCATCTCGAAATTCAGGTAGCCTGAGCGAAGGCCGTCATCGATGTCATGGGTATTGTAGGCGATGTCATCGGCAATCGCTGCCGCCTGGGCTTCCAGGCTCGCATAGCTCGCAAGCTCCAGATCGTGCAGCTCGCAATAATCGAGAATCGGCTGCGGCACCGGTCCTCGCGTGCCGACACCATCGGCCGTCAGCAGCGGACCATTGTGCTTGACGAGGCCTTCGAGGCTTTCCCAGGTCAGGTTGATGCCGTCGAATTCAGCATAACGTCGCTCAAGTTTGGTGACGATGCGCAAGGATTGGGCATTGTGGTCGAAGCCGCCATAGGGCAGCAATTCCTCATGCAGCGCATCCTCGCCTGTATGGCCGAAGGGCGTGTGGCCGAAATCGTGGACGAGCGCCACGCCCTCGGCCAAGTCCTCGTCAGCCTTCAGGGCGCGGGCAAGCGCGCGGGCGATCTGTGCTACCTCTATCGTGTGCGTCAGGCGCGTGCGGTAATGGTCGCCGTCCTGGGCGATAAAAACCTGCGTCTTATGCTTCAGCCGGCGAAAGGCGGTCGCATGGATGATGCGATCGCGGTCTCGCTGGAAATCGGAGCGCGTCGGGCTACCGCTCTCGTGATAGAGGCGCCCACGCGAGTTCCATGGATCTGCCGCATAGGCCGCCCGTTCGCCATAACCGAAACCCAATGCATGCCTGTCGAAGCTCATTCTTCACCGTCACTAACGCGTTGCAGCCTTGCCCATTGACGCCGCTATCCGCTCTTCATACCTATAGCTTATAGAAACGGCAAAAAGGCGCTTTGTCGACCGCTTTGCCTGATCCTGTCCTTTACGGGAGGATCATGATAAGTTTCTTTGATATCATGCGTTTGAACATCAAACGTCCAAATGAGATTCTCTCCGGATCTTGACCCCGGCAGGAGGAAAAATGACTGAAGTGAATGTAACCCTTTCCGATGCCGCGGCAAAGCGTATTGCCGCTATCGTCGGCAGCGATCCCGGCAAGAGCGCGCTGCGCGTCTCCGTCGAAGGCGGCGGCTGTTCCGGCTTTTCCTACAAATTCGATCTTGTGGATGGCGCAGCCGACGACGATATCGTCGTCGAGAAGAATGATGCCAAGGTGCTGATCGACAGTCTCTCGCTGGTCTACATGGCGGGCTCCGAGATCGATTTCGTCGACAACCTGCTCGGCCAGTCCTTCCAGATCAAGAATCCGAATGCGGTGGCAAGCTGCGGCTGCGGCACCAGCTTCGCGATCTGATCCAAGAACTACTTTCCATTGATAACCGGCCGAAGATTTTCTTCCGGCCGGTTTCTTGTCTTGTCCGCCGACGCAGGAGCGCGATAAAAGAGCGTTCAGCACAGAGAGCAGGATGAAGCCATGAAGATCGCGACTTGGAACATCAATGGCGTCAAGGCGCGTATCGACAACCTCACGCAATGGCTGAAGGATTCCAGTCCCGATATCGTCTGCCTGCAGGAAATCAAAACGGTCGACGAAGGCTTCCCGCGGCTCGAAATCGAAGCGCTTGGCTACCATGTGGAAACGCATGGCCAGAAAGGCTTCAACGGCGTTGCCATTCTTTCCAAAAGCTCGCCATCCGAAGTCAATCGCGGCCTGCCGGGTGATCCGCTCGATGAGCAGGCGCGATTCCTTGAAGCTGTCTTCTCCCTGCCTGGCAACAAGGTGGCGCGCGTCTGCTGCCTCTACCTGCCGAACGGCAATCCGCCGGAAACGGAAAAATATCTCTACAAGCTCGCCTGGATGGAACGCCTGCGGAAGTTCGCGGCCGAGCGTCTCGACTACGAGGAAATTTTCATCCTGGCCGGCGATTACAATGTCATACCCGAGCCGCATGACTGCTTCGACCCGAAGGTCTGGGAAAGCGATGCACTCTTCCTGCCGCAGACGCGCCAATCCTTCCGCCGGCTGGAAAATCTCGGTTTCGTCGATGCGGTGCGTTCGGCAACCGATGCGACGGCGCTCTATTCCTTCTGGGATTATCAGGCCGGCGCCTGGCCGAAGAACAACGGCATCCGCATCGACCATCTGATGCTGTCGCCGGAAGCAGCCGATCGCATGACGTCAGCGGCCATCGAAAAGCATGTGCGTGCCTGGGAAAAGCCGTCAGACCACGTGCCAGTCGTCGCTTACTTCGATTTCGCGGCCTGAGATTTAAAGCTCTGAACCTTAATCGTCCGAGCCGCTCGCAATCGTATGCGACATGGATACGGCCGTGCGCCGATCCGCTTCGCTGGCGATCGAGAAGGCATCTTCCTGAAGCGATTGCATCCAGCTGCAATCCTTCGGCTTACAGCGGTCGAGAGCCGCCGTCATCAGCGCGAGGCCGCGAGCAGACTGGCCTTCATCGAAGAGAATGTTACCGAAGACCGCCATGGCGCCAGGATGGCCGCTCTTGCGGGCCTGATTGAGCCATTTCTTGGCCTGGTTGATATTGGCGCTGCCGCCCTCGCCTGCGAGCATCATCTGCGCAAGCTGGAACTGCGCCTCGGGAACGCCGAAGGTGGAGGCAACCTGGAAATAGAGCTGGCGGGCCTGATTGAGATCGATCTTCACCGGGCTGCCGGAAATGCCGTTCTTGTAATAGTTGGCAAGCGATAGCAGCGCGTTGATGAAGAAGCCGGTATCCTCCGAGCCAGGCTCTACACCCTGCTGTGCAATTTCGCTGTAGATCTTGAAGGCCTCGAAATCGTCCTGCGCGACACCATCGCCATCAGCATACATATTGGCGAGCGCCCAGCGCGAACCGGTGTGGCCCTTTTCGGCAGCGTATTTATAGGCCTCGACCGCCTCTTCCTTCTGACCGTTCTTATAAGCCTTGAAACCGAATTTGAAGAGATCGAAGGGGCCCGATTCCTTCGTCACGCCCGTCTTGATGTCGAATGCCAGGACTGGACAGGCCAAGGCCAGCGAAACGGCCATCGACATGCTGAGCAGCATGAATTTGAACAATCTGAACTCGGACGTTACCATCTTTACCGGTTTCTTTCGTTCATCACAGACGCCTGGCGGCGGCCTTTTTCGCCGTTCTGCCCGCGTGGATGCATTCCTTCCAGGCGAGCGATCCCGCGGCGGGCTCCAAGGCCCCTTTACCCGCGTCGCTTCCAGCCCCATGCCCCTCTTTCAAAACCAGCACATCCTTGTGAACCATCCGGCTTCCGGCACGGCCCGCATGTGATGCCTGCGGTACTCCCTTCGCGACCCAGGTCCCCACCCGTCCGCCTTTATCGTCTTCGTAAACAGCAAATGTGACCAAACCGGTATCGCACCCTTCCGTGGGGAACGAAGCTTCATGCCTGGAGACTGAAAATGATTGGAACGAGTAAATCTGCAACACTACCGAAGGGGCGGATTTCCGGCCGGAAATGCCTTTGGCGAAAAGCAAAACGGGCGCTGCCGCTGGCTTCTCGCCCCTGCTGTCGCAATGTCTGGCGTTACCGGAAAAAATTCGACCCATGCTACTGCTTACGCACACCTTACGCTTGTCATCTCCTCGCCCGCCAATAGCGCTGCGCCCTCTTTGTGGCGGGAAATGGACAAATTCGCCCCACCGACACCATACGCGAACCATCGTAAAAAAGTGTTGCTGAATCGTCACAAAACGAGACGAGAAGATGGAACGATTAATAGCGGCAAACGAAGAAGAGCCCGGCACTGCCGGGCTCCTCAATTCTTCAAATCAGGGAATTAAAACTTGACTTTTAGGCTGGTCGACAACGCGGCAACAAGGTCGTTGCCAAAGGAATAGGAGACATCATCTCCAAAGGTTACGCCGTTTTGGGTGACGACGCCTGATGAACCGCTCGTCAGCACGCCGACGGCACCGGCGACGCGCCATTCGATGTGCTCGGTCGGCGTGAAGGCTGCACCCACACCGAGTGTCCAGCTATCGGTCTGAGCGCCATAGCCCTGGCTGGTGCCACGATCCCAGGTCAGGCTGACGGCGCCAGCCCATTGGTCATTGAACTTGTGGCCGACGCCACCGGTGATGGTCCAGCCGTCGCGATAGAGAAGATCGAGCGAGGTCAGTTCCGTCCTACCGCCAGAGGTGCAGGCGATCACGCCCTTTGTCGATGTCGGGCAGAAAGGCACGGACTGCAGCACACTCCAGTTCGTCCATTTGACCGAACCGAAAGCGAGCCAATCCGGAGCGATACCGCTCTGCAACTTCAATTCCAACGAATCCGGTGCTTCGGCGGAACCGAAAACGGGCGTGACGCGTCCGTAAGGCGCAGCATTCAGCGGCGCAAAAGGTGCGGTAACCTGGGTCAGATCTACCGTGCCCGTCAGGTTGTCGTATTTGACACGGCTGTTATAGACGAGGCTCGCGCGCATCGCATATTCTGGGATCTCGTATGCGAGACCGGCGCGCCAGCCCCAGCCATTGTCTTCGAGATCGAGGCGACCAATGCCATTACCCGTACCGACCAGAAGCGGAACCGTCGAAACCAGACGCTCCTTGAAGCCCTCGACTTCCTGATAGAAGGCGCCGCCGATGAAGCGAAGCTGTCCCGGACCGACATCGAAGCGATAGGAGCAGGTGCCGCCATAATTACGGGTTTTGATCTCCGTCTCGATATTGTTGTTGGCGCCAGCCCAGTTCAAGCCGGGATCGGTGTGCCCGCCGAAGGGCTCAGAATAGTCGACAAGGCAGTCGATCGCATCGCCGAAACCGGCCTTGAAGCCAATATAAGGAACGGCGTAATTCGCGGTATCGTCGGCGGTGCTCGAGCGGTTGTTCAGATTGCCCCCCCCTGGAGATACCGAGGTATCCGTGTCGCGAGCATTCTTCAGCTTGCGCTGGGGCGTGACATAGATAATGCCCGATTGAAACGAGAAGGGCGACGTATCGAACAACTGGTCGATATTATAGCCGCCGCGCTCCAGACCACCCGCAAAGGACGGTGAAGCGAGCGCCGAAAGGATAACGAGCGATGTTACGCCCCTGGAAAACATACGCGCTGCCATTGTGTCTCCCCCACTCAAGCAATTGATTTAATCACACTGTGGTAGTGAACTTAACAAATCGCAACGAGGCGCTCCGCTGCGACGCGAAGTTGCGTTATGGCTAATTTACGTAACTAATTGACGGGCACGTCAAAAAATCGGATGGATAAAATTCTATTCTTCCATCTGGGGATTTTTAAGGGCTTGTTAGATTCTTTTTCCATCAAGAGTGGAAGCTGTATCAAACTGACAACAGTGTCAGTTTTCGCGAACAGCATGCCCAAAATGGGTGATATCCACAGGGGTAGCGACCCTAACAGGCCTAATTTGATAGAATCATCATACTTTTGAACGTAAAAGGCGCGCTCCAAGGGAACGCGCCTTCAGGAATAATATACTCGTTACCCGCGATTATCCCGCTTCGCTAACTCGCGCTAGAGCAGTCCTCAGGCTTTCGATCTGGCTCGTCAGTTCGGCGTGACGCTCGCGTTCCGCCTCCACCACTTCGGGGTTGGCATTGGCGACAAACTTCTCATTCGAGAGTTTGCCATCGATGCGCGCGACTTCGCCCTCGGCCTTAGCAATCGCTTTTTCGAGACGGCTCTTTTCCGCCGAAAGATCGATCAGATTGCCGAGCGGCAGGCAGGCGGTCGCTTCGGCGACGATGATCTGGGCAGCGCCTTTCGGTGCAGCTTCGGCCAGCGAAACGGCCTCGACACGCGCCAGGCGCTTGATGGCCGCGTCATGACGGAACAGCCGTTCACGCGTCAAGCTGTTGGCACCAACGACGACGAGCGGCGCGGTGGCCGACGGCGGCACGTTCATTTCTGAGCGCACCGAGCGGATGCCGGAAACGAGGTCGATTAGCCAGTTGATCTCATCGGCCGCAGCATTGTCGGCATAAGACGGCGACGGCCATTCGGCGTGGCAGAGCAAGCCGTCACGTTCCTGGCCCTCACCCGCCGTGTGCGCCCACAGCTCTTCGGTCATGAAGGGCATGAAGGGATGCAGCAGCTTGTAGATCTCTTCGAGAACATAGGCGCTGCAGGCTTGAGCTTCGGCCTTAGCGCCCTCATCTTCACCGCCGAAGACCGGCTTCAGAAGTTCGAGATACCAATCGCAGAACTGGTTCCAGACGAACCGGTAGAGCGCCCCGGCTGCATCGTTGAAGCGGTAGGCCTCAAGCGCTTCCGTGACGTCACGTTCCGTACGGGCAAGCTCCGTCAGGATCCAGCGGTTGATTGTGAGCTCGGCTGCTTCCGGCACGAAATGCGGATCGCTCTTGACGCCATTCATTTCGGCAAAGCGCGTGGCGTTCCAGAGCTTGGTGCCGAAATTGCGGTAGCCGGCGATGCGAGCTGGGTCGAGCTTCACGTCGCGGCCTTGGGCAGCCATGATCGCCAGCGTGAAGCGCAGCGCATCTGCACCATATTCGTCGATCAGTTCGAGCGGGTCGATGACGTTGCCCTTGGACTTCGACATCTTCTGACCGTTCTTGTCGCGCACCAGGGCGTGGACATAGACGGTGTGGAACGGCTCGACCGGATCGTCGTTCTCATCCTTCATGAAATGCAGCGACATCATCATCATGCGGGCGACCCAGAAGAAGATGATATCGAAGCCGGTGACGAGAACGCTCGTCGGATAGTAGCGCGCAAGCTCCGGTGTCTTGTCCGGCCAGCCAAGCGTCGAGAACGGCCAGAGGGCCGAGGAGAACCAGGTGTCGAGCACATCTTCATCGCGCGTCAGGATCTCGCCGGGCTGGAAATTCTCCAGCTTGTCCTGAACGAAGGCTTTCATCGGGCCTTCGTGCGAGAGGTAATGCTGGATGGCAGCCTGCAGCGCTTCTTCCTCGGTCTTTTCGACGAAGACCTGACCATCAGGACCGTACCAGGCCGGGATCTGATGGCCCCACCAGAGCTGGCGCGAGACGCACCAGGGCTGGATGTTTTCCATCCACTCGTAATAGGTCTTGTCCCAGTTCTTCGGGACGAAATTGGTCCGGCCTTCGCGAACGGAGGCAATCGCCGGCTCGGCCAGCGTCTTGGCATCGACATACCACTGCTCGGTCAGGCGCGGCTCGATCGGCACGCCGCCACGGTCGCCATGCGGAACCATGTGCTTGTGCGGCTCGATCTTGTCGAGCAGGCCGGCTTCCTCGAAGATTTCGACGATGACCTTGCGGGCGTAGAAACGATCCTGCCCTTCGAGGCGATCCCAGGCTCCGTGCAGTGCCGCCGGATGATCAAGACCCTCAAGGAAATCCTCGTTGTCCTTGATGGTGATCGTACCGTCGATATTCAGGATGTTGATGGCGCGCAGGCCCGTCCGCTTGCCGACGTCAAAGTCGTTGAAGTCATGCGCAGGCGTGACTTTCACCGCGCCGGTACCGGCAGTCGGATCGGCGTAATTGTCGGCAACGATCGGAATGCGGCGACCGACAATCGGCAGGATGACATGCTTGCCGACGATCGACTTGTAGCGTTCGTCCTCCGGATTGACCGCAACGCCGGTATCGCCGAGCATGGTTTCCGGACGGGTGGTTGCGACAACCAGATAGTCGCGGGTTTCCCATTCGGTCGGCTTGCCCTCTTCGTCGAAAGCGATGGGATACTGGTAGGTGACGCCCGGCTCCAGCGGATAACGCAGGTGCCAGAGATTGCCCTTGATCTCATGCTGTTCGACTTCGAGGTCGGAAATCGCCGTCAGCAACTTCGGATCCCAATTGACGAGGCGCTTATCCTTGTAAATCAGGCCTTCCTTGTAGAGCGTGACGAAGACTTCGAGAACGGCCTGCGACAGGCCTTCGTCCATGGTGAAGCGCTCACGCGACCAATCACAGGAAGCGCCGAGACGCTTCAGCTGGTTGAAGATCAGGCCGCCCGATTCACCCTTCCACTCCCAGACCTTTTCGATGAAGGCATCACGGCCCATGTCGCGGCGGCCGGGAAGCTGCTGTTCCATCAGCTTGCGCTCGACAACCATCTGCGTGGCGATGCCGGCGTGGTCCATGCCCGGCTGCCAGAGGACATCCTTACCGCGCATGCGCTCGAACCGCACCATGACGTCCTGCAGCGTATTGTTCAGCGCATGACCCATGTGCAGCGAACCGGTCACGTTCGGCGGCGGAATGACGATGGTGAAGCTGTCGGCACCCGGCTTGGCATTGGCGCCAGCGCGGAAGGCATCGGCCTCATCCCATTTCGCAGCGATTTTCGGTTCGACGGCGGCTGAATCGTAGGTCTTTTCGAGCATTTTCTGACCAATTCGAGGTTTGAGGATGGGCGTTTTGTAAATAGGATGGTTACGGCCAAGTCAATAAAAAAGCCGCCCCGGAGACCGGAGCGGCTCTTGTCTGGACAAAGCGTTTCCGATCAGCGGCGCGGGCCGCGCGCCACGCGTTCGATCTCTTCGCGCACGAGGCGTTCGACGAGCGTCGGCAGATTATCATCAAGCCATTCGCGCAGCATCGGCCGCAGCATGTCTTCGGCAATCTCATCCAGCGAGCGGCGCTCGGCTGCGCCATCGATGGCAGCGGCGAGCTCTTCGAAGGAACGAGCAACCTGCAGGCCGGTGTTCTGAGACAGAAGTGACGGCTGAACCTCTTCCGCTACGCGCGAAGGCGCAACTTCGGCAGGCTGAAAGGCCACCGGCTCGACGCGCTGTTCGACGACGGGAAGCATGGGCGCTTCCTCGACGAGCGCAGGCTGCGCAACCTCGGGCAGGCGCTGCTCGGCAAAAACAGGTGCAGGCTCGGGTGCGTAGTGGGCGACGGGAGCAACACGGGGAGCCGGAGCCGGCTCGACTGGGCGGGGAGCGGCGGCGTGTGGCGCTTCATAAGCTGACTGCGGCTCGAATTGCGGCTGCGGTTCGCGGAACACCTGTGGCATATCACGAAGAGCCTGACCAGCCTGAACGGCGCTACGCTCTGAAGCAGCCCGGACGCGGGCTGCGACATCTGCAAGCGACATGGCGCGGGCGGGCATTTCCGGCTCAGGCGCAATGCCGGCAGAATTTGCAGCGACGAAACGCGGATCGGGACGCAGCGCAGACGGCTCCGGGAACTCGACGCCGGCATAGGTATCGTCAACCGTCAGATGGATTTCGGAGTCGTTGTCCTCTTCCGCACCGTAAACGGGAGGAAGCGAGGCGGAAATCGCCTTTCCGGCACCTGGCTCATTGCTTTCGATGATCTGGCGAATGGAGGCCAGGATCTCTTCCATGGACGGTTCACGCACTACACCTGGCTGAGCCATATCTATCCCCGTTGTCCCTTAAACAATGACCGGATGGCGTGGAGCATGCACCCGAATCACCGTGACCTTAGAATACCCCAAAGGGGAAAAAAATCAGCGCGAATCAAACAAATGCAGCCATGCACAGTTTTGTTACCCAAGTGTAAGCGAAGTCTGTGAAGGCTTTTAAGACAGCCGAAACGAAAACGGGCGCCCATGGCGCCCGCTCAAAAAAATCGGCGGTAGAAACGCCTTAGAATACGAATTCACGAGCCTTGGCGAAACCGGGCAGCGGCTTGACCGAAGCATTGAAGAAGACGTTTTCGGAAACAGCCCCGCGCTCGCTGACGAAGACTTTCGCGCGGGCAGCATTGCCATAACCCTGCACGACAACGAGACGGCCGCCATCCTGCAGCTGGCCGAGAAGTGCCGCGGGAACCTCTTCAACCGAACCGTTGATGAAGATCAGATCATAGGGAGCGCCGGCGGCATTGCCCTTCTCAAGCGGGCCAGTCGCCACCTGCACATTTGCATAGCCGGCGAGATTTGCCTTGGCTTCAGCCGCAAGTGCCTCGTCCGATTCGAGCGCCACGACGGAGCCCGCGATCAGCGACAGCAGCGCGGAGGCGTACCCCGTACCGGCGCCGACTTCGAGAACGGCATCATCCTTGGTGATGGCGGCGAGCTGCAGCAGCTTGGCGAGCGGCGACGCCTCCATGAGGAAACGGCCCGGATTGCCGGCAGTTGCCGGAGCAATTTCGATATCATTGTCGATATAAGCCAGCACCTTCGCCTTCTCCGGCACGAATGCTTCGCGCGGGACGGTGAGGAAGGCCGTCAGCACCGAATGCGAGGTAACGTCCGTGGTGCGGACCTGATTGTCGACCATCTTTACGCGTGCTGCTTCGAAATCCATCATATCCTCTCGCCGATGAAAGCGGTTCTGTCTTCCGTCTCTTAATCTCCGGCACGGATGCTTTCAAGGCTTGCCGGAGACCCGTTTGAAGAATCCCGGAAACCCCTTCCCGCATGCAACAGCTGAAAAACGATAGCTGCAACTTCTGCGTGGAGTAAATTGCGATTTCATGATACTGTTCCAACCGGAGGAAATGAGGAGGAGCAGGCCATGTCTGCCATTCTGGAATATTTTACGCTGTTCGATTTTTTCATCGGCGCAGCGCTCGTCGGCATATTCTGCTGCGGGCTCTTGGACCGCGAGACGAACTGAACAGGTCGCACTCTCTCAGTAAAAGTTTCCTGGCCGCCTGCTCGGCGCGCCGGAAAAATGGATTTCGGCGTCCAGTCGGATCAAGCCGGCACAGTCGATCGCACCATTAACTCTATATCAACCATATTGTTGCGCCAATCGCGGCTTTCGCTAGTTTGGCCGCATGCAAACATTCGCCATTCAATCGCCAGATATCGAAGCGCTTCACTACAATCCGGAAGCGCGGCTGCTGCTTGTGAAGTTCAAAAGCGGCGCCATCTGCAATTTCACACGTATCTCGGCGCAGGCGCTGCAGCGACTGCTCGGCCCAGATGTGCAGATAGAGAACCCAACGGCAGAGGATGACGCCGACTATCTGGCGAACCTGCGCAGCGGCGGATTGCGAGCGCTTTATTCCCTCACCGGCATCAAGCCAGCCCAATTCGATTTCGCCCAGGTTCCCGGCATCTGGTGATGGGAGACTGCCGAATCGATGCCGCGCCTCAATTCTGAAGCGGATCGGATTTCTATGTCGGTGGAATTTTTTGGAGGCCTCGCCCGGAATTGAACCGGGGTACAAGGATTTGCAGTCCTCTGCGTCACCACTCCGCCACGAGGCCTCACCTCTGACCGATATGTCTAAATATCGTGTGGTGGCGCGGATTTAGAATGATCCTAACCGAAGCGCAAGAGGCTTCATTCTGAATTAGGTCCTTTTTTCATTCTGAATAGCTGTTTCCCGAACGTTCCTTTATGGGCCTATCACAACGAGCACCTTCTAGAATCATTTCGCCCCTGAAATAGGAAGAGGAACCGGAGACGAACATGTCGGACATTTTCACTGCCATTAAGGACCTATGCACCTCGCTCGGGAGTGAATTTTGGTCGGCCCTGGCTGGCGCCATAGTCGGCGGTCTTATCGCCCTTCTAATTCAAAGGCAGGAACAAAGAGCTTCCCGCAAAGAGCGGGAGGATGATCGCAAGATGGAAGCGAAGAGCCACGCTTACTCGCTCCTTTTCAAAACGATTTCGATCCACTCATCCCTGAAACACATCAAAGCGCACATCGAGGAATGCCTCGAACTCGCGAAGCAAAAAAACATTGCATCCATCTCAGCGGTTCTTCTTCCAATTGCAAACCTTCCGACCCCCGTCGAATTCGCGCCTGCGGAGATGGCAATGCTGCTTTCGCTGAAAGACGATGACACCTTTAATTCGTTGGTGTCTCTCGACAAGATCCATAACTCGATTATCCCGGTGTGGTCGCTCTACGAAGCCAAGCGAGCAGCCATCCCCACCCAGGGCGGCAATCATATTTTTGACAAAACCGAGGGCCGAGGCGAATTCGATGTAGAGCGTGGGAGCCATCTCGAAGCCGCGATTTTTGAGCTCGAAATGATTGCAAAAGAACTTGTGCGCCGCGCCGAGCAGGATTTTGCAGACGCCGATTTAGCAATGAAGAGGCTCGTGCCACTGCTGAATGATCGTCTAAAGCTCGGGGTTGGCGTAACCGATAAGTAGATAGAGGTCTCGCCCCGAGTTGAACCGGGGCAAAAGGATTTGCATCATAGGTTAAAGGTTTGATTTCAGGACCGACGCTTTGTCCAACAATCCCTCTCACGATCATCATTTCGTCCCGGTATTTTACCTGGAGAATTGGGTCGATCCCTGCACCAAACTTGTGACTGAGTTCAAACGGCGGTTTCATGGCGTCTCACCGCGCACAAGCGCACCTAAAGGAACCGGCTACAAGAAGTTCCTCTATGACAGTGAAGATGGATCGGCTGTCAGCTTAGAGGCATCGTTCATGATGCCCGCCGATACTGACGCGGCAGGCGCGTTGAGATTGATGTTAGTCAGCAGGGGCAACATCCAATGGACACCCAAATTAAGAAGTGGATGGTCACGCTTCTTGATGGGCATGTTACTTCGGCACCCCGAGGACGTTGCAGAGCTGGCAAAGCTAGTTGACGACGATTGGACCAACCTAACCCAGAACATGCAAGACCGGTACTCCCGAGATCGAACACCAGAAATGCCAGAAACGGCGGAGGAGTGGTGGGAGCAAAACCGTTCTGAATTTCGCGAGAAGGCTAGGCTCAAGTGGCATCGCGGTCTGATAGACCATAAGGGGATCGGGAGGCGGCTAAACGCGATGAGGTGGAGTGTCTTGGATATGGGGACGTCGAAACATCTTCTCCTGACGTCGGACCGCCCTGTGGTAATCGATGGAAATCTCGGCGATCCAAGTGTGTCGGTAATAGTCCCTATCAGCCCCACCAGATTATTCATTGCTGTACGGGATGAGGACACATTCGCGAAAATCAGGCGCGAAAGCTCCACACAGCTTGTTGCTCGCGTCAATCGGCAGGTCGTCGCCAACGCGCGAACATTCGTTTATGGCTCCGACGCACGATACGCCGAATTTGTTAGGAAACACTTTGGCACGTCTCAGGAGCCAAGCCTCCTGCAGAAGCTGGCTGAGAAGCGCAGGTTAGAACGAATAGCAAAACAGTGACATTTCACTCAATTACACACGTGGCAGCCTCATCGGCCGTATCACGCAACCCTTTTTATGACGCGTGCCTCAGCTTCCCATCACCAGTCCAGGCTCGATATTCGATCTCAGCGATGAGCTTCGGCTTTAACCAGGCAACGTTCTGCCGACGGCCGGCGTGCGCGATGGGGGTATTTACGGCTTCCAGCTTCTTGATAAGGCCGCGCAGCCTCTATCCTCGCTGTCCGTCAGCCCGCTCCCGACGGAGCCAAGGTAGACCAGTCTCCCATCTTTTCGCACGGCAAGTAATATTGGCGAGCTAATCTGCGCATGCGGCATCTGGAGTTCCGATTAAAACCCTTAAGTTGCTTGATGCTTTTTACACGCGACATGGTATTATCGGCGACGTTTCTCAGAGGCTTCCTGCTATGTCGCCCCGTAACTTCAGATTACTCTTAGCGATAGCTACGATCCCAATTGCCGTAATTTTTTTTGGCATGATTTTCTTCATAATGCCGCGCTTGGGAAGCGATGTTGCGAAAGTCGGCGACGCGATCAATAAATCGGTGATGGAAACTTCAAAAAGTAGCGCCGAAGAAAGCCGGCAGCCGAGTGTTGGAGCGCGCGGCAGGCCTGACGACATCACTTTGGCTGCTGGTCGCGGTGGTGACAGCCCGCAGCCAAATTTAGAACCGTGCTGCGCGCCAGGGAATATCACACCGGCTCGCGGCCCTGGCGGTGACCGAATCGAGAATAATGGCAATAGCAACGTGAATGTCATCGGCAAAGATAACCGCGTTTCCACTGATGCCATCAATATTCAGTCGCAGGACGCTAGCGCCAAGTTTCAAGATCGTCTCGCCCCCGATAGTGAGATCAATTCAGAACCTGTTGATACCTCAACTCCGAAAAGCGCACCCAAATGTCCTCCGAATTGCTCATCAACCAATCTTCCGCTGCAGAAAACCCCTCTGCAGAAAACGATCGATAGCGTTTGCCCGGTCTGCGCTCAGCTTTTTACTGCCAGCGCTGCTTTTAATCGGCCCACGCGGATGAACTATGGTCGGGCAACACAGATCGAATTTGTCATTGCTCCCAACTCATCCAAAAATGATCCTGTCGCGGCGCTATCCAAATCGCTGAGTGGTGAGGTCAAAAGGATTGATATCTTGTCGGGAAGCCTGACTATGCAGGTGCAACTCTCCGGCAAAGATTTTGATGTCCAGCCTACTGGGCCACAAGAAAAGACCGTCCTTCCCGATCGAACGACCCCTTGGACATGGCAGGTCACGCCGAATTCCTTCGGAGAAGGTCTCCCTCTTGTGCTTGAGGTTTCGTCTATCCTTGAGGTTGATGGCAAAAAGCTCCCCCCTGGAGCCAGCGCCGTCTACACTGAAGTTATACCGGTCGACGTCTCGATCTGGAATCGCTTGGTTCTGGCCGCGAGCGGAGTTACGGCAGTCAATGGGGCGATCGTGGGAGTCGGTGGCACCTTAATTGGTGTCGCCCTGTGGATTTGGAACCGGATTAAGAAGCCGCAGCCGCCGGTTGACAATCAACAGGTTTGATCAGGGCCAGTAGGCCGGATTGGTGGCGTAGTCGCGCGGCTTAAGCCGTCGCGAATGGAGCAGCTTGACATCACGTAGAAGCGGCTTTGTCATGCCACAATTACATCAGCAATTGCTTAAAATGCCGTCTACCGAGGGGCTCCCGTGCATGAGCGATGTTTTCCCGCCTGACATCCCCAGGGATGATCCGGACAGGTTCATAAGATGCCAGGAGGCAATGCACATCGGTTTCGCGGCATTTGTCGATCGCGCTATTGCGGTCGGCTGGAGCGCCGATGAAGTCCTGACGGCCATCATCGAACTGGCTGACAATCATGCGCTGACGCTGGCCGCAAATGCGGATCTCGACGCTGCTCTCGACGTATTGAAGCGGCCGCGCGGGTAACGCCCTCAGGACAAGGTGGGCTCTGCAGGCTCTCCTGCTTTGGTGATGATACTCGATCCATAGGCCTCCCGCGAAGTCACCATAATCGACTCGTCTGGCAGGGGGCGGGCTAGCGTCTTCGCCTCCTCCCATGGCGCGTGCATCCAGACGTCCACTTCCTCGGGCGTCAACAGCAGAACCGGCATGGCTTTCTGATGGATTGGCTTGACCACTTCGTTTGGAGCGGTTGTCAAGAAAGCATAGAGATCATCGGTCGTGAGACCGTCTTTGACCTTCCGCACGCTTTGCCATTGCGGGACATGAACGCCAGCGAAAAACATCAGTGGCGCGCTTTCGTCTCTCGAAAACCAGGCGTTCGGTGTAGCACCACCATCCGGCTTGCTCGCCGGGTCCGGCTCGGCAAAGCTGGTCACTGGGACGATGCATCGATTTTCGACTCCGAACCACTTTTTCCAGTGCGCAAGGTTCAGATTACGGATGTTCGTTACGCCCTTGTCCGGCTCCATTCGGATGAGGGTTTCCATATCCACAGGTAGCCCCTTTTTCCGCAGCTTCTCCGCCCGGGCTTCGGCCGCTTCCTTGATCACGAAGAATGGTGAAGGCAAACCCCAGCGCGCATGCACGAGCTGCTTCCGTCCGTCGACGGCGTTGCGTACGATCGGCCCCCACTGGTCAGGGTTCATCTGATAGGCGGGCATGAGGTTGACCAGGCTTTCAGCATCCTGCGCCCACTTGTTCACCCAATCCTTGGCATGCATGCGATAGAGATTGCACATCGAACTCTGCCTCCCAGATCCCCAAAGAGTTCGGTTTCGCGCTCGGCTTTGTCAAGCCAACGCGCGTGATTCGGTTGAGCCTTGACTCCTCCAAAAATGAGAACATAATAAGAACATCAAAAGCCCACTGCGAAAGGATGACGGCAATGGACACTCTGCCGAACGAACACTCGTGGAAAGATGACGGCTCAATTCCGAGCGGAACTTACTGGACCCCTCCGGTCTCTATAAGCGTCGACGAGCTCGACCCTCTTGTCCAGAATGCGATCGAGCTGCGGCTCGACAACATCGGAAACGGAAAGCCCTATGACATCTATGTAGCGGGCGCCTTCGACATGGCGTCCTGCGCTCCAGCAGGAGATTTCGTCGTCGCGATCGATAGAAACAACGGCCGCGCTCGCGGAATTTTCCGCGGTGGAAGCCTCGGCAAGCCGGCTCAACTTTCCTTCGACGGCGATATCGATACGGCCTTTGACGATCTGTACGAGAGGTCCCGCGAGCAGGGCTACGTCCTCTAATCTTTGGTTCGCCCACTCGGGCGGATGGGCCGCGCGGCAACCTCCTTGTTTCTACACCACGGAACGCTGCGCGGTCCAATTCAGTATTTACGCTGATCTCGCTTCAAAGGCTCGGGCGGAGCCAATCCAAACTTTTCGCGGTCAGAAAGAAGCCAGCCAGAATTTTATGGAACCGCACGCCGCACGGAATGAGCCCGCCATACGCACGATCGAAGGGCTTCCCCCACGAAACTTCGCAAAACTATACGCCCTATCCGGCATGTGCGAACCCGCCGTTGCCGGCGCGCGCTGGCGCGTTCTCAAGGCAGGCAACCCGATGATGCTGCCAGCGGATGACTGCAGGATAGAGGAGGTCCCGAACTGGATTGTCATCGTAGCGGCATGCCGCGCCTGCCTGAGGGGTGCAATCGTTCGAAAACGCTACCTTGCGCGACGGTTTGGTGAGAGCACGGCGCTCAGGAAAATCGAAGGGCAATTATGCTGTGCTCGATGCGGCAGTCGCGGGCGAAACAGGTTTTTCCTTCGAGAGATTCCAAGAGACTAAATAGATAGATCCACCTGGCCGGGCGGGCCTTAACGAAACAATGCGGTCAACCAAACTCCTCGTCGAGGAGAGGAATACGCATGTCATCAGACGCCGAGCTATTGCGCTCACATCTCGATCTCGCCCTGAAAAGCCTCCCGCAGGCACAAATAAGGGATTTTGGTGGATATGCCGTCGGCAAACGCCGCAAGCCGAATGTGATTTATCCAATCTCAGAAAAGGTAGCGAAGCGCCTTTTCGAATATATGATCATCAAAACGCCCAGGGGTGAAAGCGCCTCGCACGAAGGGCTTTCAGGGGCCGTTGCCGCCGCTCTGCAAAACGTATCGGATGAAATGGCCTATAGGCTGACATCGCACGACTTCGGAACATGGAAGGAGCTTTGCGAAGCGATAGCGGCATTCCTGGAAGGCTGCATGGTGTTCTCAAAGAAACCATATGACGGCTCACTCACGGCACGGTCAGATTTCAACGGCTGGATGTCTCACGAGATGATTCACGCCGGGGAGCGGCCGAAGGGGAAATGGCGTCATTCGTGGTCGGAGCGGAAAGGAGATGATTTTGTCGGCTTTCACGGCAATCGCCGCATGGGCAGAATTTTTAAGATTGACCTGACACAGTTCGACGGGCGCTGGTTTTGGCTGCTTTCACTTGAGGGCGCGGAGCGGCTGAATTGGCCGATTGCAGGTTACGAAGCCAGCGCGAACAGCGCGGCATGCCGGCTGGAGCGGATTTATTTCGCAATAGAGGCTGGCGAAAGCAGGACTGGCTAATGAGCATCCAAGATCACTCAACCGCGCCTGGCGCAAATGTCATCATAGAGCACTATTGCTGCGTCCCCGGATGCGGGAAGTGGGGCGGCCTCGGTTTTGCCGCCAGTAAGATGGTCGAAACGCGGTGGTGGTGCGAAGAGCACTATCCGCATTGGGAGGCTCCGAGGCCAACCAGGAATGCTCAATGATCACTGCTATCTTGATGTGCACCAGCCTGACAGCGGTCGACGGCGACACCGTGCGATGTGACGGTCGACTTATGCGATTATTGGGAGGAGGAGTGCCGTTCCAATGGGGTATCGACACCCCGGAGATAGGATCGCACGCGAAGTGCATCAAGGAACGGAAGCTGGCGTTGATCGCCAAGGGAAGGCTGAAGGACCTTTTGGAAGAACGCGGCCTGCAGATCGAAATCAAGGGCTACGACAACACGCCGAAGCATCGGCCGCTCATCAACATCTATCGAACGAACGGGGAAGAGATCGGGGCCAGGTTGCTCGAGGAAGGCTTCGCCCGCGAGTGGCGGCCGCACCATAGAAATGACTGGTGCAGCGATTAGCGCCCAATGACCACGGCACCTATTCGGCGGATGGCGTCGGCGAAGGTCACTCCCATCGCCATACCGCCGAAACCAATGACACCGAGCGCGCCCAGGCCCATGAGCTTCCACCGGCGCACATCATCGGTGACCGGTTTCATTTCCGTGACGTCTTCCTGGACCGCAGCTGTAGTCAATTCGACCTTGCTTACGCGGTCGACAATCTCATCCATGCGGCGATGCATCGAGGCCCGGCTCGCGTCCGACTTCTCTTCTGAACGTCTAATCCCTTCCAGAATCATGTCGACCTTCGCCGTGAGCATGCCGATTTCGCGATGCATCGATCCGTCTTCCGTTGTTGCCAAGTCCGTGCCCTTTTCAATGGCCTGCTATTTCCTTGAAGCGAATCGCTCCTACATGTGTTGAGTCGCGACTCAGTAACGCGTGAGGTGCTCAAATGTCCGAGGCCGACCTATCGCCAGTCCCGATCAAACAAGTTTCCGTCCAGATCCACGGCATCGGTGGCTACAGAAATGTCCATACGGTTGCTGATCTCGCGACCATTCTCATGTCAGAGAGGTGGCCGAAGAAGGCTGGCAGCACCACGTTCCAACGTGCCCTCGCCCAATGTCTGACGGCGTTGGAAAACCAGAAGGGTGGAGACCTGGCTCGCAAGGCGTTTGTAGATGCCGCGCGTGATGCCGGTATCACTGTTATGCCGGATGATTCTCTGCATCAGACACAGACACCCGCGCGCAAAACCAACCGCCCGAGCCGAGCGCCGCTATTGAGCGGCGATCGCCGCGTCGGCTAGGTCGGCGCAACGGAGCCTGGTTGCGTCCTCGACGTCGGCCACAAACTCCCAGCGGAGCTGCGTGTTGCGAGCCTTCTCGGTCAGCGTGGGATAGACCCGTCCCATCTTCTCCCGGCATTCCGGCGGCATCTTGAACTTCGGCGTGTCCTTTTTCCCCGCCAGCTTGCCCATGTCTGCTGCAGCGCTATCGAGGAGAGCCGCCTGCCCTTCCTCGGTTGATTTGCAGCCACTGGAGATCGTCAGTAGTCCAATAGCTGCCACCGCTGCCAGTGTCGCCGGCGATCGCCTTCTCGAGCTCTTCATTTCTCACCTTCAGGGATTGTTGGTCGGCGGTCGCCTGCTTCTGGAAAGCTGCTTGCGCCGCGTTCATCGCCGCGATCTGCCGCAGCAGCTCGGCGTTCTTTGCATTGGCCGCAGTCAGTTCAGACTGAGAAACAAGCTTCTCAATCCGGCCATCGCACTGCAGTTTAGCCGCCGCTGTCGCGACTTTCACCTGCTGGGCGGCGTAGATGTGCACCCTGCCGGCAGTGAGATCGCCGAGCACTGGGATGTCGACGAGGCCAAAACCACCGACAATCGGCCAGGATTGAGGAAGCGCGATCCGGCTGGCGCCCGGTAGCCCTTCCTCATAGAAGAGCAGGCCGACGAAGAGCACTCCACCGATACCGATCAGGCGTGCAAGCGCACCAAGAACCGAGCCAAGAGCAGCGAGCATCAGTTTGGCCCCGTCTCGTTCGCGTTAAAGGAAGTCGCCGGCGGCGCGTACGGCTCGGCCGTCGGCGGAAGCAGTTCGTCGTCGACCTCAGTCAAAAACCGGCGCTTGTTCTTGTCGTCCCAGATCGCACCGAAGACATAGCTACCGATGATCGCAGCGATCAGCGTCAGCAAGGCGATAAGTGCCTGCTCGAGGATGGAGTTGCTCGAGCTGATATAGCCTGCGATCGCGGCCATGATGATGCCTTGGGCATTCGCCATGGCCCACAGAAGCACGCGGAACATCCAGCGCCGGCGGATAGGCCAATTGTCCCGAGTAAGCTCCTGGCTCAGCGCCGCCTTCTTGGTCATGCCGCACCCTGCAGCGCGGCGTTGAATTTCTTCGCCACCGCAGCGATCTCGTCGTCCTTGTCATTGCCGTTGACTATCTGGCGGGCATTCACCCAATCCGAAGATGTCTGTGTAAAGTAGTGCCGCAGTGCCCGACCGGTGAAGAGACCGTCGCGCATGCCGAGCACGAGGATCTTGGCCGCGACCTTGATATCCGTGGCCAGATCAGGATTGCTAATGAGATCGATGCCGAGCTCTCTGCCAAAACGATCGTAATTTCTCCGGCCGGTGACCTGCACTAAGCCTCGGCCGCGAAAATTCCAGCCGTCCTGTGGCAGCGTATTGCCGAGTTGGCGGCGACCCCAGTCTCCGCCATAGATGATATTAGCGATCGCCCGCTGATCAGCCTTGTGAGTAGCATTCCGGCCGAACTGTCTTGCCTGCGCGAGGGTGATCCGGGCGCCGAACTTCGCCGGAAGCGCTGACTCGGAGTAATTCAGGTTCTCGTCGGTCGGTTCGTAGGAGCCGCCCGTCTCGATCATGGGCGTGGCAAGGATATAGGCCACATGCCGCTGATCGGCGATCTGATCCTCAGCGCAGGCGTCAAGGATCGCCTCGATGCCTGTCACCTGCGAAGTGGAAAGCCGGCCGTCGAACAGGCTGTCGCGCGCGGCATCAAAGAAATGTGCACGATCCATACGATATCTCCGATGTAGGAATCAAAAAGCCGCCCAAAGGCGGCCTGTGGCGGATCGATCCCCGCCTTTACCGACGGGGACGTTCATTGCGGTTTAAGATGAATCTGGTATCTCGCAAGATCAGGGGAAAACAGAGTCGGAAAAGGCAATGACTTGGACTTCCTTCGAATGTCGGAAGCTACGGAAACTAAAGTATAACGATCAGGACCAAAGCCTTGAAATCGTCTACCGGGATGGCGATCACGCTCGCGCGCTAGGGATCAGCCAATCCCGCTACGAGCAGCTGATATCTGCGTCGGCGGAGGATCGGGATACCTTCTTCACCAACATTATCGAGCCATTCGTGGTCTCTCGTAAACCGGCTCGGCGCGCGCCGAAAGCGGCGATGCAGCGTTTGGCAATTGCGCTTCTCCTGGCCGGCTCATCATGGCTGTTTCTATGGGGCGTAGACCATATCGTGTTTGTGATGAAACAACGTTACTAACCTACCCTAGAATAACTTGGAGACCCCTAAAAAGCTGCGGTTGTGAAACCTACAATTGAGAATTAAGAATTTTTTAATTCGCGCTTGGGGTTTAGAAATGAATAGTAACATGCCTCCAGAGAGAATGTATCTCCTGGACTTGATGCGGGGCATTGCGGCAGTAGCTGTTGTTCATTTTCACGCAGCACATTTCATCGGAATCGCAGACAGCGGCTACTTGGCCGTTGATTTCTTCTTTGCGCTGAGCGGCTTTGTACTCTGGCGTGCTTATGCGCAGCGCCTTCGTGCGGGTTTGAGCTTCCCCTCTTTTGTGCGGATGCGCCTACGCCGCCTCTATCCCACATTCTCGGTAGGCATCCTGATCGGATTGGCCGTCTTTTCCCTTCGCGCGGTCCTTGGCCTAGGTTCGCTTAGTGACGTTGCCTATCACCTGCTGTTTAACCTCTTCGTGCTGCCGGTGCCCTTCATCGAAGGCAATATCTTCCCTCTGAACAGTCCGTCCTGGACGTTGTTCTTGGAGCTCTTCGCCAACGCCGCCCTGGCGCTCACGATCGCAAAGGTCACGCCGCTGAAGCTTGCGGCGATCGCCCTCGCAGCCGCGCCGCTCCTGATTTGGGCGATCCTCGCCGAGGGGAATGTTGGAGGGTGGGAATGGCGCACGATCCATATCGGCGTGTTGCGTCTCATCTTTTCGTTCAGCCTCGGGCTCCTACTTGCCAACTTCTCGACTTCACGAAAGGTGGGTTGGGGATCCTTGGTGCTCGTGCTGGCGCTTGTCTGCGTCCTCTACATGCAGGACACACCTGAAACGATGGCGCTTATTGCCGTGGTCACGATCTTCCTCGTGAACCCTATCATTCTCTGGCTAGCTGTCAGCCACGAGCTTCCCGAGATCCTATGGCCTGTTGCCAAATTCTTCGGAGAAATTTCCTACCCGCTCTATGCGACGCACGTACCGGTGCTGATGATCTGCTACTTCATCACCAACCGTTTTCACCTCGACGGGATAGCGGCCATGGCATTCGTCACGGTGGTCACCGTCGCGGTAGCGGCGGGCGTGAACGTGTTCGTGGGGCTTCTGATGAAGCCGAGGCCCGCGGCCACGGCATCGGGTGCCTGAGGACGGCTAAGACCTTTTCAGGCCCTCATTCACGCTGCCTTGAACCACGGGTCCAGGATCGGGCTCTCGTAAGCCGCCTGGGTCTGATATCCGAGGCTGGTATTGTGGAGCTTGTCGCCTAGGAACTTGGTGAGATCCGAGCTGTCTTGCATGTTCGGGTTTGCCGACCGATCCACCAGCAGCACGCCCATTGAGGCTGCATTGTTCCGCAATAGGTCGTTGTACGCCTGCCGCTCGATTTCCATCTGAGCGGTGAAGCCAGCTGTTCCGTCACACTTCTGAAGCGTCCAGACAGCCCCGCGAGCCGATAGAACAGACTTCAGGCCGGTTACGAAGGGCTGGCAAACGTTGGTGAACAGATCGCTCCCGCTCGTGCCTGCCTTGATGTCGTTGATACCAGACTGAAGTAGGAAGTGATTGACCTTCCCCGCCTCGTAATTGTTGGTGAAGTCGACCCGTGTCGGCAGCTGGTCGGACATGCGCCGCGCAGGCGTGCTGAAGTTGGCGAAGGCGACGTCGGGGTTCGCGAGGTTGAGGCCGTTATAGTAGACCCAATTTTTAGCATCGCTGCAGCCCTGGCCGTGGAAGATGCTATCCCCGATCATCATAGCAAGGCGGTTATAGTCGCGCCGGATGTTGAAGATCTTGAATGCAGCGTCGCGGATTGCCTGCATTGTGACCGGCACCGCTTCTCTGGCGAGAGCAACACTCATCAGATGCAGAGATTTCGACGTCAGAACCGTGCTTACAATCGAATTGCCGTTGCGCAGACCGGTGATGGCGCCGCCAGTGATGGTTCCGGCCGTCCCGAGTGTCCCCTGAACAATTGCCGGCCCTTCATCATCATTACGCCAGAAGCGAACGCCTGTGGGCCCAGATGTCGCCGCCTTGTAGAATGGCCTATCAAGCGGGGCGCGCCTGAAGTTGCGAAGCGAGGTGCTTGCGAGCTGGATGCCGATCGACGATCCAAGGTAGGCATTATTGGCCCCTGTGCCTCCGTTGCCAAACGACAGGGTGCAGTGACCGGAAACATTGATGCCGCGTTCGATCATGACTTGGGCGACAGAAAATCCCTGCCTATCGACGGTCAGCGTGTCCGGAAGATTGTAGAAGTTGCCGCCAAGGTCGTAAGTGATCCCCGCAATCAGGCCCGCATCCGTCGTGATGACACGATGCCGCCTCGCGGGGTCCATGCTCACGCCGTCGACGCCGTTGTTGTTCTGCGAGACGTATTTGTAGATCTCGAATGTGGTGCCGAAAGTCGCAATGGCCTCGGACACATCGGGTGCATTCGAACCGGGAACGCGGCGGATATCGATCTTTGTTGACGGATTGGCCCCTGCCCCGACCTGGCAAGCCTGCCAGAGGACATCGGCCGTAGGATAGACCATGTAGGTCGAGTGGACGAATGCGTAATCGTCCAGCGGAAGAAGCGGGACCGTGCCGCCGCCGCTCATTGCGACGGCGGCGGCCATCAGAATGCGTCGTTTGCGATTGGTCAGGGCCATGGATCAGACCTCGGCCGTGTGAACCGTGACGTCGTAGACATCGCCCGAGCCAGGCGTGTAGCCTGCGATCGCCTGCAGATAGCCGTAGAGATTGGCCGAGCTGAGCTTCACCTGCATGCCGATATTGTTGACATTGATCACGCAGGTCGAACCGAGATTGACAGCGGCGGGGATATCGATCCAGCCGAGGTAGGCGTCTCGGTCGCCAGAACTCACGGCGAACGTGGCGGCATCCGCCAGATCTGATGGCGGCGTGACCGAATACAGGTGCAGTCGCCATGCGGTCGCCGGCAACGTCCCGGTTCTGAGCTTCAGTGACACACCGTTGATTAGTGCGGAGCCACCGGCCTTGCCGACATTGGCAAACGTGAGCTTCGCCAACGCGGGACCAACCACATCTCCGGCATCATAGGGGGTCGTGTTGGCCTGCCTGGTGATCGTAGCTGTTACGTCATGAGCAAAACTCGCGCCGAGTGCCGTAGAGATTGCCTTCACTCTGTCGAGCAAAGTGTTCGCCGGCGGGTTCGCAGTCGTGTCGCCGAAGAGTGCGACCAGTGCGGTCAATGTTGCTACGTCGACCGGATTGCCGTCGGCGTCGAGAACTGTAAGCTGAAGGACCTGTACCATTTAAATCACCTGTCCGATGTACTGGGAGTTGCTGGAGGAGCTGAAGTCGAGGGAGGCCGGGGCCGGTGGTACGATCGGCGGGTTGATGCCGCCGAATGTTCGCGCGATCGCCATCGTCGCCGCGGAAGCGGGGTTCAGGATCGCTGTGAAGGGAACTTCCATGACGACGGCCCGGCCATTGCCCGGGCCAACTGGCGAGCCGTTGGTAAGCTTCGTCTTTGGGATTGTGACCTGATAGGAATTGCCGACGCCGTCGGCCAGCTCGATCGCGAAGCCGACGTCTGTGTGGTTGATGATCGATTGGTAGAGATCGGCGCTCTCGAAGAGCGCGGTCATCGTTCCGGAAACCTCGAACAGACCAAGTCCGAAGTCGTAGGTCTCGTATTGGCCGATAATGTCGACCGCATAGAGATTGTTGTTGATCCTGACGGAAAGGGCTTGGAGCTTTGGAGGGGTGGTGACGCCGGTTATCGAAAGGTCAGCAACGTTCAGAGCTGCGTTCAGGACGGGTGTCGTCGTAGGGTCGGCGTAGCTCGACCCGGCAATGACCGCGTTGGCGGGATTAGGGCTACCCAGACCTAGAATTCCCCAGTTTGCCGTCACGTTCTGCTTGGCATTGAGCTGGAGATCGAGCGTATTGAGGCGGCATCCCCGGTAACGCGTGAACACGTCCGTCGCACCGAGCTCGAAGCGCTTTTCGAACGTCAGCGTCCTAATCTGATTGCCGTTCTTGATCGAGTTGCCTCCCCACGTCGTGCAGAGAAGCGCTTCAAGCCAGTCATCGAACGTATAGAAGGAGAAAAGCGTGTTGATCGGCCCGCTTACCTGTCTGCCCACGTCGGTGACGTCGGTTCGATTGCGGTCCGGTCGAACCTCGTCGGAGCTGATCGTCTGCTTTTCCAGGGTCAGGCCCTCGCTGACATAGCGAGCGATCTGCCAAGATGGATTTGCAGGGATCACGCCCGGTGTCGCTTCTTTGACGTAAGCGAGCTGGGTCTGTGAGCCGTGGGCTACAGTCATATGAGGCTCCATCTATCGGGATTGCCCACGTCATCCGACGTTGGCGGGCGAGCTTGCCTAAAGCTCGAATTCAGGGCGCTTGTTTCTGCGGAATTTCATGATTTACTGCCGGCTGCGAAGCTGGGGAATCTCATGAAAACAAAAGCTCTTGTAATGCTGCTCTCCGTCACCCTGGCAGGCTGCCAGACACAGATGAGAATGTGGGAGAGCAGTGGTGACCTGAGGGTCGAGCCTGCCAATGCCGCCGATGCAGACTATGTCGTCACAATGCGGAACACGCTGGATTTTGGCTACAACCCGGATGACAAAACCAATCGCAATCATGTCGCTCTGAACTATCTGAAGACGCAATGCCCTTCCGGCCGCGTCGTCCGGGAGTCGATGATCCAGACGGGCACTTACGGCATGGGGCGCCCTGCCCGCACTTATTCCGTCTATGTGAAGTGCTGACGTCGCGTCACGCCGCCTGAGGCGCCGGCCAGTTCACCGCTTCAAATGCCGCTTGAGCCGCTTCCGCATCTGCAGCGCCTTCTATCGACGCTTTCCCGCCGAGACGGGTCGCCTCGATGGCGGCACCGATGACCTGCCATTGGGAATAGGCTCCTGCTACGATCTGAGCCACGCCTGCCAGGCTGTCGGCAGTGATACCAACCTCGGCCGAAAGGAGTGGGAAGTCGGCGGCCTGCGGTTCCTCTGCCGCGAGGAAGGCTTTCGCCTCGGCGGCCTTCGCCTGATAGGTCATGGCCTGCCCAGCGCCGGGCGTGATGTATTTGAGGCGCTCCGTTTCCGCCGCTGCGTCAATGGCCGTCCTCAGTAGAGCCTTTATCACGTTGAGTGTTGGCTGAGCGATGCCGCCCATGGAAGCAAGCCGATCCGCTTCTTCTTCCGGCGTTTCATCACGTTCAACGCCGTCAATTAAAATTTTACCCACGGATACCCTCCAAAACAATACGACCACTGAATGCATTGCCCGTCGTTAATCTAATAGCATTTCTTGCTGTTGATAACGATGAACCACCCATAACGGACACTATTACAAGTGCCCCTGTGCTGGTAATCTGATAACCCGCAGTCCCAATTACGCGTAGCCATCTAGACTTATTGAATTGGCTTATGATGAATTCACCTTGGTGACCAGCACTACCAAAACCAGCTAATACGCTATTGCCAAACGAAGTAGAAAACGACGGGAGGTTTACCTGTCCGGCGGCATTAGCAGCTCCGGAAGCAGACATATATTGTTGGTGATAATTTGTTATTTGCCATGTAGAGCCATTATCAGTGCTTACCTGTATCCCGAAACCAGATGCCACACTGTCAGGTTCTACATCAAAAGTTATTCTTAACTCTCTGAAAGCACCTAAATTAGTCTTCGCCCAGGACGTTACTGCGAATGGTGAAGCAATATCGAGCACCTCCCAAGCGCCAATAGCTCCATTTTTGTCCGGCACCCTTATCACTCGATCGGCAGACAGCGCGGATGTGTCGAAATATGCTTGTACGGCATCGGTTTTGAGCCCGAATTGGGCCGCCACAAACTTATCCGGTGTCGCACCGAAGAAAATGTCTTCGTTGACACCGTCACCGTGCGTTACCTTACCTGACGCCAAGTCTAGCGTTCGAATGACGCGATCGTCGGCGCCATCAAAAGCCATCCACTTCAGCTTGCCCGCCGTAGCGGTGGATATCCAAACTGTGCCGGCAGCGGTTACATAAGCCGGCCTGCCTGGCCCGGAGTGACCGCTTAGCGCCGCCTTGAAATTGTCGTCGATGCGCTGCGCCATGACCAACGGCGATACGGGGCCGATAGTTGGGACGCTAAAGTTTGTCGCCTGACTCATTGGACGTATCCGTATCCTTTAGCCACATAATCGAAGGTGCGTTCCACAGGAGCGCCCGCTGCGTTTTTGAAGTTGATGGTGAAGCCGGCGTTGGTCTTGCCGGTAATTTGGTAATAGTCGCCAGTCTGCATGTTCTGCGCGGCGATCGAGATGCCGCTCAGGACGTAATAGGTGGGCGAGAAGGAAATCGAGCGACCGGCCGTCGTAACGACGAGATCGTTTTCGGCGATCACCCGATCAGGCATATCGACAGTCACGGATAGACCCTGAACAACGGGCGTGACATCGAATTGGAACGACAGCAGCCGGGCACGGAAGCGATACGCTCTCGCAGACACGTCCGAGGTCACCAGCTGCGCCCAATCCGTCCAGACCGGCGATCCGGAAGGATCGTCCGTCGTCGACGAAACCTCGACCCGCACGTTCCATTGGGCGTCCGATGCCATGCCGAAATAGTCCGGGACATCAAACCAGTCCGAACGATTGAACAGGTCCAGGCTTGCTACAAGACCGAATGCAGAGATGGCAGCACTGACTCGGGATGTGTAAACTTCGCCGAGGTCGATAATGTCGCCAAATTCATAGACGCCTTCACTCAGGAACCCGCCGAGTGACAGGAAAAAGTCCTCGACCGAATACCAATCTACCAGCGCAAACAAGTCGGTTGCGGTATCAAGCTGCAGGGCGCTGCCCACCGCCACCACCCCATCCTTGCCGCCAGCGAAACTAGGCGCCTCGACGAGTGCTTCGACCGCGTTGAAAGCCGTCAGGGGGTTGACGGTGCTGACGATCAGCGCTGCGTTGACCGACATCAGTCCGGCGAAGGTCACCGCCTTTATAAGATACGTCCCAACCATCGACGGCACTTGCGTTTGCGAGCCGGTGACATGCGGCCGCAGCTGCGAGGCGGTTTGCCAGGTCACGCCGCTTACGGCCGGCGAAAAGCGGATCTCGAAGTGTGAAACGGCCTGATCGCTCTGCGCCTCCCACTGCAACATCGCAATGTCGCCACTGATCGCGACGCGGAAGTCGCCGACATCTTGCGGGTTAGACGCAAAGATGGCGCAGACGAAGGAGCCCGTAAGAAATCCGGAAAGCTCGCCGTTTGCAAAGATTGCCCTTATGCGCACGTCATAGACGCCGCTCGCGAGGTCGACGAGCCTTGCTGTCGGCACATTGACGCTTGGGGCGGTTATCCAGATATCGTCACCAGAGCGGCGGAACTGGATGATATAGGACACGGCGGCACCGACGTTCGGTGCCTGCCAAGCAAGGCTGACCTCCGAAGTAGCCGGCGCAGTAGTCCAGATCGTCTCCGCATAGGACAATCCCGATGGCGCGGAAGCCCTATAGTCCGGAAGGGGGGCGATGCCTGTCTGAAATGGCGGTATCGTTCCCTTGTCGGCCTGCATGATGGCTGGCGCGTCGTCGACAAGTTCCAGGTGAGCAGAGAGGTCCTGTCTTGCGGCGATGTTCTTTACGCGCAGGACCACACTTTCGAACCCGTTCTCGCCGAACTGGGCGAGGTCGCCGGCGGCCGGTAGCGCGCCAGTGTCCGAAAACTGAAATGCACGAAACTCGCCGTCAGCCCCGGTGATCTGCCGCAGGATCGACGAACCGTCGGCAGCCCGGAACCGCATGCTGTAGATCTTCCCGGAATGCATAGTCAGTAGATTGTCGAGCACGACCCCTTGCGGCGACGAGCTGACCGATCTCACCCGAGCCGCACCTGCACCCCACAGCACCACATCGTGATTGACACGCACGCGGTCGCCACGTGTGCAAACCAGATGCTCGAAGTCGCTGTCGAGCGAGTAGGTCTCCCGCTGCAGTTCAAGTTGCGCGATGTGGTAGCGACCGTGCCTCCAGATCAGGTCAGGGTCAGTGACGCCGGGGAATTCCACGCCTTCGAACTTGGTCGCGTTCGCTTTGGTGTAGCCGTCCGCGTAAACGACGCGCTCATCGTTCAGATAGCCGTTGGCGCGGTTGATGAATTTTACCCGGAAACCATGCGGCACATCCGCATAGGCCCTTACCGATGAGAAGTTCGACGAATTGCGCGGAGAGAAATGCTGCACTATAGGCGAGCTTTCCACATCCCAGACGACGCCCCATCGACCATCGCGATTTGAAACAGCCGCGCGGCCAGCCGCGGCGATCTGTGTCAGTCGGTCATAAACAGACAGTTGCTCACTTGCGACAAAATCGAAGGTGAAGTTATTCGCCACATTGTACGCATGCCATCTCTGGATACTGTCCAGATCAATCGCCGCGTCCGGGGCCGGCCTTGCGTTGGCATTGCCCTGCAATACATGCCGGAAGTGGTCCGCCGGATTTCGAGTGACGATGTTCGGCACCCAGTTAAAGCTCCCATTCCAGGATGGAATCATCGGGCTCGCAATGCAGTTCAACGTGTTGACCGTACCGTTGAGCTGGCCGGTCGCACGGATGCGCATTTCGATAAGCGTGAGTGGTTTTGAAAAGCTGATAACCGGTTCGTTGCGACGGCCGCGAACAGCGGTCCAATAAACCGTTTCGGAAACTGTATCCTTGCCGCCTTCGTAGTCGGGGGACGACTTGCTGAGACGGACGTCGTATTTCCCACGCGGCACCGACAGTGCGGACGTGCGCCGAACTGCCTGAGGAGAATTCGAGGTTAGGTCAAACGTGCCCCAGTTGAGCCAGGCAGAGCTGGACGACAGCTTGTATTGGACTGCGATCGTGACAGCATAATTGGCGCGCGAGCCGTCTTTTGCCTTCAGCCGGTAGATCCCGTTCGGCGCGCTAATATCGACAGAGATCTCGTCGATATTGTCAGCTGTCGTGCGCTCAACCCATCCTGTCGGCACGTCGAGAAGAACGGATGCGTCTTCCTGATAGACCGGCTTTGTATAGAGCGTGATCGGCGTCACCGTGTGATCGGTGATTATATTACAAGTGACGTCTTCGAACTTGCTGATCGCGGTTTCGCCGATCTTGATGTCCGAGACGTTGATGGGGCCATAGCCCACCACGAAAAGCATCCGGAGATACTGATCATCACCAACCAGTTCGGTGTAATCGCCGGCGGCCTTGGGAGGCGAGATCCGATGCGTGCCGAAGATTTCCGGTATCGCGCCATACTGCGCGGCCGTGTTCTGGCCTCCGCCGATCGAATAGAGCGTTTTCGTCTGCGGCAAGGAGGAGTCCGGTTTTGCCACCGGGAAAAGCGCATTAACGATCAGCGAACCTGCAAGCGAGATACCGGCGCCGATCAAGCCGGTGGCAACAGCTGCCGCGGTACCCCCCAAGCCAGGGAGCAATGCACCGACAAGCCACGGCGCAGCAACGGCAGCGACGAGGGCAACGACGAGGCCGGCGATCGCTCTCAGCGCGCCTTTGCCAGGCACCTTGACGATTGCGACAGAGACGCCCGGTTTTGCGCGCACGCGCGCCCAGTTCCGCTGCTCGATAACATGACCGTTGATGCTGACATGCAGGCGCGCCGGCTCTAGACCACAGCAGGAGATAATCTCCTCGATCGACAGACCGGCAGCTACCTTGATGTGCTCGCGCTGCTGTCGAAGTGGCGAACGACGGATATAGACGTTGACCACTTCACCAGGTGCGATGATCTCGGCTTCAGCATTCCGCACAATCAGCACGGGCTGAACCTGAAATAGCCGACGATCCGGCTGCGCCAGCGCATATCGCCAATCCGCTCGATCTGCGACGGATGCGGGCCTTCCGAATGCAGCATCTGACCGCCGCCGATGAACACGCCGACGTGGCTCTCATCGCGACCGACGCGCATCAGCACGCAGTCTCCCGACGCCGGCATATCGACCTCTGTCCACTGCTGGCCCTTCTCGGCGACGATCAGTTGCGAGATCTCGTGCCGATGAAACTCCAGCTCCCGCATTTCTGCCGAATAGGAAGGGATGGGAGTGCCCAACACGTCACGGAAATAGAGGAACAGGATGCCCCAGCAGTCCGCACCGTCATAATCCCGACCGTGAGGAATGTAGGGAATGCCGACAAACCGCTCCATCAGAACAGCCCCGGGAAGGATCCGGGCGTGAACTGCCCGGCCGGGTGTGGTTCGTTGATGAGAGGATCCGCCACGAGCGTGGTGGAGATGGCGTGGTCATCGATAGTAGCATCGGACATATCGAGCACCGGAACCGTGATTTCGACGAGGTCCGGATCGGAAGCGAGAATGATCTCCATCTTGAGTGTCGGCGGCGTCACGAAGGAGCGCAGCATTGCGACAAGCGTTCGGTCGATATTATCCATCGTCAGCTGCACACGCGGCGGCGAGTCGCTGGCGTCATCAGGCAAGGTGAACTCGAACGGCAGGTAGATATACTGATTGCCTCGGCTCTCGGTCCCGTATAGCAGCGGCTCGTCGGACAGACGCGTGGTTGGATCGCTGGAGATGTAAATCGGGATCGACAAGGATTCGTGCGTCACGGTGAGGAGCGCGATTGGAACCTCGTCGGTTTCCTGGGCGTAGATGGCGTTACGAAATCGGAGGCTCACGTTCCTCACGGCAACACCTCGAGAGCGACCTGAACACGCCACTCGATCCCCATCGGCGAGGAGGCAATCGGTTGGCGCATTCGGACCAATAGCGGCGAGCCGCCGTGCGGGTCCGGAAATGTGAAGGCGACCGAGCGGTCTCTGATGTCGTTCTTCACGAAGCCTTTCAGCATCGCCAACTGGGATTCGGTCATTTTCATACTCCCAGTGATCGGTTCGACATTCGACGTGGTACGCCTGCGGACCTTGGGAGGTCCGACGGAGACATTGCTGGCAAGAAGGTTGTCCGCCCCCTCCTCCGAATAGCCATCCTTCAGGAAAGCTTGCGGCAGACCGGCCGGCCAGGAGGGAACTGTCATCGCTTGGCAAGCCCCTCCGTTAGGCCGAATTGCGTTTTGACGGCACGGCGCGAGCGCGATCCTGGCGTGTTGAGCTTGGCGGCGACGGCCTCATCGATAATCACGTCGAAGACTGGACCGTCGTTCGTGTCGCGCCGCTCAGCCTTCACGTTCGAGCCGTTGTTGTTGATGACATTGAACTGGACGTTCGTGTTCGCCGCGGATCTCGAAGCCAGGAGTGCTTCGGTCACCCGGTTTGGAACGACCTGTGCACCACGCGGCAGGTTCACCAGCTCCCGGCCGTTTTCGCCCACCATGGCGATGCCTCCCGGAGCGCTGTCCGTGCCGCTGGCGTAACCGCGGACAAGGAAGCTGCCGAGTGTTGTATTCGGGGCCCAGAGCGAACTCGTCGGCGAAACGCCTCCGAAGATGCTGCCAAGGCCGCCGAGGAAACCGCCCGGGCTGTTTGCACCGCTGGCAGCGGCAGCGAGCTGCTGCGAGAACTGACCAAGGCCACCGCCAAGGCTGTTCAGGCCCTGAGCAGTCGTATTAAGCGCAGGGGCGAGGTTTCCGAGACCGCCACCGAGAGAGTCGAGGCCCTTTGTGGCAGTGCCGGCCGAGGCGCCAAGCTTGTTGACGGCGTCGACTGCGGTGTTGCCGTTCTGGTTGGCCGCGATCCCCTGCCAGTTGCCGATCCCCGCCTTGCCAGCGCCGTACCACGAACTCCAGCCGTGTTGAGACGCGTACTTAAGCGACCACTCCGTTGCTGCCGGGCCATTAGCCGCCACGGCCGGGTCCAGCCCGGTTTCTCGCATGAACTGGTTGCCCAACCCGCCGCCCTTGTAGAGCTGGAACGGACCGAACGATTGTTCACGAACCCCATTCCTGAAATAGTCGGACTGGCGGTTCCAGTTGTTCAGACCACCTTCAGACCTCGCGACAGCGAGCGCAGTGGCACTGTCCACACCGTACTTCGGCGCAACCTTAGCGATGAACGAGGCGATATCCGTCGTGGGCGCCTGCGTAATAGCCTGGTCGATGAGACCGCCGCGCCGTCCCAGTGTCTCGACGGACGGCAATACCGCAGAAGTAACCTTGCCGGTGACAATACCCGGTAGGTTCTGATTGGCCGCGACGAGATTGCCGGTTGTCGCCCCTCCGAGAAGACTTCCCAGAGCGCCGCCAACCCCGCCATTGATCATGACGTTTCCGGCCGCAACGTTCATCGTCGCGACGCTGCTGCCGCTCAGAGCATTCCCGATCGCACCGCCCCGCCCCTGAAAAAGGTCAGCGAACGTCCCAAGATTGGTGCCGAAAACAGCGTTCTTGAGCGGGTTTGCAATCCCGAGCTCCAGAACGGTCTTCGTCAGATCCTTGAACATGCTGTTCAGGATATCGGTGGGCTTCGTTCCGTTGACGATCCCGTCGACGACCGTGTCGATCGCGTTGGTGCCGGCGTTGCGATAGGTGTCCCACGCATCCTTGCTGCGATCGAGCGCAAGGTTCTGGTCTGCGAGCGCACGGGCGACCCCACGGATCGCTTCCGCCTGCTGTCCGGCCGCATCGATGCCGAGGTCGCGGATCTTCTTGTCCGCATCGAACGCTGCCAGCGACTGAGCCTGCTCCGTCGCCGAACCGCCCACGGTGGCCTGCTGGACGCGCAAGCGCTCCAGCGCATCGGTCTGACTGCGCAGGTAATCGGTTGCTGCAGCTGCCCTCTGCTCGGCAGCCAGGCCTTCATAGGATTGGCGCAGATCGTCGAGGATTTTCTTCAGCTCGGCCTTCCGCTGGCCCTCTGCCGTGTCATAGGCCAGAATAAGCGGACGAAGCGCCAGCTCTTCCTGAAGCTTCGACTGCGCCTCTCCGCGCGTGATCGTGCCGGCGGCAACCTGCTGATCCAGCTTCAGCCGGATGGCGAGCTCGGACTGCATATCGGCGATCTGCGAGCGATTGCCGGCGACAAATTCCTCGATCGCCATGTTATAGGCGCGCTGGGCAGCCGCATTCGCTTCAGTAGAGCTTACTTCCTGCAGGCTAAGCTCAAGGCGCGTGCGGCGAGCGATCAACTCGGCACGCAGGATCGGATTGCGCTCGTTGCCAGCAGCGATATCGAGCTGCTCGATCTGCGTCAGCCGCGTCTGGCGGCTGACAAGCGCTTCAAGCAGCGTCTTCTTCGCCTCGAGCGCGGTGTTGATACGCTCTTCCTGATCGGCGCTCGTCCCGGCACGCTGCGCCTCAAGCGTCGCAATCTGGTTTTGCAGGGTCTGGATCTGCACGAGATTGCTGACGGCTGGCGACTGGTCGGCGGTACCGACGGCGGCAACACCGGCATTCGACAGCCGGGCGGCCTCGCGATCGCGGGCTTCCTTCTCATCGCGCTGACGCTTTTGCTCCTGGAGTTCCAGCAGCTTCGTCGACTGCGCGAAGTCCTGGACACCGAACGGTGACAGGAGGCTAAGGAAGCCGGCCGGGTTGTTCTTGAGCCGATCCTGCTCCTTCTGTGCAGCCGCAATCTGCTCGTCCAGCGAAGGGCCATAGACTGCTCGATCGACCGATTGCCCCAGCTTGTCGAATGCCCAGCTCGCGAAGGTGCCGACGCCCTGCCAGGCGCGGCCAAGAGCTGTCGTCGCCTCCGCGGCCTTGGCCAGACGGTTCGGCAACGCATCGAGGAGCGCGCTCTGTGCTTCCGTCAGACGGTTCTGGGCAGCAAGGTTCGTCGCATATTCGGCCGTCTTGGCATCGATCAGACCGTATTGCCGCGAAAGAGCTTCGGCTGCGGAAGCTGGATCAGCGAACATCTGCGCGAGGGTCTCGCCGGCCTTCGCAGTGTCCTGGCCGATGGTGGCGCCAAAATTCTTCGAGATGGCGATCAGCCGCTCATAGTTTTCCGAACCGATCTTGCCGGTGCGGAGGAACTGGACCTCCATGTCACGAGCGGCTTTGATCGAGATGCCGGCAGCGGCAGCGCCGGCCTGCGCTGATGCTTCCAGTTCTTGCCGTGATCCTGCAACGGCGCGGCCAAGGCCGGTTGCTGCGGTATCGACGGCCTTCACCGAAACGATGTAATCGTTCCAGGCCTTCGCAGCCAAGCCGACGGCGGCGATCGTGCCGGTGACCGCCAGAGTGGCCGCGCCGGCACTACTCACAAGCGCCTTAAGCGCCGTGCTATCGGCCGCAAAGATCTGGGCGATCTGCGGACCCTGCTGCAGGGCGACCTGCTGGAACGGCATCCCGAGGGCGAGCGATTGCACAACGTCGGTGCCCTGATAAAGCAGGTTCGTGAGCTGATAGCTCGGCAGGCCGCTCACGCCGCCCTTCTTCTGCCGCTCCAGCTCTTTCGCATAGGCGTCGTACCGGCCGCGGGCTACGTTCTGAGCCTTGCTCAGCTCATCTGTCGATATCGCCCCTCGGTCGGCGAGGCTCTGATACTCGGCCAGCTCCTTGTTAAGCCGGTTCTGAGCGGCGGCAAGTGGATCGATCTGCGCGCGCACGCCCGCGACCTGGCGTTCCAGTTCTTCAGCCGCCCGGGCGCTTTCCTCGAAGACTGCCGCGGAGGCGCGGGCGGAAGTCCCGGACCCATTGACGCCGAGACGATCATTCAGGTCCGACGAAAAGGCCGCACCCTGCTGTTGCCGGCGCAGCCGATCGAGTTCGTCCTGCTGAGCGAACTGCGCAGAGAATACGGAAGCCGAATCCCTTGCCGACGTCCCTGCCCCGCTGAAAAACCTACGGTTCAGATCGTTGGTGAAGTTCTCCGCTTCCTGCTCCGCACGCATGCGGGCAATCTCAAACTGTCGGGTAAAGACCGCTGCGGACTGCGCTGCGCTATTGTCGTTCGCCGAGCCAATGCCGAAACGCTGGTTGATATCGGACTGCGAGCGATCGGCGGCCTGTGCCTGCCGAGCTTCCTGTGCAAGGCGGGCGTATTCCTCGCGCTGGCGCTTTGCAGCAGCGGCGACGGCATCGTGCTTCGTGACGATTGCTTCAAGCGCCTGCTCGTATCCACCGGTGACCTGGACGCCCAGACGCTCAGCCTCGGCGAGATCGTCCAACTCGCGCGAAAGGCGCTGCGCGGAAACATAGGTCGGGTCGAACTGCTGGCGGAGCTGCTCGATGCGAGCAGACATTGCCGTCGCGGACTCGGCAACTGTGCTCTGGCTCAGCCGGGCATTGACGTTCTCGATCGCAGCCGCGAGGCCGGTGTAGCCGCGCTTGGTCAGTTCGGTGGCATCGGCGATCAGGCCAAAACGCTTCTGCAGGCCGGCATAGATCAGCTCAAGATGCTCTACCGATGCGGCGCTCGTGTCCTGCGATCGCGCGAGGCGCACAATCTCGCTGTTGAACTTCGCGGCGTTCCCATAGCCGTCGACATAGGTCCGGCTGAGGCGCTCGATCAGCGGCACCGCGGACGATACCTTGATCGTCAGCCCTTCGACGGCCTGACCGGCCGCCTTGCTGGACTCGGTGCCGGCGCGGTCCGCAGCGACCTTCTGCTGCATGCCGGCGACATATCGGCCCGCATCGAAATCAGACGTGACGCGCAGAGAGCGCAACTCTACGGCCATGTGCTGGATCCTCGATGCGGGGGTTATGTCTCTTCGGGTTTCTTCGTCCGCTCCGCTTCGACTTCGAGAAAAACTCGATCGAGCGCGTACATCGTGTCTAGAAACCGACCGAAGTCGTTCCCGATGATGTTGTGGTCGCGGGCGTATGTGCTCAGGGCCATGTAGGAGATGGGCGTCATCCCGCCGAACGCACCGTAAAAGCGGTCGTATCGGAGAGCATCGAAGGCCCTGAAATAGAGGTCATGCCATGGCCGCGGCTTGAAGCCGCGATCCTTTGTCGGTTGAAGCCAGTCCTCGTCGGGATTTTCTTCCGCTATTTCGCGGAGCCAATCCGACAACTCAGCCGCCTCCTCGCGCTCCAGTCGGTAGCGGAAGGCGGCGACTAGTTTCCCTCTTCGGCCTTCGTGTACTGGACATCGATCTTGGTAATCTGCCCGGCACACCAACCAACAGCCAGGACCACGGCGCGGTAAGCGGGATCGCTCAGTGTCGTCTCGGCGACTTCCGGCGTATAATCCTCGTCAAGGCCTTCCCATCCATGAAGGATGTGCTTGGCGTAGAGCGAACCGAGTTCGGAATTCATGACTTCGGTTGGGATCGGATCGTCTCCGTATTCCCGTTGAAGGCGCTGGTACATCAGGCCGCGCTCAGTTTCGTATTCGGGCAGCGTCAGCGCCGAAACATTGAACCGCACCCCTTCCCAATCGGGAAAGGGAACCCAATCACCAACTCTCTCCCTTTCCAGGTTCGCTTTCAGGCTTCCCAGAACTACTTTCCGCGCCGGCTTCGGCGCTGAGTTCGATGCTTTCATCGACTGTGCTTTCTTCATTTGCCACCGGGGCTTCCCCGGTCAGCCCCTTGGCGCGCATGAGTTCGACGAAATCCGCCGGCATCGGCGCGCTTTCCACGCCGGCGGTAAAATGGGTCTTGATGTCATCGGGATAGCCGGTGAACGACACGGTGGGGGTGAAGGTCTGTTTCTTCTTCGTCATCAGGCCACCGCCCTGTTGATCACGAGGGTTGCACCCGAAACCGTGTCGATGAGACCGGTGAACGGCACCTCCATCGTGACGGCGCGACCATTGCCCGGACCGACAGGCGAGCCGTTCGTGGCCTTCAGCTTAGGAACCGCGAAGGTGTACTTGTTGTTGGCGGCGGCGCCGATCGTGAAGGACAGCGACAGATCGGTGTGGTTGATCACCGCATCATAGAGGTCCTTGTTTTCGAACAGTGCCGTCATGGAGCCGGTCACTTCGAAGAGGCCGAGGCCGAAGTCGTAAGTGTCGTACTGGCCCAGCGCATCGACGGCATAGATGTTGTTGGTGAGGCGCAATGAAAGCGCTTGAAGCTTCGGGCTCGCAGTGACGCCGGCGATCGCGAGGGAACCGACGTTCAAGGCCGCGTTCAACACCGGCGTGGTCGTCGGATCGGTGTAAGTCGCGCCGGTTATGATCGCGGTGTCGGGGTTCGGGCTGCCGATGCCCATGACGCCCCAGTTCGCAGTGACGTTCTGCTTCGCTGTCAGCTGCAGGTCCAGCGTGTTGATCCTGCAGCCGCGATAACGGGCGTAAACATCGGTGACGCCCAGCTCGAATGTCTTTTCGAACGCCATCGTCTTCACGACATTGCCGTTCTTCAAGACGTTGGTCGACCAGGTATTGGCGAGCAACGCTTCGAGCCAGTCGTCGAACGTGGTGTAGGAGAGCAGCGTATTGACCGCGCCGTTGACCTGGCGGCCGACATCGGTGACGTCGCTGCGGTTTCTGTCCGGACGAACTTCATCCGAAGAGACGGTCTGCTTGTCGAGCGTGAGCGTTTCGCTCACGTATCGCGCGATCTTCCAGGTCGGCGTTGCCGGGATCGTCCCCGGCACCGTCTCCATGACATACGCAAGGCGCGTCTGTGAGCCGTGAGCTACAGCCATGATATAGGGCTCCATCTATGGGAAGGGCGCGTCTCACGACGGGCCAGTTCGCGCTTGCCGAAGGCGCGTGTTCGGCGTCCGGACAAGCCGGAAACTTATGATCCTGTGGTGTCGCGCCGATCGAAGCCGATCGTCAGCGTCATCGCGAAGAAGTTCGGGAAGTCACGGCCAGGCGACCCGCTGCCGATCGACATGCTGTTGAAGTTCATGGTGCCGACCGGCCGCTCACGAAAGAGATTCGAGAGGCGCGCCGCGATCGCCCTCGCCTCGCGTGATCCGGTCCCGTTCGGCACCATCACATGGAGGTAGGCCGCTCCGTCCTCGACCCATTCGTTCTGCCCGGGAGCGCCGAACGTGTCCTGCACGAGCTGATCGCCGACGATCTCCACGTAGACGAACGGCGCCTGGGTGTCCGGATCTGAAACTGGACCATTCTCAAAGATGACGAGCGTTTCGGCCCACCCGTTGAAAAGGACTTCTTCGATCGCATCGAAAGCAGCAGGACTGGACATCAAAGCACCATGGACATGATGACGGCGGGATAACTGATCGGCATGCCCGCCTGTCGATCCTTCCGACGGCCTTGGCTGTGCTTCAGCACGTAAGGAATTTCCGGGTGGACCCCGGCATTGATGTTCAGCCACTTCGTTTCGAAGAGGTATCCAGCACCTGTCCGCCCTTCGTTGCCGAAGCGGCGCGCAAGCGCCCGTTTCGTGCCGTCGAAGATGGCAAAACGCTTCGTGCCGAGCAGCCCAGCTTCCGCCTTGCGGATATAAGGCTGGAAATTGGTGACGATGACTTCCGATGTCGCGGCCACGTCATGATCATGCGGGACCACCTTACCGTTGACGATCACGATAAAGGAGTTGCGAAACCGGCCAGTTCGCACCGGCGAACGGCGCTGCAATTCCGAAATCGCAAAGGCAATAATCTCCGACCAGAGCGAGAACTGGTAGACGATCGGCCCCGGGGCGATAACCTCGTCTTCGGACCGCGCCAGACGGCCGTTGACGTAGAGCTGATAGCTCTTGCTGGCGCCGCCGGCTTGGGCCCGGAGCAATTCGGATCGAGCGAAGTCCGCCAAAGCCTTGTTGATGGCCTCGGGCGCAATGCCTGCGGTCGCCAACTGGATCTCTCGCTCGAAGCTTTCAAAGGTCGCCATCAGCCGCCTATCATCAGCTTCATGCGGACAAGGACGCCCCGCATCTTATAGCGCTTGGGGATCTCGACGTTCCGTTCCTTGCCATCGATGACGATCTTGTCGCCTTTCACGACGGGCAGGAAGGCCGCGACATGGGTCGGACTGATGATGACGTTCGAAAACGTGCTGTCGATATTACCCGCCAGCTCTTCCGCCTCGAGCGGCCGAACGAAAGCCGGAATTGTGGCCTCTGTCTTCGGCCGAGGACTGCCGGAAGGTGCCGTATAGCGGCGAAGAATGACGGTTTCGCCCGTATCGTCGAGAACTCGATCGAGCTCGGTGATCGCTTCCGAGGGCGTGATCATGCGATCAGCACATTTCGATAGGCGCCGAGCCTGGCCAGAAGGTCCGGCGGCACTGGCGAAAGCTCAGTTCCCGGGATCGCGCCAACCCAGAAATCAAGCCGTCGGGTCTGAATATCGGGTACTTCGATGCTTTCGGACTTCACAAGCGGGTCGCGCGAACTGAATGAGCGGCGCAACCGGACGAGATCGGCAGCAACGCCAACCAGATCGGCTGGCACCTTGTCGTCTGCGAAGCCGGCGACATAGGTGACCTCGACGGTACCTAACTGCCAGCGCCAGGGACGACCACTGTTGACACGCAACAGGATGCCGGCGCCACGATTGATGTAAAAATCGCCGCTGGCGACCGGTGAGGATAGCTCCGCTACCGTCGCTGACGTGATGAAACGACGCGATAGCAAGAGTTCGCCATCGCAATCCATGTTCCAGATCGTCTCGACAATCGTTTCGGCCTTCAACGATGGCGGGTTGATGCCATCGGAGGCCACGTTGCAAGTAATCGCGATCTCGGCCGAGATCTGCAGGCCGAGCTGCGCGAGATCGATGTCTTGGGACGTGTCGCCGGGCTCGAGGCCGGCGGCGGCACGCAGCTGAGGCATGGTAAGCAAGGAAGGGCTCGGCGTCGGCACTGTCACCGTGAAGTTCTGGCGCATCATAGCCCTTCCAGCTTGGATTTTACTGCTGCGAGGTCTTCGGCTTGAGGGCTTCGACGTAATCGGCCTTGGTCTTGGCCGTCGAAATGTCGATCTTCTTTTCCGCCGCGTAGGCTTCGAGATCGGCCTTGTTCATGGTGTTGAGCTCGGCCTCGGACTTCCATTCCGGATTGGACGCATCCGGAAGCGGGTCTCCGAACTGGTTGGTGGCCTTATTCTCACCCGTCACTTCGGCGGTCTCCTGCGCATCCTGCTTCTGCTCGGCGGCCTCATCAGCCTGAGCCTGCTGTTGCTGTACCGCGGCAGCGGCCGACGGCGGCGTTGCCTGGCCAGGCGCAGAAAGCGGCTGCTCGAAGACGCCAGCGTTCGGATCGATCGCCGTTATAGGCTCGGAGCCCTCGAATTCACGGATCATCTGGGCCTTGGCCTCGAAAATGAGAACCGCGTGGACCATATTGCCGCTGAACGGCGTGCCACGGCGGGCAATCATGGCCTTCAGCTCCTCGTCAGAGGCGGCGCTGAGACGCTTGTCGATCGCGTCGATGATGCGTCGGTTGATCTCCTCGTCGGCCGGGGTGTCCTGGCTTTTCGACGCCCTGACGAAACCCGCATCAGCGAGACCCTGGAAGGTCGTATCGTTGATCGAATGGCCGTCCGGCGGGAAGTCGGTGCCGGCGGCGAGCTGCGTGATCGTGATCCCGTCCAAAGCGAACGGGAAGGACTTAATGACGACGCCCTTCATGGCGGAGGTCCTTCTAGTTTGGTGGTTGAGGAAACCGACGCGACAGCGCGTCGGCTATTTTCATCCGCCCTTGCGCGCCCGCGTCGATTAGGCCGGCGGGTTGCCAGTCGGCCGCAGGTTCTGCTTGCCGAGGATCCAGACCGCAGACAGGAAGACGTTGCCGGTGTTGTTCGCTGGCGTGATCGTCGCCTGCACGTAACGCTTCCCGCCGACGTAGCCGATCTTGCGGATCAGATTGTCTGCGTTGAAATCGAAGCCGGCGAGAGCCAGGCTGCCGTTCATCTGATCTGCCGGTACGGCCGCGGCATCGGAGAGGTTCGCGGCATCGCCGTGGACCATGGTGACCGCGAAAGTCGCGTCAGCATCGGCGATCGCGCCGAGGATGATCGCGAGGGCGACCGATTCCGAACCGATACGGTCCAGGATCTGCGTGACGAAAGGAGTATTGTCGGCGACCGCCGCGGCCGGAGAGATCGCCCGCTTCAGGTCGATATTGCTGATCAGGTCCCGCATGGGAGCCTCCGTGAAGACCGGCGCGCTGCGCGCAAACCGGATGATGAGAGAAAGGCGCGGCCGGGGCCGCGCCAAGCGGGGCGATTAGGCCGAAACGACCTGCAGGGCGAAGGCATCGAAGTCGACGACGTCACCGCCGACGCGCATGCGCGTGTAGAACTCGACGAAGGGCTTCGAGGAGTACGGATCGCGCAGGGTGCGGATGCCAAGGCGATCGACGACCGTGTAACCGGCACGGAAGTCGCCGAATGCCACCGGCAACGCGCCGGCGCCGACAGAAGGCATGTCGTCGGCGCGACGGATGTTGTAGCCGAGCAGGATGGAGGGCTTGCCGGCTTCCAGACCTGGGCGCCAGATGTACTGGTTCTGGGTGTCCTTGAAGAGCATGACAGAGGCGACGGAACCGCGCTTCATCAGCCAGTTGGCATTCGCCAGATACTTGTCCTTCAGGGAGAACTGGAGCTTGATCAGGCCGTCCGGGGTCAGGTTTGTGGCATCGCCCGAGGCGATCTGGGCGATGGTGCCGCGAACGCCGTTGTTGCCTGCCGGATAAGTCAGGATGCCGCGAGGCTTCTTGACGCCGTTGCCGGTAACGAAAGCCAGGGCGCGCATGCGGGCGAACTTTTCCGCAACCTTGCGCTCAAGCCACGCTTCGATATCGACGCCGGCGTCTTCGAGCAGCTGCTGCGTTGCCTTCGGCTTCGCATAGATTTCGAAAACCGGAATGCGCTGTACGCCGACCTGCGGGGTGGACGTTTCAGGGCGGGCTTCCGTCTCGCCAACCCAGCCGGCACCGGCTTCGTCGGTGTCGATCGCGATTTCGATCGCATCCGTCGAAATCGTTTCGTGATAGGCGAGCTCGTCGATCGGCGAGGTCTCGTAGACCTTGGTGATGATGCGGTTGCTGGTCGCGGTCGGGGTCAGATAACCGCCGTCCGGATCGGAGCCGACCATCATGGCCTTCTGTTCGTCCGGCGAGAGGAACTGAACCTCGCGGCGAAGCGACATCTTGAAGGCGTCCTGATATGCCTTGTATTCGTCGACGTTGACGTCTTCCGGCTTCAGGATCGTGTTCGACTTCAGCTCGCCACGGCGGGACATCGCCGTCCGCTTAAAGTCGAGCGCTTCGAGGACAAGTTTGCCCTCGTCACCACCGCCACGACCGCCGGGGCGATTCATCTTCTTCTCGATCTCGAGGATCGCGGCAGCTTCCTTCTCGGCCTTTTCGATGACCTCCTTGACCTTCTTCTCGATCGCGTCATGCTTCTCTTCGATGCCCTTCGTGAGAGCTTCGAGATCAGCCTTCAGCTGAGTGCCGGTCACCGCGTCCTTACCGACGCGTTCTGCGTATTCGCGGACCGACTTGAGGTCCTTCTCCATCGACAGTTTCAGGCCGCCGACGTCTTCACCAAACTTTTTCACCTCGCGCTGGACATCTTCCAGCACGTCCTTCAACTCGGGCATGTCGCCCTCCAACGATGAGGATGTTGATCAAGCCACCCGGAGCTTTTTCAGCTCTGCGAGCAGTTCCATCGCGACTTCCTCATCACGAGAGGTCGACGTGGGTTGGCCATCAGCCTCACGCTGAAGGTGCTTCTTCATGATAGCGACGGCCTTCACGGCGTCGCTCGAAGATAGGATTTCCTTGAGTTCCCGCTCCAATGTGCGCGGGTTGAAGAGGTCGAGCGCCTTGACCTGACTGACAAGCGCCCTGTCGTTCGAGCCCCACGTCACGATGCTGACCTCCTTGAGGTCGATATCGTGCAGAATGCGGGACGGATCGGTCGGCTTGGTGCCAACCGTGTATTTCTTGGCGCGGTAGCCGATGGAAAGGCCGTCGAGTTCGCCAGCCTTCAGCCCGTCATAGATCATCTGGCCGCGGTCGGTGTTGAGGGCGAATAATTCGCCACTCACCTTCAGCCCCTTGCTGTTTTCCTCCATCGAGGTCCACTTGCCGATCGGCAGCATATCCTCGACCGGGCCATAAAAGCCGCCGTGCTGCAACAGCATCTTCGGCAGCTTGCCCTTCCCTTCCCACTCGCGCAGGGTGGTCTTGAAGGCGCCCTTTTCAATCACGTCTCCATGGGAATCGAGATTTCCGAACACGGCGCCGTAACCGGAGAACGTGCCTTCCTTCGAGCTGCCACCTTCGAATTTGACATCGATGAGGCCGGTCTCAAGATGCTTCACATCCAGATCCATATCTATTCTCCAGAAGGCGGCTTGGGCGCCGGCGGTGCCGGCGGCGTGAGAAGTATCGGCTTCCCGTTCTCGTCTATGGCGACCATGTTCGCCGGCACATAAAGGCGATCACCCCCAGCGACCGGCGGGAGTTCGTCCCAAGCGCGAACCTCGTTAGGCGTCACCCAGCCGGCGCTGCTGTTCCCGAGCGCCTTTTGATTGTATTCGCCCTTGTCTTTAATGGCCGGGCTAAGAAAATCCGCGTCCACGAAGCCGGTGTAGTAGCCCTGCTGGCGCTGCTGTTTCCGCAGAAGGAAAAGGTCACCGGAACCGCCGAAACGGCGATGGATCGGCCGGGCGCAGTGAACGAGGTGAGCGAGAAACATCTGCTCGGCAGAGGCGAAGGTCGCGTTTTTGTCACCCGAGAAGCCGATCATGATCGGCATCACGCGTAGAACTTCGCAGATCCGCTCGACCTGGAATTTTCTGGTCTCGATATGCTGCGAATCCACGCCGGTCATGGAGACCGGCGTGAACTTTGCCCCGCGGTCGACCACCATGATCTTGCCGGTATTCTCCGCGCCGCCGAAATGGCGGCGCACCCACGCGGCCAGCTTGACTAGACCCGGCTCACCGATGGCGCCATCAGCCGAGAGAACGCCACTCGGCCGAGCCCCGTTGCGGTGAAACCGCGCATGGCTCTCTTCGGTCGCCAACGCCAATCCGATCGCCTCGGCGGCGTAGCGGACGATGTTCAGGCCCTCGATTGTATCCCACGAAGGCCCTTTGACGTGCCAGATTAACTCGCCGGGCACCGTCTCAGTGGTGCCGTCGAGCCCGGTCAAGGTATAGGACCGCGAATAGTCTGGGTTCTGCTTGCCCTTCACGCGGCCAGGATCGAGCAGGATCATCTCCACGATCTCTCCCCGAACCTTATTCAGGAAGGCATAGGCATTGCCACCAAGATCGACGTGAAAACTCTGCGTTTCGCGGAATTCCAGACTCGTCATCCACTCGTTGGGTGCGGTCGCGAGCAGATCGTACAGTGGTAGGTCGCGCGCCTCTTTCCGTCCTTCGACGGTCTTGCCGTTCACACTGGTCTCGGTGCGCTGGTAGATCTTCCACGGCACCGTTGCCAGAGCGTCGGCGCGAACGCGGCAGCACGCCAGGACCGTGGTAACGCTCAGAGCGGACTTCCAATTGACCGAAATACCTGTCTTCGAGGTGGCAAATCCGCCGAAGAAGTCGGCCCACATCTGGTCGACAATGCCATACCGGCTTTCGTCTTTTCGCTCGGAGCTGCTGCGGAGTGAGCCGAAAAAGCCCCTCATGCCTGCGACCTCGGCGCGGTCAGAATCGCGAAGATGATCAGCAGCACGCCGCCGACGATATATCCGGCCGGCACATAGATCAGCCACGAGCCGTAGGCGATGGCGATCGCGCCAGCTAGGCCGGTGCCGTCGCGAAGCAGCGCCGGCACCGTCGCGCCAGCAAATGAAACAGCCGAACGCAGAACGCGACCAGCGAACTTAAGGAAGCGCATTCGGTTGCTCCAAATCAGTAGATGTTTGCCATGGCCTCGTCGAGCGCTGCCATCTCGGCTGCGATCTTCGCCTCGAGCGCGTCGAGATCTTCCTCGCTGTCCCAGACCGACTCTTCGCTAGCCTCAACGGATTCCGTCGCACCGGAAAGCATGGCCAATACAGTCATGCCGTCGATGCGCCCGCGCTGATGCTTCTTGATGAAAAACCGGTTGTTCTGAGCATCGGGCTCGACGGCCGCGTTACCTGAGCACCACTTAGTGATCGGGCTTTCGTGGATAATGATCCGGCGCTGCAGGATTCTGTCTTCGAATTGCTGCAACGATCGCGGCATCCAAAGAGCTTTTTTCGACTGCATGCCTAGACGACCCTGACCATGGATCACAATCTTCAAGCCAGAACCAACTTCGGCATCAGGCTGCCAGACCCATACGTCCAACCCGACATTTTTACAGGCTTTCTGGAAGTCGGTCAGATAGGCCGGGTCGACGATGAGAGCAGCAACATTGTGGGTCGCAACCAGCTTCTTGATCAGAACAGCGATAAACTCGTATTCGATCGACCTACCTGGCACGAGGTTCAGGAGCGGCGGCACCGCTGCTGCCCACTCGACATATTGCGCATGGTCCGCCTCGGACTTTTCCTTCAGCTTCTCAGAGGGCTTCCAATATTCAACAGTCGCATTCAAGACCCCATCGGCATCGACCCAACCCATGCCGAGAGAGGTAAGGTCGTTCTTCTTCGAGAGGTCGAGCGACAAATAGAGGTCTGCAGAGCCGGCGTCAGCAATATCGACCTTGCCCTGAACCGCTTCCCAAAAATCGAGATCGATCCAGTATTCCGACGAACCGACCGGAACGCCGAAGTACAGGCGCTCGGTGCTGAGACGCATGCCGACCGAGTTGCGAGCCGAGTTCACCTCGATCCGGACGTTCTCGATCGGGAACGTGATGCCTATGCACGGCATCGACTTCGGCCAGCAGCTCTCGTCCTCGAATGGCTTATCCTTCGGATCGACGCGAGCGATAAACGCGAACGCGGAATCGTCTTCCGCCTCGCCGCGCAGGATCCGCTGGTGGAGATGGCTCCACTCCGTCGCAACGGGCTGATCCGCTGCCGGCGTGTTCGTCGACATCCACAGCAGGAAGTCACCCGGCATCTTGGCACCGGCCGATTTCCACGTTTTCAGAGCGCCGTCCGATTTCCATTCATGGATCTCGTCGGCTGCAACGTAGGTCGGGCGCGGACCGTTGACCTTCTCGTCACCAGCAAGTGACCGAAACTTCGAACCGCTGTCCGGGTGCTCCAGCATCCAGATCATGTCGCCGGTACCGCGTGTCACGATCGTCCCACGCGAGACAAGGCTTTCGCCATCGAACTCAGCCTCGGGCATCTCTGCCGTCGCCATCGCAGCCGCATCGCCGAACAGAACGTTCGCCTGGTTGCGGTCCTTCGCGATCGCGTAGCATTCGGCGCGCGGAATGCCGCGAAAGCCCATATTGTAAAGGCCGAGCGCCGCCGCGACGGGCGACTTGATCTGGCCCTTGCCGGTCTCAACCCATGAGGAACGAAACCGAAGGCGACCGGTGTCCTTTCGGTACCAGCCGTAAAGCGATCCGACGACGAACTTGGTGTAGCTCGGCAGGTTGAACGGCTCGCCCGCCTTGGCGCCGGCGGTCACCTTCAGCACCGACGGGAAGAACTTCAAAGCACGCATGGCGGCTTCCGGCCGCCATTCCAACCCCCGCTCCTGGCCGTACTTCAGATCACTGAGGTGCCGCTGGCAGGCCAGCCGGCCATATTGGCCTGATGTGATCCAGCCGTCGACAACCTCTTGGGCCCAATCTGTAACCGGATCACTTGTTTCCAAGGTAGTCATCGGCGGCGCGTTTCTTCCTTCCGGATCTCGGCGGCGCCTTTTCGGCGCGCCCGCGCTCGACCGGCGGAATGCCGAGTTCGCGCTCGGCGGCCATCACCCGTTTCATCGCGGCGTCGGCGATCGCCTTGTAAGGGTTGTGCATCATGACCTTGGTTTTCGGCGCTTGGGTCATCACGCCGTGGCGGGCGACGTGCGCCTCCGCCAATTTCCAGTCGGCATATGCGCCGGCAGCCATTTCGATAAGGACATCGTTGTCGACGTCCAGAAGGCCCTTGCGAGCAAGGCTCTGCGTAAGGGTTTTCCAGCGCTCGCTTGCGATCTTCGCACGACGCTGGCCCCATTGCTTGACGTTGACCGTGAGGAGCCAATTGGGCTCCGCGATCTCGACCTCCGACACATCGGCACCGGGGAAATGCCCTGCGACCACATTATTCGCTGGGGAAGGATTCGGCTTTCTACCTCGCATGACGACGTCGTGTTGACGAAATCGCGAGCGTCATCAAGATGGCCGATACAATCAGGGAAAACACGATGGAAGATACTCCGAAAAAAACGCTGAAAAGCAGCATTTTCAACCGCACGAAGACAGTCATCGCATATGTCACCAAGACATTGTGGGACGGCTCGAAAGAAATGCTGTTCCGAATGGGCGGCCTAATGATTATTGGAACCGCGGTCAACGGGTTCACCGCGCTCTATCCGCTCGGTCGTAAGCTCTTAGATTCCTTCGGGATCAACCAGCCTCAATTTCCGAGCGCAGTCGAAATCCTTGATTGGGCCGTTCGGATTGCACCATACGCGGTCCCGCCGCTGGGAGCTGCTGTGGCTATAGCCTTGTTTTGGCTGCGCGGACATCGTCCGAAGTTTTACGGCAATCTAGAAATCTTCGTCGGCCTGCTGACTATCAACAGCACCGCCTCGACGGTGACAAGGTTCGACATCCCATCGACCCTGCCGTTCCTAGGCGGGATCTACATCGTCATTCGAGGATTAGACAACCTCGCGAAAGGTCTTTCACCTGAATCAGGAACCGGGAAATTTTTCACGCGGTGGTTCAACAACCCTCCGATGCGGAGATCCTGACGACGAAAGGGGGGCTGTCTATTTTGCTCTCACTGCGAACGAAGGCCCCGGACGGTGGCGGCCCCCATGGTCCCAGACATTCGACCGCCCCCGGGGTGCCTATCGGCGCGGCAGCGGGGATGGCCTGTCAGAGCGGATTTCCTGATAGACGGGGATCGAAACGCCATCAATCTTGACGTCTTGTACGATCGCATCACCAACAGCGATATGAACACGCTGGTGCTGTTCGACCGCCTTCGCCGCATGACTGATTGCGTGAGCATCTGCCTCAAGCGTCTCGGCCTCTTCCGTGAGGATACCAATGCGCTTTGCCAGTGTAGCCACTTCATCGCGACGTTGTGCGGCCATGGTGCGCAACGTCGTTTCCCATTTCCGCAAGCGGTCGGTTTGATTGGTCAAGGCTTTCTCCTATGCCAAGGGTGACGAGGGTCGAGGGGCGAGCCGTCCACGGCGCAGCCCTGCACCACTGGCTTGCCACCACGTCGACGAGCTCCGCCGCGTTGCTCTTTGAGCTGGCGGTCATGATGGCCGCAAAGGGTGCGAGTGTTGCCAATCACATCAAGCGCGGTGGGATGATCCACGTTCGGGCGAGTGATGACATGATCGCAGACAAGGCCAGCTGTAGAAGCGCAGCCAGGTACGACGCAGCGCCAGCCATCGCGGTCATGGGTGGCGCGCTTGAGCGCTTTCCAGTGCGAGGAATCGTAGTAGCGATTGCGGGCCAACGGCTTCCCCGAACTTCACAAGAACATCCACAAGATGTTGCTGTTAGCATTCTGTTACGTTCCACCTCTTGATCTTGCAAATCAGGCGCGCATTATGCGGCAGCAGGCAGCACCAATTCTCTTTTGGTGAAAGGTGCGCCCATGCAATCCCCTGACATTCTCGCAATCAAGCTGTTTGGGCTTGAAGCAACCGCTAACGGCTACGTCGCCATTGGCGCGCTGCTGCTAATCGTGTTCGCCCTCATGTGGCGACGCAAGCGACCATGACGCGGGAACGAAAAAGGCGGTCAAACCCGGAAGGGCGACCGCCTGTCGATAGACGCAAATCAAGCATCCGCAGCCAGATGACTCGTTTTGCACCAAGCTGTCAACTGGCCTGCCTTCCACCTGCCCCTGATCGGATAGCCCTCGCGGTCTCTCTCTCCAAGCCTGATTGGAGAAGGGAGAAGGGCCTTATCGGCCCTCTCCATCAGAGAATAATATAAAAACTCCGCGCGTGCAGGCGCGAGGCTGGCGGCAATTTTCCGCGCTTTTTCCGCATTCTTTCCGCAGGGCGAAATTCACAAGGCTTGAGCGCTGCGCAACTAGAAATAAAGAGAGGCGGATTTTCCGCGATTATTCCGCAGATATTCCGCATTCCTTCCGCGAAACGTCTGCGCGCGCACTCTTTATAATGGGCGCGATTTCAACCGCAGGTCATGCGCCCAAAAAATATTTTCGGCCAGCGGGATTTTGGGCAGGAGAAGCGGCGTTGCGACCTTCGGAATTGATGCCAGGGCGACGGAAAACCGAATCACTCGCGCAAGCAAACCCCGTCTTTAAATCGAAATAAACGCGGTTTTGCTTCCTCAAATCCCTCAAATCGAAAATTAATGCGGTTTCAAATCAAAGCCTTAGCGGTTTTGGCTTCGAAACCATCGAAAACCGAATTGCAAAACGAAATGAAATCGATATTCTCTCAATCACCGAAGCGAAAACGAAATCACTTCGAGATTGCGAGACGGCCAAGAGCCTCCGCAAGGTTCTTTGAAAAGCTGGCGACGGTCCGGTTTTCGGCCCCAAGGTTTAGGCGACAACCTCGCGAAAGCGGGCAAAGCCTCGATTGTAAGGCGCGGGGATCTGGCATCGCAAATCGGCGGAATAGGGCGACCCAATGCGACAGCATTACCGGCATGACAAAGCCGGGTTTGGGGAAGGACGCGCGGCAAGCGGGAGGGTGAAAGCCCCTCATGCGGACTGAAATGACTTGCCTCGACGAAGGTCTAGGCCACGCAAATGTGGTGCAGGAACATAGTCGGCAACCCAGATAACCGCGTTCGCAGACTGGGCAAGAGCTGCACCCCACAACCGATAACAGGCACGGGTTCCCCTAGCACAAGATCACAACGGAAAATCTGAAGGGCAAGCATCCTTGCCCTCCATTCCACGTGCGAGGCAATCGCCACCCACTGGCGATTTCCCGGCATTTGGCCGTCAACCGCCCCTGCGCGAGGGGCATTCAAATCAGGAGAAATGACAATGGCACAGTTTGCAATCATCACCGGCAAGGCCCTCAAGACCGCCATCGCTGGCCGCGGCGCACAGATCGCCACCTTCACGCAGCGCGAGCACCAGCTCGCCGTGTCTGCCATCGCCCACCTCGGCGAACACAACGACGTAATCTATGTCCAGGCCCTCTATGACATGAGCCCGGCCAACTATCAGCGCGGCCTGCGCCTGTGGTTCTGCGAGTTCGGCAAGTGCACGTTCAAGGCCAACGACATCGGCAAGGGCGGCACGTTCGTTCTCGCCAAGTCCAAGGCCAGCGACATCGACGGCGCAATGAAAGTGGCTCCGGCGAACTTCGAGAAGGAATCCGCTGCCTCGTCGAGCGCGGCTGCGACGGAATTCAACGTCACCGACTATCTGGCCAAGGTCGTCGAGAAGCTGACGAAGGAAGGTGCCGACGTGCGCGTCATCCGCGCCATCGAAGGTGCCAAGAAGGTCGCCGCTGGCCCGGTCGTGGTCGTCCGCAACCAGAAGCCCCTGCCGGCAGCATCGGCCAAGAAGGCCGACGCGCCGAAGAAGGCCGCGAAGTCAGATATCGCCAAGACGCCTGCGGCGAACCAAATCGCTGCCTAATCAATCCAGAAATCGGAGCTTCGACCGAAGCGAAGGCTGCACAGTCGAATCTCCGGCAATCCCATGGACGGGGCTGGCCTCACCATCCGCCAAGCCGCATGGGGTCTCGTCGCCGGGCGAGAGATAAAGAAGCCGGGGGTTCGCACGCCCACCGCGCAAGTTAGCGACCCCTCAAGGCCAGTGAGTGCTTCACGAGCGCGTATGGCGGTAAAGGTCCGCCCTGTCCCGAGCATGACGGTAAAAGGCTCGCCCCTCTTTCGAAACATGGAATTTCCAATGGCAATCGCATTTGATACACTCGGCTATGCAAAGCGCCTGCGAGATGCTGGCGTGAAACCGGAAATGGCGGAAGCTCACGCGGAAGCCGCAAGGGATTTCATCATGGCCGAGCTCGTCACAAAGACAGATCTTGCCGCAGCGCTCGACACGCTGACGCTGCGGCTGACCACTCGACTAGGCGGCATCATGGTTGCGGGCGTTGGTGCGCTCGCCATCATCATCAAGCTGGCCTAGTCACCTCTCACCCCATCATCGCCCTGCAAGCCCGGCCATTGTGCCGGGCTTTTGCGTTTCATCGTGAGGTAATCCCATGCCGAGCCAACACTCGACACGCATGCGCATGCCCGCCGACTGGGAGACAGCCCGCCAGCGCCAGCAGCGCGAGGCCGCCGACGAACTGGCGGCATATCTTGCCAAGGCCGCACTGTTGCGCGACCGCATCGCCAGCGCCCGCGTCATTGAGGCGCGCAATGTCTAGGTGGGTCGAAATTCTGACACCGGACGAAATCGCCGCCTACCACGCCCTTACGGCCAGTCTTGATCCGGGTTTTGCCGCTGGCGAAAAGGCCCAATACGAAAACTGGACGGCGAACGAGCTGCGCGCCGCCATGCACCGCGCATGGCTTTGCAATGAGGATTGCCGCTACCAGCTGGCCCGTTCCTACCTCGCCCTCAAAAACGAATTTCCAATCGCCGAACCGGTTACCCCCTCCGCCGGTCGGTGAGCGCAAGCAATCCCCCGATGTCGCTTGCGCGGCCGCACGCTTCCCCCGTCCCGAGCGTGCGGCCTTCTGGCGACATCCCAAGAGGCCCTTATGAAATCCAAGCTTTCACCCGCCCAACGGCGCAAAGCCGCAATCGAGCGGCGTTTCCCGTCTTGGTACCTCACCGACGAAATGACGTCGCCCGCCCTGCATATCACTGCAGCGTTTCGCTCCATCGCCGAGCTGGCGACGATCCGCGCCTATCTCGCGCGCGGCAGGATCAGCACCGCTATGCGCGTGCTTCTCACACAATCCGCGCTGCGCGCTGCGAGGTTCAATCTCTCTGTGGGGCGGCGCTCGTCACCCCTTCCCTGAAAGGATCCAGCCATGACCAAAATGGCGTTCAGATATCTTGAGATCCGGCCCTGCATCTCTGTTGACGGCAACGTGACGTCCTATGTCGACGAGGCCGAATTCAACGAGTTGGTGCGCCTGCACCGATACAAGCTTCACCCGGAGCAATCGTGGAAGGCGTTCTGGACCTTGTACGGTCGCTATATCGACGAGCGGGGTTTCTTCCTTGCGCACGCCATCGGCGACTTCGCGGATAAGGATGCAGCCCGCGCCGTGTTGGACGCGATCAATGCACCGCTTCTGAGGTGGCGCGACGCGCTGCGCAACGCCGACCACAATCTCGACGTCGAAGATCCATCCGACCGTATGGCGTTCGTTATTACGGTTGCCATCGTCCAGCAGCAGCTGACCGACTTCATCGAGTGAGGGCACCATGCTGAGTTTCAAGGACATCTGCGCCCTTGTGGCGATCACCTACTTCATTGCCGCCGTCTGCACCTGGGCGCCGGTACTTGCCACCATTACCCACTGATCGAGGAAATCCGAGAATGATCACCAGAGAACGCGCCGCGGGCGTGGATGGCTTTGTGCGCCAGTTCGCCGCCGGCCGCGAGCATGAGAATGTCGAGAAGCTTGCAGCCGAGATGATCGGCGGCATCCTGCATTGGGTCATGCGCAATGCCGAGATGCAGGGTGACGATGGCCGTAAGCCCGCCCTCGGCGTTGCCCGTGCGGGCCTCTCCGGCTTCATCAGCGATGTGCACCGCATCGAAGGGGACCCCAAGCCGCCTGAGACATACACCCTCATTACCGTTCGCACGGAAGAGGGATTGTGGGTGTCCGAGACTGGCTATGAGGAGCATATCCAGTGAGCGCTGTCCCGCGTCACCCAAAATACCATTGATCGTCTTCGCGCCGTCACGACCTCCCTGCACCCTCATCAAATGCGGAAGGCAATGAGTCTGTGAGCTCAGGGAAGAATAGACCACATGAGCGTTCCGAAGACGAGGATGAACGCGATAGGCACAGCGAGAAAGCGAGCCATCCCGACGTTGGTGTCATAATGGCCGACCCAAGTGAACCACCAACCAGGACCTTGATTGCCGTCCGACATGAAAACATTGCTCCTGAAACCGCTCTTGGAGATCTAGGCAAGAGTGTCGGACGCTGGAGGCCAGCTTCTCAATCAATATCTAAGGGGTCCAATTCTCTCCCCGCCCTCACAGATAGTGGCGCTACTGCGCAATCTTGTGAACGATCAGGAACCAAGCCGTGTCGATATCGGGCCTATCCAGGAGTGAGGGATCGTTGGAAATCACTCGGAGCGCAGTTGACTACCGAAACTTGCCTGAAGGTGAGAGCTTCTTTTTCTTCGGACCATCGCTAACACCATAAGGCGCGGACGCGGTTGTGCCAACTACCATGACCACCTCCCCGCTGCGACCTCCTTTTCGGTGCTTTTTCCCTTGCGTAACGACGAAATACTGGCCAGGTCCGTCTTCAATTTTTACTGGCTCGAGTATCAGACCATGATCGGCCTGATACTGGATACGTTTCGCCATAATTCTTGCTGCGAGTTTGCGGTGATGCTTAGACACGATCGGATCTGGCACAGCGATAGCTGTGACCGGCGGTGTTGAAAGAAGGGGCCGTGCCGGTAGCGTCACCGGTGCAAAAGCCATGGCAGGCAAATGTTCGGTGCTGCGGACTACCGCGGCTTGGTACTGGGGAACCGTTTCAAGGAAAAGCTTAATACTCGAAATAGATACCTGTCGAAGGCCGGCAGCTAGCTTAGTGGCGGAGATTTGATCCCACATCCCTGCATTGGCTAGACGTCTGCCGACCATAAACACCTGATCGTCATCCGCCCCGCCGTCGATGGGATGCGCAGTTAGAAATGATCGCACTGCTTTGACGACATCATTCTGCACATCCGGCGAGCCTAACGCGTCGCGGAGTTCGGCAAGATCAGAGGGTGTTAGCGCACCTAAAGCAAACATTTCTCTCTTTCTTGAGGGAGCTTATTCTGGCTGCACTTCCAGATTAATCCCGAATTCGTTAAACCTTTTGCCAACAGCGACCAAATGTTCTGTTTTCTGGCCCGGACGGATGCCATACCGCCCTGATGAATTGTTGATAACCCACCTGTTGTGCTTCCTATCGAAGAGAATTTCCCCCCCAATTCTGGCATTTTTGTTGGCACCTGCCAACAATGCTGGATGGCCGAGCTTCTCGGTTCCCTCAATCTTGCCGAAGTTCGCCTTGGAGCGGACCGCAACAAACTCCCCTGTATTTACGTTCACAATCTCCTCGGCAGCGAACCAAATCGCTCCTTTTTCATCAACCAACCACAGAACCGCGCAGCGCGCATGCATGGCGGTTGGTACGAGAATATCGTACGCAGCATTGAGATATTGCCGAAGCGATTCAGCGGTGGCATCGCTCAATACTTGAACTGTTGAAGGTCTAAACTTCTTTTCAACGTCGCCCACAGGCCTTCCCGGAGGGTCACAAGTGCCAAATTCTAGATCGAGACTCATTTAAGTACCGAAGTTGTATTTGGCAAGTGTCTGACATAACCGCTGGCTGCAAGCAATAGGTTGCACGCAAGATCGTGCAGCATCATGAACGTCGGCGGATTACTCACCAAAATTAGTTCGAGATCGCGAACCGATCTTGTCGTCACCACCTTCTAGGCGGAGCAAACCAATGCGCACCCCGTTTCCATGGGCTCAGGCCGATAGCCTGCCCAAGGTCATCTTCGCTGACAACCTCGGCATCGTGGATCTCAAGCGGCCAGTGGCGAAGTTTAACCATGCCGAGGATGCCCGTTCAGTCGTTCGGATGCTGCGAGGGCGTAGCGAGATCCTAACGGCGCTTCGAGAAAATCTCACGCTGCTCGAACAGGAGTTTAAGAACCGACGCCTTTCAGGCGTCCCGGAATATATCAGCCCTGTCGAGACTGCCGTCGATCGGACGAAGAAGGCGATCGCGTTGGCTGAGGGTTGGAGCTAATAGATCAAGCCTTTTTCTTCCTGCCACGGCCCGGATATAGACTTCGCTCCACTTCTTTGGACTTTGCCGAAAAGAAAACCGCGCGTGCGAAGGCACGTGTTGCTGCCTCACCGTTAGTTTTCATCATAGCGTCGGCAATCATCTCAAAGTCTTCCGCGCCGATGACAAGTCTCACATCGGTAGTTCCCCCAGGAACTGGCAGAGAAAATTTGATGTGCATGCGCGGGAAATAAGTGAGCTTCGCAGGAAAGCCCTCGATCGTAACGCCCGCTCCGCTCTCCTCCTTGTAGTATCGAGCCGTCCCACCTTTCCGCACCACTTTTGTGTGGCCCAACTCTGTCATCATCCCTCCCAAGGTAAATCTATGACCGGTTCTCACCTTAAGAGCATCGTAAAGCTCTTCGAGTCCTGTCGATATCGGCATGACATCTATACCGTATTCTCGGATTGGTGCGAGTGCGCGGCCATCTCCTTAAGCAACGCGATGGACATCCGGCAGCGGGAAAAGCGGGAGGCGCGCTACATGGAGATTGCAAGCCGGTACGAGCATGAGGTTTTCGAGACCTTCCCGAAGATCATGGGCGAGGTGATCATGGCGCTTGAGAAAGCTCCATCGGACGTACTCGGCTCCACCTTCCACGAGCTCGAGCTGCACAATAGGGCGCGCGGGCAATTCTTCACGCCGTACGCTCTCTGCCAGGCAATGGCGAAGACGACCATCGGCGACGACACCCGGAAGCTTATCGAGGAGCGCGGCTACATCACTGCGCATGAGCCAGCAGTTGGCGCGGGCGCCACGATCATTGCTCTTGCCGAGACGCTGAAGGATGCCCGCATCAACTACCAGCAGCACCTTCATGTGGTTGCCGTCGATATCGACCCACGCGCCGTGCACATGGCTTACGTCCAGTTCTCGCTGATGCATATACCGGCGCAGGTCATTGTCGGCGACACGCTGCGCCTCGATTTCCGCGAAGACTGGTTCACCCCTGCCCACATCATGGGGCTGTGGTCCAGCCGCCTCGCCGCCGATCGGCAGCTGCAGGAACGCACGATCGAGGTGCCCCAGCCAGAACCACCACCGCCTGAGATCGTCAAGTCGCCACCGCGGCAGACGACAGGCCTACCCCTTTTCGATTTCGGTCTCTGACCGATTAGCCCGCCGCCGACAGGCGGTTTTTTTATGTCCAACCTCAGGAGAGACAGCATGCAATCCGAGAATGTCGTAAAGCTTTTCACCGCCGAAAATCCCTCTGCCCTCGCCGATCGCGCCGAGCTGACCGAGTGTGTCGCTCTGCTCGCCAAGCTGTGCAGCGGCAAGCATCCCAACACAATCCTCAACCATATCCGCATCGCATCGGAGTCAGGCGGGATGACGCTGACCGCGACGAACGGCGACATCCAGGCGGAGACATCGATCTCGGCCGATGTCGACGCCCGGTTCTCGGCCGCCCTGCCGGCGGCCTCGCTTCTGAAGCTCATGAGGAAGGGCACGCCAAGTCCCAATGCCATCCTCGAGCTACTTCCGGAGGATGGCAGTACCGAGGGCGACCGCTTCGTGGTCAACAAGTGCGCTGTCCAACTTGCCAGCAGCCGATTCGTGCTCGACGCCATGACGACCGACGACTTTCCCGAGCCTATTCGCCCGGTCGAAGGCGACAAGGTTCAGCGTTTCAAGATTGGCAGCGCGGTTCTCTGGAATGCCATCGATGGCACTCTCGACGCCGTCTCTGCCGATCCGACGCGCTACTATCTCAATGGCGTCTATATCCACAGTTACCGCGGCCATCTGCGGTTCGTGACGACGGACGGCCACCGGCTTTATATCCAGGACACCAACGTTCAGACCGGGAAGTCGGAGATCAGTGCGATCCTGCCAACCGAGGGCGCCAAGTTCGTTGCCTCCATTCTCGATGGCCACGCCGGAGCCGATCCGGTCAAGGTCGAGATCTCGTCGACGATTGCCGTCTTTGTCTTCCGCGATATCGCCGTGACCGTGAAGCTGGTCGACGGCACCTTCCCTGACTATGAGCGCGTCATCCCGGCCGAGCCGGACAAGATGGTGAGCATTGCTGCAGGCGAGATGTCAGCGCGCGTTGCTTCCATGGTCGAATGCACCGGTGCGGGCATCGTCCGCCTGAAGTTCGCGGCCGAGCAGCTGATCATCAGTGCGCACGGCAATCTCGGCGGCGGCACGACCGGCATGGCCTGCGAATATCAGGGTGAGGAATTCGAGATCTGCTTCACTGCAAAAAATCTGCAGTCCGCAATCGATGCGGCAAGTCCGGACGGCCGCAACATGCGGATCCGCATGGCTGACGCCATCTCACCCGCAATCGTCTCCGGCTCCATCGGTGGCTGGACCGGCGTGCTTATGCCGTCGGCCGGCTGATCACTTCACCTCAAACCGGGCCGCTTGATGCGGCCCTTTTCGTTCAACGAAGGAAACTCACCGTGAAACAGAAAGATCCGGAAGCCGCCGACGTGCAGGTCGGCATCAATATCCGCCAGCTGCGGATTGCGCGCGGCTTGAGCCAGACCGCGGTCGCCGACAAGATCGGCGTGTCGTTCCAGCAGATCCAGAAATACGAGAAGGGCCAGAACCGCGTCGCCGGCAGCCGCCTCATGCAGATTGCCGAGCTGTTCAACATCAAGGTGGAATCGCTTTTCACCGGGATCGTCCAGGAAGGCGATGGAAGCGGAGCCTTGCCCGGCATGAGCATCGATGCCGTGAAATTGGCGAATGACTTCGACGCGATCGAAGACCCTGCCATCCGCCTCACCATCCGCGGCCTGGTCAAGTCCCTCAGCAGACAGCTGGCCACTCATGCAGCCTGACAACGCACGCCGTCGGCGCCGATCGAGCCGGCCTTCCTTCCACCGCTACCCCGCAACGCAACTGAAGAGGTTTTACCGACATGGAGCAACTGTCGCTCACCACAGATCGTCTCGTCCTGGACACGAGCAACGCCCGCAAGATGCGGGACAAGGACTCCCTCACCTCCCTGAAGGCATCGATCCTTGCCCACGGCATCATCCAGCCGATCACCGTCCGGCCGCCCGCCGTCGCTGATCGGGACCTTGAAGGCGACCGCTATCGTGTGTTCGCTGGCGGCCGTCGCTTGACGGCCGTTACCGAACTGATCTTTGAAGGGAAGCTGCCGGCAGACTACGAGCTGCCGGCGCTCATGAAGGATGTCGACGATACCAGCGCCGACGAAATGAGCCTGGCCGAAAACATCTTGCGCCGCTCGATGCGACCGGTGGACGAGTTCAAGGCCTTCTCTCGCCTCGTTGACGAGGGCGCGACAGCGGACGATATCGCTCTTCGCTTCGGTCAATCGCTGCGGTTCGTTCAGGGCCGGATGGCTCTGGGCAGGCTCCACCCAGTGCTACTGGAAATGCTCGACCTGAACGAGATCAAACTCGACACGGCAATGGCCTATACACTCGAGCACGATCCCGATCGGCAGCTTGAGATCTACAACAATCTGCAGGGCTGGCAGAGAACATCCTCCCCACACATCAAAGAGGCGATCACCGGCAGCGGCACCAAGTCGAACGGTGCTGTCGCGAAGTTCATTGGGGAAACCCGATACATCATCGCTGGCGGGAAGGTCACGAATGACCTCTTCGAGGATCACAGCTTCTGGATCAGTGGCGACATCGTCGAAAAACTGAAAGCAGAACGGATTGAAGAGATCAAGAAAGAGCTCATCGACGCAGGTTGGGCGTGGGTGAAGACTGCCGACGAACTTGGCAACGACGTCTGGTACATGGGGCGTCTGCAGCCCGAAGAGACTGGGCTATCGCCCGAACAACAGGCTCGCCTTGACGAAGTTCAGGCACAGCTTGAGGAATTTGAAGAGGTCGATATCGAAGAGCTTTCGGAGGATGATCAAGACCGGTATCACGCGATCGATGCCGAGTATGAGGTGCTGAGCAAGGCTGCGAAAGGAGTCCACTCGGCACAGCAACGCGCCAAATCTGGCGTCGTCATTCGCACTGATCGTGATTTCAGCCTTGACTATGGGATGACGCCCCGAGCGGCGACATCATCGAGCAGCTCTTCAGACAAACCGGAAAAGGATCCCCTTGCCATCTCAGCCCCGACGCTGAGCGAACTTGGCAAGAGTGCCACCAAGGCGCTGGCGCAGGCGGTTGAGGAGCAACCAGACAAAGCGCTCGCCATGTTGGCAGCGCTTCTTGAACTCGCTCCCACATCGCCCTGGCAACAGCACCGCCCGGGCCGGCTTAAAATCGTTGCGCCCGGAGACACCGCAGGTGTCAGCTATCAAGGAACCGCCGCCAGCCGCTCCTTTAGCGAGGCCTTCGAGGAATATGCTGCGATGAAGGCCGTCGATCTGAAAAAGGCGATTGCTCGGATGGTGGCGGGCGCCGTCGACATCAGCCAGGAATGGCTGTCATCGAATGCAGCCATGCGGAAAGCAACGCTCGAAATCTTTGGTGTCGATCCTACCCCACATTTCGACGTGGACGCCTTCTTCACGGCGGCTCGCAAGCCGATCATCGCCGCTGCATACAAGGAGATGACCGACCATGACCTGAAGGACGGCAAGAAGGGTGACATGGTCGCGATCGCCGTTGACGCAGCGAAGAAGACCGGCTGGCTTCCGGAATATCTCCGCACGGCGACATACAAACCGAAGAAGGCGAAATGAGATGCGGCGCTCCGGCGCCGCATTATTTGCAACCATTTAACTGTCGAAATTATTCAGTCGACGAACATGTCTGAGGCTCGCAAGTTTCCCGGCACTTCTCTCCCTTGCTATCCCGGTAAACCGTGCACATGTTACTTTTATTTGTTCCATGCGAGCAGGTGTATGCCACCCTCTTTGATTCCGCAGGCGAACAGGAACCTTGGGCCAGCACAGCGTTAGAGCCCAACAAAGTGAGAATTAAGAATAACACTACTTGTCGCATTCATCCCTCCTAGCAACACTTACATTTCTATCTTATGTTGCATTGTTAGAAAATGAAAGAGGGGGTGTATATGTTTCGTTTAATCTTTATAAGCTTCACAATTTTTGCGACCTCGACAAATTTTGCTTTTTGTTCATCAGAGCGTTGGTTCGGTAAATGTCCAGGAGAGATGGTAGACCTGGGAGTTTTGGACGGAACGTCTTCAGCCCGCGGAGCAGAGGCGAAAGTACATGGTCCGGGCTATCTCGAAATCCCACCAGGGGTGGCTATCGACTATTCGTATAAACAAACGTCGGGGAATTTCGCAGGCGGCAGCGCCAATCCTGTGATGACCATCGAAGATATGCCAGCCGGAGTTTACATGGAGGCCTATGGTAACGGAAATGCGGGCGGCGGATGCATTGGATGGTCGGTCTCAGCTCCGGTATTTGAGTTCTCCCCGGAGGGGAAACCGGCATACAAAATTGTGCTCTACTGTCATTCCGGATCATCGGCCAGTTGCATAGGATGGCCGGTAACATGCGCAGTTAGTGCGCACTTATGTGTGAAAGGTGGGGGTGGACTACCTCCACCGAGAGGTCCAGATACAGGTCGACTCGCACCGGGGCGGCCGTCGGCAAGATAGTCTGCTGGTCGAGCTTCCTGGCCGGCACAACACGTAGAATAGCGGTGAAGAAGTGAATCAAGACGAAAGCGAAAGCAACGATTTCCGCCTGTGGATGAAGTCCCTGGGCTACAATGCAAAGCAGGTTTCGACGGCGGGCGAGGTTGTCGGCATGTCCGCCTCTCTTGCCAGTCATTCCAGCCGTGGCTTGCGAGAGCTGACCTATACTGAGCGGCTTGCCATGGCTGCAGCGACAGCAGGTCTCCCTGCGTGGACGCCCGAAAATGCCGAAGATATCGAAACTGTCAGGGTTCTACTGCGGATCCTGAAGGACGAAACCTTCAGCCTTAAGACCGGGTCCGGAACGGAGGAAGAGGCGGTTCGCGCGATCCGCGCTGTCATTCGCTCTGAGGCATATCGGATAGCGATGGAGACTCGAGTGGAGAAGTCTGCTGATCCTGAGACGGATCAGGCGATTCTTGCCCTTCTGCGGGCTGCCGTGCAGGGTACCAGCGGGCGTTAAAATCCCGCATCGTCATCATGTGAAAGCGCACCGACAACCCGTCGAGCGCTTTCAGCAGCTTTGCCATAAGGCGATCGCGCCGATCGGCACGCACCTTCTCCCAAACCCAGACATCGTGAAAGACCATGTCCTCGACTAATGAGAAGGGCGACTGAACCACACCCGTCGTCTCGTTGCTTCCCCGCAGCTCGCTAAGCCAGCGGATACAATCCATCTTATATTCGCCCGGCAATCGGCCAGGCATCCCGCCCCCGCTTGAACCTTCGAGGTTCGCCGCCTTCAGACCCGAGATCTGTGCGCCCTCCCAAATACTACGGAGGCGCTGGCCGGCATTCAGCCGCCGATGGGCGGCCCCAGGGGCGTCCAGCTTGCCCTGCAGCAGCCCGTTGCTGAACAGATATTCGAGGGGCGCGGTATTGGTGATGATCGGCACTGCTCGATCTCGCCCGATCGCAGCGATTTCCGCCTTCCTCCCATCACGCCCTCCCAGCGAATTCGATATGGAAATCTTGGCGGGCCTGATCCTCCATTCTTCCCAACCGAACGCGGTTGCCATGGCAGCATAGAACGTGGCGCGTCGGCGCTCGAGGTCAGGATCGCCGCCATAGTATGCGACTAGCGGCAGGACGCGCTTTCGCAGCTGGGCCTTTTCCGCCCGCTTATCTTCCAACCGCTCTCTGAATGTCTTCGTCACATGCGCCTCCGGAGTGGCCCGGGTTTGGTGGTCGAGCCGAGCGGCAGGATGACGAACGGAACTCGATCGAGCATGCCGTCGTCCAGAGGCTCCCCATTGTCGAGCCTGATCTCTTCCAGCTCCTTCAGCTTTTCCTTTCGTTGCTGATCGGTCATCGATGACCGCCCGGTGTACTCGCTACGTGCGATTATGCCGGCAACCTGCTTGGTGCGCATGCTGAGCGCCAGCGCTATCGTCCGCTCGGTATAGCCGATGATCCAGAGCACATATGCGACGTATTTCACCCGGTCCCCATGGTGGCTGCTACGAATTTTCGTTCTCAAAATGGCACCTCTACTTCCCCTCGCCGGAAGGCATCGATTTCCGGATCACCTGTTTCATTGAAGATCTCAGTCTGGCGCTGCGGGTCCGCTTCTTTCCGTGGGAATGTCCGCCCAAAGCCACGGATCGGCTTGCCTGTCCACCACATGTACGGGCGATCAACCTTCAACACGCCCATTTTGATCAGGCCGTCGGTCATGCGGTTGAAGGACTTGCGGATGCGATCTTTCGCTTTCCGGGTGTCCTCTTCATGCAGCATCTTTGAGATCGCCAGCTCGACGTAATGGTCCCAACTCACCACGGTCTTGCCGCGCGCCGCGCGCGGAAGGTGAGGTTCGTCGACGACATAGGAGCCGAACTTATCGACGGCTTCGAAGAACTCGACGAGGAAGCGGCGTTCTGTCGGGTTGACGGCAACTCCAAGGCGCTCCTGTTCCTTCTTCAGCCGCTCCTTTTCGGTAACCGACAGCACGACGCATGATGTGATGTCGCGCTCGTTCACAGCATCGAAGCCGACAATCTCCTGAGCCAGCGAGAAATTGATCTTCACGCCGTCCTCATCGTCCTTCTGCTTGGTGAGAGTCAGCGTCCGAACTCTTGTTTCCTCATCGTTGGTGACCATCAGCACCTGGTCGACGTCACCATAGAGAGACGTGTGGCCACGTAACTTTTTGCCATCTGCATTGAGGTGATGGACGATCATGACGTGGACGCCGCACTCGGTCGAAATCCGGTCCACGTTCTCCAGGATGATCGAGACGTCTTTGCCGCTGTTCTCGTCTGCGCCGGCTGTGGCCTTCGAGAACGTGTCGATGACGACCATCCGGAGCGGATGGCTCATGACCGGCTTCCAGGCATTGATCTCGTCAATCAGCTTTTGGGTGTCGCCGTCTTTCGAGAACAGATCAACGCGAGAAGGCAACAGAACAAACGGCACATCTTCCGATTCCGGCACCTTGAAGTGGGTGCGATATGCCTTGATGCGCTTCTTCAGGCCTCGGGCGCCTTCGCCTGCCTGATAGATGACGCCACCCTGCTGCACGGTCCGGCCGAGAAATTCCTGCCCACGTGCAATGCACATGGCGAGGTGGGTGGCGAGGAATGTCTTCCCAGATCCGGACGGTCCGGCCAACATAGACCGGTCGCCGATCGTCAGCATGCCATGGACGAGGTATTCGAGGTCCAGCCCGGGGCGATCCAGATCATGCCATGACATGGCATTGAAGGAAGACCGCGGGGGTTCAGGCGTCCACGCCGGAGCATTGGCGACCAGCTCGAGGAATTTCTCTGCCGTGCCACCGCCGTGATCTCTCCAGTCGGTGATATCGCCCTTCTCGGGGCAATCTTTCCAATACTTGGCGATGTCGAGGATCCTGACGCTCCATGCCTTTCCGCGAAGCGAGGCGGCGCGGACCTGGGCTCGGTTGCGGCCGGTATCGTCGTTGTCGTTGCAGATAACGACATCGAGGTCGGCAAGATCGTCGTCGAAATCGTCCTGCCAGTATTTAGCGCCGCCGGCATTCGTCGTGCCGACCTGTCCCCATTCGGTGACGGTGTCGGCATCCTTCTCGCCTTCCATCAGGAGGACCGTGCCTCCAGACTGCTTTAGCGAAATGACCTTGTCGCGCTGATAGAGAAAGCGCGGGGCGTCCGGAAGCTCTTCCTCGACATCGTAGTTTCGATCCTCTTTCGACTTCCACCAATTGGCCGTCTCGCCTTTCTTGACCTTCGATCTTCCGTACCTGCCGCCCTGCAGACCCCACACCCAGCCGCCCTTCGGGTGCGGGCGGCGCTGCATGAAGCGCCTTGGCGCTGATTTAGGGAACTTCAGGATCTGATAGGCGAGCTTGCCGGCATCGTCGAAATATTCATAGAAGGCGATCGGCTTTGGATTCATGAAGTCAGGGAGGCCGCCCGGGACATCGACGGGTGCGGGTTGCTTGGCAACAGGATTCTCCCGGCTTTCGAGATAGCCGTTCTCAACCAGCCACTCGACAGCCTCGCCCTTGCTGAAACCCTTGAAGGCGCGCAACAGCTCGATGACGCCGCCGCCCATCTGATCTTCGTGATCGTACCAAGTGAACTTCTGCAGATCGACGGAGATCGAACCGTTCTTCCCCCAGCGCAGCTCTGACCGGGTGGACAGGTGCTTATTCGGATCGCCTATCGTCTCACCAAGGATCCGGCGTGCCACCGGCTCCATGATGGCTGTGAATTCTGCATTATCAGTCACGGTCCATGCCACTCCTGACCCTGCGAACCTCTACGATCTTGCCGCCCTTACAAAACAGACGCTCGGCGCTTTCACGCCGCGCTACACGGATGGTGCTGCCGGCGATCTCGCCGGAGCTGACCAGGTTTCCATTGAAGTAAGCCAGTATGTGCTCGAGCGCTGCCTTGGTGGCCGACAGCTCGTCGACGAACATAATCGGACTGCCGCCCTTATTCAGAAGCGGCTTCGCCTTAGCATCACGGGCAAAGCGCAACATTGCCTTCCAGTTGCCGCCGCGGGTTGGTTTCGCGAAGCCATCGAATTCATTCATGAGAGCCACGCCCCTCGCGCAGCCACGAGTCACTGGCGAGCGCTTTCTCCAGCGCCGCTGCCTGCTCATCGTCGGCACTCTTCACCTCGCGTGGCGGACCGTCAGCCCCGGCCCGGTATAGCTTCCAGGCGTCTAGGATCCTGACGACGGTTGGCTCAGACACACCGAGGGACTTGGCAAGCGAGGCAGTGTCCCACTTCTCCCGCTCGCGAAGCAGGAGGACAGCGCCGACGATCGCGTCGAGATCTCCGTCCGCAACCGGCATGCTTTTCTCGCGACCGCAGACGGCTGCAAAACCCATGTCGAAAAGCTGGCTGGCCCACAGGGAGGTTGCTATCCCGCGCTCACGAGCCTGCCGATCGAGGGTGGCCTTTGCTTTTTCAGGAACTGAGAACTGGATCCCGACCATTTTCGAACGGAACGTCATTGCTTCTTCTCCCGGTCGTCGAGGATGCCCAAGGCCATCGAGAACATGATCACGGCTGCTGCCAGCTTCCGACCGGATTCCCGATCGTCCCTTATCGAAGGGTCGCTGGAGAACGCCTTGAGGGCAGTGTCGACGACACTGTCCATGGTGAAGGTGCAGTCGGCTTCAACTGGACGGTTTGGGAACTTTTCGGTGAGAGCTTGCCGCACGAGGCATATCGACCAGCGGCCGTCGCCATGCTCGATGAGGATCCGGGATAATCCCGGCTCGGCGAAGATGGGCAGGCCGAACTTGCATTCGCCGGACGCTCGCGTCTTATCCATTGAACTTTCCTTTCTCGTCTCCCCATGCTTCCCAGCCGGCGCGATCCGTCCGGCTGAACAGCTCGAGGCGGCGCTTGGCGCCGGGCATCAGCTTCTCGGCAACTTCGAAGCCCTCTTCCGGCTTCCGGGAGTGCTCACGAACCTTTCCGTAGAAGACGGAGCGTGTTGACTTGCTGGTTTTGGGATTGCCGCGCGTTCCGATCAGGATGGGCTCAGAGGCAGAACGGAAGATATAGCCGGTACCGAAGGCGAGCTTCCCGTTCACTGTCGTCTTGATCCAGGCGCCGGCAGTTTTGAACTCAAACCCCCAAGCTTTCATCGTGTCTATCTGCTGGTCGATCATCGGATTGGTGCCGTACATCCACAGCATCGTGTCAGGTGCAGCCAGTTCGGCGACCGGGAACGCCTTGATTTCCGCCAGCGGTAAGCACCGGTAATGAGCCTTGGCGTTTTTCCGCTCGCCCCGTTCGGACCAATTCGAGAAGTCCCACGGCGGATCCGCCATGATGAAATCGTAGGCCGCCGGCTCAAGGCCGGGAAACGCCCAGTTCACGCCGTAATATGAGAAGAGCGTATCCATCCCGTCAGCGCACCCGCTGGAAGACGGCAGTGCTGCCGGCCCACTGTTTGCTGACGTGCTGGAAGAGCCCATAGAAACCGAGGCTCAGGAACACTGCCATGAGCACGGTCAGAAGGGCGGTCGAGATACGACGCATCGCGATCTCCATCAGGCAAACCTTGTCGTGAATCTAATTTCGGGGTCCCACCAGTAGGTCTTCGGAGGCGGTGCTGACGGAGGCGCTGGTGGCTCCTCCGGGTCATCGAACTCGTAGACGCTGAGCTCTGCCAGTATGACGTCGCCTAAGCGCAGCGCTTTTTCCAGTTGCTCAAGCACGGCCTCGGTCTGCGCAATTTGCCCATCGAGGATGCGGGCAACCATATTGTCGCCCTTGCCCTTCCGGCGGGTCTTACCCTTCATGAGCCGCAGGCGGCGGAGGCGATTGCGGTTGCTGTTTTGGTCTTTGCGGAAATCGTCGAGGTGGGAGCAGACGACTTCGCGCATAAGATCAGGGATGTCCGCGTGCTCCGGTGGTATGTCGCTCCCGTTCGCAATGCCGCTGATGATGAGGGTGCAGATCTCGTCGAGGCGCGCCCTCGCCGCCTTGCACTCCTGCTCCGTCGCCCGGATCTGGCTGCGATCCCAAAGCCCCCGAGCTATCGGGTCCATGAGGAAATCGTGCGCTTCCTTCAGGAGAAGGAACGCCCGAGCATCGCCACCGGCATCGCTGTGAAGCTTCTTGGCTTTACTGCGGTAAGCGGCGCGGATCTGCTCCGGGCTCGATCGACGGCGCAGGCCAAGGATGCGGTATGGATCCCAGTCGTCAGCATGGATTTCCTGTTCGATACTGGAGATGACGAGCGCGTTCATGCCCTGCTCCTGGATGCAGCTTTGAGGAATAGATCGTCGACGGGCTGGGCGAGCTTGGGGGCGAGCTTGGCTTCCGCCCATGACCAGATCGCGAGCGCATCGGATCGGTCGTGCGAGATGTCCTCGTCATCAGCCTTTATCCAGCCGAGCGCCAGACATTTGCGGAAGACAATCGGCTTGGCGTCCTCGCCCTTCATGCCGCCGTTACCGATGAAGTGTTTCCGGACGCTCGACGGGGTCGCATATTCCCAATCGTAGACGCCAAGCCCGTAGGCCATGCCGCGCGCTGCCGCAGGCAAGCCGTAAAGAATCTCGAAGGCCGCTGTCGAAGTCTGGCCCTGCTTAGATGACGGTGCGATCGGCGTTTCGCAGATGATGTGGGTCGGCTTGTATTCTCCAATAACCCAAGAAATGAACCGCATGGCGTTCCAGAACTTGGCGCCGTTGGAGATCGGACCGCCTTTCGGTGTGGATCCGTCGCGGGTGAAATAGCGGGAGCCCGAAACCGGCGATGTGCCAGCGACGCCGAATGCCCAGCCGAACCGGGAGGCGAGATCGAGCGTGAGCATGCGGGGAGCGTCTGACATCGCTTATTTTCTTTTTGTGGGTGCTGGTGATCGCTTTGGGAGCCCGATCCGCTGACAAGGCGGATCGGGCCTCGACATGCCAAAGTTGCGCGAAGGCATGTCGCCGGCGCTCAGGAGAAGCGCCGTCCAATCTCAGAATTCAGTGCACCTTGGCCGCGGCGGCATCCGCCTTCGGCGCAGCCTTATCCCAGGCGGCCTGCTCATCTTCGGTCATGTCGTCTTTGACGGCGCCGACGATAGCGGCAGTGCGGTCGTCGTCGCTGGTCTCTTCGCGCTCGACCGCAGCGGCGCCGAGCGGCAGATCAGCGAAGTCGCCGAGCGCCTGGCGGATATCCTTGAAGAGCGCCTGCGCGTCGTCCTCGAGCGCTTCCATGACGGCATCTGCCTTGCGCTCGAACTCACGCGCTTTGACGACGCCCTTCAGGACATTCTTCGGGAGGCCCTGGTCTTTGGCATCGTCGAGCAGCTCGTTGATCTGCGTCTGGATGCGCCGGCAGCGCTCCATGTAGCTCATCTTCTCGCGAAGCTTTTCCTTCTCAAGCTCTTCGAACTTGTCGACGAACGATGCCATCTCGTCCGGGTTCGTGCGGTTTCTGCCTTCAAGTACCCTTGCCATCGTTCAGCTCCTCAATGCCCATGCGGCGAATAGGCCAGCCGGGCATGGCTGGCGCAGTAGAGTTTGGAAGTGGATACGCCGCAGAAGAGCGGCTCGTGGCCATTGAAGCCGTTGACCGGCCAGTGGCAGCTATGAGCGCCGAGGTTCTCCAAGGAGACTGGCTTTATGCCGTCGATTGGATCGAACGCGCGGGATTTTGAGAGAGGGCCGAGATCGGCGATGTCTGGAGCGACTTTGGGTGTAGCTGACTTCTCGGGCGCGTAGGGAACGACAGCCTTCTCGACTGCGGTGATTGCCTTGGCAGCAACCTTCGCTGCCTGCGCCTTTTTCGGCCTACCGCGTGACCCCTTCGTCTTCTCCACGCGGCGCGGCTGCCCCTTCCCAAGCGTGATCCCATACCGTTCGCAGTAACCGATGATCGCGTTCCGGCTTGCGCCGGTGAACCTTTTCGCAATGATGCCAGCGGAAAGGCCGTTCGCGGCCATCGGTCTGATTGCAATGATGCGCTGCTCTTTGCTGAGCGTCGCCCAGTCGGGATAGGTGTTCATGCCGATACCTCGGCCGAAAGAGATTGAACGACCTGGTGCTGATCGGCGGAGAGCGGCAGGCCGTGCTCGGCCAGCTTCTTGACCATCTCGGCAGCAGCGCGCGCGAAGTCGCGGCGCGCCTTGGCACTCCGGCGATGAGCCAGAGCCAGCTTGATCGCCATCGACTCGTCCGACCAAAGCCGCGAGACCTCACCATTGAAGATGGCTCGAACACGCCGCAGAGAGATATCGGGGGAGAACTTGCGGAGATCCGTTGCGATCAGGGGGTAGAGGACCTTGGCGGGCTGACGGCCAGCGATCAGCTCGCCGAGCTCGCGCAGCATAGCCTGCGGGGAGGTACCGGCGGACACCCCCTCCCCGCACAGCTGCTCCTGGGAGGAACATGCGGAATTATCGTTGCTGGAAAGGGTTTCCAGCCTACCGGCTAACGTTTCCGGCACTTTGGAAACGATAACTGGCACTCTCTTCGCATGAACCTGCGAAGGAGCGGATGATGCAAAGAAGTCGAATGCGAGTGCGGTCATTGGATCGCCTCAGAAACCGGGAAAAACTCTTCGTGCGAAAAGGCGATCTCGTTTGCCTTGAAGTAGTCGATCAGCTTCGCCGCATCCTCATAGGGGATGACACCGCCCGTTCCGCCCTTCTCGCGCGGCGCCATCCAGCGATAGACGCGCGTGACGTGTTTGCCGGTAACCTCGGCGCATTTCGGCACACCGATCTTGGCGACAATCGACTTTGCGGGTTCGAGATGTTTTTCGCTCATGTCGCGATATTTGCGATTATCGCGATTTACTGTCAAGAGAAATTTGCGAACTTCGCGATAGAAGTTTTTGCGGAATTCGCGAGGATCGCGTCATGAGCGATCCACAACACGACGTAAAACAATGGCTTGCGGGAAAACTGAAGGGGCGCGGTGAAAAGATCGCGTTCGCCAATGCCATCGGCTTATCCGCGGACAAGGTCACCAGATCGATTGAGCTGGTAAAAGCCGACCCGAAAAAGCGCCGGAAACTCGACCTCTCCGAGATCGAGGCTGCCGCACGCTATTTCCAGGAGCTGCCGCCAGGTTTCGAGGATATGAAATCGTGGCTGACGCCCGGGAAAATCGGCAACCAGATCGGCTTAAGGGAAGACGATCAATCGCCGTTTGACCGGGATCACGGGCGCAACCGCACTACACAGCCTAACGCCAGCTTCCCGCCCATCTACCAAAAGTTTCCAAGCGACAGCTATATTCCTGTCCTGGGCCAAACTGCGGGCGGCCCGAATGGTCGGTTTGTCTTGAACGGCGCAGAGGTTGGTCGGGTATTCACGCCGCCAGCACTCGACGGTGTTGAAGGCGCTTACGCTGTGCGTGTCTTCGGGACATCGATGCATCCTCGCTTCAAGCCAGGCGAGACCGTTTGGATCAATCCCCACCTTCCAGTCCGCCAGGGAGACGACTGCGTCGTGCAGATGAAAACCGACGAAGTCGACGGGCGTGAAAGCTACATAAAAGAGTTTGTTTCTCGGTCTGCGACGACCCTGCGTCTCTGGCAGCACAATCCAGACGATGGCGAAAAGAACGAGATCGAACTGGACAACAGCAAGGTGCTGGCAATCCATAAGGTTGTGTTTCAGGCCATGCTTTGAAGCGCTTCAGTGCACACCCAAGTCGGCCGAATGGTCAGGTTCCGAAACGCCGGAGGCGTTTTTGGGCATTCGCTGCACCTGATTTTTCGGCAGAGCTGCATGTAATTGTGTACGCCTAGCTCAGCCGCCTTCATCAGGTTCTCCTGCTCCAAAACTCTCGAATGACCGCAATCATCGCACGCCACATAAATACTTGATAATTCAACGACAAGCCTCATCGCATCAGGATGATCAACCGGTGGCCGCTGCATTTCGAACTCCCTGCTTGTTCTTATTCCGTTCACGGCGAGAAAAGCAGGACTCGCTGCCAGAGTCGAGTCGAAAGCGATTCGCTTTGCGACCGGATTGACTAACTATCGGTACCCGCTCAAAGATTTCTTGCGGTGGTTGTTTTTTTGTAAACCGGGAGATAGGCATGGCGAAGGGGAAAAACGGAACGGTCGATTTCGACGGTGCTATCATCCACATCACGCGAGGCGCGAACGGCGGCGGCTGGAGCACCGTGGTCAACCAGGGCGTTCAGGGCGAGCGCTACATCGTTGCGAAGACGGTGACAGCCGTTGAGTTTCGGGACGCGGGAAAAGGAAACGGTTTCATCGCGTTTGACTTCCCCGGCAAGAACCCGCCTCGAGGCGGGGTCTTCGACGCCTTGGCCGATGAGAATGCCGTTGTTTTCACGATGGAGCAGTCGAAAGAGTTCCAGAAACTGCGAGACGAGATAGTCGCCTTCCTCACGAAAAACGCATAATCCCTCGCGCGAATCTCAGTTCTAAAACTCAATTATCCACTGAATATAAAACTAAATAGGGGGTGGCCTGTAGGGCCACCCCATTGAGTATTTATATAAAAAAACTCCGCGCGCGCACGCAAGGATCCGGCGTCATCGCAAAATAGCAACTCGCGACTTTCGCAATTTTCTAGTTGACTATATTCGCGATAATCGCAATTATCCGCTCGACATCAGATTGGCCAGCTACCGAATGCGGCCACTCGAACGAGCGGATTTCTCCACATGGACCATCTCAACCACCTCAATCAGACGCCAGACAGCTTGCCGCCATCGATCGGTTTCCTGTCGCAGCTGGCCGTCGCTGAGTGCATCCGCAAATGGATCGCCGGCGTCGCGCTGACAGAGCGCGAGCGCCAGGTCGTCGATGAAGCCCGCACCTGCAATCGCCTGCAGATGATCCGGACAGTCTTCGCGGAAACGGAGGCTGCCGATGCTGACCGTTGAACGCGCACTCCCCAGCGATCGCGCCGACTGGCTTGAGCTTCGCCGTGGTTTCGTCACGGCATCCGTCGCCGGCGCATTCCTGCACTGCCATCCCTATACGACGGCCTATCAGCTTTGGGCGCTCAAGACCGGTCGTCTCGAGGAGAGCACGGAAGAGACTGAAGTTCTCCGCCGCGGCCGACTGCTCGAACCGGTCGCGGTGGCGATGCTGCGGGAAGAGCGCCCTAGCTGGACCATCGACTATCGCGCCGACAATGCCTTCTATTTCGATCGTGGCCTGAGGCTGGGAGCAACACCCGACGCATTTGCCTACAGGCCCGACATGGACGGTCGTGGAATCGTCCAGTTTAAGACCTCGTCCGAGGAAGCCTTTCGGTCCAGCTGGATCGATCCGGACTCGGGCGAGGTCGAGGTTCCTCTTTGGATCGCCGTGCAGGCAATCGTCGAAGCCAAGCTGACCGGCGCAGCCTGGGCGGCGGTAGCGGTCCTCGTCGTTGGTCGCGGCATCAAGATGGAAGTCGTCGACATTCCGCTCCACGCCCAAGTGTGGCGCGCCCTCCTCTCATCGACCAATGAATTCTGGCGCGTGACCGACGCCGGCGAGCACCCGCCCGTCGACTGGGATCGCGATAGTTCGGCAGTCCTGGATGTGAACCGCTGGTCAGAGGCAAAACGCATCGATCTATCCGGCGATGCAGACTTTGACCTGTTCGTCGGGAAGCTCGACGAGACGCGTATCCAGCGCTTGGAAATGCAGAAGCGCGAGGAGCTGCTCCGCGCTCAGATCCTCTTTGCGATGAACTCGGCCGAGATCGCCACCAGCCGGCGCTTCGAGGTTGCCGCCCCGACCACCGTACGCGACGGCGGTGCCGTCCAGCGAACCATCCGCATCAAATTGAAGGATCAGAGCAATGGACGATTCTAGTCCGGCCGGCCTCGGCCACAATCACCCGCCCCTGACGCTGTCTGAGCAACTCGCCGTCGACCATGAGAAACTCATGGACGTCGTCGAGCAACTTGCGAAGGACGCAAACGCCGTCAAAGCCCTGGTCGATGCGGCCGAACGGCCAGATGACTCAGGCAACGTGTCCGGCCTAACGGAAGAGATCGTCGAGAAGATGGTCGATATCGGCAAGCGTGCGACCAAGCTCGCCTCAGGCAGCGGCATCGACAACGACCGGACGTCGGCCACCAAGAGCCGGCGTGACGAGATCGAAACGATCAACGGCTTCTTCAACACCATGAAGGGTCGGGTCGATCGCATCAAGACTGCTTTCGGTGAGAAGGTCGGGACCTACAACGACGAGAAGCGTGCCCGCGAAGCGCGCGAGGCTGCCGATCGCGCTCGTATCGCGCAAGAACTCGCCGCGGAGAAGCTCGAGGAAGCACAGAACGCCGAGCATTCGGTTCTCGGCGATGTCGTCATGAACGAAGCCGCCGTCCTGGAAGATGCCGCGCAGAAGGCGGCGCGCGAGGCGATGAAAGCCGGTACCGGCCCCACCAGGACTGCAACAGGCACGATTAGCTCCACCGGTCGGTGGACCTCCGAGATCGTCGATGCGACGAAAATCCCCATCGAGGAGCTGCGCAGCTTCATCAGCCTGGCCGATCTTGAAAAGTTCTGCCGCGCCTACGCGAAACACCATCAAGACAAAAAGCCCCTGCCAGGCGTCCGGATCTTCCGCGACTCCAAGACCTCTTTCCGCTGATCGGAGCCCTTCATGAACGACGCAGCCATCTCCAACGATCCGAATATTCAGACGCTCCGATCCCAGATTGAGAAACGACTGGATAACTTTGCCGAGGCCCTGCCCTCTCACATCACCCCAGAGCAGTTCAAAGCGGTATTGATCCGTGCGGCGATGGGCGATCCAAACCTGTTGGTCGCCGATCGCGTCTCTTTCTTCGAAGCCGCCCTCGCGGCGGCTATCGATGGCCTCATGCCCGACAAAAAGGAGGGCGCGATGGTCGTCTACAACACGAAGATCAAAGAAGGCGGCAAGGAGATCTGGATCAAGAAGGTCCAATGGCTGCCGATGATCCGGGGAATATTCACCAAGGTCTACAACACCGGCCTGGTTAAGAGCGCGACCGTTGGCATCGTGTATGGCGGTGACCAATACCGGTCCTGGACCGACGACCAAGGCGAGCACCTCTTCTACGAGGCAGCCGACAAACAGAACCGCAATGACATCAGGCGCGTTTTCGCTCAGGTCGTGATGAAGGACGGCGGCTGCTTTGTCGAGGAGATGTGGCTAGAGGACATCGACAAGGTTCGTCTTTCATCGAAAACACCGGACAAAGGCCCGTGGGTGGATTGGTGGGATGAAATGGCGAAGAAAACGCCTTTCAAGCGCCTTGCTAAACGGTTGCCGATCGCCCGCGAAATTGCCCAGGTCCTAGACCGTGACAACTTCCTTTACGACCTTGCCGCTCAGGCGCGCGATATCACGCCGGCGGCCAACCGGCCGCGCGGAATTGCGAACCGCCTCGACGCGCTGGCGAGCATCGCCGACCAGTCCGGATCCTCGATGCCGATGGAAAAGCTTGGGGAGAGGGAAAATGAGAAGGAGCCGGCTCAGCGGAAGAACTCCGATCGGAAGCCGGAGCAGCGCCAGCAGCGCCGCGACAACCAGCGTGATGACGATCGCCGGGATCAGAGCGATCAGCAGGATGGGCGCCAAGGTGATGGCGGCCAATCAGGTGACGCCGCGGCAGATGAGGCTGCAGCCTATCGCGCCGGCCGCGACGCCCGCTCCAAAGAGATGAGCCGGAAGGCCATCCCTGCCGACTTCAAGAAAGACGAAGCCCTGACGGCCGCATGGCTCGAAGGCTTCGACTCGGAGGGGAACTGATATGGATATCGCCCCTCTCTCTATTTTTCGCCTTTGCGATACCGAAACCACTGGCTTTCCGCCGCGGGCGGAGATGTGTGAAATCGGCTGGGTCGACTTCGTCCTCTATCCCGATGGCTGGACAATCGAAGGCGAGCACCAAAGCAGGTTCGTCAACCCGGGCCACCCCATTCCGGCAAAATGCACCGAGATCCACGGCATCACCGATGACATGGTTGTCGATGGCATGGATCCGAATGAGGCCCGAGCCTTTCTATCGCGCGGAGCTGTGATCCTCGGCGCCCATAATGCGGCGTTCGACAAGCAGTTTGTCCGCTCGGCACTGCCGTGGATTTGTACGCTTGAGTGTGCCCGCCACGTCTGGCCCCAAGCGCCGAACCATAAGAACGAAACTCTGAAGGAATATCTCGGCATCGAGGTCAACGGTGATGCACATCGCGCAGGCTACGACGCTGCAGTGTCCGCCGGCATCTTCCTTCAGCTGACCAAGCACCTGACGGTCGAGGAGATGCTTGCACTCTCCGATCCGGGAGCTGTCCCGCTCAAGATGCCGTTCGGCGAGCATAAAGGGAAGCGCTTCGTCGACATCCCGGACGGCTATCTCTCTTGGATCGTTCGGTCCGATTGCCGCAAGGGCGTGAAGACCGCCGCGCAGAACGAGATCAATCGGCGCAGCGCAGCAAAACCGTCGGTACCGGTGTCTCGTCCGCGCTCCGGCTCCTGGGACAGGAACTTTTAAGCGGCGCTCACCGACCTCCCAACTCTAAAGATTGTGATGTGACATGGACCCCACGGCGTTTCCCTTCACCTGGCCGCATAACATCCCGAGGACAAAAACCAAGTCCGCCTCGAAGTTCAAAACCGGACTACCGGCGGCGCTGAAGAACGTGCGCAGCTCGCTACAGCTGTTTGCCACCGATTCAGGCAAGAAGGTGGAGAGCATCACAATCTCTTCGAACGTGACGCTTGGGGTCGACCGCCCCGACGACGCCGGCGTTGCTGTCTGGTTCACCTGGGATGGGATGTCCGTGTGCATCGCGGTAGATCGCTATCCGAAGGTTGAGGATAATGTTCAGGCGATCCACCACATTATCGACGGTCGGCGCACCGAGTTGCGCCACGGTGGCCTGCATATCGTGAAGGCGACCTTCACCGGTTTGCTTGCCCTTCCCTCGCCGAAACCGAAGTCTTGGCGTGAGGTCTTCGGCCTCGATCCAAATTTCTTCACTACAGACACCAACACCCTCAACGGCATCTTTCGAGACCGCGCCAAGTCATGGCATCCCGACAGCCCAAACGGCTCAGTCGAGAAGATGGCAGAACTTAATCGAGCGCGGGAAGAAGCACTGCGGGAGATGAGCGGCCAATGAGCACTCCTCCCCGTACCCCGAGCGATTGGCTCACCTTCCTAGCCGAGCTTGCTGAGAACCATCCCCTTATCACGCTCACGGATGCCGGTGCCGACCTGCAGCATGCGTTTCACGCCTTTCTGTCGAAGGCGGGCGCGTCAGGCGCCAATCCGGAGGATTTGCGTGCCGACCTTCTGATCCTGCTTCCGCGTATCTGTAACGCGATCATCCAGTCCGAGCACGGCGGTGCGCAGTGCAACACGTGCGCGGGCAACTTCGGATTTCAGCTTTATACCGAGATCACTAGACACATGAATGAAATTGCTTATCGCAAGAAAACCGGGGGGCTCCACTAATGGCCGGCTCCCTCAATCAAGTCTGCCTTATCGGCAATCTGGGCGCCGACCCAGAGATCCGGCGCACCCAGGGCGGCAACGCGGTTGCGAACTTTAATGTCGCCACCACAAAGACATGGCGCGATCGCAACACCGGCGAGAAGCGGGAAAAGACCGATTGGCACAAAGTCGTCGTTTGGAACGAAGGCTTGGCCAAGGTCTGCGAGCAGTATCTGCGGAAGGGATCGAAAGTCTTCGTCCTCGGGGAACTCCAGACGCGTAAGTGGCGGGATAGCGACGGCAAAGACCAATACGTCACCGAAGTCGTTCTCCAGTTCGACGCCAAACTTCTCATGCTCGACGGCCGCGGAGATGGCGGCGGCGACCGGCAGCGCGACGATCGCGGATCCAGCCGCGAGCAAGGCCGCGGAAACGGAGGCGGCAAAAGCCGATCCGACGACTACGCCAATTACGGTGGTGGCGGCAGCGGCGGCAATTTCTCCCGCGATCTTGACGACGACATTCCATTTGAAATGCCATGGAGGTGACGATGAAGGACCTGACGGTTTCCGAACGCGTGGTCGTTCGCATGATCGAGGCGGCGTGGAGCGCCTACCTCACCCTACCCCACGAACGTGACGACGAGGCCATGGAGTTCCGGCGCAAGCTGGATGAGGCGGCCGCCGTCGTGAAGATGCGGCCCGCTCGCCGGGCTGCTGCTGAAGCTGAATTTGGGAGCGGGCTTTGACAACTGCGACCATCACCAAGCTCAAGGATCTGGCGAAAATCAACCGGCTCGGTGGCAAAGGCGCGCTGGCTGACGCCCTCGACGAAGCCGTCCAGCAGCTCGTCGACGCCGAGACGCTGATCCGGGATTTTCCCTTCCTCGTGTTCCAGGCGCCTGGCACCCGTTCCGTTGTCGGAGCCAGGGAGACATCGGAATACGCGCACCGCATGGGCGACTGGTCGCGCCGGCGCGACGCCTTCTTGCAGGGAGCGCAGAAATGATCCCCGTCGAGCGGCACATGTTCACCGTCGCCGAGGTCGTCGCAGCGATCCTGCCGAATGTCGGCCGAGCTCGTGAGGTTGAGCTGCGCGTCGACGCCGACGGCTACGTCGTCATCGATATCGTCGCCCCGGTCGAGCGGACCGAGCCTCCTGCGCAGGATCAGGAACCGGCCCAGGATGACGACATCTTTCCAGCAGATCGCCCCTCGGATGCCGAGGTGCGCGATATGAACCCGGCGTTTCACCGGGGAGAGGAGCCGAAAGCTCCAGGTCAACGCGAAGAAGAGGCGCGCGGCCTATGCCGCACGCCTCTGTTTCGAGCTTTTCTGGAAGTGAAGACTGAAGAAGCTGCGCTGAAGGTCATGGCCGAGCGTTGCCACGTGAAGACGCTATCGGATCTCGATCGCACTCGGTCGAATGGAATGAACCTTCGCCACGTCATTGAGGAGTTCGAGGCGTGGAAGATCACCTGAAGCTTGCCATCCGAATCGAAGTTTGCACAAATGGCTAGACCAGCAACAATTCCCACTGGCTGCTGGCCTGCCTCCCTGCGTGATGAGCTGGCCGCGGCCTATGTCGGGGAGAAGACGGTTGAGGCATTCCTGAGCCGTGTCGGTTCGGTTTGGCCTGAGCCTTTCATAGAGACCGGCACAGGCAAGGGCAAATTTAGAGCTTGGCGGAAAATCGATCTGGACAAAGCCATCGGCGGAAGCGCCGCAAGCGAGGAGTGGGAGGTACTGTAATGGTGCCGGTCACCATGCCACAATACACGTCGTTCAAGACGCTCGCCAGCGGGTCGACTGGGTACTATTGGACCTGCCCTACCCTCTATCGAAAAGCTGGCTGCCCGTACCTCAGCGCCGCCCTCGGGACAAACCTCTCGCAAAAGGACCTGCTTGAGGCTGCAGCGGTGTGGAACCACCGTCTCGACACTTGGCGCAAGGAAACGGCGAATCCCAACCACAAGCCAGATACGAGCCGTTATGGCACCGTCGAGTGGCTGGTGAACGCCTACCTCAAACACAACTCCTTCCTCGAGCGCGTGGCCGAGTTCAGTCGCCCTGACTACAAGCGCGTTTTGGACAGGGTCTGCAACTCCGTCATCAAAGCAGAAAAGTCCGGCACGGAAACGCGGGTGGGCGATGCGAAGGTTGGACAAATAGGCGTCAGCACTGCCGAGAAAATCTACGACCAGTTCGGCCGCACCCGAATGGCCGAAAAGGTTCTCACTTATTGCAAAGCGATGTGGAAGCGAATGCAGCCCCACCATCCGGAGCTTTTTCGCCCAGATACACCGAACCCGTGGGAGGGTGTGACGCTTAAGAGGCGCGAGAAGGGCACAAAGGGCCACGTCGAACGGGAAACCGTCTATGCGTTCGCGCTGGGGGCCATCGAGCACGAGCGGGGCGAATTGGCGGCAGCGGCTGTCTTGGCTTTCGAGTGGCTGATGCGCCCCTCCTCGATCGGTGCAGGCTATGCGCCCTGGACTGGCTACCGAGCTTCCGACCATCCCGACAAGATTCGCCTGAAGCACCGGAAGAACCAGGAGCTCGCACTGCATCCCTTGGAGTTCATTGACGAGAGCGGCGAGAGGGTCAGGCTTTACGAGGACGCGGAAATTGTTCTCTCGCTGGCTCCGCGCTACGGCACGTCGATTGTCTGCAAGAAAAACGGGGTGCTGTTCGGCGACGGAACGTTCCTCGCGCACGAGATTCGCGAGATGGCCGACAAGCTACGTGAGGAAGGCAAACCGATTCCCGAAGGCTTCAGCCTGGACAAGTGCCGCCACGGCGGCATGACGGAGCTGGAAGAGATGGGGCTGACTGAGGGACAGGGCAGAGTGCTGTCAAAGCACAAGACGGCGTCAGCCTATCGTGGCTATGCGAAGGAAACTGAAAAGCGCGTTTTAGAGGCCACGAAGAAGCGGTTCGGCCATTCTGAACAGTCAAAAATTATGAACAAAAACAATAAGCGAAAAACAGCAGGAGAGTGATGAAATTGGCCACTCAATTCAGAACGGCCATTGATTCTCTTACATTTGCTGTGGATTTGCAGTCCTCTGCGTCACCACTCCGCCACGAGGCCTCACAGGCTGTCATGTTAGCCGTGGCGAGCGTTTAGAATGATCGTAAGGAAATCGCAAGAGGGCTTTCCAAAAACATTTCCTGCAATTTCAAACTCCGGCCACATCCAGCGCATATAGAACAAGGGCCGATCCAGTCTCGAAGGGCGCCGCGACAGCCGCACGCATAGCTGATGATAAAAGACCCATTCTGCTGGAAATTCGCGCTCGGTTGAGCAACAATTAGGCTAACAGCTGCTCAGACAGGCCTCCAGGCTATCCGAATTGCACAATAGGCATATCTCAACGAGTTTAGCCTATCACTTATATTCACCCAGGAGGTGTGATCCGCGATCACAACAACGCCTTCACTTCCATTATATTAGATAAATCGAAATATCATCTCAAACATTAGTAACGAATTCTTAACTTGACTTTCAGAATCGTCATTCCATGCTGCCTGTGGGAGAGACAGGAGCAGAGATGAATTGGGTGCCGTTGAATTCCAAACAGATCCGCGCCGTATCCTACGATCCAGAAACCCAGGTTCTTCATGCCAAATTCGCCGGCCGCCGCCCAGTCCAGCATGTCGGGGTGCCACCGCATATCTATGGCAATCTCGTCGAAACCAGCGATCCGGAATTTTATTACAAATATTACCTCGAGCCTTCGCGTATTCAGACCGGCTGGTGGCGGAAAGCCAACCTCAGCCCCAATGCGGTGAAGCTGCTGATCATTCTCGTCGGCGCACTCGTGATTACGGCAACGGCGCTTGAGGAAAATGGCGAACTGCCAATCCACCTGTCGGAGATCACAGAGTCGGGCACGACCTCTCCCGCCTCTGGCGAAAGGCCCGCCGTCTTTCCGCAGTGATGGTGCCCACCACCGCGCAACCGCAGTGCGCCGATCTACCGGCAGGCAGTTCAATCAGCGCCCGTCGTCGGCATGGCCGGTTATGGCTTGCTTGGCGACTTCACGCAGGGCGCTTTCGGCGATGCCACCAGACCGCGACGCGTCGCCGCCATCTGCGTGCTATCGGCAGGTCGTGGGATAAGACGAGGAAGCCCAGCGGCAGCATCCAGAACCCGAGAACAGGCAAAAAGCCCAGAATGCCGCCAAAAATGAGCAGCGCTCCGGTCGTCATGCGTGCGATGCGCGAGCGCGGCATCGGCACCCGCAGCGAGCCGAGAACCAGCTTGCCATCCTTGTGATCGATCCCGAAACGTTTTTCTCCGGCCTTTTTCGGCCCATTTTTCCTGCTAGTCATCCACAAAAGATGGGCTCAAACGCCGCGAATACAAGCTGATTTCATTTTTTTGAAAAAACTGCTTGGCAAATCGGGAAAGCATTTGTATTACCCCGCTCACGCCGCGGCCAAGCGGTGATCCCTGGTAGCTCAGCGGTAGAGCATTCGACTGTTAATCGACAGGTCGCCGGTTCGAATCCGGCCCGGGGAGCCAGTTTTAGAGATAAGCGCCTGTTTTCGTCGAATATTCCGAAGCAGGCGCTTTCTCGATACATTCCCCGTAGTTTTCGCCGACAAGCCAATGACCTTCTACAGCCAAGATGCTGACACCAGCACTTCGGGCAATGACACTTGCACTCGCCTGAATTTTCGTCAAAATCCTGATCGCAATGCGCGGGCTCGCGATATCAGCGAGGCCCGTGTCCGAAAGTTTCATTCATAAATCAAAATAGAATTGCAGACGGCAGCGTGGCGGCAGCAATCGGCTCGTCGATGCTGAATGGTTCAAATTTCCAGACCTGCCTTCAAGACGAGGATGCGACATGGATTTCGACGCATCGCAAGGGGACAGAAAATATCCGACCAGCAAGCAGGTGGGCGGGCTTATCGAATGTTCCGGGCTGCAGGTCGAGCTCCGGCATTTCGATCCGGGCTGGCAGGTCGATCTCACCCTCGAATGCACGGAAATAGCAGTCCTGCTGTCTGGTCAGTCGAAGATCAGGTGGACCGGCGACGGTCACCGGCGGGAGGCTATCGCCCGCCCCGGCGTCGCATGGGTATGTCCCGCCGGGGTCAATGAGAGCGCCGTAGAGATCGTCGGCACCATGCCCGAGTCCCTTCACATCTTCCTGCCGCCATCGCTTGTCGGTGAGAGCGCGCTTTCGAACTTCGACATCGACCCGGCCAAGGTGCAGCTCGCCTATGCGGGCGGTGTCCCCGATCCGGTGGTCTTGCAGATCGGTGAGCTCTTTCGCGGCGTGCTGAATCGAAAACTGGAGGCGACAGACCGTCTGTTTCTCGACGGGATTCAGCTCGCTCTGGCGGCGCATTTGCTCGGCACCTATTCGTCCGCCCACTGGCGTCCGCCGACTCGGACACCGACCATCGATCCGAAACGGCTGCGGCGCGTCCTCGATTTCATCGAGGCTCGCATCGCGGCGGAGATCTCGCTGGAAGACCTTGCTGCAGAGGCTTGCCTCAGTCCCTTTCACTTTTCCCGCACGTTTCGTGCGGCCACCGGTTTCGCCCCGCATCGCTACGTCACCCAGCGACGGATCGAGGCGGCCAAGGAGAAGCTGCGACTCGCGCAGTCCTCGCTGGTGGAGATCGCTATCGACACCGGCTTCGGCTCGCAGGCCAATTTCACCCGCGTCTTCCGCAAGATGACCGGCTTGACGCCTGGCCAGTACCGCACGCTCTTCACCTCCTAGCAATATCCGCCGTCTTGACGCGTTCGCCGGCCCCTTCGTGCGCAGTCCGAGCGCAAGATCTGCAAATACTGCAGCAAGAGATGGAAATACCGCAAAGCGCCTTCCGGCCTACACCTGTCTCATCGAACGGGAAGCATTAATCCCCGAACGAAAAGGGAGACAGGGAGATGATTACCACTGACGAAGCCCGCAGGGTCATCGCCGCCGGCGAGGCGCGGGCAAGAGAAATCGGCGTCCCGGCCAATATCGCTGTCCTCGACGCAGGCGCCCACATGAAGGCGTTTGTCCGCATGGACGGAGCCCTGCTGGGCTCCATCGACATCGCCGTTAACAAGGCCCGGACAGCGGCACTGTTTTCCATGCGCACCGAAGCAATCGGCGAATTCTGCAAACCCGGTGGCACCTCGTTCGGTCTGGAGCAGACCAATGGCGGCCTCGTCGTCTTCGCCGGCGGCATTCCCCTCACCGATGGACGCAATATCGTGATCGGCGCGGTCGGCGTGTCCGGAGGGGCCGTCGCCCAGGACCTCGAAATTGCCCAGGCTGCAGCGGCCGCCCTCACCGCCTGAAATGCTTTTCAACCCCAAGCACATCGAAAGGACGTTATTATGACCAAGACCATTCTCATCACTGGCGCCGGGTCCGGTTTCGGCAAAGCCGCAGGCATCGGCATGGCCAAGAACGGCCACAACATTATCGCCACCACGCAGGTTTCGTCGCAGGTCACGCCGCTGCGTGAAGAAGCGGCCGCTCTCGGCCTGAAGAACTTCCGCGTCGAGCGCCTCGATCTCACCGACCCTTATGACATCAAACAGGCGCAGGGTTGGGATTTCGACGTGCTCTGGAACAATGCAGGCATGGGCGAGGCCGGCCCGGTCTGGGAAATTCCGGTCGAGCTCGTCCGCAAGAACTATGAAGTCAATGTCTTCCTGCCGCTGGTACTGACCCAAGGTGTCGTTCAGAAATGGGTGCGCGAAGGCAAGAAGGGAAAAGTGGTTTTCACCTCCTCGATGGGCGGCCTGTTCACTCCGGCCGACTGGGGTACCTACGTCTCCACCAAGCACGCCCTGGAATCGATCGCCGAAGCGCTGCAGCAGGAGCTTGGTTCTTACGGCATCAAGATCCAGACGATCAACCCGGGCGCCTACTACACCGGCTATAACGAGACGATGGCCGATAATCCGTTCCGCTGGCTCGATGACAGCAAGAACTTCACCAAGCGGGCAGACCTGCGCAACGGCTTCAACGACTTCTTCGCCACCCCTGAAGGCAAGATGGACCCGCAGGAAATGATCGACCGGATGATCGAGGTCGTCCCCGCCGACACCGGCAAGTTTCGCAACGTGGTTCCGAAAGTGATCGAAGACATGCTGAAGGAGCATCAGCTCAAGGCCTGGGGAAACCAGATCTGATCGGCACAGAACCAGTCAGGCGACATCTGATCAGCGGATGTCGCACCACCAATCAATCTCAGGAGGAAGCCATGTCCATCACCGCAAGCGCAACGGTCCACAGCCCGGGATCCCTCGCCCGCCGCATCTTCAACGCTGCTCTCGGCATTGCCGCTACCATCTTGGCCTTGGGAGGACTGGAAGCGCGCGCAGCACCACAGGCGCTGACCGAAACCGAACGCCGCAACAAGGCAACCGTGGAGGCCGGCTTTAACGCCTGGGCGACCGGCACGGGCAGCCCCTATGACCTGCTCGCCGACGACGCCCGCTGGACGATCGAGGGCTACTCGCTGGCATCGAAGACCTATCCGAGCCGTGAGACGTTTCTGCGCGAAGTGATCCGCCCGTTCAATGCCCGCATGAAGGCGCCGCTGAAGCCCGTGATCCGCAACGTCTATGCCGACGGCGACACCGTGATCGTCTTTTTCGATGCCCGCGGCATCGCCCGCGACGGGAAACCCTACGTCAACACCTATGCCTGGTTCCTCGACATGCGCGACGACCGTATCGTCCGAGCTTCGGCCTTTTTCGATTCGGTCGCGTTCAACGAGTTCTGGACCCGTGTGACGCCATCCGAATAGGCCAGGACCGACCTGCGTTCCAAAGCGGCGCTGCAGAGAGCAATACTACCTCGACGTCCGCGGCAACCATTCTCGTTCGCGGGCAAGCGAGAATGCGTCTCTGATAGAGGCCTGCGCCAGCCGACCTAAAAAAGAAAGACGCCCCGGAAGCCGGGACGTCTTTTGATTCAATCACTGTATCAGCGCAGCGGCTAACTCACGCAGACGGCTGCTTGGTCTTTCTGAGATAGGGCAGAACCGTATCGAAGGAGCCGAAGCGCGCGATGGCGTCTTCGTTGGAGACGGCAGCCGTGATGATGACATCGTCGCCCTGGTTCCAGTTGGCCGGCGTTGCAACCTGGTGCTTGGCGGTCAGCTGGATGGAATCGATGGCACGCAGGATCTCGTTGAAATTGCGGCCTGTCGTCATCGGGTAGGTGAGGATCAGCTTGATCTTCTTGTCCGGACCGATGACGAAGACCGAGCGCACGGTGGCGTTGTCGGCGGGCGTGCGGCCTTCGGAGCTCTCGCCGGCACCAGCCGGCAGCATGTCATAGAGCGTGGCGACCTTGAGGTCCTTGTCGCCGATCAGCGGATATTCGACATCGAAGCCGGTTGCCGTCTTGATGTCGTTCTTCCACTTGCCGTGGCTTTCGACCGGATCGACGGAAATGCCGATGATCTTGACACCGCGCTTCTTAAACTCGCCTTCGAGGCCGGCCATGGTGCCGAGCTCGGTCGTGCAGACCGGCGTGAAGTTCTTCGGATGCGAGAAGAGGACGGCCCAGCCGCTGCCGATCCAGTCATGGAACTGAACGGGCCCCTGGGTGGTGTCGGCGGTGAAATCGGGAGCAATATCGTTGATACGTAGGCTCATGGTTGGCCCTCCAATTGCGGATCGTTAAATCTGAACACTCGCAGGCAGTTCTGCGTGCCGATGACTATCTACAGACCTGCGCCAAGCGCGGTCAAACCAAAGCCTTCCCCGAAACGGGCAACGGCGGAATATTTATTTCCAGCTACAAAGATGGCCTGACATCGGACTAACGGCATCATGCGCGCAAAAAGGCAGCGGCGCGCGCGCAAATCGATGCTTTTCGCATGCCGCGTTATTCCCTACTCACTATCGAATAATGACAAAGAGGGAAGCGGCGATGGCGACACCATTCTACTGGAATGAACTGAACACTTATGATTTTGCCGCGCTTTCTGCTGACACGACCATCGCTATCCTGCCGATCGCTTCGACCGAGCAACACGGTCCGCATCTGCCCATCGCAACCGATGTGGCGATCGCCAACGGCATGCTGGCGGAACTGCGCCGGCAACGGCCCGGGGACCTCGATATCCTCGTCCTGCCGACACAGGAAATCGGCAAGGCCAACGAGCATGTCTATGGTCCAGGTACGCTTTCCCTCAGCGCCGAGCTGCTGATCCCCGTCTGGACGGCGATCGGCGCGAAGGTCGCGGAGGCCGGTGTGCGCAAGCTCGTCATCGTCAATTCGCATGGCGGCAATGTCGATATCATGAGCATCGTCGCCCGCGAGCTGCGCGTGCGTTACCAGATGGCCGTGGTTTCCACGCAATGGGGCCGGTTCGGCAATCCTGACGGCATGATCAGCGAGCACGAGACACGTTACGGCATTCATGGCGGCGAGGTGGAGACATCGCTGATGCTGCATTTCCGACCGGAGCTGGTACGGATGGAGAAGGCCCAGAATTTCGTTTCGAAGGCCGAATGGATGCGTGAGAAATCGCTGTATATCCAGCCGCTGCCGCCGCATTCGCTGGCCTGGATTGCCCATGACCTCAATCCGAACGGCGTCGTCGGCGATGCTTCGAAGGGCACGGCGGAAAAGGGCGAATCGATCTGCCGCCATCAGGTGAAGGGCTTTATCGAGCTGCTCCATGACCTGAAGCGCTATCCGCTCTCCAATCTTTATTCGCAATAGTCAGGCGACGACAGGCCGCTCCAGCGGGATGTGCCCCTTGGCCTGCAATTCCTGAACGAGGCCCGCAAGCTCGGCCAGCAGATACTCTACGAAAAGGCTGGTGGCGGAATCGAGCGGCGCGCGGGCGCGGGCGAAGAGCTTCATCGGCTGATGGCGGCCGTGCGGTTCGGCAATCGGGCGGAACACCAGTTCGCCCTGGCGGCATTCGGTGATGACATCGAGCGGGTTCAGCATGGAGAGCCCTGCCCCGCATTTGACCAGTTTCTTCAGCATTTCCGAGGCATTGGTTTCCAGAACCGGCTCGACAGGGATATCGAGCCTGGCCATTGCGAGGTTGATGACTTCACGCAAGCTGGTACCCTGCTGCGCAAGAACCAGCCGCTCCTGCACCACATCGGCAAGGCTGATCGGTCCGGGTCCGATCAGGGGATGGCCGGGCGGCAGGATGACGCCGATCGGGATATCGAAACTGCCGAGCGTGCGGATGCCGGGTGTCGCCGGAATATTGAAGCCGAGGCCGATATCCACCTCACCCGACAGAACCGGATTGACTGTCATCGTGCCGGCATCGTTGCGCAGCTGGATGAAGACACGCGGATGCTCCGACTGGAAGCGGGCGATGATTTCCGGCAGCGGGCCTGCGGCAAGACCGACCGTCGTCACCAGCCGCACTTTGCCGGCCTGCTGCATCTTCAGGCTCTTGATACGTCCTTCCAGCCGCTCGTAGTTCTTCAGAACCTCGCGAATATGCTCGATGCAGAGTTCGCCGGCAGCCGTCAGGCGCAAGCCGCGCGGCAGGCGCTCGAAGAGCGGTGCGCCCATCTCCTCCTCCAGCGCCAGAATCTGCCGGTTGATCGCCGAAGAGGCGACATTGAGACGGGCTGCTGCCTTCCGGATCGAGCCCGTGCGGGCGATCTCGTTCATGTAGAGAAGCTTTCTGGAATGCAGCATTGCGACCTCGTTGCATCGTTTTTGAGCACAGCGCTCAATTTAGGCACAGACATTCGGTGAGATGCCAAAAAGGCATCGTTGCGCACGAATTTTGATGCTTTTCAAAGAGCGAAGCAATCGCTCAAATGAAGAAAATTGGAGGCCAAAAACGGGCCTCCAGGGCACCAGAAGGGGAACGCCGCCATGTCCAACAGATTGAAGGCATTAGCATTTTCTGCAGTTCTCGGGCTTGGCGGCACAGTTGCCGCAACGGCCCCCAGCTATGCGCTCGACAAGGTCACCTACGGCACCAACTGGCTGGCACAGGCCGAACATGGCGGTTTCTACCAGGCTGTGGCCGATGGAACCTATGCCAAATACGGCCTTGATGTTTCGATCGTGCAGGGCGGGCCGAATGCCGCCAACAACGCGCTGCTGATCTCAGGCAAGATCGACTTCTATATGGGCGGACCGCAGGGCGAAATTTCCGCCGTCGAGCAGGGTATCCCACTCGTCGATGTCGCCGCGATCTTTCAAAAAGACCCGCAGATCCTGATCGCTCATCCTGACGTCGGCGTCGACAAGTTCGAGGATCTTGCGAAGCTGAAGACCCTGTTCCTCAGCAAGGATGGCTACCTCACCTATTTCGAGTGGATGAAGGCAAATTTTCAGGGCTTCAAGGATGAGCAATACAAGCCCTACAACTTCAATCCGGGCCCCTTCCTTGCCGACAAGCAATCCGCCCAGCAGGGTTACCTGACCTCAGAGCCCTACGAGATCCAGAAGCAGACCGGCTGGGAGCCGAAGGTCTTCCTGCTCGCCGATAACGGCTATTCGCCCTATTCGACGATGATCACCACGACCCAGCAGATGGTCGATGCCAAGCCTGACGTCGTGCAGCGCTTCGTCGATGCCTCGATCGAGGGCTGGTACAACTATCTCTACGGCGACAACAGCAAGGCCAATGAGCTGATCAAAAAGGACAATCCGGAAATAACGGATGGCCAGATCGCTTATTCGATCGCCAAGATGAAGGAATACGGCATCATCGAATCCGGTGATGGCCTGGAAAAGGGCATCGGCTGCATCACCGATGCTCACTACAAGAAGTTCTTCGACGAAATGGTGGCGATCAAGGTCTTCAAGCCTGAGACCGACTACACCAAGGCCTTTACGACGAAGTTCGTCTGCAAGAGCGTCGGTGTATCGCTGAAGAAATAAGCCTCCCGAGGCAGGGTCCGTCGCTCTCAGGCGGCGGGCCGCATCCCCTTCGACAAAAGAGCGAGAGAATGTCCCTAGCCGAAACCAAGGCGGCGCCTTCGAAGGAAATACGCAGGCGGCCACTGGTCGTCATGCAGTCCGTCTCAAAGGTCTTTTCCAGCGGCACGATTGCGCTTTCGGGCATGTCCCTGACAGTCGAAAGCGGCGAGTTCATCAGCCTTCTCGGTCCCTCCGGCTGCGGCAAATCCACGGCCTTGCGCATCATCGCCGGTCTTGGCGACGTCACGTCGGGCAAGATCGACTGGCCAAGTTCGCGCATCAATTCGAAGGGCCTGCCGGAAGGCGATATCGGCTTCGTCTTCCAGGAGCCGACGCTGATGCCCTGGAAGACTGTTTTCGGCAATGTCTACCTGCCTCTGAAATTGCGCGGCGTTTCCAAGGCAGAGGCGAGCGACCGGATCATGCAAGTGCTCGCGACTGTCGGCCTCCAGGATTTCGCCGATGCCTATCCGCGCGAACTCTCCGGCGGCATGAAGATGCGCGTTTCGATCGCCCGCGCGCTGGTGACCAACCCGAAGCTCTTGTTGATGGACGAGCCTTTCGCCGCGCTCGACGAGATCACCCGCCAGAAGCTCAATGACGACGTTTTGCGGCTCTGGAAGGCGACCGGAATTACCGTAATTTTCGTCACACATTCCGTCTTCGAGTCTGCCTACCTCTCCAATCGGATCGTGGTGATGAAGGCGCGGCCCGGCCGCGTTCATGCCGATATTCCGCTTACGACGAGCCTCGATCGTGACGCGCATTACCGGACTTCCGAGGAATACCGGCAGGCCTGCGAGACCGTTTCCTATTCGCTGATTGGCGCGATCAACGCAGCAAAGGAAGACTGATGAGCATCGAGACAGTCGAAAATTCCGTGCCGGCCATGCCCAATCCACTCAATGCGAAGCGCCGGGATCTGGTGCTCCGCATTACCGTGCCTTTTCTCGCCATCATCGTGCTGATTGCGATCTGGGCGATCTATGTCAAGGTTTCGGGTGTGCCGCCCTATATCCTTCCGAGCCCACTTGCGGTTGCCGGAGCGCTTGTCAGTGATTGGGGCACGCTTTCGCCGGCGCTCTGGGTCACGACCAAGATCACCTTCATGTCGCTGGCACTCGCCCTGATCGGTGGCGTCGGTTTTGCGATCTTCCTGGTGCAGTCGCGCTGGATCGAGATCGCCTTCTATCCGCTCGCCGTCATCCTGCAGGTCACGCCGATCGTGGCGATCTCGCCGCTGATCCTGATCTATGCGCCCTCGACGCAGGTTGCGCTGCTGATCTGCGCTTTTCTTGTCGCTTTCTTCCCGATCCTGTCGAACATGGTGCAGGGATTGAAGAGCGTCGATCATAACCTCATCAATCTCTTCGAGCTCTACGGCGCCTCGCGCTGGCAGACGCTGCTTTATCTGAAGCTGCCCGCGGCCCAGCCCTATTTCATGACCGGGCTTCGCATCGGCGGCGGTCTGGCGCTGATTGCGGCGGTCGTGGCCGAGTTTGCGGCCGGTTCGGCGGGTGCAGGCTCCGGCCTCGCCTTCCGCCTGCTGGAAGCGCAGTACCGCATGAACATCCCCCGCCTTTTTGCCGCGCTCTTCATGCTATCGATGCTCGGCGTCGCCATCTTCGCCATTACCTCCTTCATTTCGTGGCTCAGCCTGCATCGCTGGCATGAGAGCAGCCTGAAGCGGGAAAATTGATGACCTATTCCTTCATGTCTCCTCCGAATGCGGGCCGCTTCGTGCTGGCCAATGCGACGCTTCCGGCCGTTGCCGTCAGCGGATTTGCCGGCGCTGCCAATGAAGGCCTGGTCAAAGCTGATATCGTGATTACCGACGGTCTCATCTCGGCAATCCTGCCCTCCGGGACAGCACAAGCGGAATTCGCCAAGTCCGACATGCGGGAAGGCATGGTCTGGCCGTGCTTTGCCGATATCCATACGCACCTGGACAAGGGGCATATCTGGCCGCGAAAGCCCAACCCGGACGGGACTTTCATGGGGGCGCTGGAGGCAGTCGGCAGAGACCGCGAGGCAAACTGGTCGGCCGCAGATGTGCGCAAGCGCATGGAATTCTCGCTGCGTTCGGCCTATGCGCATGGCACCGGGCTTATCCGCACGCATCTGGATTCACTTGCTCCCCAGCACCGCATTTCCTTCGATGTCTTTGCCGACGTGCGTGACGAGTGGAAGGACAAGATCGCCCTGCAGGCAGTGGCCCTCTTCCCGCTGGATAATATGGCGGACGAAGCGTTCTTTGCCGATCTCGTCGCCGTGGTGAAGGAGAAGGGCGGCCTGCTCGGCGGTGTCACCAAGATGGGGCCGTTGCTTGACTGGCAGCTCGATAGGCTTTTGCGGGCGGCAGCGGAGAACGGCCTCGATGTCGATCTGCATGTCGACGAGACGGATGACCCGGGTGCGGAGACACTGAAAGCGATCGCCGAAGCCGTTCTGCGCAACCGGTTCGAAGGCAAGGTAACGGCAGGCCATTGCTGCTCGCTCGCCCGGCAGGATGACGATACCGCGCAACGGACGGTGGAACTGGTTCACCAGGCGGGAATCTCGATCATCTCGCTGCCGATGTGCAACATTTATCTGCAGGACCGCTACCCCGGCCGCACGCCGCGCTGGCGCGGTGTGACGCTCTTCAAGGAGCTGGCAGCCGCCGGTATTGCGACGGCCGTCGCCTCGGACAACACCCGCGATCCCTTCTATGCCTATGGCGATCTCGATCCGGTCGAGGTGTTCCGCGAGGCGGTGCGCATCCTGCATCTCGACCATCCGCTGGACACCGCCGCCCGTATCGTCACGACCTCGCCGGCCAAGATCGCCGGCAAGCCGCAGATGGGCCGCATTGCCGTCGGCAACCCTGCCGATCTCGTGCTTTTCAGCGCCCGGCGCTGGAGCGAATTCCTTTCCCGTCCGCAGTCTGACCGCGTCGTGCTTCGCCGCGGCAAGGTGATCGACCGCAGCCTGCCGGATTACCGTGAACTCGATAGCGTCGTTGGAGCCTGACATGGCCGATTATCAGAAGATCAGACAAGAACTCGAAGGCATTGCGATCGAGGACAATCCGGCGCTCGTTCGCCAGAAGAGCAGGGATTTCTACTGGTATTCGCCGATCCTGAAGGCGCAACTCGACAATGTGACGGCCGATATCGTCGTCACGCCGAAGAACGAGGCCGAAGTCATCCAGACGCTGAAGGTCGCCTATGCGCATGGGGTTCCGGTGACCCCGCGCGGGGCCGGCACCGGCAATTACGGCCAGGCCATGCCGCTTTCCGGCGGCATCATCCTCAACCTTGCCGCCATGGACAAGATCAAGGAAATCCATCCCGGCCGCGTCATCTGCGAACCCGGCATCGTGATCGCCCAACTCGACAAACAGACCAAGGCACATTCCGGGCAGGAATTGCGCTTCCACCCCTCGACCGCCCAGACGGCAACGGTCGGCGGCTTTATTGCCGGCGGCTCTGGCGGCGTCGGCTCGATCACCTGGGGCGGGTTGCGCGACCTCGGCAATATCCTGCGCCTGCGTGTCGTGACCATGGAGGCGGAGCCGCGGGTGCTCGATCTCACCGGCTGGGACTTGCAGAAGGTCAGCCATGCCTATGGCACCAACGGCATCATCACGGAAATCGAGATGCCGCTGGCACCCGCCTATGCCTGGGTGGACGTTCTCGTCGGCTATGACGACTTCATGGATGCAGTGCGCTTCTCCGATGCGCTGGCGAAGTGCAACGGCATTCTCGTCAAGGAAATCGCGCCGATCGCCGCGCCGATCCCGCATGAATATTTCACCCGTCACAAGCCCTATATCCGTCAGGGCCAGTCAGTCGTCGTGCTGATGATTGCACCGCATTCCATGGATGCCTTCCTGGCCTTTACGGCAGCGCAGAAGGGTGAAATCATGTTCCGTTCCGACAAGGTCGAGAGCATGCGCGGCATCCCGCACGCCTATGAACTTGCCTGGAACCACACGACGCTGCGTGCGCTCAAGGTCGATCCGTCCTTCACCTATCTGCAGGTGCAGTATCCGGGGCCGGATCATGTCGCCAAGGTGAAAAAGATGGTGGAGATTTTCGGCGATGAGGTGCCGGGTCATCTCGAATTCATCAGGTTCGACGGACAGATCCAGTGCTCCGGCCTGCCGCTGGTGCGCTACACCACCGAGGAACGGCTGGAAGAGATCATCAAGATCCACCAGGACCATGGCTGCCCGATCTTCAACCCGCACCGCTATACGCTGGAAGAAGGCGGCATGAAGCGCACCGACAAGGTGCAGCTCGCCTTCAAGCATGAGACCGATCCGAAGGGGCTGCTCAACCCCGGCAAGATGATCGCCTGGGAAAATCCCAACTTCGATTTCAATGCCGGCAAGAACTATCTCTTCCCCGGCCTTGCCGCCGTCATGGAGGCCTCATGAGAGTTCTGGTCCTCCACTCACACCCGGTCGAGGAAAGCTACGGCAAAGCGCTCTACAGACAGACCCTGGAGAGCCTCGCCAAGGCCGGGCACAAGGTGGATGCGTGCGATCTCTATGCGGAAAAGTTCGACCCCGTCCTGTCGAAACATGACCGGCTCGTCTATCACGACTATCCCGGCAATACCTCGCTGGTGAAACCCTATGTCGAGAGGCTGAAGCAGGCCGAAGCGCTGGTCATCTGCACACCGGTGTGGAACTTCGGTTTCCCGGCGATCCTGAAAGGCTATTTCGACCGGGTCTGGCTTCCCGGCGTTTCCTTCGAACTTGTCGACGGCAAGGTCGAATCCCGCCTGCGCCATATCAAGAAGCTCGGTGCGGTGCTTACCTATGGCGCGACACCTTTCCGCGCCTTCGTCGCCGGCAATCCGCCCAAGAAGATCGTGAAGCGTGTTTTGCGGGCGCAGATCAACCCGCTCAAGCCGGTCACCTTTCTCGCCCATTACGACATGAACAATTGCACCCCGGAGACGCGGGCAGCGTTTCTCGCCAAGGTGAAGAGCGCGATGGAGCGCTTCTAAAGTCGCGCAAGAATGTGGTGCGGTTTTGCGACAACCACATGCGAAAACAAGTACCTGAAGCGCGGCAAGCAAATCAGAAGGATTGCGATACGCTTCAGGAAACGGCTTGCATGCGTGCTGCCACGCCGTTGAGCTGCACGGTCGTGACTGCGGCGGAGCTTGCGGTCAAACCTTAGAAAACCTTGGCGGCCGTTACTTCCACCTCGACCAGAAATTCGGGCCGGGTAAAGCCGCTGACGATGATGAGCGTCGAAACAGGTTTCGGGTCGAGCGTGAAGCGGTCGCGCACCGCCATATAGGCCGGGAAATCCTCCCGCTTCGTCACGAAGCCGGAAATGCGGATGACATCGGCAAAGCTCATCTCGGCCTCGGCGAGGATCGCCTTGATCGCCTCGAAGCAGAGCTCGGCCTGGGCCGTCACATCCTCGGGGACCTTTTCATCGAGGCCGATTCCAAGTTGACCTGACGTGACCAGCAAGGACGCGCCCGGCGACACGAGAAGGCCGTGATTGTAATTTCCGAAGGGGCGGCGGACAGACGGCGGGTTGAAAATCTTCTTCATGAAAAACCTCGCTATGGACAGAGTTTTATAACGAGGATTTTCAGCATATTCCAAGCACTTGCTTGCGGTTTCGTCCTCAAAAATCGAGAGATTGCTGGGCAGGCGGCGGCGGGCCGACATGCACGCCTTCGAGTTCGAGCATGCGAAGCTTGGCGGACGAACCGCCGGGTGCCGAAAAACCACCGATCTTGCCGCCTGCGGCCAGCACGCGATGGCAGGGAATGATGAGCGCAACGGGGTTTTTCGCCATCGCCTGGCCGATATCCCGTGCCGCTTCCGGCCCCGCTCCAAGCTCCTTCGCCAGCGTGCCGTAGGTGGTCGTGCGACCCCAGCCGATACGACGCGCGGCAGCATAGATATCGCGGAAAAATGCGTCCTGACCGTCAAGGTCAACGGCAACAGTGGAGAAATCGACTTCCTCACCTTCGAAGTAGTGCTTTACCGCAGCAACTGCGTCCAGAATCTGCGGCGTCGGCTTGCCCGGTTCGGCAGCCGGCAAACGGCGCAGCAACAAGCGTTCTGTCGACTCGGCGCTCTTCGTCGGCAGCTGGAACCGCGTCACGCCGGCATCGCTCCAGGCAATGCCGCAAAAGCCGCCGGCGGTTTCGAAGATCAGATATTGATGCACTTTCTGAGCCATGGTGAAGCCCTCATATTCCGTAGGGCATCAGAATCGTACTGCGAAGGCGTAAGTTCAACCCGTTTCTTGCGCATGTCCCGACAAAATGTCAGGCCGATGCGGCGGTCGCGGCAAGCGTGGGTATCTGCGGTCTCTTTGCCTTCGCCTTGCCTTTTACAGCATTGAACAGCGCGTAGCCGCCGGTCCAGCGACCGAAACCGCTGGCAATGTTGATATGGCCTGCGAGGCCTATGTTGCGGACCTCGGTTTTCCAGAGGCGGGTGTAGAAGCTCAAACGGTCGAGCGACATGTATTTGTCGTCGAGGCTGCCGACGGTGAGGCTCGGAAACGGAAGCGGGTTTGTCGGCATGGGGCCGAAGGCGAGCGAGCCTGGATGCAGCCGTTCGGTCGCAGGCAAATCGCACGGGGCGACCAGAAGCGCTCCCTTTACCCGGCGGGCCAGTGGCCGGTCGGCGAGCCTCGCCGTCAGGACGCAGCCGAGGCTATGGGCAACGATATAGGCTTCTCCTGCCTCCAGCAGTGCCCGTTCCAGCCGTTCCATCCAGCGGTCGAGACGAGCGTGGTTCCAGTCGTCCTGGCCGACCAGTCGGCTCTGGGGCACGTCATCAAGCCAATAGTGCTGCCAATGCCCTTCGTCGGAACCGAAAAGACCCGGCACGATCAGGATTTTTGTCATTGCTATCTCCTGGCGCATGCGCAGCAAACTGCCGCGACGCATCTCAGCCAGAATTATCCATAAATTTTATGGACTAAAGAAATGAAGCTCCAAAACCCGCAAGAAAGCTGGAAAATCCATCGCGGGATCAGAAGCTGCCGCAACGACGCCTGCCGCGAATATGACAATTGATCGGGTACTGATCCGCCCATTGAGAACTGCCGGTTGGACTGGCCTTTTTCATGCCCGCCTGATGAAACTGTTGATCCGTTTGCCTCGTACTTCCGTAACAGACAGAGAGGCAAGACAGGGAGCATCCATTGGCACGGGAGACTGTTGCAAGACCGGTCATCGTCTGGTTCCGCAAGGACTTGCGTCTTGACGACAACAAGGCCCTGCATGCGGCATGCGCATCGGGGCGGCCGGTCATTCCGCTTTATATCCGCGAACCCCAGGAAGACGGCACCGGGCCTCTTGGCGCCGCACAGGCCTGGTGGTTGCATCATTCACTGCATGCGCTCGACGCAGGCTTCAAAAAACATGGCGGCAAGCTTATTCTGGCAAGCGGTCATGCCCGGAATGTGCTTGCCGACATCATCAAGCGGAGCGGTGCGGAAGCCGTGTTCTGGAACCGTCGTTATGATCCGCCGGGCATTGCGATCGACACCCGCCTCAAGCATGAATTCGAAAAACAGGCGATCGAGGCACGTAGCTTCGGCGGCCAGCTTCTGCATGAGCCGACCAGACTCAAAACGACAAGCGGCACGTCATACCGCGTCTATACGCCATTCTGGCGGGCGCTCGAAGAAGGCGGCGAGCCGGAGGCGCCGGTCGATGTGCCCGAGCGCTTCCGCTTCCCAAGACAGTTTCCGGCTTCCGAAGTGCTGGCCTCCTGGAAGCTCCTGCCGCTTAAGCCGAACTGGGCAAAGTCCTTCCCCGACATGTGGATGCCGGGTGAAGCGGCAGCCCAGGAAAAGCTCAGCGCCTTTGTCGAGGAAGGACTTTCAGGTTATTCGGCCGATCGGGATTTCCCCGGAAAGACCGCAACCTCCCTTCTCTCTCCGCACCTGGCGCTCGGCGAAATCTCGCCTGCCCGCATCTGGGACGCCACGAAGGGACTTTCGCGGCGCATTCCATCCGACGATATCGTACGCTTCCGCAAGGAACTGGCGTGGCGGGAATTCTCTTACCATCTGCTCTTCCATTTTCCGGAGCTTGCCAGGGATAACTGGAACGACAATTTCGACGGCTTCGGTTGGCGCGAAGATGAAGACGGATTTCATGCCTGGTGCAACGGCCAGACGGGCTATCCCATCGTCGATGCCGGCATGCGCCAGCTCTGGCGCCATGGCTGGATGCATAACCGCGTGCGGATGATAACAGCCTCGTTTCTCATAAAAGACCTGCTGGTCGACTGGCGCCGCGGCGAAGCCTGGTTCCGAGACACGCTTGTCGACGCAGACCCCGCCAATAATGCGGCCAGCTGGCAGTGGGTGGCAGGTTCAGGTGCCGATGCCTCTCCCTTCTTCCGCATCTTCAACCCCGTGTTGCAGGGCGAAAAATTCGATGCAGACGGCAGCTATATCAGGCAGTTCGTGCCGGAGCTCGGAAAGCTCGAGGACAAATACATCCATCGGCCATTCGAGGCACCAGCGAGCGTGCTCGAAAACGCCGGCGTCACGCTTGGCAAAACCTACCCCAGACCCATCGTCGATCACGCCACGGCGCGCCGGCGGGCGCTGAAGGTCTACAGTTCCATAAAGGATGCGGCATGAACGCGCATGTTCCCTCGCTGCCACGCCGCCTCAAGGTCGCCATCATAGGGTCAGGCATATCGGGTGCCTCGGCCGCCTGGGCGCTCAATCCTGTCCATGATGTGACACTCTACGAGAAGGATGCCCGGCCGGGCGGCCATACGGCAACGGTCGATGTCGACTATGACGGGTTGAATATTCCAGTCGATACCGGCTTCATCGTCTACAACGAGCACAACTATCCCAATCTGACCGCGCTCTTTGCAGAACTCGGCGTCGCCACGCATGCCAGCGACATGAGCTTTTCCCTGTCGCTGGATCAGGGCAGGCTGGAGTGGAGTGGCGGCGGGCTGTCGTCGATATTCGCGCAGAGGCGCAATCTGCTGAACCCCTCCTTTCTCTGGATGATCCGCGAGATCCTGCGCTTCAATCGAACCTGCCTGGAAGATCGGGCGGCCGGGCATCTCGCCTCGCGCTCGATCGGCGATTATCTCGACTGGCGCGGCTTCTCGCCTGGTTTCACCAACAACTATCTGGTGCCGATGGCGGCGGCGATCTGGTCGACGCCATCAGCGCGCATGCTGCAATTTCCCGCCGAGCATTTCGTCAATTTCTTCGACAATCACCGGCTTATCTATCGCCGTCAGCATCAGTGGCGCACCGTCACCGGCGGCAGCCGCAACTATCTGAAAAGGCTTCTGTCACCGCTCGGCGACAAAATGAAGCTCGGCTGCGGCGTGCGTGGCGTGATCCGCGGTGACAAGGGCGTCACCCTGATCGACGAGACCGGCGGCGAGGCCTTCTTCGACAAGGTGATCTTCGCCTGCCACAGCGATCAGACGGTGCGGATGCTGATCGATGCGACGGATCAGGAAAAGCGCTTGCTCGCTGCTATCCCCTATCAGCCCAACCGCGTTATCCTGCACCGTGACGCCAGTCTGATGCCAACGCGGCGCAAGGTATGGGCCTCCTGGAACTATCTGCGTTCGAGCCATGCCGACGGCAGGGCCGGTGTGGCGGTGACCTACTGGATGAACAGGCTGCAGGGCATAGATCCGAATTTTCCGCTGTTCGTCACGCTCAACCCGGACAGCGAACCGGAGAGCCGCAAGGTTTTTGCAGAGTTCACCTATGAGCATCCGCAGTTTTCCGCCGAAGCGATGGCAGCGCAACGGGCGATTGCCGCCATCCAGGGAAGAAACAATTGCTATTTCGCGGGCGCCTGGACCGGATACGGATTCCACGAGGATGGATTAGTTTCCGGCCTTGCGGCGGCGGAGGCGCTGGGCGGGATCACACCCTGGCGGACCGCCCGACCCTCCTCCCGTGAACCCAAACTGGAAGCGGTACCATGACGGCATCCCGCAGAAGCCTCCACGCATCGAGCTATGGCGTCAGCCTGACGCGAAACGGTCCTCCGCCGGACGCAGCGGCGGTAGTTTATGTGGGCAACGTCATGCATCAGCGCATGAAACCATTCGGCCATCGCTTCCAGTATCGTGTCTTTTCGCTCTCTATCGATCTCGATCGGTTGGAAGAAGCCAACGGACAGTCGGCGCTGTTTTCGGTCAATCGAAGCAATCTCGTCTCGTTCCATGAAGAGGACCATGCAGCAGATGGAAAGCTGCGCTCCCATGCCGATCGCCTGCTTGCGGACGCCTGTGTCGAGCGACCGGCCAAAATCCTGCTCGTCTGTTATCCGCGGATCTTCGGCTACGTCTTCAATCCCCTTTCGGTCTACTATGCCTATGACGACAGGGATGCCTTGATTGCGCTGATCTACGAGGTGCGCAACACCTTCGGCGAACGGCATAGTTATGTCTGCCCTGTCGAGGAGAACGAAATTTTCGAAAGCGGTCTTCGCCAGACCTGCGACAAGCTCTTTTACGTCTCTCCCTTCATCGATATCGGCATGCGCTATCATTTCCGCATGCTGCCGCCCGGCCAAGAAATCCGCTGGCGCATCCTGGAAACCGATGCGGAAGGACCGCTTCTTGCCGCAACGTTTGCCGGCTGGAAAAATCCGCTGACTGGCCGGACGCTCGGTTATCTTCTGACAGCCATTCCCTTCCTGACCATCAAGATCATGGCCGGAATTCACTGGGAGGCTCTGAAACTCTGGCTGAAAGGCGCCATCTACGTTCGCCGGCCACCACCTCCGCCGCCTGTCAGCGTGAAGCCGGCAAGCCGGCTTGCAGAAGCTGCGGAATGAATCTAGCGTTTGCTGCAATCGCCGGAGGAAAGGCGCAAGCATTGTCTTGACCGGCCTAAAAATACGGGAGGGATGGACAGTGAGCAATGTACAGGATTTGAATCAATCTGCCCGGGACGTGGTGACGCTGACGGCGGAAAACATTTCACGCATCGTCAAAGGCCTGCCTTTCAAAGCGAAGCTTGCGCTGCGCGGCCTGATGCGCATGCAGCACGGTTCCCTTGGCGTCACGCTGCCCGACGGGCGCAAGGTATTCATCAAGGGTAAGACTGCCGGACCCGACGCTGCGTTGACGCTTCGAAACTGGAACCTTGCCGGTCGTGCACTTACCAGCGGCACGATCGGTGTCGCCGAGACCTATATGGACGGCGACTGGGACAGCCCCGATATCACCGCCCTCCTCGAGCTTTTCCTCGTCAACGGCGAGGCCGCACACCGCTATTCTCATGGCAAGGACGGTGTCGGGCGCTTCGTCGAGCGCGTTCGCCACTGGATGAATGCCAACACCAAGACGGGCTCCAAGCGCAATATCTCTGCCCATTACGATCTCGGCAACGACTTCTACAAGCAATGGCTCGATCCGAGCATGACCTATTCCTCAGCGCTCTATTCGACCGGCGCCAATGACCTGCAATCGGCACAGAACGCAAAATATCGATCGCTGGCAGAGGCGACCGGCATCAAGCCCGGCGATCATGTGCTGGAAATCGGCTGTGGCTGGGGCGGCTTTGCCGAGTTCGCGGCAAGCGAGTTGAACTGCCGGGTGACGGGGCTGACCATCAGCCGCGAGCAGCTTGCCTTCGCGCAGGAGCGCATCAGCAGGGCGGGACTTGGCGACAAGGTTGATTTCCGCTTTCAGGACTATCGCGACGAGACCGGGATCTACGATCGCATCGTTTCCATCGAGATGTTCGAGGCTGTTGGCGAGAAATACTGGCCGACCTATTTTTCCAAGCTCAAACAATGCCTGAAGCCGGGCGGCAAGGCTGGGCTGCAGATCATCACTATTCGTCCTGAATCTTTCGAGCAATATCGCAGCAATCCGGATTTCATCCAGAAATATGTCTTCCCCGGCGGCATGCTGCCGACGCGCCACCACCTTGCCGAACTCGGCAGGAAAATGGATCTGTCACTGGTCAGAGACTTCGGCTTCGGCCTCGATTATGCCCGTACGCTGGCGGAATGGCGCGAGCGCTTCTGGTCCGTCTGGCACAAGCTCAGGCCGATGGGTTTCGACGACCGGTTCAAGCGGCTCTGGGAATTCTACCTCTTCTACTGCGAGGCAGGCTTTCGCGCCCGCAACATCGATGTGCGGCAGGTGGTCTTTTCGCGGCCTTGATCACTCGGCCGGATGCGGCGTCACCGGACGGTGACTGGAGTTGGCAGGCCGCTCGCCCCAACCGGTGAAGCGGTTCACCAGTGCGAAATAGAGACCATAAGGCAAGATCCGCAGGAACTTCAGCACATAGGTGAAGCGCTTCGGGAAAGTGATCTCGAAAGCCTGCGATTTGAGGCCTGCCGCAATGCGCTCTGCCGCCGTCTCGGGCGAAACCAGTGCCGGCATGGGAAAGGCATTCTTGCGCGTTGCCGGCGTATCGACGAAGCCCGGATTGATGAGCTGGATGCGGATGCCGATCTTGTCGAGATCGAATTTCAGGCTTTCGGCCATGTTGATCAGGGCAGCCTTGGTCGCGCCATAAGCGGCGCTGGTCGGCAATCCCGTGTAGCCCGTCACAGAGGAAACGATGGCAATCTGCCCCTGCCCTTTCGCCTTCATGTGTCGGATCGCCGGCAGCAGGCAATTGACGACGCCTGACAGGTTGACGGCAAAAGTCTTCTCGAAATCGGCTCGGTTCAGATCCTCGCCGTGGACGGGCTGATAGACGCCTGCACAGAGGATCGCCATGGCGAGTGCACCGTGCTCATATTCGATCGAGGCCATGACATGTTCCATGTCTTCGGCATCGGTCACATCGCCATCGAGCACGATGATGCTGCCTGACAGTCCAGCCGCCTCGAGTTGCAATTCCACCAGTTTTTCGTGATTGCGGGCAGTGACGGCGACCCTGTATCCCTCGCCTGCGAGCTTCAGCGCCAGCGCCCGGCCTATTCCTGAACTTGCACCGGAAATCCAGACGATACCATGTTCTGGACGGGCGATGAAATTACGCATGGCACTTCCTCCGGTCTGCCGATTTGAACACGAACACAGGCCCGGAAGCTCCTCATCTCTCCCGGGACAATGGCTCTATCACAGCATTGTGGCTGCTTTCAGCCGATGAGGTCGCCGATGATCTGCCGGAAGGAGCCGGTGAGCTTGATCGGGCCGTCCGAAACGGCGAAGGCGATGCAGGGCCGATCCTTCTCGGCGACGGGGCGATGGTCGACGGTGGCATCCGCAACCGAGATATCCCCCGGCCCGAAACGGCCGCGCTCGTCGCGGAAAGCGCCATCGAGGATGAGGATCAGTTCCATGCCCGCATGCGTATGGGCAGGCAGTGCGCGGCCCGGCCGTATCCACATCAGGCTGACCTCGCAGCCGTCGATATCGGTCGCATATTCCTTGAAGCCCGGAAGGCGCTTGCGCCACGGCACGTCGTCAGCTTCGAAACCAACGAGATTGCGCAGGGCGCGCGGGAAAAGAGCGCCGTGGGGACGTGCAGGGAGTTTTGGAGGGGCGGCAGGAGCCTTCGAGCCGAAGATTGCCGCAAGCTTCGCATCGCGGTCGCTGATCGGGATTGATGGCGTGCTCTCCAGAGCTTCTCCAGCCAGCCGTTCGAGGTCAACCACCAGGCCGCGATTGTCCGGCTTCATTTCAAGATGAGATTCCACGAGTGCGCGGGCCGGCACCGGAAGGGAGCCAGCAACATAATGCGCCATCAATGCATCGATCGTGTCGATATGCTCGTGAACCATGTCAGATTCGGTCACGCCTTGTTCCTGCGCCCGTGCTTGCTTTGTCGTCATCCATACGCCGAAAGTCAATCTTCGGATCACTACTTGCCCGGGCTGAGCGAAAGGCTGGAAATAGAAGACTAATTTTATCGTGGGCTTAAAGGGCATGGAATAGGATTTCTTGCCAACGCCGCCTTGTGAAGGGAAAAGACCGTTCCTAAACTATGCGTAAAAGAGGCAGATTCCATGACCTTCCACCCCTCCGTAATCGAGGCTATCGGCAATACGCCCCTCATCAAGCTCAAGGGTGTTTCCGAAGCGACCGGCTGCACCATTCTCGGCAAGGCCGAATTCCTAAACCCCGGCCAGTCGGTGAAAGACCGAGCGGCGCTCTACATCATCCGTGATGCCGAGAAGAAAGGACTGCTCAAGCCCGGCGGCGTCATCGTCGAAGGTACGGCGGGCAATACCGGGATCGGCCTGACGGTCGTCGCCAAGGCGCTCGGCTATCGCACCGTGATTGTCATTCCGGAGACCCAGAGCCAGGAAAAAAAGGATGCGCTGCGCCTGCTCGGCGCCGAGCTCGTCGAAGTTCCGGCCGTCCCCTACAAGAACCCGAACAATTATGTGAAGGTTTCCGGCCGCCTTGCCGAGCAGCTTGCCAAGAGCGAGCCGAACGGCGCGATCTGGGCGAACCAGTTCGACAACGTCGCCAACCGCCAGGCCCATATCGAAACCACCGCACCTGAGATCTGGAAGGATACAGATGGCAAGGTCGACGGCTTCATCTGCTCGGTCGGCTCGGGCGGCACGCTTGCCGGTGTCGCGGCAGGCCTCAGGGGCTTCAACAAGGACATCAAGATCGGTATTGCCGATCCCGAGGGTGCCGCGCTCTACGAATTCTACGCGAACGGAGCGCTGAAGTCGGAGGGATCGTCGATCACGGAAGGTATCGGCCAGGGGCGCATCACTGCCAACCTGGAAGGCTTCACGCCCGATTTCTCTTATCACGTCACCGATGCCGAGTCGCTCCCCTACCTCTTCGATCTGGTCGAACATGAGGGGCTTTGCCTTGGCGGCTCCACGGCGATCAACATTGCCGGTGCGGTTCGCCTCGCAAGGGATCTCGGCCCCGGCCATACGGTCGTGACAATCCTCTGCGATTATGGCAACCGCTATCAGTCCAAGCTCTTCAATCCGGATTTCCTTTCATCCAAGGGCCTGCCCATTCCTCAATGGATGGTCGGCTCGACGGATATCAAGATACCCTACGAACCCGCAGCGTGAGCCTCCATGCCAGTCAATGCCCTCTACCGTGACGACTTCTATCTTTCCACATGCGAAGCGGTCGTCACGGCCGTTCACGAGGACGGGGGCGTCGAGCTGGACCAGACCTGCTTTTACGCGACATCTGGCGGGCAGCCGGGCGATACAGGCTTCTTCGAACGAGCTGACGGCTCCAAGATAGAGCTTGGCCAGGCAAAACACGGCGCGACCAAGGACATCGTCATCCATGTGCCGCTGGAAGGCCAGGCTCGGCCTCAGATCAACGAGAAGCTGGTGCTGCATATCGACTGGCCGCGCCGCTACAGACTGATGCGCATGCACACCGCCTGCCATCTTCTGTCGGTCGTCTGCTCCTATCCGATCACGGGGGCAGCAGTCGGCGAAGACGAAAGCCGCGTCGACTTCGACATGACCGATACGATCGACAAGGACGAGGTGACGGCCAAGCTGATGGACCTCGTCAATCAGAACCATCCGGTCTATCTTCAGTGGATTACGGATGAGGAGCTCGCCGCCAATCCCGGCATCGTCAAATCGAAGAATGTGCGCCCTCCTGTTGGCCTTGGCCGCGTCAGCCTCGTCTGCATCGGGGAGAATTCTGCTGTTGACAGCCAGCCCTGTGGCGGCACGCATGTTTCGGAAACACAGGAAGTCGGCCAGATTCATATTGCCAAGATCGAGAAGAAGGGCAAAGAGAACCGGCGCTTCCGCATTCGCTTCGGCACGCCCGGCGACGAAGCCTGATAGACGATGCCTGATATTTGGGCCTGATATTTGGGGAGATCATCATGAGCGACACCAAGAGCCGTTTCGTCGTCTCGGCCGACTGGCTGCAGGCTGAACTTGGCAAAGCCGATCTGCGCGTGCTCGACGCATCCTTCTATCTTCCGGCGCAAAAGCGTGACGCCTACGCGGAATATGCCGCCGGCCATATTCCGGGCGCCATCCGATTCGATCAGGACAAGATCGCCGACCATTCCACGAACCTGCCGCACACGATCCCCTCGCCCGATTATTTCGCCGCGGAGGCCGGCAAGCTCGGCATCAGCGAGAACGACCGGATCGTCGTCTATGACGGCATCGGCATGTTCGCATCGCCGCGCGTCTGGTGGCTGTTCCGAGTGATGGGCGCAAAGAACGTCTTCGTGCTCGATGGCGGATTGGACGGCTGGAAAGCCGAAGGACGACCGCTCGAAACCGAGGTGCCGCACCATGCCCCGGCGACCTTCAAGACGAACTACGATGCCAGCCGCGTCGTCCATCTTGAGCAGATGCGCGATATCGTTGCGGGTGGCGCTCTGCAGATCGCCGATGCCCGCAGCGCCGGCCGCTTCGCCGCCGCCGAGCCTGAACCGCGCGCAGGCATGCGCTCCGGCCATATGCCAGGCGCACGCAGCCTGCCATCAGGCGTCTTCGCCAATCAGGGCCGTTTCAAATCACTGCCGGAACTGAAGCAGACGATCGAGGATGCCGGCATCGACCTTTCCAAGCCGGTCGTCACCTCCTGCGGATCGGGCATTACCGCCGCGATCATCACTCTGGCGCTGGAATCGCTCGGCCATACCGATAACAAGCTCTATGACGGCTCCTGGAGCGAATGGGGCAGCCGCGAGGACACGCCCGTCGTCACCGGCCCGCCTGAACCGGTCAAAGCCTGACAGCCATGGGAAAGACGCCCGCCTCGCTCAAGGCCCATATCACGCGGCTGGAAATGGTCGCGCCGCCGAAGGCAAGCCTGCCCGTGCCCGTCAACATCCAGACGGCAATCATGCGCGCGCCGGGGATTCCCCTGGCCTTCTATCGCTACCTCTACCGGCAGGTTGGCGCGCGCTGGCAGTGGGTCGACCGGCTAAGGATGAGTGACGAGGAGCTTGCGACAGCGCTGCATGACAAGCGCAACAATATCAGCGTACTTTACGTCAACGGTGCGCCGGCCGGCTTTTTTGAATATCTCTGCGAGGACGAGGATACGATCGAGCTCTCCCATTTCGGGCTCTTCGAACATGCGCTCGGCCTCGGCATCGGCAAATGGTTCCTGCTCCAGGCGCTCTACGCGATCTGGACACTGAACCCGACAAAGGTCACGACGACCACCAACAATCTCGACCATCCGCGCGCATTGCAGCTCTACCAGATGTTCGGTTTCTCTCCCGTCTCCACCGGCACCGGGATCGTCAGGCCGTTGAGCGACAAGGAATTGCTGGAGATAGCCAGAAAAGGCTGATCACGTTTGAACGCCTGCTATTCGAAGCAAGAATCGGGTGGCTTGGGTGAGCGTCAGCGCAGACACTATGGCAAAGCTCACAAGGAGATTTGCCATGATCAGCATTCAGTTTTCCGCCATGCCGACAACAGATGCAGAAGCGCTCTGGAGCGGCGGTCGCGACGCCTATGATCACTTGCCTGAGACGATGATCTCCGATGGTCCGGGCCATCCCTGCCGCCACTGCCTGCGAAATATCAGCGCCGGAGAAGAACTGCTCGTCTTTGCCTATCGGCCCTTTCCGGAACCGCAGCCCTATGCCGAGACCGGCCCGATCTTCCTGCACAAGCAGCCCTGCAAGCGCTATTGCGCCGACGAAGTTCTGCCTCCTGTCCTGACGACAAGCCCCGACTTCATTGTGCGCGGCTATGGCGAGAATGACAGGATCGTCTATGGCACCGGTGCGGTCACGCCGATCGAGAAGATCCCTGCTTATGCGACCGAACTGCTTGCGCGGCCTAGCATCGCCTATGTGCATGTGCGCTCCGCGCGCAACAATTGCTATCAGTGCCGGATCGAAAAAGTAAAAGCGCCGGCCCTTGCGGAAACCGGCGCCTCCATCTGACCTAGAGTCAGCTGGTTTACGCTACGTTCAGCGCGCTTTCCGGAGCGACAGCTTCATAACCAAGCGCGTCAGCGACCGGCTTGTTGGTGATGCGGCCCCTGTGAACGTTCAAGCCGTTGCGCAGGTGCTTGTCTTCGGCGATGGCACGCAGGCCGCGATCGGCGAGTGCGAGGCCGTGGACGAGTGTCGCATTGTTCAGCGCGTGGGCAGACGTGACAGGAACGGCGCCCGGCATGTTGGCGACGCAATAATGCACGACGCCGTCGACGACGTAGGTCGGCTCGGAATGAGTCGTTGCATGAGAGGTCTCGAAGCAGCCGCCCTGGTCGATCGCGACGTCGACGATGACGGAGCCCTTCTTCATGCCAGAGAGCATTTCGCGGGTGACAAGCTTCGGCGCGGCAGCACCGGGGATGAGCACGGCGCCGATGACAAGATCGGCCGAGAAAACATCTTCTTCAAGGGCCTGAATGCTGGAATAGCGCGTATGAATACGGCCATTGAAGATATCGTCGAGCTGGCGCAGGCGCGGCAGCGACTTGTCGAGAATGCTGACATCGGCGCCGAGACCGGCGGCCATCTTGGCTGCATGCAGACCGACGACGCCGCCACCGATGATGGCAACCTTGGCCGGGAGAACGCCGGGCACGCCGCCAAGCAGGATGCCGAGGCCGCCATTGGCCTTCTGCAGCGCGGTGGCACCGGCCTGGATCGAAAGACGACCAGCGACTTCGGACATCGGCGCTAGGAGCGGCAGGCCGCCGCGATCGTCCGTCACGGTCTCATAGGCGATTGCCGTAACGCCGGAGGCGAGCAGACCCTTGGTCTGTTCCGGATCGGGCGCAAGATGCAGATATGTGTAAAGCAGCTGACCGTCGCGGAGCTGCGCCCATTCAGAGGGCTGGGGCTCCTTGACCTTGACGATCATGTCGCACTTTTCAAAGATATCCTTGGCGGAGGCGGCGATCTTCGCGCCAGCAGCCACATAGGCGGCATCATCGGCACCAATGCCGGCACCCGCCTTCGTCTCCACCCAGACCTCATGGCCGTGGGCGACATATTCTCTTACCGAAGCCGGCGTCAGACCGACGCGATATTCATGGTTCTTGATTTCCTTCGGGCAGCCGACACGCATTCGCGTTCCTCTCATTTTATGTCCGCGTTTCGCGGAGCGTTTTCTTGCTCCTAAATCCAACCACCACGGCCACGAAATGTCCTTGCAAAGAGGATTTGCGTTTCAGCAAAGTTTCGAAGATTATTGCGCCAACTACCCACTTTTCGAAGGTTCTTCGAATGTCTGACCTCGATAGTATCGATCTTGCGATTCTAAGGGCGCTGCAGATCAATGCCCGCATCACCAATGCGGAACTCGCCGACAAGGTGGGACTATCGCCTTCCGCCTGTTCGCGGCGGCTCGATATTCTCGAAAAGAGCGGTGTCATCGGCGGCTATCATGCGCGGCTTTCGCATAAGGCGCTCGATTACAAGATGATCGCCATCGTACACATCTCGCTGTCCGGCCAGTTCGCCAAGACACTGTCGGAATTCGAGGCAGCAGTGAAACGCTGTCCGAACGTGCTCGTCTGCTACCTGATGTCCGGTGAATACGACTATATCCTGCGCGTCGCCGCCCGTGATCTGGAAGACTATGAGCGTATCCACCGAGACTGGCTTTCGGCGCTGCCGCATGTGGTGAAGATCAATTCGAGCTTTGCGCTGCGCGAAATCATCGACAGGCCGAATGTCGGCCTTTGAGCCCTTGCAAAGCCCTTGGAATCCTGCCCTAGCTTGATGTTGCGGGCGTCTCCGCTTTGACGGCAAGACATGAAATCCAAGACTCACGGCTATATCTTCCTGCTTCTGGCACTGACGATCTTTTCGGCGCAGGACGCGATCTCCAAGCATCTTGGTTCAGCCTATTCGCCTATCTTCGTGACGATGGTGCGCTATTGGGCCTTCGGCCTGTTCACTGTGGTTCTGGCCGCGAAAATGCGCGGTGGCATCGCCGCCACCGCCCGCACCAAACATCCCTTTCTGCAGGTGTCGCGCGGCATTCTGCTTGCCGTGCAGGTGGTGCTGGCAATTACCTGTTTTGCGCTGATTGGCCTCGCGCATTCGCAGGCGATTTTTGCCGCCACCCCGATCATTGTTGCGTTGCTTGCTATTCCGCTTCTCGGCGAGCGGGTCGGTTGGCGCCGCTGGACAGCAATCGGCGTTGGACTTTGCGGCGTGTTGCTCATACTCAAGCCGGAGGGCGGGTTCTTCGACGTCAACCTGCTTCTTGCCGTCGTCTCCTGCGTCAACTTCGCGCTCTACGTGATCGCCACCCGTTACGTCAGCCGGCAGGATTCGGCGATGACGAGCTTCTTCTATACGGGCGTCGTTGGGGCTCTCGTGATGACGCTTGCGGGCCCTTTTTACTGGACGCCAATTCAGGGCTGGGACTGGATGTGGATGCTTGCCGTCTGCCTGACCGGAACATCGAGCCACTATTTCCTGATCCGCGCCTATGACAGTCTCGACGCGGCCGCCGTCCAGCCGGTTACCTATATCCAGCTTGTCTACGCTTCTATCCTTGGCGTGCTCATCTACGGGGAGGAGCTGACGTTGAACATGATCGTCGGTTCGATCATCGTGGTCGCGGCCGGTATCTTCACGGTGTGGCGCGAACATGTCGTGGCGCGGCGAGCGGTCGTGCCGAATTGAGACTTTCGCAGCAATTTTAAATAAGCGCCTAAAGGCATTTCAATCTTCCCTGCGTATGCTCCTCCCGAATTCGTCACGGGGATAAGCATGATACGCAATCTCAAAATCACGGCCCGCAAGGCCGACCGCAGGAGCTGCCGCGTTTTTGGCAAGATCCGTTATCTGAACAACCAGGTAGATGCCCGCATCCTTGATATTTCAGCCACGGGTGCAGCACTCGAAGTCAAGGCGCCGCTTTATGCGGCCTCGGGCAGCAAGGTCCGCATCGAAGCCGAAAATCTCGGCCTGCTCGAAGGCGTCATCCGCTGGACACATAATGGTCGCGTCGGCATCCAGTTCGACGCCAATTCCAATGCCCGCGCGCTCATTGCCTCCTATTTCCGCTTCTTCCATCGCGAAGTGCCACGCGTTCGGTAAAGCTTTCCAGGACGGTGCCGCTTTGGCGGCATCGTTTTTGCCATTCTGTCATTTTCGCGATGTACTCCTTTGCCAATCATCCTAAGTTCATCGAACCGGGTGATGCGTGATGTCAAAAGGAGTGTTTCCATGCCTTCCATTCTCGATGTGCCTGCAATGAGCCGTCGTTCCCTGCTCGGCGGTCTTGCCGCCACTTCCGCTCTGGTGCTGCTGCACCCGTTCAGCGCCCGCGCTGCCGCAAACCAGGCACATCTGCGGCTCATGGAAACGACCGACATCCACGTCAACGTCTTGCCCTATGACTATTATGCCGACAAGCCGAACGACACGATGGGCCTGTCGCGCACGGCAACGATCATCGACACGATCCGCGCGGAAGCCGTCAACTCGCTGCTGATCGACAATGGCGACGTGCTGCAGGGCAATCCGATGGGCGATTACATGGCCTATCAGCACGGCATGAAGGATGGCGACATGCATCCGGTCATCAAGGCGATGAACACGCTCGGCTATACGGTCGGCACGCTCGGGAACCACGAATTCAACTACGGCCTGGACTTCATGTTCAAGGTGCTGAACGGTGCGAACTTCCCCTTCGTCTGCGCCAACCTGACCAAGGGCCAGCTCGCCTCCGATCCGAAGCAGGACGATCTGTTCTTCAAGCCCTACATCATTGTCGAAAAGCAGATCAAGGACGGCGCCGGCAATGAAAGCCCGGTCAAGATCGGCTTCATCGGCTTTGTACCGCCGCAGATCATGCTGTGGGACATCAAGAATCTTGAGGGCAAGGCGCAGACCCGCGATATCGTTCAGGCCGCCAACGCCTGGGTGCCGGCAATGAAGGAAGCCGGCGCCGATATCGTCATTGCCCTTTCCCATTCAGGTATCGATGGCTCAGGCCCATCCGAGAAGATGGAAAACGCCTCGCTGCATCTTGCTGCCGTCGAGGGTATCGACGCGATCTTCACCGGCCACCAGCATCTGGTCTTCCCCGGTCCGAAAACCTGGGATGGCATAGCCAATGCCGATCCGGTCAAGGGTACGCTGCATGGCAAGCCCGCCGTCATGGCCGGCTTCTGGGGTTCGCATCTCGGCCTGATCGACCTGCTGCTGGAGAAGGATGGTAACAGCTGGAAAATCGTCGCCTTCACCTCCGAAGCACGGCCGATCTACCATCGCGACGACAAGAAGAAAGTCGTTGCCGACGTCGCGGACAAGAAGGAAGTGGTCGAGGCCGCCAAGGCAGAGCATGAGGCGACGCTTGCCTATGTCCGCACGCCTGTCGGCAAGACTTCGGCGCCACTCTATTCCTACTTCGCCCTCGTCGCCGACGATCCTTCCGTACAGATCGTTTCGCAGGCTCAGACCTGGTACATCAAGCAGATGCTGGCCGATACGAAGTTCAAGGATCTGCCGGTTCTCTCCGCCGCTGCCCCCTTCAAGGCCGGCGGCCGCGGCGGGGCGGACTATTATACGGATGTTCCGGCCGGCGATATCGCCATCAAGAATGTCGCCGACCTCTATCTTTATCCCAATACGGTTCAGGCCGTCGCCATTACCGGTGCTCAGGTCAAGAACTGGCTGGAAATGTCCGCCGGCATGTTCAACCACATCGAGCCCGGCGCGAAGGATGCGGCTCTCCTCAACAACGACTTCCCGTCCTACAATTTCGACGTGATCGATGGCGTGACCTATCAGATCGATCTGTCGCAGCCACCGAAATATGATTCGTCGGGCAAGGCCGTCAATCCGGACTCCAACCGAATCCAGAACCTTGCCTTCGAGGGCAAGCCGATCGATCCGGCGCAGAAATTCGTCGTCGTTTCCAACAATTACCGTGCCGGTGGCGGCGGCAGCTTCCCGGAAATCGCCTCCGACAAGGTGATCTTCCAGGCGCCGGATACCAACCGCGACGTCATCGTCCGCTATGTCCACGATCAGGGAACGATTAACCCGTCCGCCGACGGCAACTGGACCTTCAAGCCCCTGCCCGGCACGACCGTCGTGTTCGAAAGCGGCCCGAAGGCCAAACAGTACCTCGCAGACGTCAAGAGCGTGAAGATCGAGGATGCAGGCGAGGGCGCCGAAGGTTTTACGAAGTTCAGGCTGGTTCTTTAAAGCCGCAGGGGCGCGGTTTCTTCAACCGCGCCCTTTCCGCTCAAGCATTTCTGCCTCGGCTTCGATGCGGTGATATTGCCTGCCATCGCGGTGCGATGGCCGGAAACCCGTCAACTATTCGGCAGCCTCGGGAATGGCATGTAGCCCATCAATGCCGAGCATGTTGATCATCTCGCCATGGCTCGGGCACATGGAGAGCCGCCGGCGAAATGCCTCGATCAGCCATTGCCCGGCAGGGCCTGGCGGATTGGCCGCTTTGCACATAGCGTAAATCGGGTATTCGCCCTGCTCGTAAGCCTCCAACTTGATGGCAACCAGGTTGCCCTTCATGATGTCCTCTCCGACGAGCGAAACCGGCAGGCCACCCCAGCCGAGACCGCCCTTGATGAGCTGGTGCTTGGTTGCAATGTCGCTGACACGCCATGTCCTGTAAGACAGGACGTTGAAGTCCCGCCCCTTGGTCAGGCCGGAGGCATCCGAAACCACAAGCTGGATCTCTTCGCGTACATCAACCAGCGTCAGCGGACGACCAATGCTCGCCAGCGGATGATCGGGTGCGACCACGGGGACCATGAACGAGTAGCCGATCTTTTCGGCCACAAGCGAATCGTCCTGCCTCACCAGGGCCCCGCCAATCCCAATATCAGCCTTGTCGCTCATCACCATGTCCATGACCATGCCGAGCTCGCCGACATTGAGATTGAGCGCAACGCCGGGAAATTTCTCGCGAAATTCGCGTAGCACCATCATGACGGCATTGGCAGGCACCATGACGCTGATCGCCAGAGAAAGCTCCGCCTCCAGCCCCTGCTTGATGCTTTTCACGCGGGCGCGCATAACCTCGAGGTCGGCCAGCATGCGGCGGGCATCCTCCAGCATTGCCTTGCCTGCATCCGTCAGCTTCGGCTGACGGGCGCCGGAGCGCTCGAAGAGCGGCACTTCAAGTTGGGCTTCCAGATTGGCGATTGTGTAGCTGATGACCGACTGTGCGCGGTTCAGCACACGCGAGGCGGCCGAAAAGCTGCCGGTTTCGGCGACCGTCAGGAAAACCTGCAATTGATCCAGTGTCGGGTTGGGAAGCATCTTCCATCCAATCCATCGATAATTTTGATCGACATTATCCCAGTTTTTTCGATACTGAGCCAGCCTTATTTCTTGTCTCGAACACAGCAGCCATCGCTCCCAACCGGCTGCTGAACCGCAATTCGAGAGGAAATTCAACCATGTCTTCCATTCTTCTTCTGACGTCCAGCCCGCGTTCGGAGTCCCTTTCCACGTCGATCGCTGTTGAACTCGCCGATAAGCTCAAGGCTCAGAACCCCGGTAGCGTCGTCGTGCGCCGCGACCTTGCTGCAAACCCGCTGCCGCACATCGACGATCTCTTCACCGCCGCCATCCGCAAGCCGCCGGAAGCCCGCACTGCCCAGGAAGCTGTTGCCGTCAAGACCTCCGACGAACTCGTCAACGAACTGCTCGCAGCCGACAGCATCGTCATCGGCACCGGCCTGATCAACTTCAACATCTATTCTTCGCTGAAGACCTGGATCGATAACGTGGCCCGCGCCGGCCTGACCTTCAAATACACTGAAAGCGGCCCGGTCGGCCTCGCCACCGGCAAGAAGGTCTATGTCGTCCTCGCTTCCGGCGGTGTCTATTCCCAGGGTCCGGCTGCCGGCATGAACCATGCCGTCCCGTATCTGAAGTCGGTTCTCGGCTTCCTCGGCATTACCGACATTGAAACCATCTATGTCGAAGGTCTCGCTTTCGGCCCGGAAGCTGCGGAAAAGGCCATCGGCGCCGCCAAGTCGCGCGTCGAGGAACTCGCACTCGCTGCCTAACCTGCAAATTCAAAGCTCCGCTCGAGGGGCCGGCGCAAGCCGGCCCTTTCACTTTGCCGAGAAACCATCGACGAAATACCGGACTGTTTCCAGGATTTCTTCAGAGAGTTTTTCGTCGTCGGCAATGCGTGCAAGGCCGACCGCACCCGTCATCAGGCACGAAACGATGATTGCCTTGCGGCGCGCTTCAGCCTCGTCGGCCGCGTTCATGCGGCCTGTCATGTTTCCGAGATTCGTCTTCAGCTGTTCGGTCGCAAGCGAGCGGCATTTCTCACCGCTGCGGGCAAGGTCGGCGGTCAGCGCGGCAAAGGGGCAACCGCCGCTTACGTCATCGCGGTGGATCTCGCTCAGGTAGTTGGCGGAATATTCCGCCATCGGAATATCTGCCGGCGCCCTGCCCTGCGAACGCACCTTCGCTTCCCAGGACCCGAAAGCCAGCTTCATGGCTTCGGCCACCATGTCATCGCGTGATGCAAAATGCTTGTAGAAGCCGCCGACCGTCAAGCCGGCCTCCTTCATCAGATCGGCGACGCCGATACCCTCGAGCCCCTTCTCCCGCAGACGCCTGGAGGCGATCTCGACGATCCTGTCGTGCGTCTTCTGCTTTTCCAGTTGCGAATGGCCCATTGAAAATCTCCTGGCATACGGACTTGACTCATGTGGATTACAATCATAATCCTTGTAGATACCGATCATAATCCAGATCGAGGTATTTTCCAATAGGAGTCATTCCCATGCGTCTCAAGAACAAGGTCGCACTCATTACCGGCGGCAACAGTGGTATCGGGCTTGCCACAGCCAAGGTCTTCGTCGCCGAAGGCGCGAAGGTCATCATCACCGGCCGTAACCCGGAAACGCTCGCAGCAGCCAAGAAAGCGCTTGGCGGCGATGTGCTGGCGCTGAAGATTGATCTCACCGATGTTGCAGCGGCGGAAAAGATCTTCGCCGAGGCTGCTTCTGACGTAGGCAAGTTCGATATCGTCTTTGCCAATGCCGGTATCGGCGGCGCAACACCGCTCGGCCAGACCTCGCTGGAACAGTTCGAAAAGATCATCAGCACCAACCTGACCTCGGTCTTCTTCACGGTTCAGTCCGCACTGCCGCATCTGAACGACGGCGCTTCGGTCATCCTCAACGGCTCCGTCCACGCCGTTCTCGGTGCGCCGGGCTGGTCGGCCTACGCCGCCACCAAGGGCGCCGTGCGCTCCATGACCCGCAATCTCGCCTCCGAGCTCGCACCGCGCGGCATCCGCGTCAACCAGGTAACGCCGGGCGGCACACGCACGCCGATCTGGTCGCCCTACGCGCAGACGGAAGACGCGATGACGGCACTGGAAGAAAAGCTCGGGAATATGAGCGCACTTGGCCGCATGAGCGAAGCAGACGAGATCGCAAAGGCTGCGCTTTATCTCGCCTCTGATGATTCCAGCAATGTGACGGGGATCGAGATTACCGTCGATGGCGGCATGACGAGCGCTCCCTCCGGCGCCAAGATCTTCCGCACCGCCTGAGCGGACCTGATCTAGCTGACTTTTACGACACCGGAGCGGCCCACGACACAGTTGCGGCCGCTCTTCTTTGCCTCGTAGAGGCGGCTGTCTGCCGCCGAAAGCGCAGTCGTGAAGCTGCCACCATCTTCATCCGCGGTTGCGACACCTATGCTCACAGATACGGGCGTATCGTCGGGCGTCTTGACGCTGGTCACAATCGTCCAGCGCAGGCGCTCGGCGAGCAGCAATGCCTCCTCATGGCCAGTACCGGGGCAAACGGCAACAAACTCTTCGCCACCGAAGCGGAAGATGCGGTCGCTTGAGCGGAGCGTCGTTCCGAGCCTCGAGGCGATGGCCTTCAAAACCTCGTCGCCCTGCAGATGGCCGAAGCCGTCATTGACGTCCTTGAAATGGTCGGCATCGATGATGAGAACGGTCGCATACTGGCCCTGCCGAAGCGCCTCGCGCACCATCAGCGGCGCCTCCAGCTCCATACGGCTGCGGTCATAGACGCCGGTCAGCATGTCGCGGCCGGTGCGTTCCAGGAGATCGTTATAGCGCTCACGGAATGTCAGATCGCCGAAGAGGTCGCTGATCGAGCGGGCCGAGGCAGCAACTCCGGCCCGGCGGATACGGTATTCGTAGATGGCAAACATCAGGGAATAGAGGCAGACGGCCAGCATCTTGGCTTTCCATCCGGCCCAGAAGGCCGCCATCGGAACGCCCACGAAATAGTGCAGGCCGCTGAAGAAACAGATCTGGTCAAAGGTCAGAACCACGAAGCCCGAGATCATGAAGCGCAGGACAACGCGCCGGCGCATGAAATCGCCAAGCTTTTCGTAGAGCAGGATGATGCCAAGCGAGTCGAGGTAGAGGATTGCCGTTCCCCACACCATCAGCCAGCCCATTTCCTTCAGGAAATTAACATCGGCCGGATGGCCTGGCGACAGTTCCAGCGGCTGGTGAAGCTGCAGTACCCAGGCAATGGCGACGGTCAGGAGATTACCGAGAAACAGACCATAGATCGGCTGGCGGACGGTCGCTGCATCCTCTTGCAGGTAGAGCATCAGGATCATCATCAGCTTGCCGGAAAAGAATATCGAAGAACCTGGCGAGACGTTCCCGAACGGCAGGGAAACATAGAAGACCGCAGCGAGATAGGTCTCCATGAAATGCATGACACCGAGCGCCGTCAGGAAGACGCCCAATCCGAGGCGATGGCGAAAATGCAGGAGACTGACCATCAGCACGAAATAGCTGACGGCTTCGAGGATGAAGAGCGCGGAGTTGAAAAGCTCCATCACGGTCCTCCGCCTACAACAGGACCGCGCGCGAGAGCCACAGCCGCCGCAGCGGATCTTCTGGTCAATCGTCCGGAAAGCTCAAACACATGCGGCACCCTGCAAAACCTGCAGGCGCCACCTTCACCATAATCCTTTAAGATTAGGTGAGCAAAGCAGCAATTTCCATCACTGAAATGATGTCATAGTTTTGAAAAACAACGGGAAATGCCGGCTCGAACAGCCTTGTCCGGCTAATGAGCGCTCAGACCTGCCGAAGCTTCTCGCCATCGCTGAAGAGGGACGGGCCGTGCTGGTCGATGATCTGCTGCGCCTTGCGCACCGTGCATTCGATCGCATCATCGGACGAGGAAAAGAGATCGGCGCGAATAAACTTGCGCACGAGAACGTCCTCGCCAACCTTCTTCTCGATGCGGCCGGCCAGACGATACTGGCCGCCTTCCTTCTGCGGCTCGGCATAGATGGTGCAATCGCCATAGAGCTGCGGTTCGCCGGAAGGACCTGCAGCTGCCTCGGTGGAGGATTTGCCGCCGCCGGAGAATACCGAAAGAATGTTTGAAAGGAACGAAGCCATAATCCGCCTTTAGCACGCAGTGCAGTGGACGCAAAGTCAAATGATCAGGTTTGCGAGGATCTCGTTTTCGGTAATGTCCTCGAAGCCCATGCCGGCGCGTTCGAAATTGGCGACCAGCGTCGCGAAGTTTTCCGGGGCCGTCGTTTCGATGCCGATGAGGATCGAACCAAAATTGCGCGCCGATTTCTTGAGGTATTCGAAGCGGGCGATATCGTCATGCGGTCCGAGAAGATTGAGGAAATCGCGCAGCGCGCCGGGGCGCTGGGCAAGGCGCAGGATGAAGTATTTCTTCAGGCCGGCATAGCGCATCGCCCTTTCCTTGACATCGGGCAGCCGCTCGAAATCAAAATTGCCGCCGGAGACGACGGCAACGATCGTCTTGCCCTTGATGGCCTCACGATCCATAGCCGCGATCGCCGTCAGCGACAGGGCGCCGGCCGGCTCCAGCACAACGCCTTCGACATTCAGCATCTCCTGGATGGTGACGCAGATGGCGTTTTCCGGCATCAGACGGACCTGATCGGCCGAGAAGTCCTTTAGGGCTGCGAAATTCAGGTCGCCGATGCGGGCGACGGCCGCGCCATCGACGAAATTGTCGACCTTGGGAAGCGTCACCACCTGCCCCGCCTCAAGGCTGCGGCGAAGGCTCGGCGCGCCGGCAGGCTCGGTGAAGATGAAATCGGATTGCGGCACGATGCCATCGAGATAACCGGTGATGCCGGCGGCAAGGCCGCCGCCGCCGACCGGCAGGACGACCATGTCAGGCACCGTGCCTTCGGGAAGCTGCTGCATGATTTCTGCGGCAACGGTCGCCTGTCCCTCGATGATATCGACGTGGTCGAAGGGCGGTACCATGACGCCACCGATCGCTCCCACATGATCGCGGGCGGCCTGATAGCACTGATCGAAGAAATCGCCGATGAGCTCGATAGTGATGAAACCGGCGCCGAACATACGCGTCTTGTCGATCTTCTGCTGCGGCGTGGTGACCGGCATGAAGACGACACCCGGCACGCCGAAATGGCGGCAGACGAAGGCAAAGCCCTGCGCGTGATTGCCGGCCGACGCGCAGACGAAAGTCTTGCCGCCCGCACCTTCGGCAATCGCCTTGCGGAAGAAATTGAACGCGCCGCGGATCTTGTAGGACCGCACCGGCGAAAGATCCTCGCGCTTCAGCCAAATATCGGCACCGTAGCGGGCGGAAAGGTGATCATTGAGCTGCAGCGGCGTAGCGGGGAAAAGGCTGCGCATTGCCTCTTCTGCGCCTTCGACATCGTGTCTTGTCACTGGCGTTCGTCCATTTTCAAAAATCCAGACGTCGCTATGACACAGGCCGCGTGTGGAAAGAAGCCCGTTTGCGCCATTTGCGGTTCGCTCGATGAAAGGCTTCCTTAAGCGCGTCTTCAGATTGCGCTCAAGATCCAGGTCACGTGGACGGCTTTTAACTTGATGGCGCACAGCAATTGCTAATATGACGGCACGATGACATCCAAGATCACAAAGCTTCTGGCGTGGCTTCTTCTCGCCTTCATCCTGTTCGTCACAGTTTCGCCGATCGAATTGCGACCCCACACGATCGAAACACCCGACATCGACCGTGCCGCGGCTTACCTGGCGGCAGGGCTGGCTTTTGCTCTTGCTTATCCGAAACAATGGAAAACGGTTGCCGTGCTGCTGATCTTCGGTGCGGTCGCGATCGAATATCTGCAGTATCTGTCGCCGACGCGGCATGCGCGCCTTCACGATGCAGGCGTCAAGGCAATGGGCGCAGCACTCGGCCTGACCGCCGGCTGGTTTCTCAACAAGTGGCGTGAAGCGAAAACCGGGGCGAATGCCGCCGCGTAATTTGCCAGACGCTGACGACGGACGGGGATGTCAGAGCCCACGCAACCGCGGGACCCAGAAGAAAAGCGGCGTCGCTGCCACCGCCGTTCGCGGTGAAGCGTCGCATAATAGCTCGGGTTGGCTCCTCAGCTTTGGCGTCGTCCGTATGCTTTTAATTTCGACGCAAGAACCGGAGTTCCACAGAGCCGATACTCACCTATTCCCAAGCTCAGGTCATCGAACGGTTTCGATGATCCTCCCGAAACAGATCAGAGGATCCATTTCAATGAGCAAGGAAGAAGACAACAAGGCCGTCGTGGTGCGCTGGTTCACCGAATTTTGGGGCAAGGACGTCAAGCTTGCCGTCGTCGACGAGCTTGCGGCACCAGACATGCTGCTCAGATATTCGCTGCACGAACCCCGCAGCGGCCATGACGACATCAAGGCATTCATGACCGATTTCCGCGCCGCATTTCCCGATCTCAACTTCTGGGGCACGGCCGATCTCATCGCCGAGGGTGACTATGTCGTCGGCCAGTGGGAGGGTGGCGGCACCCATACCGGTCCAGCCTTCAACGACTTCCTGATCGGCGGTCTCCCGGCCGCAACCGGCCGCAAGATGCACTTCACCGGTACTACGGTGCTGAGGCTGATCGACGGCAGGATCGTCGAGGAGATCGGTCTCGATGACGGTGTAACCGCCCTCACCCAGCTCGGGCTGATGAAGGCTGCCTGATCGAGGCATTCCGTCGCTTGCCGGCGCGACGGCAAGCGACGTTTCACAGGTTTTCGGATGAGGTTCGCGCTTCCAGCGCGGGCCTCTTTTTTGTTTGAACGGCATCACTCCAATGCGCTTGACCAACCAAGGCATCAACGCCAGTCGGCAAGGCACTCCTCTCGGATGAAATCGGGTGGCTGCTATTCGGATTTGAAAGCAAGAATGGGAGTGTGTCCGACAGGATTTTGCGGGACGATCATTTCAACCATATGAGACGATAAAGCCATGACCACGGCACATAAAACCGCCATCTCGTCAGTCGCCGACGATCCTCGCTGGGCGCGTATCATCGGGCGGGACAAGGCTGCCGACGGACATCTCTGGTACTCAGTCTCGACGACAGGCGTCTACTGCCGGCCGTCATGTCCCTCCAGGATTGCCAATCCCAGGAATGTCCAGCTTCACGACAGCATCGAAAGCGCCAGGGCGACCGGATTCCGGCCTTGCCAGCGCTGTAATCCGGAAGGACCGTCGCTCGAATACGAGAACGCGACCCTCGTCGCGAAGGCGTGCCGCATCATCGAAGAGAGCGAGGAAGAGCCTTCGCTTGAAGAACTGGCTGATAGGGTCGGCCGCAGCCCGAGTTACTTCCACCGCGTATTCAAGGCAGTAACCGGATTGACACCGAAGAACTATGCCGCGGCACATCGTGCTGAGAAGGTCCGTCAGGGCCTTGCCTCCGGCAATACCGTTACGGAGGCTATATATGATGCAGGCTTCAATTCTAGCGGACGCTTCTACGAGAAGTCGACCGGCATGCTCGGCATGACGCCATCGCAGTATCGCGCTGGTGGTGTCAACGAAGAGATCAGGTTCGCGGTCGGGCAGACTTCGCTGGGAGCCATCCTCGTCGCCTCGAGCAGGAAGGGTGTTGTGTCAATCCTCCTGGGTGACGATCCGGACAAGCTCGTCCACGATCTTCAGGACCGTTTCCCGAAGGCTCACCTGGTCGGCGCCAACAGGGATTACGAGGCCCTGGTCGCGCGTGTCGTCGGTTTCGTCGAGAAGCCGGGCGTCGGCCTCGATCTTCCCCTTGATGTCCGCGGCACCGCCTTCCAGCAACGTGTCTGGCAGGCGCTCCGGGAAATCCCCGTTGGCGAGACGATCTCTTACGCCGAAATCGCCCAACGGATCGGATCTCCGCAGGCGGTGCGTGCGGTCGCTGGAGCATGCGCGGCAAACAAGCTTGCCGTCGCCATTCCCTGCCATCGTGTCGTGCGCAATGACGGCGCTCTTTCGGGCTATGCCTGGGGCGTCGAGCGCAAGCGCGCCCTGATCGACCGGGAAGCGTCCGGTCCGGGGTCATCCGATCATGCGTGATCTGTTTGAAGGCATTATCCCGCCAGACCCGCCATGGAGTGGCGGAATTGAAGGAAGGTCACCGTGAGACCGTCGGACGCATGCGCGCATCAACCTGACTTTCCGTGGTGCGCTCTAATGGTTCGGCGCCGGAGCAAGGACGTTTCATATGGTCTCGCACGATGGATTCGACGCCAAGAGCAGAAGGCAGCAGCCTTCCGGTACCGACGCCACTTCCGATGCGTTTGACGAACTTTCCCATGCCGATCCCGCCAGGTCGCTCATGATGGCGTATTTCAACCAGCTGGTCGTCGATGACCTTGCGGAGTGGGATATGCTCGCCAACGGAGATATCCGGCTCCGTTTCCCGACAGGAGAGACGTTCCTGCTGGCTAAGACGGTGATCGTCCGCCTTGCATGAGATCGACGGCCGTTGGCCGATGCCGCGTGTCACGACACTCGGCTTTTTGTGCCGGATGCCGAAAAAGAAGAACTCCGATTTGAAAGCAAGGACCGGAGTTCAGGCGAGCCGGCGGCCGGATAGTCTCGATCATGAGGACAAACGAAGGAGTTAGTTCAATGAACCTCGTGATTTCCAACACCAGCTCGCGGCCTGCATCCGCGGCAAAGAATGCCAATCCCGGCATCGAAATCCTCTCTTACGCGATCGGCGACTGCGCCCTGGGCCGGGTGCTGGTCGCTCGCAGCGACAGAGGCGTCTGCGCCATTCTGATCGGCGACAAGGACGAAGATCTCACGGATGATCTTGCGAACCGGTTTCCGGAAGCCGGACTCATCGCAAACGAGATCGCCGTCCACAATGATCTGGCGAAAGTAATCCTCTTCGTGGAGAGGCCCGTTGACGGACTTCATCTCACGCTCGATATGCGCGGGACGCCGTTCCAGCGCCGCGTTTGGGAGCAGCTACGCGCCATCCCTGCCGGCAAGACGACAACCTATATGGAATTGGCGCGTAACGTCGGCGCACAGACATCGCCCCGCGCCGTTGGCGCGGCCTGCGCCGCCAATCCCATTGCACTCGCGATCCCCTGCCACCGCGTCGTGCGCAGCGACGGCGATCTTGCGGGTTATCGCTGGGGTATCGAACGCAAGCGCGAGCTGATCCGGAAGGAGGCGATGGTATGAGCGTCCGTTCCCCGGCTATCTCCCCGACCTCTGCGGACATGTCCGCGGAGGCACGCGTAGCCAGCTACAACTGGCACTCGCTCGCAGACGAACTCGACAATTATGGCTGCGTTGTCCTGCCAAGGCTCCTCTCGCCGGACGAGTGCCTCAGCATCGCGATGCTCTACTCCGACGAAAGCCACTTCCGTAGTCACATCCACATGGCTCGGCATGGTTTCGGCAAGGGTGAATACCGTTATTTCAAGTATCCGCTTCCGGGCCTGCTCGGCGGTTTGCGGACGGCGCTCTATCCGCATCTCGCTGAGGTCGCCAACGAGTGGAACGCTCGCATGGGGATCGACGAACGCTATCCCGCTGCGCATTCGTCCCTTCTCGAACAGTGCCACAATGCCGGCCAGATACGTCCGACGCCGCTTCTGCTGCAATATGTTCCAGGCGACTTCAATTGTCTTCACCAGGATCTCTACGGCGATCTCGCGTTCCCGATCCAGATTGCGATTCTCCTGTCCGAACCCGGCCAGGACTTTACCGGCGGCGAATTCGTGTTGACCGAGCAGCGGCCGCGCATGCAAAGCCGTGTCGAGGTGGTACCGCTTCGCCGCGGCGATGCCGTTGCGTTCGCCGTTCATAACCGGCCGGTACAGGGTTCGAAGGGGAATTACCGCGTGAACCTGCGCCATGGCGTAAGCCGCATCCGCACCGGCATGCGCCACACCGTCGGGATCATTTTCCACGACGCGCAGTGATGACACGGCGGATGCCTCCGGAGTCATCAGGCGGCATCGTGCCTTTTCCGATTTGAAAGCAAGATCCGGATCGGCTGCATCACAGCAAACTTCTATTCTCCAAATACAAACAGTTCCACAGGAGGCAAAAATGCCTGAAATCATCCGCTTTGCATGGGGGATCAGCTCCCTCGGCGACTTCATTGTCGCCATGTCCGACAAAGGAATCGTCGCCTTGGAGTTCAGTTCGCAGCGCTCCGCAATGGAGGATGCCTTGCGCTTACGTTTTCCGGACGCCGACCTCATTGACGGCCAGGCGGATCTCGGCGACGCGCTTGTGAAGGTGGAGCAGGCAATCGAGAACCCTGGCCTTGATCCCAATATTCCGCTCGATCTGCGCGGAACTCCCTACCAGACCAAGGTCTGGTCGATGCTGCGTGCCATACCCATAGGCGAAACGACGAATTATGGCGCACTGGCGGCCAATTTGGGCACGCGCGATGCCCGAGACGTGACCGAAGCAATCGCTTCAAATCCCATAGCGATCTTCGTACCGTGCCACCGCGTCATCAAGAAAGACGGCTCGATCTCGGGCTACCGTTGGGGCTTTAAGCGGAAACGTGACCTGCTGGCACGCGAGCACCGGCTCGGGGGCCTCAAAACCGTCTAGAGACCGCGCAACTGCAACGCCCAGAAGAACAGCGGCACCGCTGCCACCGCCGTTCCCAATAGTAGAAAGGCACTCATCTTGACGAGCCTGACGCGCCGCGTTTTTGCTCCATCCCAGTCGTAAACCATCGTCTTACTCCCACTAAGACAACACTTACTCAACCGCACAGTGCCTATATTTTTTGCAGCACTGACGCCATAGACAAGAGCTGCCTATGGTTTATCCACACTATACAAGCACATTCGAACACGTTTATGAAGATGGTGCGAGCGACGGGGATCGAACCCGTATAGCCTAAGGCCGAGGGATTTTAAGTCCCTTGCGTCTACCAGTTTCGCCACGCTCGCGCGCCGTCCAGATCAACGACTTAGGCGGATTCGTCAAGAAAATGTTTGCGCGGCTCTGTGGGTGGCGGAAAAACCTGCTTGCGTGAGCACTGTCCCAAAATAAAACGGCGGCCCGAAGGACCGCCGTCTCGCAGAAATATCTAGACTGAACTCAGGCGAGCTTTGCAGCGATCTTGGCGACGTGCGCGCCCTGATACTTGGCAGCTTCGAGTTCGATTGCCGAAGGCTGGCGGGAGCCGTCGCCGTTGGTGATGGTGGATGCGCCGTAGGGCGAGCCGCCCTTGACTTCTTCCGTACCCATCTGACCCTGGAAGGCATAGGGAAGGCCGACATAGGCCATGCCGTGGTGCAGGAAGGTCGGGACGAAGCCGAGGATGGTCGATTCCTGGCCGCCGTGCTGCGTGGCGGACGAGGTGAACATCGAGCCGAGCTTGCCGACGAGCTTGCCGGTGAACCACAGGCCACCGGTCTGGTCCCAGAAATTGCGCATCTGCGAAGTGACCGTGCCGAAACGCGTGCCGGAGCCGACGATGATCGCGTCGTAGTCAGCCAGTTCATCGACGGTGGCGATCGGCGCTGCCTGATCGAGCTTGTAGTAGGAAGCCTTGGCGACTTCTTCGGAAACCAGTTCCGGAACGCGCTTGACGACGACATCAGCGCCGGCGGACTTCGCGCCTTCCGCCACGGCATAAGCCATGGTTTCGATGTGGCCATAAGCCGAGTAGTAGAGGACGAGAATCTTCGCCATTGTTATCTCCATCAAGGATTGATTGAATTTCTTGACCGAGACCGTTCTAGCAGCGCATCCGGTTCAACATAGCCCTACCCCCAAGAACTCACTGTTCACCGGTTGTAGACGAAATTTCACTTGCCGTTTGGTTTCGACCCTAGAGCCGCTTCGCTTTGCCGTTTGCAAACTGGCCAAACGGCGCTACCTATTTTCAAGCTTCACACCACGGAAATATCCCCATGAGCAATGAGACTGTCGTTACCGCCGCCATGCTAGCCATCGGCGACGAGCTTCTTTCCGGCCGCACCAAGGACAAGAATATCGGCCACCTCGCCGATATGCTGACTATTTCGGGCATCGACCTGAAGGAGGTGCGCATCGTCGCCGACGAGGAGGATGCGATCGTCGAGGCGCTGAACGCACTTCGCGGCAAATACGACTATGTCTTCACGTCCGGCGGCATCGGGCCGACGCATGACGATATCACCGCGGATGCCGTCTCGAAGGCCTTTGGCGTTCCATGCGAGCATGATGCGGCAGCGATGGAGCTGCTTGCCGAGATGTACAAGCGCCGGGAGATGGAATTCACCGAGGCCCGCCAGCGAATGGCCCGCATGCCGCGTGGTGCTGCCCATATCGCCAACCCGGTGTCGACCGCGCCCGGATTCATCATTGGCAATGTCTATGTCATGGCGGGTGTCCCGCAGGTCTTCCAGGCCATGGTCGACAATGTGCTGCCGACGATGAGGACGGGCACGCCTGTCCTCTCACTCGCTATTGCCTGCCCCTATGGCGAAGGCGAGATCGGCACACCGCTGGCGGCGATCCAGAAAGCGCATCCGGAAACCAGCATCGGCTCCTATCCGCGTTACGTGGGGCAGAAATTTTCAACGGAGATCGTGGTGCGCGGCCGTTCGCAGGATGTGATCGAGGCCGCAGGTGCGGAGGTGCGGGCCATGATCGAGGATATCAGACGCAGGAAGGACATTGCCGAAAGCCATTCGGCGGACGCGTGAGGACTGTGTGCGGCCTTGATCATGGTCAAGGAACCGCAGCGCATTCCGGCGCATTCCCTTCCTCGCGGACCATCATTTCAGCCGCAAAGGAGAATTGATATGTCTTATAAAACCATTCTCGCCATTCTGGATACAGCAGACAATAGCCGCGCCGTCGCCGATTTCGCCTTTGCCATTGCCGCAGAAAGCGGCGCCCATGTGATCGGCCTGCATGCCGAAACGATTGCCGCCGTGCCGCTGGTCGCGCCGATGGAAATTCCCGATCCGGTCGCCGTGCAGGCGCTTCAGGACATGGCCCATTCAGAGACTATCGCGGTCGAGCGGATTTTCCGCGCCCGTGCGGAGGCTGCCGGCGCTTCCTTCGAATGGCGCGCCTTTGCGACGTCGACGGGATACGGCTCGGCGCCGCTGATCGAAAGCGCGCGCAGCGCCGACCTGCTGATCGCCTCGCAGGCCGATCCCGCAAGACCCTCCGACAGCCACGTGAATGTCGACGAATTCCTGTTCGAAAGCGGTCGCCCGGTACTGATCATCCCTTACGTCATCCGCCAGCCGAAGCCGATCAAGCGCGTGCTGATTGCCTGGAATGGCTCGAAGGAAGCGACGCGCGCCACCTTCGATGCCCTACCGATCCTGAAGGCTGCCGAAGAGGTGGAAATCTTCTCCGTCGATCCGGCCGAGACAGCGACACAATCGGCGACGATGGCCGGCGCCGAGATCGCCGCAACGCTTGCCCGCCACGGCGTGAACGTGACACTTGCCACGGCCACAAGCGGCGACAAGAACGCCTCGCATGTCATCGAGAACCGGCTTTCGGACGACAGCATCGACCTTCTGGTCATGGGCGCCTACACACATTCCTGGCTCTGGCAGGCGATCTTCGGCGGTACGACAAGGACGCTTTTGCATTCCATGACGGCGCTGACATTGCTCTCGCGTTAAGGCCGCTCTTGCCTTTTGCCTCCAAATCCCGCTAATTGCGGCGACCGATGATATCAGGCTTCGGCATCCATCGCGCAGTTCCGGCTGCGCGATTTGCGTTTTGCCAGCCGATATTCATTCGGTCGCCGGCAAACGGCGTGTCGTCTCTATCATGCCGCGGAGCAGCCCGATGTCCCTTCCCGATAAAGCCTTTCCCGTTTCCTGGGATCAGTTCCACCGCGATGCGCGTGCGCTTGCCTGGCGGCTCGCCGGCCTCGGCCAGGAGTTCAGGGCGATCGTCTGTATCACCCGTGGCGGCCTCGTTCCGGCGGCGATCATTTCGCGCGAGTTGAACATCCGCCTCATCGAGACGGTTTGCGTCGCGTCCTATCATGACTACGTCAACCAGGGCGACATGGTGCTGCTCAAGGGCATCGCGCCTGAACTGATGGAAAACGGCGGCGAAGGCGTGCTCGTCGTCGATGACCTTACCGATACCGGCAAGACAGCCGCCCAAGTGCGCGGCATGCTGCCGAAGGCGCATTTTGCCTGCGTCTACGCCAAACCCAAGGGCGTGCCGACCGTCGATACTTTCATCACCGAAGTCAGCCAGGACACCTGGATCTACTTCCCCTGGGATATGGGCTTCACCTACCAGGAGCCGATCGCCAAGGGTGCTCGCGGCTAACAGCTGAAGACGCGAGCAACCTCCGGTTTTACGACCGAAAATTGTCCCAATATTTGTCTCCCCGATAGCGGATTCCAGCCCCTGCTCGGTAACGTCCGTTTTATTTTATTAGCATAGACTCAGGCAACTACCGGTCGTAGAGGCCGGATGCAAAGTGGGGCTGAATGCGGTTGGGGAAGCGCAATGGCATGCTGGGGCAAGATTCGAACGGCAGCGGCCTTCGGGCTGATCGGCTGTCTGTTTCCTTATACGCCTGCCGGGGCCGAACCGGCCTATATCGGCGTCGTGCGTGAATATGTCGAAACGCTCGTCCGGCCGATGGTCGAGGCTCCGGTTGTCATGAAGGCGATCGAGGAGCAGAACGCCAAATTCGGCGATGTCAGCGAGATGGACATGCGGGTCCTGGACGAAACCTACCAGGCGGAGGTCGCCCAGGGCGATTTCCAGATGGTCAAGGCACTGATGGAAAAATCCGTCTCGCATTATCTCAAATCGAGACAGGATGATTCGCAGGGAACGATCCTCGAATTCTTTGTCACCGACTGTCATGGGCTGAATGTCGGCCAGAGCACCATCACGACGGACTACTGGCAGGGCGATGAGGACAAGTTTCTCCAAACCTTTGCCCGCGGTTCGCAGGAGGTCTATATCAGCCGGGCTGAGCGCGACGAGTTGACCCAGCTTCTCGAGACTCAGGCAAGCTTCGTGATCACCGACGAGGCGGGCAAGCCGATCGGCACGGCGACCGTCACGATTGCCATCGACGCCCTCTAGAAAGTGCTGATTTCCTTCAACGAATCGCCATGCGCATTTGCGTCGTAAAAGCCATCCTAACTTTTGCCGCAGCCGATTTTTTTAACATTGCGGCCTTTCCCTTGCCCGAGCAGCGGCGCAAGCCCTTGTATTTTCAGGCTTCCCCGGACTTTCCCCAGTCTTCACAACAGCATCCACAAGATGTTGTGGTTAGCATTCGGTTACGTTCCACCCCTTGACGGAATCAGCGGTTTCAAACTTAATGTTTCAGATGTTGCGGCGGCGACTGAACCGGAGGTAACGAGACCGGTTCTTCCAAGGAAAATTGAACGCGGAATCAGGGTGTTGGACCGCCAAGGGCGGTGACGTCCGAAGGCATTTCTGCGCCTTATTTCTGGCCTCAAAAAGCGACATCGGGGACTGGTAAAAATAAGCTGTTAACACTATATTTAGTGTTTGCAGCCAGCCTCACCACAAGATACAGGAAAATCATCTCCGGATGACAATCCTGTCACAAGACGGAACGAGCACTGGCCGCGCGAAGGGGACAACGCGTAGCAGGACGGGAATTTTGCGCCCTTTCGGGTGCCAACAAGAGGTTAAGAACATGCGCATCGAACGTCGGTTTACGAAGGCTGGTCAGGGCGCCTATGCGGATATCGAATTCCGCAAGGCGACGAGCGAGATCAAGAACCCGGACGGCTCGATCGTCTTCCGCCTCGAAAACATTGAAGTTCCCGCGCAGTTTTCCCAGGTTGCCACCGACGTTCTGGCGCAGAAATATTTCCGCAAGGCCGGTGTCCCTGCCCGCCTGAAGAAGGTCGAGGAGAACAGTGTCCCCTCCTTCCTGTGGCGCTCCGTTGCCGACGACGCTGCGCTGAAGGATCTGCCGAAGGACGAACAGACCGGCTCGGAAATCGATGCGCGCCAGGTCTTCGATCGCCTCGCCGGCACCTGGACCTATTGGGGCTGGAAGGGCGGATATTTCTCTTCCGAGGAAGATGCAGCAGCGTTCAAGGATGAGCTTGCCTATATGCTCGCCACGCAGCGCGTTGCCCCGAACTCGCCGCAGTGGTTCAACACCGGCCTGCACTGGGCCTACGGCATCGATGGTCCCGGCCAGGGCCACTTCTACGTCGATCCCTTCACCGGCAAGATCACCAAGTCCAAGTCGGCCTACGAACATCCGCAGCCGCATGCCTGCTTCATCCAGTCCGTTGAAGACGACCTCGTCAACGAAGGCGGCATCATGGACCTCTGGGTGCGTGAAGCGCGCCTCTTCAAGTACGGCTCCGGCACCGGCTCCAACTTCTCCATGCTGCGCGGCGAAGGCGAAAAGCTTTCCGGTGGCGGCCGCTCTTCCGGCCTGATGAGCTTCCTGAAAATCGGCGACCGCGCTGCCGGCGCCATCAAGTCTGGTGGCACGACGCGCCGCGCGGCCAAGATGGTCGTCGTCGACATCGACCATCCGGATATCGAGGAATATATCAACTGGAAGGTCAAGGAAGAGCAGAAGGTTGCCGCTCTCGTGACCGGCTCCAAGGTTGTCGCCCAGCATCTGAAGGCGATCATGAAGGCCTGCGTCAATTGCGAAGGCGACAATGGCGACTGCTTCGATCCGGCCAAGAACCCGGCCCTGAAGCGCGAAATCCGCGCTGCCAAGAAGGACCAGGTTCCGGAAAACTACGTTCAGCGCGTCATCCAGTTCGCCCGCCAGGGCTACAAGGATATGGAGTTCAAGACCTACGACACGGACTGGGATTCGGAAGCCTATCTCACCGTCTCCGGCCAGAATTCCAACAACTCCGTCTCGATCAAGGACAACTTCCTGCGTGCTGTCGAGGAAGATGGCGATTGGAACCTGACCGCCCGCAAGGACGGCCGGGTCATGAAGACGCTGAAGGCCCGCGACCTCTGGGAAACGATTTCCTATGCCGCCTGGGCATCGGCCGATCCGGGCATCCACTTCAACACGACGATGAACGACTGGCACACGTCGCCGGCCGGCGGCCCGATCCGCGGCTCGAACCCGTGCTCGGAATACATGTTCCTCGACGACACGGCCTGCAACCTCGCCTCGCTGAACCTGCTGCAGTTCAAGGACAAGGCCACGAAGCGCATCAATATCGGCGACTACGAACATGCCGTTCGTCTGTGGACCATCGTGCTCGAAGTCTCTGTCATGATGGCGCAGTTCCCGTCGAAGCGCATCGCCGAACTTTCCTACGAATACCGCACGCTCGGCCTCGGCTACGCCAATATCGGCGGCCTGCTGATGTCGACCGGTATCCCCTACGACAGCGCCGAGGGCCGTGCCATTGCCGGCTCGCTGACGGCGATCATGACCGGCGTCTGCTACGCGACATCCGCCGAAATGGCTGCCGAACTCGGACCGTTCCCGAACTTCGCGCCGAACCGCGAGCACATGCTGCGCGTCATCCGCAACCATCGCCGCGCCGCCCACGGCGAAGATACCGGCTATGAGGCTCTCTCTGTGAACCCGGTCGCGCTGATCCATTCGGAAAACCCGGATCAGGATCTTGCAGCCCATGCAATGTCGGCCTGGGACAGGGCGCTCGAACTCGGCGAAAAGCATGGCTACCGCAATGCGCAGGTCTCGGTCATCGCACCGACCGGCACGATCGGCCTCGTCATGGATTGCGACACGACCGGCATCGAGCCTGACTTCGCATTGGTGAAGTTCAAGAAGCTCGCCGGCGGCGGCTACTTCAAGATCATCAACCGTGCCGTTCCGGATGCGCTGCGCACGCTCGGCTATTCCGAAAGCCAGATCGCCGAGATCGAAGCCTATGCAGTCGGCCACGGCAACCTGAACCAGGCACCGGCCATCAACCCCTCGACGCTGAAGGCCAAGGGCTTCACCGACGAGAAGGTGGAAGCCGTCAATGCGGCTCTCAAGAGCGCCTTCGACATCAAGTTCGTCTTCAACCAGTGGACGCTCGGCGCCGACTTCCTGAAGACCACTCTGAAGGTCTCCGACGAGCAGCTCAGCGATATGAGCTTCAGCCTGCTCGACCATATCGGCTTCTCGAAGAAGGACATCGAGGCTGCCAATATCCACGTTTGCGGCGCGATGACGCTGGAAGGCGCGCCGTTCCTCAAGAATGAGCATCTGCCGGTCTTCGATTGCGCCAATCCGTGCGGCAAGATCGGCAAGCGTTACCTCTCGGTTGAAAGCCACATCCGTATGATGGCGGCTGCCCAGCCCTTCATCTCCGGCGCGATCTCCAAGACGATCAACATGCCGAACGAGGCAACGGTCGACGATTGCAAGAACGCCTATATGATGTCCTGGAAGCTCGGCCTGAAGGCGAACGCCCTCTACCGTGACGGCTCGAAGCTCTCGCAGCCGCTCAACGCATCGCTGATCGAAGACGAGAGTGATGAGGATGCGCTTGAGGATCTGATCCAGCAGCCGGCAGCGGCGCAGGCCGTGACGGTCACCGAGAAGATCATCGAGCGCGTGATCGAGCGTGTTTCCCGCGAACGCGAGAAGCTGCCGAACCGCCGCCAGGGCTACACCCAGAAGGCTGCCGTTGGCGGACACAAGGTGTATCTGCGCACCGGCGAATTCGGTGATGGCCGTATCGGCGAGATCTTCATCGACATGCACAAGGAAGGCGCCGCCTTCCGCGCGATGATGAACAACTTCGCCATCGCCATCTCGCTCGGCCTGCAATATGGCGTGCCGCTGGAAGAATATGTGGAGGCCTTCACCTTCACCAAGTTCGAGCCGGCCGGCATCGTCATCGGCAACGACGCGATCAAGAACGCCACGTCGATCCTCGACTACGTGTTCCGCGAACTCGCCGTTTCCTATCTCGGCCGTCACGATCTTGCCCATGTCGATACGTCGGACTTCTCCAACACTGCGCTCGGCAAGGGCATCCAGGAAGGCAAGACGAACCTGCTCTCCACCGGCTGGACCCGCGGCTACAAGCCGACGCTCGTTCCCGGCACCGGCGGCGAACGCCAGGCCAGCGAGCCCAAGGGCGCGGCAACGGCAGCCCCTGCCCGCGCCTCTTCGATCGGCTCGGTGACCTCTTTTGCGGGGGCAGCAGCCCGCAAGCTGGAGCCGACAGTAGCCGTCTCCACCTCCGAAATCGTCGCCTTCAAGCGCGACTATGAGGAGCGCGCCAAGGAACTGGCCGAGGAAATCGCCGAAGAGGTGATCGAGGAAACCGGCACCGAGGCAACCGCTCTCTTCTCCGACAAGGCCGCAGCCGATGCTGCATCCGCCAAGACGGAAGCCAAGAAGATGGAAGCCGAACGCCGCGCCCGCTCGATCATGCAGGGCTACACGGGCAACATGTGCAGCGAGTGCCAGAACTTCACGATGGTCCGTAACGGCACCTGCGAGAAGTGCGACACATGCGGGGCGACGAGCGGCTGCAGCTGATTTCTTCGGGAAAATCCGCTCGGACGGAAGTCCGATTTCCTTCAAAACAGACCGATCAGAAAAAACTCCAGGCGCGCAGGCGCCTGGAGTTTTCTGTTCAGAGGCGATTGGCAATCTCCTGGGATTTGCCAGACCCAGATCACCTCTGGAACGAGTAATGGCTATTGCTCTTGCGGCGAAAGGCGCACGATCCTGCGATCTCGTTTATCCAACTCGCGGCGACCCATGACTCCCCTCGTTCGAAACGCTCACGCCGTAATCCTGTCGCAATGGTCGTCGTGAACATAGGATCGGAAAGGTGGGCGAGACATGAAGATCCTGTTGGTCGAAGACGAGACAAGGCTGGCGGAAGCGATTGCGGCCTCGCTGACTAAGAAGGGCGTAGCGGTGGACCACACCGCTCTTCTTGGGGATGCAATCGAACTGGCGCGACAACAGACCTACGATGCGATCGTGCTCGACAGACGTCTGCCAGACGGCGACGGCATCACATTCATCCCTTGGCTACGAAGCTCCGGCGTCGTAACCCCGGTCATCGTCCTCACTGCCAGAAACGAACCGAACGAAAGGGTCGCGGGCCTGGACCTCGGCGCTGACGACTATCTGGGCAAGCCGTTTCTGATGGAGGAGCTTTTCGCTCGACTGCGCGCGCTATTGCGACGCCCGTCGGCCTTGGCGGAGCCGTCCATAGTAGCAGGACGGATGACCGTGGATCCGATCCGGATGGACGTCATGGTCGGCGAACTGCAGCTCGACCTGCCTCGTCGAGAGCTGATGGTGCTCGTTACCCTCGCGAAGCGAAAAGGTAAGACCGTCCTCAGATCGGCGCTAGAAACCGAAATCTACAATTACGAGGAGACGATCCAATCCAACGCGCTGGACGCTCATGTGTCGCGACTGAGAAAACGCCTAACTGACGCGGACGCCGGCGTTTCCATCCACAACATCCGCGGGGTCGGATATCTGCTGAAGGAACATTGATGCGATTTCCGAATACGTCGCTGTGGTGGAGACTGAGCTGGCAGCTCAGCCTGCTATTCGTCGTCATCACGGCATTGGTGATCGTCGGGCTGTGCATCTATGGGGCGATGATTCTTTCTCCGAACGTCGGTCTGCAGCACCGGCTTCTGAACGCTCTGAAAGGATCCTTGAGCTACGAACCTGGACGAGGGCTTCGCATCAAAGACAGCGACCAGCTCACAGCGTTGAAGAATGACAATACCAATCTCTTTTTCTACGCCGCAGCCCCGGACGGAACGGCGGTCGCATATGGAAATATTCCACCTCCGTACATGCAGCTCGCAAAGTTCGTGCCGCTTATCAAGGACGCCGACATTCGTGGCACGCTGGCAAGTAGCCCGGAGCCCGCTTCAGTCGACGACATTGAGATCGATACGACCGAGATCCGGGTGCTTTATGGCGGCCGCAACGGGAGCGAGTCGACATTCCTCACGATGCTTGGCGGCACATATCCGATCTACGTGCCTCTGCTTGCGGTTACCTTGCCCGCCCTCTTCTTCGCCGTGCCGCGACTGGTCAGGCGTTCGCTCTCAGGGCTGAGCGACGTCGTTCGGAAAGCTCCGGAGATCGACCCTCGCCAGCCAGGATCCCGGCTGCCAGTGGATCGGGTTCCGAGCGAGGTCGTTCCGCTTATCCATGCGTTCAATTCCGTTCTGGAGCGGCTTGAGCAGCAGTTCGCAGCCAGAGAACGTTTTCTAATCGACGCCGCACACGAGCTCCGCACGCCGATCGCCGTCATGCAAACGCGTATCGATACGACCCTGGAAGGAAGCACTCGCGACACCATGATGGATGACATCGGGCGTCTACGGGAGACGGCGGAGCAATTGCTTGACTTCGAACGGAGCGAGCAGTCTCCAGAGCCGTATGAACAAGCCGACCTGGTAGAAGTCGCCAGGAACGTCGTCGCCGACCAAGCCCCGCTTGCCATCAGAAACGGATATGAAATCTCGTTCGACAGTGAAGTGGACGAGCTGTATCGGCTGGTAAGCCGGTCGGCGATGTCGCGCGCCATAGGCAACCTTGTGCGCAATGCGATCGACCACGGCGGAAATACCGGCACGATATCGGTTCGCGTGTTCGAACGCGGAGGAATCTCGGTCTCGGACGAGGGTCCCGGAATTCCAGCAGCGCATCGAGACCTCGTCTTCGAACCATTCTACAGGGTCACACCACGGAGCACGGGTGCCGGCCTCGGATTGAGCATCGTGAAGCAGATCGTAACGCGTCATCGCGGGAGCGTAACTCTCGAAGGCAATCCGACAGGAACGACAGTGACCATCAGCCTGTGACAGATACAGCGGCCAGCTCCTGCTCTGACGCGCGCTCAATGAAGCACAGTAAAAATGAAATGGCCGAACCAAAAGGCCCGGCCATTTTTGTATTGGAATAAAGATAAGAACAAAGATGCTCGATCTGCCTTTGGCCTTGCCTAGAAGCGACGCGGTGCTTCCGGCTTGTTTCCTACGATGCTGTCGATCCGCTCCAGCACGTCTGATGTCACCTTATCCTTGTGCGAGAGGGCCGCGAGATTGTCCTGTAACTGGCTTGCACGCGATGCGCCGAGAATGACGGTCGAGACATGCTTGTTGGCAAGGCACCAGAGGAGGGCGAGATGGGTGATCGACAGGCCGATCTCGTTCGAGAGCTTGGCAAGCTCGCGAACCTGGGCGAGCTGGGCACGGCCGGCGTCGGTCGACCACTTTTCCTTCAGCCATTCGTAGCCCGGCAGGTTCATGCGGCTGTCGGCCGGTACGCCGTCATTGTATTTGCCGGTCAGGACGCCCGAGGCGAGCGGTGACCAGATTGTGGTGCCGAGGCCAATCAGGTCGTAGAGCGGGAGGTAATCGGCTTCGACCTTTTGGCGTTCGAAGATGTTGTATTGCGGCTGTTCCATGGTCGGCGGCGTGATGCGCAAGTCACGGGCGACGGCGTAGGCTTCCGTCAGTTGCTGTGCGGACCATTCCGACGTTCCCCAGTAGAGTACCTTGCCCTGGGCGACGAGATCGTGCATCGCGCGCACCGTTTCCTCGATCGGAGTGTCAATATCCGGACGGTGGCAGAAATAGAGGTCAAGATAGTCGACCTGAAGCCGCTTGAGGGCTGCGTGGCAGGCGTCCGTCACATGCTTGCGCGACAGGCCGCGTTGCGTCGGCTTCTGACCACCCCAAAAAACCTTGCTCGAGACGATGTAGCTGTCGCGGCTCCAAGCGAGCGACTTCAGCGCTTCACCCATGACGATTTCTGACTTGCCGCTCTCGTAACCCTCGGCATTATCGAAGAAATTGATCCCGCTGTCGTAGGCGAGCTTCATGAGATCGACAGCGTCGCCGCCATTGACCTGCTTACCGAAAGTGACCCACGATCCGAAAGAGAACTCGCTCACTTTCAGACCCGACTTTCCCAAACGACGATATTCCATCACATATCTCCCAAAACTTATAAAATCTGCCACCCCAAAATTGAGGTCGGCTTCGTACAATCAGGCAATGACTGATTTCGCGTAACCTATCTTATTGTCAATAATATACGAGGCCTCGCAGTCACAAAGTCCTGCGTCCTATCGCATCACTTTTTTCTGTGGGCCTATTCGGGCCTCCGGGGGCAGAACCGCGCCTCTCGCTAGTAGCTGCAAGGACGATCGTTGCCAAATCCGCCGAGGCACGCCGGTCGGAGCCCAAAGTCGGCGCTTTGGGGGCCATACCCAATCGAACCGGTTTGTATCGAACTATCCGAGCTGGTCGTGCAGGACGAAGCGATGATTGCCACAATGACAGCTGATCCAATGACCAGCAGTTTTCGAAATTGAGACATTTGATCTACCCCCATACCGATAATCGGCGACACCGGAATGCAGCGCATATCAGCGTCGGCTAATGAAATAGGCCGGGCCGGAGTTCCGAAAACAGCGCTGTCGATCAAAATTTCGTCATTTGTGCAGTTTGCTGCGATCGGCCATCCAACTTTCATCGTCTGACGACGGCAAGGCGGCGGCTGGCGTTTTTCGCGACATCGGATACAACTTGCGACAAGTCAGCCTCTGAAGCTCAATTGCGAGCCAGAGAATTTTTGCCGGGATTTTCATGCAGGTTTTCGAAGCGTTCCGTGTGCGCCGCCCCGCTTGCGCCGCCGTTATCGGTTTGCTGTTCGGCCCTGACGTCGTGATGGCCTATCTCGGTCGCGGCCTGATGGCGATCGCCTATTTTATCGGTGGGATTTCGGTGTCAGCGGGCCTGATTTGGCTCTTCGTCGAGCTTTCAATCCCTGGCGCTTACGGCTCGCTGATTGTGCTTGCCTGGCATTCGTTCGGCGCGATCCTCGGTTATCGCGTAGGGCACTCGCTCCCGCGCGACACCACTTTTCCGTGGTACTCACGCTGGTACAATATCGTCCTGCTTTTCTCGGCTGCGATCTTGCCTCTGGCGATGCTTGCCAGACGTTTCGCATTCCAGGCCCTCCATTAATCCGTCGCCATCGCCTTCGTTGACAGTTTCCGCGAGGGTCAATAGCGGGATCAAACCCGACCGGAAACGCGGCGATGGATCGTCGCCAAGCCAGTCCGCTCAGAAACGGGTTGCCGCGGCAAAGATTTCGGCCAGGCGCTCGATGCCAGCCTGGTCGTCGACATCGAAACGGGCGGGAAGCGGGCTGTCGAGGTCGATGACACCGACGATCTCATCGCCGTTCCTGATGGGAACGACGAGCTCGGAGCGGGATGCGGCATCGCAGGCGATATGGCCGGGAAACGCATGGACGTCTTCCACCAGAACGGAGGCGCGCTCCTTGACCGCCGTGCCGCAAACGCCGCGACCGACGGGAATGCGCACGCAGGCCGGCTTGCCCTGGAAGGGACCGAGCACGAGTTCCTCACCCTTCAGCAGGTAGAAGCCTGCCCAGTTGAGATCGGGCATCATCTGGTACATCAGGGCCGAAGTGTTGGCGGCGTTGGCGATCATATCCGGCTCGCCTTCGAGCAAACCCTGCAGCTGCTGGGCAAGCTCTCGATAGAACTCGGCCTTGTTGTCCACTTCGATCGACGCCGCCTGGAACATTGTCACATCCACTTCCTGTTTCTGAGCCGCTGATATAGGCGGTCAGGCGGGTTTTGACAAACGGCCGATCCGACTACGGCAGTTGAATTGCGGCAGCGAATCCGGTCAGATTTGTGTATGACGAAGATAATCAGAATATCGGCCGCCCTCCTGTTGCGGAGCGACGGTCGTACGCTTTTGGTGCGCAAGCGCGGCACTACGGCCTTCATGCAGCCGGGCGGCAAGATCGAGCCCGGAGAGACGCCCGAGGAAGCCCTGATGCGCGAACTCTCAGAGGAGATCGGCGTCACCGCGACGCCTGCGGAGCTCGAATTCCTGGGTCAGTTTCAGGCGACGGCTGCCAACGAACCGGATCATGTGGTCATCGCCGATGTTTTCCTGCTGCATGTGCAGGATGACGATACCCACGCAACGGCCGAGATCGAAGAGGTCTGCTGGATATCGCCGTCTGAACCAGGCGAGATTATCATGGCGCCGCTGACGGAACACCATATCCTGCCATTCTACCGCCAGCGGCAGAGCCAGGCGGCCGGCTGAGGGCATCAGGCATCTGTTTTGCGGAAAGCGATTAGCGGGCAGATTGATGTCGCCGGATGCCGCTCTATTCTCCCAGTGGATCAAGGGAGGATCGTGCCATGGCCTTCATTCGTACTCCAGATGCTTCCGCCAGCGAGAAGACGGCTTCGATGTACGCCTCGGCTGAGGCAAGTTATGGCTATCTGCCGAATATGTACCGGGCCTTCGGCCACCGACCTGAGGTGATGGAGCACTGGGGGACGCTGCTTGCCAGCATTCGCGGCCATATGAGCCAGCGGCGCTATGAACTGGTGACGCTGGCGGCGGCCAGGGAGCTCAAGTCGTCCTATTGTATGCTGGCCCATGGTTCCGTGCTGCTGCGCGACGGTTTTACCAATGACAGTCTTTCGGCAGTCGCCGGCGGCAGCGAAAAAGCGCCCATCGATGCCATCGAGCGGGCAATCATGGACTTTGCCGCCAAGGTGGCGCGCGATGCGACTTCGGTGACGCAGCAGGACATCGATGGTTTGAAGCGGCACGGGCTCAGCGACGCAGAGATCTTCGACGTCACTGCGGCGGCGGCAGCGCGCTGCTTCTTCTCCAAGATGCTGGATGCGCTGGGTGCTGCGCCCGATCATGCCTATGCCGAACGGCTCGATCCCAAGCTTCGTCAGAACCTCGCCATTGGCCGGCCGATCGAGGGGCTGAATTCGAACCACTCGTAAGAGTTGCGGTCGTGCGGTATTGGATTGGTCCTTACTGTGCCGGCGGGTCTGCAAAATGCGTGATCGCGAATTCGGCGATCTTCTGGCCGGCCTTGTCGGCGTCATCGAGCACCGAGGGGAAAAGCTGCCATTGATGCGGCATTCCCGGCCAGACCTCAGCCGTCACATCGACGCCATCCTTGCGCGCCTTCTCGGCAAGTCGCAGCGTATCGTCGAGCAGCAACTCGCCGGAGCCGACTTGCAGCAGCAATGGCGGAAAACCCGAGAAATCGGCATATAGCGGGGAAATGTCGGGATCCGTCGCGGAATTGTTGCCGAGATAGGCTTTACGCAGCGCCTCCAGCACATTCTTGTCCACCACCTGATCGTTGGCGGCATTCGACGTGACCGATGCGCCTGATGCCGCCAGATCAGTGATCGGGCTGAGCGCCACGACGGCGGCCGGCAACGGTTGTCTGGAGCGCATCTGCCGCAGCACGGTTTCGATTGCGAGATTGCCCCCCGCGCCATCGCCGATAATAATTATATTCCCATTGCTGTAGCCGCTGTCGAGCAGATAGCGGTAGGCGCTCAAGGCGTCGTTGACCTGCGCAGGATAGCCGTATTCCGGCGCCCGCCGGTAATCGATGAGCAGCACATCGCTGGAAGCGGCCTTGGCAAGCGAGCCGGCAAGCAGGCTGTGGCTGCGAATGGAGCCGCTGTAGAAACCGCCGCCATGAATGAAGAGGATCACACGCCGGCCGATCGGATGATGAAGGCGCGCCGGCCAGATCAGCTCGGCCTCGACCCCGCCGGCATCGACATGCCGGATCTGGATGCGTGTCGGCTCCGGCAGCGTTTCCATGAAATCGCGGAACGCGGTGCGCCGGTCCCTGAGGGTCTCAGCGCCCTTGAAATGTTCCTTCCAGCGGGAAAGCAGCTTTTCGACCTGCTCCTGGGAGGCGGGTGTTTGTGCCGGCATTTCCTGGGCCGATATTTCCAGCGGGAACGCAGACAGCACAGCGGCTGCAAGCGCTGACAGCAGCCCTATGCGACATTCCACTTTCCACCGACTACCGGCAGAAAAAATCGGTTTTCTCATTCGCCCCTCCGGCGCTGTTCTTCCTTCGTGCGGCGCATCTTCACCACTTCACCACCGAGAGTCAAAAGGGAGTTTTGACTGATCGCATAAGTTCGTAGCCCGTATTTCTAGTTGTGCTAAACTACTTTAAGGAGGGGAAGATCATGGACAGAGCCGCCCTGCTCGGGACGTGGCGCATGATCTCGTGGACGCGAACCGTCGTTGCGACGGGAGAAGTCAGCGACGCCATGGGTGCCGATCCCATTGGATACATCGCCTATCACGCCGATGGCCGGATGATGGCCTTCGTCACCAACCGACGTCGGCCGAAACCGAACGGCAAAGCCCCCAACGACAATGAAAAGGCCGCACTTTTCGATACGATGCTGGCTTACACCGCTGCCTATACTCTGGAGGGCGACAAAGTGATCCATCATGTCGAGGCCGCCTGGAACCCGACATGGGAGCGGCCCCTTATACGCCCGGTGCATATCGAGGACGACATGCTCGTCATCAGCGATGCGCCCGGCATCGATCCCGTCACGGGGGAGGATGTCGTCTACCGGCTGGAGTTCCGCAAGCTGTAAGGCTCAATCGCCCCTGATGGCGTCGATCACAGTCCGGAAGCCCGCCGATATATGCCGCCGACTGGGATAGTAGAGGTAGAGCGGCTCCTCCGGCTGGCACCATTCGTCCAGCACCTGGATAAGCTGGCCGCTCGCAATCAACGGCACCACCCTGCCCTCCCAGACATAGGCGAGCGCCACGCCGCTCAAGGCAGCTGCCGTCATCAATTCGTGGTCGTCGAGCGAGAGCGGGCCGGTCGGGTGGAAGGTGATGGCCTGGCCGTCCCTCTTAAAATCCCAGGGGTAACGCGCACCCGAGGGGAACATGTTCTGAATGCAGATATGGCGCTTCAGATCATGCGGGGTCTGCGGTTTTGGCCGGGTTTCGAAATAGGCGGGAGAGCCGACGACGACGAGGCGCATGCGCGGCTTGATGCGCACGGCGATCATGCCCTCGGTGACACGTTCGCCGAAGCGGATGCCGGCGTCGAAACCTTCCTCGACGATGTCCACCAGCCGGTCCGTTGCTGCGATTTCGAGCTGCAGGTTGGGGTTCTTCATCAGGAGCGGCCCGATGACCTGGCCGACGACAAAGGGCGCAATGGAATTGCCGACATTGATGCGCACACGGCCGAAGGGGGTATCGCGGAAACGGTTCAGCGCATCGAGTGCAGAACTGATCTCGCCGAAGGCCGGATCGAGATGAGAGCGAAGCAATTCGCCGGCCTCCGTCAGCGAGACGCTGCGGGTCGTGCGGTTCAGCAAGCGGATGCCGATGCGGTCCTCCAGATTGAGGACGGCGTGACTGACCGCGGAGGCGGTGACACCCCTCTCCTCTCCCGCCTTGCGGAAGCTCTTGTGCCTGGCGACAGCGGCGAAGGCTGCCATTTCGGAAAGTTCAGTTGCTCTCATTGCTGAATTTCACTCATCATAGTCCATCAAATAACGAATCTTATACATGAGCGAGATTTGCGTCAAATTCCTCTCCGTCAGCAACGAACTGCTGAAACAAACACTCTCAAGGAAAGGGAATTGCCATGAAAGTCTGGTTTATCACGGGTGCATCGCGTGGTTTCGGCGCGCTGATGACCAAGGACGCCCTTGCTCGCGGCGACGCTGTCGTTGCCACCGCCCGCAACCCCAAGACCATCACCGAACAGTTCGGCGATCATCCGAACCTGCTTGCCGTCGCTCTCGACGTCACCAATGAAGAACAGGCCAGGCAAGCTGCCGCTGCCGCCGTTGCCCGCTTCGGCCGCATCGATATCCTCGCCAACAATGCCGGCTACGGCTTGCTCGGCGCCGTCGAGGAAGCAACGGCCGAAGAGATCGAAAAGATCTACGCCACCAACGTCTTCGGCCTGCTGAAGGTCACCCGCGCCGCGCTGCCCTATATGCGCCGCCAGCGCTCCGGCCATATCTTGAACTTCTCGTCGATCGGCGGCTACTACGGCTTCCCCGGCTGGGGGGTGTACGGCTCCACGAAGTTTGCCGTCGAAGGCCTGTCGGAATCGCTGGCAACCGAAGTCGAACCCTTCGGTATCAAGGTCACAATCATCGAGCCCGGCTTCTTCCGCACGGACTTCCTGCATGACAACTCGCTGGCAATCAGCCCGGCCTCCATTCCTGATTATGTCGGCACGCCGGCCGGCAACATGCGCGACTTCGCAGCCGGCGCCAACCATGCCCAGCCAGGAGACCCCGCCAAGCTGACCGCCGGCATCATCGAGATGGTGAACTCGGCCAACCCGCCGCTGCGCATGCCTTTCGGCAGCGATACGGTCGCCAAGATCGAAGAGGAACATGCCAGCGTGGAGAAGGAACTTGCACAGTGGCGTCAGCTCGCGGTCTCCACGGACTTCGAACAGACGGCCTGACCTTTCCCGACAACAACAAGCGCGCCGACGGCGCGCTTGTTTTCATTTCCACGTGAAGAGCGTTCGAAAGGTCAAGATTTTCGTTCGCTCTGCCACTTCGATGGCCTATGTCTACCGCGTCATCACCAATAGAAAGAGGCAGGCATGGCGAGCACATCGATCTGTATTTACGGAGCCGGCGCTCTTGGAGGTGCGATCGCCGTCAAGATTGCAAGCCGGCTCGGCGACAATGCGACTGTTTCCGTCGTCGCCCGCGGCGCGCACCTGGAAGCGATCCAGAAGAACGGTCTTTCCCTGCACGAAGCCGATGCGGACAAACCGATTAACGTGCGGATCACAGCAACCGACGATCCGACCACGCTCCCACCGCAGGATCTCATCATCACCGGCCTCAAGGGCCACCAGCTCGGACCGGCCGCCGACGGCATGGCTACGCTGCTGAAGGGTAATACACGCGTTGTCATGGTGCTGAACGGCATTCCCTGGTGGTATTTTCATCGCGATACGCAAAGCGGCCATACCGAGCTACAGTTCGACGAACTGGATCCCGGCGGGAAACTGTGGCGCCTAATCGGGCCGGAACGGGTGATTGGCTGCGTGGCGATGCAAGGGGCGGAAGTCGTCAATCCAGGCGAGATCCGCCTTTCCAATAAAGGCCGCTTCGTGCTCGGCGAACCCTCCGGCGAGATGTCGGCCGATCTCGAATCCATTGCCGGCCTTTTTGTCGAGGCCGACCTCAATGTCTCGACCACGCGGCGCATTCGCGACGAGATCTGGAACAAGCTGACGGGTAATGCGGCCTTCAACCCGATCAGCGCCCTGACGCGGGCGTTGATGACCGACATCATGGCCGATCCTGCGCTTTTCCACATGGTTGGGAAGATCATGAACGAAGTGCGCGCCGTCGGCAGCGCTCTCGGCGCGAAATTCAGCATCACCATCGAGGAGAGGCTGCAGCAGTCGCGTCACATCGGCCCGGTGCGCACCTCGATGCTGCAGGATCTGCTGGCCGGCAAGGCGCTGGAAATCGTGCCGCTCGTCGGCATGGTCGTCGCGCTCGGGCGCACCGCTAACGTGCCGACGCCTGTGTCGGAGGTCGTACTAGCGCTGGTGACCCAGCTCGACAAGGAAAACCAGCGCGGCGGCTGACCGCCGCCTCTTTATGCAATTCCTATATCCTCGATCTCTGCTCCGAATGGATTTCCTATCGGAGGTGGCAGTAGCCTTCGCCTCAACAGCAAAGGTTACTACCATGCGAGATGTCATGTCCTCTCAATACCTGCCGCTTCGCCCCTACCGCATCACGCGTGACAAGCGGCAGATGCGCGAGAAACGCACGGCACAGGCGCTGATGATCTTCGGCATCGTGCTCGCCTGCGTGGAACTCTACGTGATCCTCGGCTCGCTCTGAGGCCTAATCATGAACAGCAAAGGAAGACTGCGCCTGGGTGGCGCGATCACCGCGCTCGTCACGCCGTTCCGTGACGGCGAGGTCGACCACGCAGCATTGGAAGCTCTTGTTGAATGGCAGGTGCTGAGCGGGGTCGATGGACTCGCTGTCTGCACGGCGGCGGGTGAAGGGTTCAGCCTCTCACCGCAGGAACGTCGCATGGTGCTCGACATCTGCATCCGGGCCGCGGCGGACCGTATTCCGGTGATCGCCGCGGCCGGAACCAATTGCACCGAGAGTACGATCGCGTTTATCCGGGATGCGGAAGAATGCGGTGCCCGCGCTGTGCTTATCACCGTACCCTACTATTCCAAGCCAGGGCAGAAGGGCATTCTCCATCATTTCCGGCAAATCGCCGCGGCAAGCAATCTGCCTGTCCTGATCGAGAATGCGCCGTCCCGCACGGCGAGTGACCTGACGGTGGGAACGCTGGAGCGACTTGCCGAACTCGAAGCGATTGTCGCTATCGTCGATGCGACCGGGGATATTGCCCGCTTCGCCAACCTGCCGCTGGCACTGCGACACCGCTTCCGTTTCCTGTCCGGCCATGACGGTACCGCGCTGCCCTTTTATCTCTCCGGCGGCGACGGTATCGTTTCTGCGGCCGCGAATATCCTTCCCCGGCTCGTCACGTCGCTGCAGCAGGCGGCCTGTGGGAGCTACATATCCGCAGCACTTGCGCTGAGCGACAGGCTGCTGCCGGTTGTGACTGCGCTCGGCCACGAGGGCGATCCTGCGCGGCTGAAATATGCGTTGCAGATATTGCGCGGCACGCCGTCGGATCTTCGCCTTCCGCTTGTACCGACTGAGGCCGACAGCCGCTTTACCATCGCCAAGTCGCTTGCCCCCTTCATCGGCGGCAGCGCTGCGCGCATGGCGCTATCCCTATGAGATTTTAATATTTTCGTTTCCGGCGCCAAATGGAAACCCTATCCGCCGGCATCTATCTTGATGAGCGTGACACCGCCGCGACTATCAAACGGCGGTTGAGTTAGACTTCGAAAGGACAAACGATGTCACGCCTGACTGATACGCCTGCCAAGACTGACCCGCTGCAACGTGGCGAGAGTGCCCACGCGGCTGCGGCCGATCCTTCCCACCCGCTGTTTGCCGGCATGGTCGCCGTTGCACCGCGGCTCGGCGCCGTCATGGCCTTTGCCGGGCTCGTGCAGATGAGCTTCCACCTGATTTCCCAATAAGCGCCGGATCGAGGATCACGACAATGGCAAATGCACAGCAACGCCGACAGATTTCGGCTCCCCTCACCGCTCGTCCGGCCCGCTTCACAGTCGGCCGCACCAAGGGCGGCGGCTGGATCGTCCAGGACCGCGAGGGGCTCGTCGGCGGTCTCTTCATCAATGAAGCCGCGGCCCTTCATTTCGCCGCGGAAGAGTGCAACCACAATCCCGATGAGATCTGCCGTGCCGCAACGGGCATAGTGCTCGATTTTGCACCTCTTGCGCGCAGCGCCGGCAATATCCACTAAATACCGTGCCGTTCCTGCCATTTTGAAACAGCGGGAACGGCACCAGGCCCAGGATTTCCAACTTTTCCTTAACTGCCGTCCTGATAGAGTCCCGCATGCAGAGACTATATATGCCGCGAGACCAATGCCGAAACCGAACTTTCGCTTCACCCATTACGATATCAAGGAACAGCGCGCCGGAACGATCGTCGAGGTGTCTCTGAGCGCCGTGAACAATGTGCGGCTGATGACGGCTCCGAACTTCCAGCGGTTCACCGAAGTGCTCGATTTCAAATATATCGGCGGTATCGCGCGCAAGTCGCCGATCAGGCTCGCCATCCCCGAGAGCGGCCACTGGCATATCGTCGTCGACATGGAAGGCCATCACGGGCTGGCGGATTCCTCGGTCAAGCTGATCACCGCTCCGGCTGCACAGAAGCGCGCCTGAGATCAGCGCTACCCCGATCTCAGCGAGGATTGCGCTCCTTGCGAAGTTTTGCCCACCAGTCCAGCCGTTTGCGGATCTCGCGCTCGAAACCGCGTTCCGGCGGATCGTAAAAAGTCTGGCGGCCCATCTTTTCAGGAAAATAATCCTGACCTGAGAATGCATCCGGCTCATCGTGGTCGTAGCGGTAGCCTTCGCCGTATCCCTCGCCCTTCATCAGCTTCGTCGGCGCGTTGAGGATATGCTTCGGCGGCAGGAGCGAGCCATTCTGCTTGGCGGCCATCGTCGCCGCCTTGAAGGCGGTATAGACGGCATTGGATTTCGGGGCGGTCGCGAGATAGACGCAGGCTTGCGCGAACGCCAGCTCGCCTTCCGGCGAACCGAGATAGTCATAGGCATCCTTGGCGGCGTTGCAGATGACCAGCGCCTGCGGATCGGCAAGCCCGATATCCTCCACCGCCATGCGCACCAGCCGCCGGCCGAGATAGAGCGGATCCTCGCCGGCATCGAACATGCGGGCGAGATAATAGAGGGCGGCATCGGGATCGGAACCTCGGACCGACTTGTGAAGCGCCGAGATCAGATTGTAATGGCCGTCCTGCGCCTTGTCGTAGACGGGTGCCCGGCGTTGGACGATGCGCGTCAGACCCTCTATATCGAAGGTCTCGCCCTCGCGGGCGGCGCGCCAGACTTCTTCGGCCAGCGTCAGCACCGCGCGGCCGTCGCCGTCAGCCATGCGGATTAGGCTGGCGCGTGCGTCCTCGGTCAGCGGCAGTGGCCTGCCCTCGACCGTCTCGGCGCGTTTCAGCAATTCCTCCAGGCTCTCTTCATCATGCGACTTGAAGGTCAGCACCCGGGCGCGCGACAGAAGAGCGGCGTTGAGCTCGAAGGACGGGTTTTCGGTCGTCGCGCCGACGAGGATAACCGTGCCGTCCTCCATGACTGGCAGAAAACTGTCCTGCTGGGCGCGGTTGAAGCGATGGATCTCATCCACGAAGAGCAGCGTCTGGCGGCCGTCCATGCGGCGCATGCGGGCGGCCTCGAACACCTTCTTGAGATCGGCAACACCGGAGAAGATCGCCGAGATCTGTTCGAATGCCAGGCCCGCCTCGCCCGACAGCAGTCGCGCGACGGTCGTCTTACCGGTTCCGGGCGGCCCCCAGAAAATCATGGAGCCGAGAGAGCCGCTCTCGATCATCCGGCGCAGAACGCCATCCTCACCGGTCAGATGTTCCTGACCGGTGACTTCGCCAAGCGTCTTCGGCCGCAGACGATCGGCAAGCGGCCGCCGGCTGGCGACCTCTTCCGGAACACGTGGCGCGAAGAGGTCATCACTCATCGGAAGAACTGCCTGATGCGCTGACCATCGCGTTCGATCTCGACCCGCCAGAGGCTGGGATCGGAATCGGCGATTTCCTGCAGGTCACGGCTGGTTTTCACTTCAGCCCCATTGATGGAGACGATGATATCCTTCGGCTCGAAGCCGAGCCGGGAAGCAGGGGATCCGCCCTCGACGTCGGAGATGACCACACCCGCCGAATCGAGCGGCATCCTCAGCTCATCGGCCACGCGCGGCGAAAGGTTTTCCACGACCGCACCAGTAAACGGCGTGTGTCCGCCGATCGTGCGCTGATCGCGAGGCTGGGTTTCCGGCGCACGGGCAAGGGCAAGCACTATCTGCTGCTCGCGTCCGTTTTCCATGACCGTCAGGTTGACCGACTTGCCAAGGCCAGCCGTCGTCAATCGATAGAGAAGCGCATCCGGATGTTCGACGGAGACGCCATCAACCGCAGTGATGACCTCGCCCGCCTTGAGGCCGGACTTGGCTGCCGGGCTATCCGCAGTGACCTTGGCGATCAGCGCGCCGCGTGCCTTGTCGAGGCCGAGCGCATCGGCGACCTCAGAGGTCACAGGATCGAAGGTAGCGCCGATATAGGGCCGCTCGAAGGACTTGACGCCTGAATCGGCCGAGGTGAGGAAAACCTTGACCAGATTGGCGGGGATGGCAAAGCCGATACCGTTCGATCCGCCGCCGCGGGAAAAGATCGCGGTGTTGATGCCGATCAGTTCGCCCTTCATGTTCATCAGCGCGCCGCCGGAATTGCCGGGATTGATCGAAGCATCCGTCTGGATGAAGAAGCCGAACTCGTTCTTGACCACCTGGTTGCGGGCAAGTGCCGAAACGATGCCGCTGGTGACGGTCTGGCCGACGCCGAAAGGATTGCCGATCGCCAGCACGAGATCGCCGACTTCCACCGCATCGGAATTGCCGATCGGCAGTGTCGGGAAATCCGCCTTGCTATCGATCTTCAAGACCGCGAGATCGACTCGGTCGTCACGCAGAACGACCTTGCAGGGGAATTCGCGACCGTCCGACAGCGCCACCTTGATGTCGTCGGCACCCTCGACGACGTGATTGTTGGTCACGACGGTACCGTTGGCCTCGACGATGACGCCGGAGCCGAGCGACGACTGCTTTTCGGATCGGTTCGGCATCTGCTGGCCGAAGAACTGTTCGAAAAAGGGATCGCCGGCAAAGGGCGACTGCCGCTGAACGGTCTTTTCAGCATAGACATTCACGACGGCGCCCGAGGTCTGCTTGACCAGCGGCGCGAAAGAAAGCTGCATCTGCATCTGGCTTTCCGGCACGGTCTTGGTCTGCGCCTGGGCGTAGGCGGGCAGCAGGAGCGTTAGTGCCAGAAGCGAAACGGAGGCGTGCTTGAACAGGCCTTGCATGGGAATCCTTTTGAAATGCTCTCACGAAAAATGTTGTAGCGCCCGACGCTAGAAAGGAAAGAGGGCGGAAGCATGGAAGATAGAGGCATCGCGGATTTGGGAATTTGAATCAGCAAAATCAAGCAGGTTACTGATATCTAAGCTCAAATGCCGGACGCAGTCACCGATCAGGGACATCAGCTTGAAAGCAGGCCGATGGGTTTGATCCTTGCCGTAAAACGGAGTTGCATCATCTTTGCCGTGAGGCCGAAACAGAGTGCCCTTACAATTGGAGAGATTATGAAGACCACTATCCTATCCGCTGTCATCTGCGCCACGCTCTTCGCCCTTGCACCGAATGGCGTACGGGCGGCAAGCTTCAACTGCGATGCGAAGGAGCTGCAGCCGGATGAGAAGGTGATCTGTGAGGACCGGTCGCTCAACGATGCCGATGTGAAGATGGTGACGACCTTCGAGCTGCTGTCGGGTCTGCTTGCCATGGGCGCGCGCGGTACGCTGCAGGACGAGCAGACCACATGGCTAAAGAAGCGGCAGGCCTGTGGCGCTGACGCCGCCTGCATTGGCGCGGCCTATCAGGATCGGTTGAAGCAGCTCGGCGAGACCTACAAGAACATCAATCGCCCGCTCTGAGAACATTCAGCCCTGATCTCTTCCGCTCTGGAAATCGGCGATCATTTCGTTGATGATACCGGCTGCCTGGTGAAGCCGGTCCTCGCCGTAGGTGGCGCCATGTTCGTTTGCCCAGACCGTCTGTCGCATGGCGATAGCAGCAAGAGCGCTCTTGCCCGCCTCCGTCAGTTCCATGAGTTTGGCGCGCTGGTGGACCGGATTGGCGCGGTAGGCAATCAACCCCTCGCCTGCCAGAAGATCGGCGATACGCTGCACACCCTGACGTGCGAGGCCAAGCGCACGCGCAGCATCTGCAACCGACATGGGCGCATGGTCGGCCGCGGCAAGCACCTGCCAGCGCGCGCTGGTCTGCCCCGCGGGCCTGGCAAGCGCATCGCCTTCCGTCTGCAAGTGGGCCGAGAGCCGGATCACGGCGATGGAAAGAGCGGCAAAGGCATCGCCTTCAGGCGTTCGTTTCTTGATCATATTGACAACATATTGTCATTCATTGATAATGACAATATGTTGTCATATCACATGGCTATGCGCAAGGAGGAGCATATGAAGAAGACCTATCATGGAAGCTGCCATTGCGGCCGGATCCGCTACGAGGCCGATATCGACATTCAGGCCGGGACGGGAAAGTGCAATTGCTCGATCTGCTGGAAGCTCCGCTACTGGGGCACCAATATCAAGCCCAAGGACTTTCGCCTGCTGTGCGAGGAAACCGGTATCAGCGATTACCAGTTCGGCACTTTCTCCGGTCATCACCGCTTCTGCGCCAATTGCGGAGTACCGGCTTATGGCGACGGTTATATCGAGGCGATGGGTGGCGCCTATGTGTCGATCAATCTCGCCTGCCTTGACGATCTCGATCCTGCCGAACTCGTCGAGGCGCCGTTGCAATATTATGATGGCAGGAACAACAGCTGGTGGACCGTGCCTGCGGAAACGCGGCATCTCTGAACATGAAAAGACCCACTGACTTTTAATCAGTGGGTCTTCAGTTTGAGAGGTTGTTCGCTCAGCGCGCGTTCAGGTCGCGAACCGCGCCACGATCGGCGCTGGTTGCAAAGGCCGCATAAGCCTTGAGCGCGGTCGAAACATTGCGCTTGCGCGGCTCGGCCGGATGCCAGCCCTTCTGATCCTGCTCGGCGCGACGGGCGGCAAGTTCCTCGTCGCCGACGCGCAGGCTGATCGTCCGGTTCGGAATGTCGATGTCGATCATGTCGCCTTCGCGCACCAAGCCGATCGTGCCGCCGTTTGCCGCTTCCGGCGAAGCATGGCCGATCGAAAGACCGGAGGTGCCGCCGGAGAACCGGCCGTCGGTGATCAGCGCACACGCCTTGCCGAGGCCCTTCGACTTCAGATAACTCGTCGGATAGAGCATTTCCTGCATGCCGGGGCCGCCCTTGGGGCCTTCGTAGCGGATCACGACGACATCGCCGGCCTTGACCTCATTGGCGAGGATCGCCTTGACGGAAGCATCCTGGCTTTCGAAAACGCGGGCCGGGCCAGAGAATTTCAGGATCGATTCATCGACACCGGCGGTCTTCACGATGCAGCCATCGACCGCCAGATTACCCTTGAGGACAGCAAGGCCGCCATCCTTGGAGAAGGGATGTTCGACGGAACGGATGACACCGCCAACGCGGTCGGTATCAAGTTCGTCCCAGCGGGCTTCCTGGCTGAAGGCAACCTGTGTCGGGATGCCGCCCGGTGCCGCACGGTAGAAGTTGCGCACAGTATCGCTGTTGGTACGCGTGATATCCCAACGGTCGATCGCATCGCCGAGCGTTTCGGCATGGACGGTCGGGCAGTCACGATTGAGCAGGCCGCCCTTATCGAGCTCGCCGAGAATCGACATGATGCCGCCTGCGCGGTGAACATCTTCCATGTGCACGTCGGACTTGGCTGGTGCGACCTTGGAGAGGCAGGGAACGCGGCGCGACAGTGCATCGATGTCGGCCATGGTAAAATCCACCTCGCCCTCATGCGCAGCCGCCAGAATGTGCAGAACGGTGTTGGTGGAGCCGCCCATGGCAATATCAAGCGTCATGGCATTCTCAAACGCCTGTTTCGAGGCGATGACACGTGGCAGGGTCTTTTCATCTTCCTGCTCGTAATAGCGGCGAGCGAGATCGACGATCAGGTGGCCGGCCTCGACAAAGAGCCGCTTGCGGTCGGCGTGCGTTGCAAGCGTCGAGCCGTTGCCGGGCAGCGACAGACCGAGCGCTTCCGTCAGGCAGTTCATGGAGTTTGCGGTAAACATGCCGGAGCATGAACCGCAGGTCGGACAGGCCGAACGCTCGATGATCTTGACGTCTTCATCGGAGATCTTGTCGTCGGCAGCAGCGACCATGGCATCGACGAGGTCGAGCGCATGCGTCTTGCCATGCAGGACGACCTTGCCGGCCTCCATCGGGCCGCCGGAGACGAAGACCGTGGGTATGTTGAGGCGCAGCGAAGCCATCAGCATGCCGGGGGTGATCTTGTCGCAATTGGAGATGCAGACCATGGCATCGGCGCAGTGGGCGTTGACCATGTATTCGACGCTGTCGGCGATCAGCTCACGCGAGGGGAGCGAATAGAGCATGCCGTCATGACCCATGGCGATGCCATCGTCGACGGCGATCGTGTTGAACTCCTTGGCAACGCCGCCGGCCGCTTCGATTTCGCGGGCGACGAGCTGGCCGAGATCCTTGAGGTGAACGTGGCCGGGGACGAACTGTGTGAAGGAGTTCACCACGGCGATGATCGGCTTGCCGAAATCCGAATCCTTCATGCCCGTGGCGCGCCAAAGGCCGCGCGCGCCTGCCATGTTGCGGCCGTGGGTCGTGGTTCTGGAACGATAAGCTGGCATCGGTGTCTTCCTCAATATCCAGGAATTGTCTGGCGATGCGGGGCGGCAAGGGATTTGCGAAGGCCGGGCAGTCGCTGCTTTTTGGAATTGTCCTAATCCAATCGGCCCAAGCTGTCACTACCGGGAATGCCCAAAGCGGTACGGGCGGCACCATCAGGCATATACGGATACTAGGGCACTTTTGTTACGGTCTATTCCATCACGGACGAACACAAAAAATTGGCTTTTCGTCCCTAAGATTCAAGGCATACACACTGATCCGAAGCGCGCTATCTGCGTCTAAAGATTCACACGGGCCGCCCCGCCCAGGAGGAATTCGATATGCCAGCCTATCGTCCGCCCAAAATCCGCTCCCCGGAAATCACGCCGCGCGAGATTTACCTGAAGCGCAGGGAATTTCTCGGCGCTGCGACGTTTGGCGCGATCGCGCTCTACGGCGCTGGCAAGGCGAGTGCCGCGGCGCTTACGACCGTCAAGAGCAAGTACACGGTCGATGAGAAGTTGACGCCGATCAAGGACGTGACCACCTACAATAACTTCTATGAATTCGGCCTCGACAAGGGTGATCCCGCAGCGCTTTCCGGCAAGTTCAAGCCGCTGCCCTGGACGATCAAGGTCGATGGCATGGTCAACAAGCCAGGCACTTTCGATATCGAGGCGCTGATGAAGGAGTTCCCGATCGAGGAGCGCGTCTATCGCATGCGCTGCGTGGAAGCCTGGTCGATGGTCATTCCGTGGAACGGCTTTCCGCTTGCTTCACTTCTCGACAAGGTGGAGCCGCAGGGCAGCGCCAAATATGTCGCCTTCGAGACCGTCGTGCGGCCCGAGGAAATGCCCGGCCAGGCCGGCCTCTTCCAGTCGCTGAACTGGCCCTATGTGGAGGGCCTGCGCATGGACGAGGCACACCACCCGCTGACGCTGCTCGCCGTCGGGCTCTATGGCGAAACGCTGCCGAACCAGAATGGCGCGCCGGTGCGCCTCGTCGTGCCGTGGAAGTATGGTTTCAAGGGCATCAAGTCGATCGTGCGCATCACGCTCACCGATCAGCAGCCGAAGAATACCTGGCAGGTGACAAACCCGCAAGAATACGGCTTCTATGCCAACGTCAATCCTGCAGTCGACCATCCGCGCTGGAGCCAGGCGACCGAGCGGCGCATCGGCGAAAGCGGTTTCTTCGGCGCCAACCGCCACCCCACCCTGCCCTTCAACGGCTATGCCGACGAAGTTGCCAGCCTTTATAACGGCATGGATCTGAGGGTCAATTTCTGATGACGGCGTTTTCGCTCGCCATTCCGAAGCGCTGGCAGCCGGCGTCCGTCTGGCTGCTCTATGTCGTCGGACTCGTGCCCGCCGCCTGGTATTTCTATCTCGGCGCGACGAATCAACTCGGTGCCGATCCGGTGAAAACCTTCGAGCTGTTCCTGGGCATCTGGACGATCCGTTTCCTGATCCTGACGCTTGCCGTCACCCCTGCCCGCGATCTCCTCGGCTGGAACTATCTGCGTTATCGCCGCGCGCTCGGCCTTCTGACCTTCTACTACGCATTGATGCATTTCACCGTCTACATGGTGCTCGATCAGGCGCTGGATATCGCGGCCGTCATCAACGATGTGGTGAAGCGCCCCTTCATCATGTTCGGCATGGGCGCACTGGCGATGCTGGTACCGCTCGCAGTCACGTCCAATAATTTCTCGATCCGCCGGCTCGGCAAGAACTGGATTTGGCTGCATCGCCTCATCTACATCATCGGTGCCTGCGCCGCGCTGCACTTTGCACTGTCCACGAAGATCCTCGGTCTCGAACAGTATATTTATGTGGGGCTGATCATCGCGCTGATCCTCTATCGCTCCTACAAGCCGACCGGGCGGAGCCGGAAGAAGGGGCAAGGACGAGCACGTGGCGGCGGTGCCGTGGCTTCATCGGCTTCGTAAAGCCGCGTTAAGGCCTCGAAGGCGATGATTGCCTGCGCACTGGATCAAGCGCACAGGCGGCCGCTATTCCGAAAGCGTATGCGACAATATTCCAGAGCGAGAAGACCCGCCCAAGCAGTAAGGCGCCTGCGGTCGTCAATCTGAAGGCCTCGAGCCAGGGGGTGTGGTAGAGCCGGAAGAGCTCAACACAGATGGCGATAGCGAGTGCGATAGTGGCAATTCCCGCAGGCCGAGATCTTGCACAAAGGCCTCCAACAGCAAATGCCAGCAGGAAATACACCATCGATCCCCAAAGCAGCGAACCACCATATTTGACGACGACGAAGGGCAGATCGACAGAGTAGCCGAAGCGCCTGAGCAGCAGGCCGGAAATGGTGATCAGGAATAGGGCTGCGAGGCGCTGCAACTGCCTGCCTTGAATCGTTCCGCTCAATTGTAATCGACCACCATGATCTCAACTGATTTGAACGCCTAATCGCGAAGCAGCAAATTATCAAGCTGGTGCTGTCCTAGCGTAACCGAGCCTGATAGCTTCCTATTGCTTTGAAACGAGTCTCGGGATCACTCGCAAGAACATGCCGAAAGTTGCCGCGCTTCAAGGATTTCTCCCTCTACTGGACAAGCATCTGATCGACCGACCGGCCGATCTTCCGCGCAATGGCATCGAACGCTTCGTTGTCGAATTCTTCTATTTCGGCGTCAAGGAAGCCCGGGCATGCCTCTTCGCGGGTCTGTTTTTTCTGTCGGTTTTTCTGGTGCCGCGCGCAGGCCTCGTCGGTATCCCGCGCTACGATCTGCTTCTGATTATCGCTCTTGCAATCCAGGCCTGGATGGTCTGGGCAAAACTCGAAACCATCGATGAGTTGAAGGCGATCTCCGTCTTCCATGTGGTCGGTTTTGCATTGGAGGTCTTCAAGACGTCCGGTAGCATCCAGTCCTGGAGCTATCCGGATTTCGCCTATACGAAGCTCTTCGGCGTTCCGCTCTTTTCCGGCTTCATGTACGCGGCCGTCGGCAGCTATGTCATCCAGGCCTGGCGCCTGTTTGATCTGCGCGTAAGACACCATCCATCCTACTGGATGGCCGGGCTCACGGCATTGGCGATCTACGCCAACTTCTTCACCCACCACTATATCGGCGATTATCGCTGGTACATCGCCGCCTGCACGCTCGGTCTTTATGCGCGCACCACAGTCATCTTCAGGCCCTATGATCAAGACCGCAAGATGCCCCTGCTTCTCGCTTTCGTCCTGATCGGCTTCTTCATCTGGCTGGCAGAGAATATCAGCACCTTCTTCGGCGTGTGGCGCTATCCAAACCAGATCGGCGCGTGGTCGACCGTGCATATCGGCAAGTGGAGTTCGTGGTGCCTGCTGGTGATCATGACCTTTACGATCGTTGCGAACCTCAAGCATATCAAACACAAGATCCACGTGCCCGAGTGAATTTCCGAAAGCGGGCGGAGAACCAGGACATGTGTGGAGCGAACGCCGCGACCGGCTTTTATTTCGCCATCCCTATGAGCTCATAAGGAGCGCCAGGCTTGATTGACCATATCACCGTCGCTGTAAGCGGTCTCACAAAGAGCAGGCTCTTCTACGAAAGAGCCTTCGCACCCTTGGGATACACATTGTTCTTCGGGAAGGAGAGCGTGTTCTGGGCCTTCGATATCGGCAATGGCTGCCTGTTCGAAATCCAGCAGGCCGATAGCCCCCGCCTTTGACGCGCATCCATGTCGCGTTTCGGGCCAAGAACAGGGCTGAAGTCGATGCGTTCTATCAAAGCGCTCTGGCAGGCGGCGCGCAGGATAATGGCCCACCTGGCCCGCGCCCGGACTACGCGCCCGATTATTATGCCTGCTTTATCCTCGATCCCAATGGCTACAATATCGAAGCCATGATCAATCGGCCGCTTGACAAAGCTTGAACAGAAGCGGGCTCAAACGAAAAAAGCCGGGCAAAGCCCGGCTTTCCTGTTTCCGTAACCGGAAAATCTTAGGCAGCGACAGACTGCTCTTCAGCAGCGACGCGAGCCTTGTCAGCTGCGCCCTTGGCGTAGGTGTCGCGGTCAACGAATTCGATGACGGCGAGAGCAGCGTTGTCGCCCTGGCGGAAGCCGGCCTTCATGATACGCAGGTAGCCACCGTTGCGGGTTGCGTAACGCGAAGCGATCGTGTCGAACAGCTTGTTGACGACAACAGCGTCCTTGATCTGCGAAATCGCCTGACGGCGAGCGTGCAGGTCGCCGCGCTTGCCGAGGGTGACGAGCTTCTCGACGATCGGACGGATTTCCTTGGCCTTCGGCAGGGTCGTGACGATCTGCTCGTGGGTGATGAGCGAAGCCGCCATGTTGGCGAACATCGCCTTGCGGTGGCTTGCAGTTCTATTCAGCTTGCGGCCGGCTTTACCATGGCGCATTGCTATTCTCCTTTAATGCAGGTGCCCTAACGCTAACCGGGCCTGCCGTTTCCTGGCACATGCAGGCGATAGGCCTGCTGTTTGACGGGGAAAGGCAGCCGTAAAAAGCCTGCCTTTTTGTTTCTTAATACTGGTCTTCGTAACGCTTGGCGAGATCTTCGATGTTCTCGGGCGGCCATGCCGGCACTTCCATGCCGAGGTGCAGGCCCATGGAAGCGAGAACTTCCTTGATTTCGTTGAGCGACTTGCGACCAAAGTTCGGGGTGCGGAGCATTTCTGCTTCGGTCTTCTGAATGAGGTCGCCGATGTAGACGATATTGTCGTTCTTCAGGCAGTTTGCCGAACGAACGGACAGTTCGAGCTCGTCCACCTTCTTGAGGAGCGCCGGATTGAAGGCCAGTTCGGTGACTGCCTCTTCTTCGGTTTCCTTCTGCGGTTCGTCGAAGTTGACGAAGACGCCAAGCTGGTCCTGCAGGATGCGTGCCGCGAAAGCGACGGCATCTTCGCCGGAGATGGAACCATCGGTTTCGATGGACATGGTCAGCTTGTCGTAGTCGAGAACCTGTCCTTCGCGGGTGTTTTCAACCTTGTAGGACACTTTCTTGACCGGCGAATAGAGGCTGTCGACCGGGATGAGGCCGATCGGAGCATCTTCCGCACGATTGCGCTCAGCCGGAACGTAGCCCTTGCCGTTGTTGACGGTGAACTCCATGCGGATCTCGGCACCCTCGTCGAGCGTGCAGATGACATGCTCGGGGTTGAGGATTTCGATATCGCCGACCGTCTGGATGTCGCCAGCCGTTACAACACCCGGACCCTGCTTGCGCACGACCATGCGTTTGGCATCGTCGCCATCCATCTTGATGGCGATTTCCTTGATGTTGAGCACGATGTCCGTAACGTCCTCGCGAACGCCCGGGATCGAGGAGAATTCATGCAGCACGCCGTCGATCTGCACGGCCGTAACAGCGGCACCGCGCAGAGAGGAGAGCAGAACGCGGCGCAGCGCGTTGCCGAGGGTGAGGCCGAAACCGCGCTCGAGCGGCTCTGCAACGAGAGTCGCCTTGGTGCGCGAGCTCGAAGAGAACTCCACCTTGTTCGGCTTGATCAATTCCTGCCAGTTCTTCTGAATCATAATTTTGCCTTCCGTTCGTTGCCACCATCCAATCGTGGCAACCGAGCTTGAAAACCACCGGGAGCGCGGAGGCGCTCACCAGTGACGATAGCGATGATCAGACGCGGCGCTTCTTGCGCGGACGGCAGCCATTGTGCGGGATCGGGGTCACGTCGCGGATGGACGTGATCATGAAACCGGCAGCCTGGAGCGCGCGCAGAGCCGATTCACGGCCGGAACCCGGACCGCAGACTTCGACTTCCAGCGACTTCATGCCATGTTCCTGAGCCTTCTTGGCGCAGTCTTCGGCAGCGATCTGGGCAGCGAACGGGGTCGACTTGCGCGAGCCCTTGAAGCCCTTGGCGCCAGCAGACGACCAAGCAATCGCATTGCCCTGCGCGTCGGTAATGGTGATCATCGTGTTGTTGAAGGTCGAGTTGACGTGAGCGACACCCGACGAGATATTCTTACGTTCGCGACGGCGAACGCGGACGGCTTCCTTAGCCATGGTATTCCTTTCGTTGATCTCTTCACCGCCGTAATCCCAGCGGCTACACCGGAACGGCGTCTATATGACGCCGCTCCAAACTCAAAAGAGGCCGGCGCAGACCGCCAGCCTCCCCACTCCGGTTTCCCGGAAATTACTTCTTCTTACCAGCGATCGCCTTTGCCGGACCCTTGCGGGTGCGGGCATTGGTGTGCGTGCGCTGACCGCGGACCGGAAGGCCACGACGGTGACGCAGGCCGCGGTAGCAGCCGAGGTCCATCAGACGCTTGATGTTCATCGAGGTTTCGCGACGAAGATCACCTTCGACCTGGTAGTCACGGTCAATGGTTTCGCGGATCTGAAGGACTTCAGCATCCGTGAGCTGATGAACGCGGCGATCAGCCGGAATACCGACCTTCTCGACGATTTCCTGCGCGAATTTCGATCCAATCCCGTGAATGTAGGTCAGCGCGATGACGACGCGCTTTGCAGTCGGGATGTTGACGCCAGCGATACGTGCCACGCCTGTTCTCCTTGCATTCCAGTTGCCATCCGGCAATAGGGCTTCGTTATGCAGCCAAAGGCCGCTCGATTAAATTCGGGTTCGTAACATCACAAAACGATCGAACCCGGATTTCCTTCGGGAAATCCGCGCCGATCGCAGGGAATGTCGCGAGTTGGCGCGGTTTAGCGGAATCAGTGCAAAAAAGCAACCGCTCCCGCAAAGTTTATTTTCAAAGCTTTAAAGCTTGGAAAGAATGCGTTCGATCTCGGTGGTAACCTGATCGATTTCGGCCATGCCATCCACGGACTTCAGTTTGCCCTTGGCATAATAGTAGCCGATCAGCGGCGAGGTTTCCTTGTAGTAGACCTCGAGACGCTTGGTCATGGTCTCGGCATTATCATCAGGACGACGCTTGAAGTGGGTCGAACCGCACTTGTCGCAGACGCCTTCCTTGACCGGAACCTTGTCCGTGTCGTGATAGACGGTGCCGCACTCGGCGCAGGAGTAACGACCTGCCACGCGGCGGACCAGCTCCTTGTCGTCGACACGGAATTCGATGACGACCGAGAGATCAAGACCCTTGGCCTTCAGCATCGCCTCAGTGGCATCCGCCTGCACAAGCGTGCGCGGGAAGCCGTCGAGGATGAAACCGTTGGCGCAATCGGGCTGGTCGATTCGTTCGGAGACGATGGCATTGACGATCTCGTCCGAGACCAGGTTTCCGGCGTCCATGACAGCCTTGGCGCGCTTACCGACTTCAGTACCGGCCTGAACGGCGGCGCGCAGCATGTCACCCGTGGAAAGCTGCGGAATGCCATGCTTTTCCACGATCCGCTGGGCCTGGGTCCCCTTACCCGCGCCCGGCGGCCCCAAAAGTATAAGTCTCATCGCCCCCTCTTTCCTCCACGCAACTTCGATTTCTTGATCAGGCCTTCGTACTGCTGCGCGATCAGATGGCCCTGGATCTGCGCCACCGTATCAAGAGTTACGCTAACCACGATCAAAAGCGAAGTCCCACCAAGGGATAATGGAATGCCGGTTTGCGACACCAGAATCTCAGGCAGGATGCAGACGAAGACAAGATAGATAGCGCCGAGGACCGTGATACGGGTCAGCACGTAGTCGATATATTCTGCGGTTCGGTCACCCGGGCGGATACCGGGGATGAAGCCGCCGTGCTTCTTCAAGTTATCGGCCGTGTCCTTCGGATTGAAGACGATGGCCGTATAGAAGAAGGCAAAGAAGGCGATGAGGGCCGCATAGAGCACCATGTAAAGCGGCTGGCCGTGGCCAAGCGCTGCAACGATGGAGGTCGCCCAGGCGGGCATCGCCGTCGTGCTGGCAAAGCCTGCAAGCGTTGCCGGCAGAAGCAGCAGCGAAGATGCAAAGATAGCCGGGATGACGCCCGAGGTGTTCAACTTCAGCGGCAGGTGCGAGGTATCGCCCTGGAACATGCGGTTGCCGACCTGGCGCTTCGGATACTGGATCAGCAGACGGCGCTGCGCACGCTCGACGAAGACGATCACGGCGATGACCGCGATCGCGACGACGATGACGAGCAGAATGAGGCTCGTCGACAGCGCGCCAGTACGGCCGAGCTCCAACGTGCCGGCAAGTGCGGTCGGAAGACCAGCTGCAATGCCCGCGAAGATGATCAGCGAAATACCGTTACCGATGCCGCGCGAGGTGATCTGCTCGCCGAGCCACATCAGGAACATCGTACCGCCGAGAAGCGTCAGAACGGTCGAAATCTTAAAGAACCAGCCCGGATCGACGACAAGGCCATTGCCGCTCTGAAGACCGACGGCGATGCCGTAAGCCTGCAGGGCGCCAAGGATGACGGTGCCGTAGCGGGTGTATTGGTTGATGATCTTGCGGCCCTGCTCACCTTCCTTCTTCAGGTTTTCGAGCGCCGGCACGACCGAGGTCATGAGCTGCACGATGATCGAAGCGGAGATGTAGGGCATGATGCCGAGCGCGAAGATCGCCATGCGCTGCACAGCGCCGCCCGAGAACATGTTGAAGAGGCCGAGAATGCCGCCAGCCTGGCCCTGGAAGGCCTGGGCGTATGCCTGGGGATTGAGGCCCGGAAGCGGAATATGGGTACCCAGGCGATAGACGAGGAGAGCTGCCAGTGTGAACCACAGGCGCTTCTTAAGATCCTCGGCTTTGGCGAAGGTCGAAAAATTGAGGTTCGAAGCCAGTTGTTCCGCTGCAGAAGCCATGCGTTTCTCCGCGCTACCAATTCCGGGCGCTCTCGAGTCGGCCGGCACCGGAATCAGTATGAATTTCTTTTAAAAACCGGGCTTCGGACGGATCGCTGGCGCAACCCTATGCCTCACCCTCGTTTTCAGTCTTACCGTCTCGACGCGGATGCGTCCAAGCAGGTTTTTGTGAGGCTCACATATGGGAGCAAAATCGCCCGGTGTGAAGCACCCCGGGCGATATATCATCAGTTTATTATTCTGCCGCTGCGGCAGAAAGAAGCGTTACCTTGCCGCCAGCCTTTTCGATCTTCTCGACGGCAGGCTTGGAAGCGCCTGCAACTTCGAGCGTGATCTTGGCCTTGAGCTCGCCGTCGGCGAGAACGCGAACGCCGTCCTTGGCGCGGCGGATGACGCCGGCAGCCTTCAGAGCAGCTGCATCAACGGTTGCTTTCGCGTCGAGCTTGCCGGCATCGACGGCAGCCTGGATGCGTGCCAGCGATACGACGACATAATCGGCTGCGAAGATGTTGTTGAAGCCGCGCTTCGGCAGGCGACGGTAGATGGGCATCTGACCGCCTTCGAAGCCGTTGATGGCGACGCCCGAACGGGACTTCTGACCCTTTACACCGCGACCACCGGTCTTGCCGGAGCCCGAGCCGATACCACGGCCAAGACGCTTGCGGCTATGGGTAGAGCCTTCGTTATCTTTAATTTCATTGAGTTTCATGAGCGTTACTCCGGACTCACTTCTCGTCGACGACGCGAACGAGATGCTGGACTGCACGGATCATGCCACGAACGGCCGGAGTGTCTTCCAGCGTGCGGCGACGGTGCATCTTGTTCAGTCCGAGACCGATCAGCGTGCGCTGCTGGACGTCCGGACGGCGAATCGGGCTGCCGATCTGTTCGATCGTAACAGTCTTCGCTTCAGCCTTCTTGGTAGCCTTGGCCATTGGTCAGCTCCTCTTATTCTTCAGAGGCGTTGCCAGAAGCGGCACGGCGAGCCTGGAGCGTAGCATACTTGATGCCGCGCTGAGCTGCGATGTCCTTCGGGTGAACCTGGTGCTTCAGAGCGTCGAAGGTAGCGCGAACCATGTTGTAGGGGTTCGACGAACCGGTCGACTTGGCGACGACGTCGTGAACGCCGAGCGTTTCGAAAACGGCGCGCATCGGACCGCCGGCGATGATACCGGTACCGACCTTGGCCGAGCGCAGCAGAACCTTGCCGGCGCCATGACGGCCATGGACGTCGTGGTGCAGCGTACGGCCGTCACGCAGCGGTACGAAGATCAGTTCGCGCTTGGCTGCTTCGGTTGCCTTGCGGATGGCTTCCGGCACTTCGCGTGCCTTGCCATGGCCGAAGCCTACGCGGCCCTTCTGGTCGCCGACGACGACGAGTGCTGCGAAACCGAAACGACGGCCGCCCTTGACGACCTTGGCGACGCGGTTGATCGCGACAAGCTTGTCGACGAATTCGCTATCGCGCTCTTCGCGGCTCTGGCGGTCTTCCCGCTGAGGCCTTCTTTCCTGTGCCATTGTCCTCTTCCTTTTTCTTTTCCGGGTGCAATCGGCAAACAAAACGAGGACCGCATCGGCTTCCTCTGGGGAACGATTTGCGGTCCGGTGAAATCCGGCCGAAGACCATGAAGGCTTCGGCCGGAAACTGATTAGAAGGTCAGACCGCCTTCGCGAGCTGCATCTGCCAGGGCCTTGATGCGGCCGTGATAGATGAAGGCGCCACGGTCGAATACGACCTCGGTGACGCCTGCCTTCGAAGCGCGCTCTGCAACAAGCTTGCCAACGAGGGCAGCTGCTGCGGTGTCAGCACCGGTCTTCAGAGAACCGCGCAGATCCTTGTCGAGCGTCGATGCAGCGGCAAGGGTCTTGCCGGCAACATCGTCGATAACCTGAGCGTAAATGTTCTTCGACGAGCGATGAACCGACAGGCGCGGACGGCCATTGGCCACCGACTTGAGATGACGGCGCACGCGGTTGGCACGACGTGCAAGTGCTTCTTTCCTGCTAGCCATTTCGCGTGATCCTTACTTCTTCTTGCCTTCTTTGCGGACAATCCGCTCTTCGGCATACTTGACGCCCTTGCCCTTGTAGGGCTCCGGACCGCGGTATTCGCGGATCTCGGCGGCGACCTGACCGACCTGCTGCTTGTTGATGCCGGTGACGACGATTTCCGTCGGCTTCGGTACAGCGATCGTGATGCCCTGCGGCGGTTCGTAGACCACGTCGTGGCTGAAACCAAGCGCCAGCTGCAGGTTCTTGCCCTGCAGGGAGGCACGGTAACCAACGCCGTTGATTTCGAGCTTGCGCTCGAAGCCGTCCTTAACGCCCTTGAAGATGTTTTCGATCATCGTGCGGGACATGCCCCACTTCGAACGAGCTTCCTTCGTCTGGGAAAGCGGCGTTACGACGACCGCATTGTTTTCGAGCTTGAGGCTGATTTCGTCGTTTGCGACGAAAAACAGCTCGCCCTTCGGGCCCTTAGCAGTAACCTTCTGGCCATCGACCGTAGCCGTGATCCCAGCAGGTACCTGAACGGGCTTCTTACCGATACGAGACATGTTTCAATCCTGTCTGTTCGCTATGGAGACCCTGCGCTGTCTTAGAAGACAGAGCAGAGAACCTCGCCACCAACGTTCTGTTCGCGAGCCTGGTGATCGGCCATCACGCCCTTCGGGGTCGAAAGGATGGTGATGCCGAGGCCGTTCGCGACCTGCGGAATGGACTTGACCGAGACATAAACCCGGCGGCCCGGCTTGGACACACGGCCGATCTCACGGATCACCGATGCGCCTTCATAGTACTTCAGTTCGATGTTCAGTTCGGACTTGCCGTTGCCGAAATCGACGACGGAATAGCCACGGATGTAGCCTTCGGACTGGAGGACATCGAGAACACGTGCACGGAGCTTGGAAGCAGGCGTCGAAACCGACGACTTGCGACGCGAAGCGCCGTTGCGGATACGGGTGAGCATATCGCCCAACGGATCAGTCATTGTCATCTAACCTGCTCCTTACCAGCTCGACTTGACGATGCCCGGCACCTTGCCGAGATTGCCCAGTTCGCGCAGCGCGATACGCGACATACGCAGTTTACGGTAATAAGCGCGCGGACGACCGGACACTTCGCAACGGTTGCGAATGCGGGTCTTCGATCCGTCGCGCGGCAGGGATGCCAGCTTGATCGAGGCCTTGAACCGCTCTTCGATCGGAAGAGCCTGGTTCATGATGATCGCCTTCAGGGCAGCACGCTTGCCAGCCTGGTTTGCGACCGTATTACGGCGGCGCTTGTTCTTTTCAACTGCGCTTGTCTTCGCCATGTCAGGTTCCTTTTCTACGCTCGTCGTTACGGTTACTGACGGAACGGGAAGCTGAACTCCGTGAGGAGCGCCCGAGCTTCGTCGTCGGTCGTTGCCGTCGTGCAAACGATGATGTCCATGCCCCACATCTGATCAACCTTGTCGTAGTTGATTTCTGGGAACACAATGTGCTCCTTGATGCCCATGGCGAAGTTGCCACGGCCGTCAAAGCTCTTCGGGTTCAGGCCGCGGAAGTCGCGAACGCGCGGAAGCGCGATGTTGACCAGGCGATCCAGGAACTCGTACATGCGGGCGCCGCGCAGGGTGACCTTCGCGCCGATCGGCATGTTTTCGCGGACCTTGAAGCCAGCGATAGAGTTGCGTGCACGGGTGATGACCGGCTTCTGGCCAGCGATGGCAGCCAGATCGGCAGCAGCAACGGTCGGCTTCTTAGAATCAGCCGTGGCTTCGCCCACACCCATGTTGATAACGATCTTGTCGAGCTTCGGGATCATCATCTCGTTGGCGTAGGAGAACTTCTCCTGCATCGCCTTACGGATCCGCTCGACATATTCCTTCTTGAGCCGCGGCTCGTACTTTGCCTCAGCCATCGATCACTTCTCCCGAACGCTTAGCCACGCGGACCTTCTTGCCGTCAACAACCTTGAAGCCGACGCGGGTCGGCTTGCCGTCCTTGTCGACGATTGCGACGTTGGACAGGTGGACCGAAGCTTCCTTGGAAATGATCCCGGCTTCCTGGGTCTGCGTCTGACGCTGGTGGCGCTTTACGACGTTAACGCCGCGAACCACGGCGCGATCTTCCTTCGGCAGGACCTGGATGACTTCGCCAGTGCGGCCCTTGTCCTTGCCTGCGAGCATGACGACCTTGTCGCCCTTACGAATCTTCTGCATCGTTCCCGCTCCTTACAGTACTTCGGGAGCCAGCGAGATGATCTTCATGTGGTTCTTCGCACGCAATTCGCGCGGAACCGGTCCGAAGATACGAGTGCCGATCGGCTCTTTTTTGTTGTCGATGAGGACTGCTGCGTTGGTGTCGAAGCGGATGACAGAGCCATCCGGACGACGGATGTCCTTGGCTGTGCGAACGACAACCGCCTTCATCACGTCACCCTTCTTCACACGGCCGCGCGGAATAGCTTCCTTGATCGAAACGACGATGACGTCGCCGATCGAGGCATACTTGCGCTTCGAGCCGCCCAGCACCTTGATGCACATGACACGACGGGCGCCGGAATTATCCGCGACGTCGAGGTTTGTTTGCATCTGAATCATATCAGGTCGCCTTCTTGTTCTTACCGGAATGGTTGGGCAAAGCCCCCTCTTCCGGCTTATGAAAAATGTCTGCCGGCCGCTCGCCACAAGGACAGCGAAAACACGACAATAGCTTGAATAGCGCGGGATAGATCGTTGCCAGGGTGGTTTCCCAGATGGGACCTTCCGTGCGCTTAAAGCAAAAGAACGCCCGGCATTCGAGCGTTCCGACGCTGCTTCATACAGAAATTTCCGCGAGACGCAAGGCCTCGCGCAAAATTCTTACTTGGCCTGGGCGGCAATAACCGTCCAGCGCTTGTCCTTGGAGATCGGTGCGCACTCCTCGATGGAGACGATATCGCCGATCTTGTACTGATTGTTTTCGTCGTGGGCCTTGTACTTCTTGGAACGACGAACGGTCTTCTGGAGCAGCGGGTGAGCGAAACGGCGCTCAACGCGAACTACGACAGTCTTCTCGTTCTTGTCGCCAACGACGACGCCCTGCAGAATGCGCTTCGGCATGTTTTTCTTCCTTTACGCCTTTGCTTCCGCCGCCTTCTGGCGAGCAATGGTTTTCACGCGGGCGATGTCCTTGCGAACTTCATCGATGCGCGAGGACTTTTCGAGCTGGCCGGTCGCCTTCTGGAAGCGCAGGTTGAACTGCTCCTTCTTCAGGTCGGCAAGCTTGTCCTTGAGCTGGTCGGCCGTGAGGCCGCGTACTTCTTCGGCTTTCATCGTGCCTTCTCCTTACTCTGCGATGCGCTGTACAAAGCGCGTCTTGACCGAGAGCTTGGCCGAGCCGAGGCGAAGCGCTTCACGCGCGATTTCCTCGGAGACACCGTCGATCTCGAACATCATACGACCGGGCTTGACCTTGCATGCCCAGTATTCCACGGAACCCTTACCCTTACCCATACGGACTTCGGTAGGCTTTGCGGTTACCGGAACGTCCGGGAACACGCGGATCCAAACACGGCCGGCGCGCTTCATGTAACGCGTGATCGCGCGGCGAGCCGCTTCGATCTCACGAGCGTTAACGCGGTTCGGCTCCTGAGCCTTCAGGCCGAATTCGCCGAAGGCAAGGTCGGAACCGCCCTTGGCAACGCCCTTGATGCGGCCCTTGAACTGCTTGCGGTACTTAGTACGCTTTGGCTGCAACATTTTCTTACTTCTCCGAGCTTATCTTTCGCCAGCGCTAATTACGCGTTGTCGCGTTCGCGGCGACGATCGCCACGGTCGCGTTCGCGGCTTGCCGGGCCCTGTGCGTCGCCTTCCAGCGCGCGGCGTTCGGAAGCCATCGGATCGTGCTCAAGGATTTCGCCCTTGAAGATCCAGACCTTGATGCCGCAGATACCGAATGCGGTTTCGGCTTCAGCCGTACCGTAATCGATGTCAGCGCGCAGGGTGTGCAGCGGAACGCGGCCTTCGCGGTACCATTCCGTACGAGCGATTTCTGCACCGCCGAGACGGCCTGCGCAGGTGATCTTGATGCCTTCGGCGCCAAGACGCATCGCGGACTGAACGGCGCGCTTCATTGCGCGGCGAAAAGCCACGCGGCGCTCGAGCTGCTGGGCGATCGACTGAGCAACAAGCGTTGCGTCGATTTCCGGCTTGCGCACTTCAACGATGTTGAGGTGCGTTTCGGAGTTCGTCATTTCCGACAGCTTCTTGCGGAGCTTGTCGATGTCGGCGCCCTTGCGGCCGATGATCAGGCCCGGACGGGCCGAGTGGATCGTGACGCGGCACTTCTTGTGCGGACGCTCGATGACCACCTTGGAGATACCAGCCTGCTTCAGTTCGCTCATCACGAACTTACGCATCTTCAGGTCTTCGTGCAGGAGCTGACCGTATTCGGCATTGTCCGCAAACCAGCGGCTATCCCAGGTACGGTTGATGCCAAGACGGAAACCAATCGGATTGATTTTCTGACCCATTATGCGGCCTCCTCTTGTGCCTGCACTTCACGAACGACGATCGTCAGGTGAGCGAACGGACGTTCGATGCGCGATGCGCGGCCGCGGCCACGAGCGTGGAAGCGCTTCATGACAATCGACTTGCCGACATAGGCCTCGGCGACGACGAGAGCGTCGACGTCGAGGTCATGGTTGTTCTCGGCGTTGGCGATCGCAGATTCGAGCGTCTTCTTGACGGCGCCTGCGATGCGCTTGCGGGAGAATTCCAGCTCAGCGAGTGCACGCTCGACCTTCTTGCCGCGGATGGCCGCAGCAACCAGGTTGAGCTTCTGTGGGCTGACGCGGAGCGTACGGGCGACTGCTTGCGCCTCGTTGTCCTTCAGCCGGCGTTCGGCTTTAGCCTTACCCATCGTTACTTCCTCTTTGCCTTCTTGTCCGCGCCGTGACCGTAGTAGGTACGGGTCGGAGAGAATTCACCGAATTTGTGACCGACCATGTCTTCATTGACACTGACCGGAACATGCTTGCTGCCGTTGTAGACGCCGAAGGTGAGACCAACGAACTGCGGCAGGATCGTGGAGCGACGGCTCCAGATCTTGATTACTTCTGCACGTCCGCCTTCACGAACCTTCTCAGCCTTCTTGAGAAGATAGCCGTCAACAAACGGACCTTTCCATACTGAACGAGCCATTGAGGACTTCCTCTCTTACTTCTTACGCTGATGACGCGAGCGCATGATCATCTTGTCGGTCGACTTGTTCGACCGGGTGCGCTTGCCCTTGGTCGGCTTGCCCCACGGAGAAACCGGGTGACGACCACCAGAGGTGCGGCCTTCACCACCGCCGTGCGGATGGTCGACCGGGTTCATGACGACGCCGCGGTTATGCGGACGCTTGCCGCGCCAAACAGTACGACCGGCCTTGCCGTCGTTGATGTTGGCATGGTCAGGGTTCGACACCGCACCGATCGAAGCAAGGCAGGTGCCGTGCACGAGGCGCTGTTCGCCCGAGTTCAGGCGAAGGATAGCCATGCCCTGGTCGCGACCGACGAGCTGCGCGTAGGAACCGGCAGAGCGGGCAATCTGACCGCCCTTGCCCGGCTTCATTTCCACGTTGTGGATGATGGAGCCGACCGGGATGTACTGCAGCGGCATCGTGTTGCCGGGCTTGACGTCGACAGCCTTGTCGGAAGCGATGACCTTGTCGCCAGCAGCAAGACGCTGCGGAGCGAGGATGTAGGCCTGTTCGCCGTCGGAGTAGCGGACGAGTGCGATGTAAGCCGTGCGGTTCGGGTCGTATTCGATACGCTCGACGGTGCCTTCGACGTCGAACTTGCGACGCTTGAAGTCGATGATGCGATACGTACGCTTGTGACCGCCGCCGATGAAGCGGGCCGTGATGCGGCCGAGGTTGTTACGACCGCCGCTCTTGGTCAGACCTTCCGTCAGCGACTTGACCGGCTTGCCCTTGTAGAGGCCCGAACGGTCGACGATGACCAGCTGACGCTGGCTCGGGGTCGTCGGATTGAATGTTTTCAATGCCATTTTTTTATCCTCAGAGACCGGTGGAGACGTCGATCGTCTGGCCTTCGGCCAACGTCACGACAGCCTTCTTCACGTCCTGCTGCTTGCCGACAAAACCGCGGAAACGGCGGGTCTTGCCCTTGCGCAGCAGAGTGTTGACGGCGGTAACCTTGACGCCGAAGAGCGCCTCGACTGCAGCCTTGATTTCCGGCTTCGTCGCCTTCTTGGCGACATTGAAAACAACCTGGTTGTTTTCCGATACCAGCGTGGACTTTTCGGTGATCGCAGGAGAAACGATCACATCGTAGTGGCGGAGATCGGTCACTTGAATCGCTCCTCTAGCGCTTCAACGGCAGCCTTGGAAAGCACGAGCTTGCCGCGGCGGACGATGTCGTAAACGTTGATGCCCTGGATCGGCAGAACATCGATGTTCGGGATGTTCTGTGCAGCGAGCTTGAAGTTACCGTCGAGCTCGGCGCCGCCGATGAAGAGGGCGTTGGTGAGGCCCAGCGTTGCAAATACGCCGGCCAGAGCCTTCGTCTTTGCTTCGTTGGCGACCAGATCATCGATGATGATCAGTTCGTCTGCCTTGATCTTGGCGGACAGCGCATGACGCAGGCCGAGCGCACGAACCTTCTTGGGAAGGTCGTGTTCGTGGCTGCGAGCAACCGGGCCGTGAGCCTTACCACCGCCGCGGAACTGCGGAGCACGAGCCGAATGGTGACGAGCGCGGCCCGTACCCTTCTGCTTGTACATCTTGGCGCCGGTGCGCCAGACGTCTGCGCGGCCCTTTGCCTGGTGCGTGCCCTGCTGCTTCTTGGCAAGCTGCCAGCGAATAACGCGGGCGAGAATATCTTCGCGGGGCTCAAGGCCGAAAATCGCTTCCGAAAGGGAAACCTTCCCAGCGTCTTTTCCCTCGAGGGTCTTGACGTTCAATTCCATTGGTCTGGCTCCCTTACTTCGCTGCCGACTTGACGGCGTCGCGCACGATGATCCAGGCACCCTTGGAACCGGGTACTGCACCCTTAATCAGGATCAGACCGCGATCTTCATCGGTCGAAACCACTTCAAGGTTCTGCGTCGTCACGCGCGTCTGGCCCATGTGACCAGCCATCTTCTTGTTCTTGAAAACCTTGCCAGGATCCTGGCGCGAACCCGTCGAACCGTGCGAGCGGTGCGAAACGGACACACCGTGCGTGGCGCGGAGACCGCCGAAACCGTGGCGCTTCATGGCGCCGGCAAAGCCCTTACCAATCGTCGTGCCGGTGACATCGACGAGCTGACCAGCGGCAAAGTGGCCAGCCTTGAGCTCGGTACCAACATCAAGCAGATGGTCTTCCGAAACGCGGAATTCCTGAAGCTTGGCCTTGGGCTCAACGTTAGCGACGGCAAAGTTGCCGCGCATGGCCTTGGACGTGTTCTTGACCTTGGCCTGGCCAGCACCGAGCTGAAGCGCGGTATAGCCATTCTTTTCTACGGTGCGCTGGGCCACAACCTGGCAGCTTTCCATACGCAGTACCGTTACAGGGACATGCTCGCCGGCGTCGTTGTAGACGCGGGTCATTCCCACCTTCTGTGCAATCACACCTGAACGCATCGGTTCAATCCTTCCAACTCAGCTCGAGCAAGCTCAGAGCTTGATCTCAACATCGACACCAGCGGCGAGATCGAGCTTCATCAGCGCGTCTACCGTCTGCGGGGTCGGGTCTACGATGTCGAGCAGGCGCTTATGCGTGCGCATCTCGAACTGTTCGCGGCTCTTCTTGTCGATGTGCGGGGACCGGTTGACCGTAAACTTCTCGATGCGGGTCGGAAGCGGAACGGGGCCCCGGACGCTAGCACCGGTGCGCTTCGCCGTCGACACGATCTCGCGCGTGGAAGCATCGAGAATCCGGTGATCGAACGCCTTCAGGCGAATGCGGATATTTTGGCCGTTCATTCGACGTTATCCTTGTCTTTGTTTTCCACGTGTCTTTTGAAAAGACACGGGTTGTTCTTTCTTCCTAAGGCGGACCACCGGTTTCAAAGATCGAGAGAGACGCCTTAGAAGGCATCCCTATCCACTCTTCAGGGCCTTTTAGCCCACCTTATTGTTTGTTTTACTCGCCGCTTCGTTACGCAAAGCGGTACGCAAATAGCGCTCGCGCGCCATTTGCAACATTTCTGTGTAATAAGCAAGCGACTTGCGCCGCCTGCATCATAATTATGTCATCGAATCGGCTGCGCCCTTCGGAGCAGCCGAATGAATTACTCGATGATCGAAGCAACGATGCCTGCACC
>UCKU01000074.1 GCA_900473185.1 Hyphomicrobiales bacterium | reverse complement strand
GCAGTTCCGGCTGAAGCGCCACTCCCGCGCCGCTGAGCGCTGCCATGCGCAGCGCCGCGCCCTGGTTGGTCGAGAATTTTCCGGAAATCAGCACATCGCGCATTTCGTCTCCCGGCCCGATCAGGTGCCAGCGATCCTGCATGCGCCAATAGGAGTGGCCGAGGCAGAGATGGTTTGCGAGATCTTCCGGCGAGGCCGGCCGGCCATGGCGGGCGAGGTAATCAGGCGAGGCTGCGAGAATCCGCCGATAGGGGGTCAGCGGGCGGGCGACCAGGTTGCTGTCCGATAGCGGGCCGATGTGGATGCCGAGCTCGAAACCCTCGCCGACGAGGTCATGGACGTTGTTGTCGAGCGATAGCTCGATGCTGACGTCGGGATAGGCGTTCTGATAGTCGATCAGCGCCGGCACGAGGTTCTGCGTTCCAAAGCTCACCGGCGCAACCAGCCGAAGCCGGCCGCGCGGCGCCGATTGGAGCTCGCTTGCCGAAGCCTCGGCCAGCGCCACCTCGGCAAGCGCGCGCTTGCAGCGCTCGTAGTAGAGCTGGCCAATCTCCGTCAGCTGATGGCGCCGCGTGGTGCGATGGATGAGCTTCGCCCCGAGCCGGGCCTCGATCGTCTTGATATGCTTGGCAACCATGGCAGGCGACACGCGCGCGGTCTCTGCTGCCGCGGCAAAACTGCCGGCGTCGATAACCCTGACGAACATCGCCATGCCGGCCAGCTTGTCCATGATTGCCTACCTGCAGGTTTCGAATGACGATACCTGCAGCTTATTTATCAACCCGGGCATTTACAACATAGTCGTCATGCCCGAGCCAAGGCGACGGGACATTGCCAACGTGACCAAGGAAAAAACATGCCCATTCTTCACCTGCAGATGCATCCCGGCCGCACCGACGATCAGAAACGCGCCTTCGTGCGCGAAGCCACCAGGGCCGCCGTCGAAACCCTGGCGTGCCCGCCTGAATCGCTGGAAATCCTGATAACGGAGATAGGCAAGGATTTTTGGGCGGTCGGCGGCAAGCTGAAGTCCGAAGCCTAAAGCGTGTCGCGCAAAAGTGTGCAGCGGTTTTGCGATAACGACATGCGAAAACAAGAATCTAAAGCGCGACAAGCGAAT
>UCKU01000034.1 GCA_900473185.1 Hyphomicrobiales bacterium | reverse complement strand
GTGTACCCATCGAGCCAAATATACTCGAGCTTATACTTTGTCATCTCTATCCTCAGTAAAGAGTTGCGTTGCTTTGCACCGCCGCACCATGGAGACCAGACGTTGCGACAGTGTCGCGTGCACTTGGGGACTGCTTACCGCTGTAGCATTGGCCGCGTGGTAGGTGGCGATAACCGGGCTGATTCAGTGTAATCCGGAGCGGAACGATACGAGCTATTCGAGCGAGAAGTTCGTTCTCATGTAAGCTCTCGCGAACCCTGCCTTGGGAAGGTTGGCAAGCGATATGTCCCGCCGTGTCGCTTCAGTTTGCTTCCGCCCGCCTAGTCTCTTACGAATGTCACATGCGAATGCTGTTCAAGCGCGGAAGCTCCGCATGTTTTGCGGCGAGGTCGGCGTAGGCGTCATAGACATCTTGCTTGCCCTCGCCTGATGCTGGTGGATCCGTCACGGCCGCAAAAATCTGGTGCTTTGCGTAAAAGCGCCAGGATATGGGAAGAGCCGCGAGGACGGCGGTGAGCGCATCGTAGCGACCTCGCGTCCAGATCGCCTCGAAATCCCTGCGACTTTTCCCAAGATCGAAGTGACCCTCGTAGTGAGCGAACTTCGCGCGAGCGGTCGCGGTTGCCTCCTCGTCCAGCTCTCCACCGTCCTTCAGGACTACCCCGTAGTCGGTTGCGGCACCGTCGGAGGTCACGAAACCAGCTCTCACGTCCGCAAGTACAATGTCCACTGGGCGGTGCAACGGATTTCCGTAGCCTCCACCACCGGGTCCGGTGATGCGAATGACGTCTCCGGGCTTGCAGTGGACGACATCGACGTTTCCCAAGTCTTGGCTATCGACAGCGTCTCGGTTCCGGTAAAACGACGAGGTCTTGCCGGCATGTCCCCCAAGAACGCCCCATGATGCGAAACGGGTCCTATTCCTGTTTCGCGCCGTCACAACTGAGTTCGGAGCGAACACTTTGAATTCCATAAGCATGGCAGTGCCGCCACGGTAACTTCCCGCCCCGCCCGAATCGGGTACTAATCCATAACGTTCAATGTGGATCGGTACCTCCACCTCGTTGATCTCGACCGGCGTATTTCTGAGGAACGAGCGATTGCCGCCGCTTCCCTCCACACCATCTCGTGTGGGTCCGCCGCCACCACCTCCGCTGACGGGACCGATGGAGGCCATTATTTGCCTTCCGCCGCGGTCGATCGTCTTCACGTTAAGAAGCGAAGCAGCACCGCCTGGCGACGCGGCAAGCCGCTCTGGCAGCGCCTGTTGGAACGCGCCCAAAATTGCAAGCTGAGAAACCGCGACGACGAGGCTGCGCATGCCCACCGCTGCGGGCGCTATTGCGTTCATAACCGTGCCATGCGGCAAGATCGCGTTGACTAGCCTCGTCGTCCCCGCGTTCAGCACGAGCCCTGGATGAAGAGTCGACAACACAAGAACGACCGCGATCGTAACGAGGGCATGTCTCGGGTTTCCGCCTGTGGGCATATTCAACGATGAACTGAGCTGAGGGTCCGAGCCTGTGAAATCTAAGGTCAGCGTACCTCCCTTAACTTTGAGCGTGACCGCTACCCGGCAAGGGACGCCGTTGTCGCTGTCTTCGTCCGCGTAGTCGGCAAAGAAATATTCTCCATCTGGAATCGTGCAGACAACGGAACGAGCTTGAGCCTCAGCATAATCGAGCAATTCCGTCTGGCATGCACGGATGACGTCGGCTCCGAAGCGCGCAATCATCTCGTGAACCTTGGCTTCGCCAGTGTTGAGGCAGGCAATCTGTGCATTTAGATCACCCCGGTTCTGCTCTCCCATGCGCACGTTCGTTTCAATTATCCGCATAAGGTTCTGGTCGAATTTCCCATTCTGCCAGACTTTCATCGGCGGAATGCGGATCCCTTCCTGCTGGACCTCAATGAGGGAGCGAGAGAGCGATGCAGGAACTGCGCCGCCGACGTCGGTGTGGTGGACGTGACAGGCCACGAAGCAAACTAGCTCTCCATGATTGTAGACGGGCTTCCAAGCATGAACGTCCGGAGCGTGCGTCGCGACATGGCCTGAGTAGGGATCGGAAGTGAGGTAGATCGCACCTTCCTCGTACTTCTCGATCATTCTCAACGCAGGACCGTAATCAAGACCTGTAAACCAGGTCGCGCCGAGCGCCTTTGGCGAAGCAAAAGTCTCGCCTCGGGGAGTGACCAACTGTGTCGTGAAGTCCTCCGTTTCCTTCACAAAGCTCGAATGAGCCGTGCGCATAAGGGTGTAAGCCATCGCTTCGGTGGTGGCCGCGCAGTAATCTGCGAGGACCTGGAGCAGGGCGCGGTTGATGGTTCTCGGCTGCAACATCTGCTTACTCCTTGATAGCGCGGAGATGACCGAACGCATCCACGGTTACCGAGAACTTCTCGGGTATCCAGGTAGTGGTATCATCCTGAGCGACAACAGCTGGGCCGTTGAAAGTATGTCCAGCGAGTAGATCCTTGCGGGCGTAGAGCTGCACCTTGGTCCAGCGCCCCTCGGTCCAGCATCTGATGTCGCGCAACGGCACTGGTGCTCCGGTCGCGTGCGCTATTCGCGGAAGCTCGGGCATCTGATGACGACCGGCAACGACAAGTCGGAGATTTACCAACTGAACGCGCGAGCCCCGTTGGGCGTGACCGTAGACGCGCTCGTGTGTTTGATGGAAAGCGTCCTCCAAGGCGGCAACATCGCCGTCCAGCACCGCTTCGGCGGGCAAGATAGTTTCGATCTCGTAAGACTGCCCCCGATATCGCATGTCGGCGGAGTACGTGAGGTGCTGTTCGCCCGAATACCCTTGATCAGCGCGCAGCCATTGCTCCCCAGCCAGCTTGAGCTTCGCGAATTCGTCCTGAATTAGCGGGAGCTGTTCGTTTGTGAGATCTGCGTAAACCGTGCGGATAAAGTCGTTCTTCAGTTCCGCCACAAGACCGCCAAGCGCGGAAAGAACTCCGGGGGTCGTCGGAATAACCGTTTCGGGCATCCCCATCTCGCGTGCCAGAAGGCACCCCATCATGGGACCCGCTCCACCGAAGGGCATCATGGCCGTTGACTGGGGATCGATCCCAAAGCGTGTGACCAATCCGGTAATCTTGGCGTACATTCCCGAGATGGCCACCTTGATGATCGCCTCCGCGGTCTCTTCGACTGTCTGACCGGTTCGTTCCGTCAATGTCTCGACGGCGCGCCGCGCGGCCTCCACATCCACTTTCACCGCGTTGTATCCAAGGTCGACCTGGCCGATGATACCGCAGACAGCAAAAGCATCTGTGATGGTTGGCTTCGAACCGCCTCGCCCGTAGCAGGCCGGGCCTGGCGTCGAACCAGCGCTTTCCGGACCGATTTTCAGGACGCCGTAGTCGTCAACCCACGCAACGGAACCACCGCCTTCGCCGATCGAGGTTACCGAAATCGAGGGAACATAGATCTGGTGATCGCCGATGTACTCTCCGATCCCATATTGCGGCCTGCCATCGATGATAAGTGCGACGTCCGCGGACGTCCCACCGATGTCCAGGCTCATGCACTCTCGCAGATCACAAACCTGGGCCACGAAGCTCGCACCTATCACACCGGATGCGGTGCCTGAGAGGATCATCTGAACACAGTCCGTCTTCCCCTGCTCGGCACTCATCACGCCACCGTTGGACTTAGTAAGCCTCGCTTCGGCGGGAACACCCATGTCCTTCAAAGCCCGCTGAAGCGACGTCAGGTAATGTGCGATCCGAGGCTGGACGTATGCTCCTATCACCGCAGTCGTCGTGCGCTCGTATTCACGGATCGTGGGCCAGATTTGCGAACTGGCAAAAACCGGAAGGCCAGGAGCAAAACCTTCGACCAGCCGCTTCGCTTCAATCTCGTGGGCCGGGTTCCGGTATGAGTGAAGGAGGGCGATGACTATCCCTTCCGCGCCAGCGGCGACCGCTGCACGCGTGGCGATCTCTACGCTTTCCGGGTCCGGGGATCGCAAGGGTTTTCCATCGGCCTGCATTCGCTCGGATAAACCCCAAATCATGTCGCGGGTCACGAGCGGATCGGCACGACGGGACTGTAGGTCGAACATGTTCGGCAACTTCAGCCGGCCGAGTTCGAGCACGTCGCTGAAATGTTCGGTCGTGAAGAGGGCGAGCTTGATGCCTTTACGCTGGATGACGGTGTTCACGCCAACCGTTGTGCCGTGCGTAAAGTAGTTCACATCCTGCGGCGCAATTCCGTAACGCTCGCCCGCCAGCTGAATGCCGGCTGCGATCTCCGCGCCCGGCTTGTCAGGACGAGATAACACTTTGAGAGCCCTCAATGTATTGCTGTCTTCGTCCAGTATTGCGAAGTCGGTGAAGGACCCCCCGATATCCACGCCGATGCGATGGCCCATTTCTGTCTCCGGATTGTTTCCTGGAGAACGAAATAGATGACCTTGCCGGCATAAGCTCCTCATAACAGGTTTCGCAAAATACAGCCTTGCGAGCATGCCAAGACGCGGGGTATCGAAGCATCGCGTCGTCTTCCAGCTGGCCGGTGGGCGATCAGCTACCGATCGGAAATACAAGGTCGCGACCGAGCTCACCGCCGATCACACGGCGTGAAGACCTCCGCCAGTAATTGCTGTCAGTAGGTCAGTCTTGCGAGATCCATGGCATGGGGACACGCTTGCAGGTGGTCGTTGGCGAGGACGAAGCGTTGATCGTCGACCGACAGATTGCCTGCGGATTAGATCGCCTTCGACAGGAGACGGGCTGGTTTTGCGATTGGACGTCAGCGAAGAGTAGATATCCCCACGTTCCCACTCAGCTATCAGCTCGCAAGCTCGTCGTGAGGTAACTCTGCGAAACGTTTGTAAACAGCACGTATTTCCGTGCGGAAGCTTCGAATAACCCGGCTAAGCCCCTGCCCCCGCGCGCCCGCAAGGGGCGTTACCAGACAGATCGTTCGCTCAATGCTCGGCTCTACTACGACCGCGCTTTGCATAGTTCGTGTATCGACGGCAAAATGCGGAATGAGGCCGAATGCCAATCCCGCGGCAACAAGTTGCGATATGGCTGTAAGGCTGTCTGCCTCCACCGCCACGTTAAGGCGTACTCCCTGATCCGCAGCGATACAGTCAATTTCCCGGCGTGTAGAGTGGTTTTTGCTTTGGATCACGAGCGGGTAGGACGCAAGATCGGCGAATGCGATCTGGCTCGGAAGTTTAGTCCCCCCACGTGCCGCGGCGAGATGGAGATGATGGGTAACAACTGGCTCTGGGTTGAAGCGTTTGATGGCGGTGCTGTTGTTCGTAACGGCAAGGTCAAGCCGGCCGTCGTTCAGCCATTCGACGAGGTGCCCAGTGGCACCCTCGACAATCTGCATCTGCGTTCCGGGAAAATCCTCCCGGAGCCTTGCCATCAGTGGTACGGTAAGTAGCCTAGCGGTCGAAGGCATCAAGCCGACTGTGATTTCCCTCGCGGCGATCCCTTTCGTAGCTTCGAGTGCCAACCGAAGATCTGTCATGGTCGCAGTGACGGATTGCGCCGCCTCAAGAACGACCTTCCCATCATCAGTCACGGTGACCCCGCGACCGTCACGGTGAAAGATCGAAACACCCAGCTCCGCCTCCATTTCCCTGATCGCCCGACTTAGGGCCGACTGCGTCACCCCGAGCACGACAGCCGCGTTGGAGAGGCTGCCGTGTTCGGCGACTTTGATCAGGTAAAAACAAGACGCAAGATTCATCTCCGGGCCCTCTCAAGTGCGTCAGTTAGTCTGAAAACCAGTTCGAATGACAGGCATCCTCCGGTCAAGCGTTGTGAAGTCGGCAATTCCCAATCGCGCGATCTCGCGCACGTCGCTAAATCCCTCGGTCGTGAACAATGCTAGCTCGAGACCCCTACGCTGGATCACCGCGTTGCTCCCAACCGTCAATCCGGGAGTGAAGGAACCGATCCGCTCCGGGGTCACGCCATAGCATTCTTCGGCAGCCTTGATCCATTGAGGACTCGCTGCCGGCCAGAAGGTCGGACATCAACGCCCGATCTGCTTGTTCCAAGCTTCGATGACCTTGTCGCGCGACTTTTTGATCTCCCGATAAGACGGGATCGCCAGATCTTCAAACTTCGTGATCATCGGCTCGACATTTGGATCGAACTTCGCCTTGAGGTTTGCGACTCCGTATCGTGTCTTGCTGGCAAAGCAGCCCTGCCCCTCCGCACCGAGAGCGATGTCCACAAACTTCCACCCGAGATCGCCACTGTTCTTGACCTTCTGAATCCAGGTAAGTGCCGCGGGGCCGCCCGGCTTTGGCGTGACATACGCGAAGTCGGGATGATTTCCGTCCTGAATAAACGCCCACGAGCGCCCGTCCCAATACATCGCCGCCTCGATCTCACCGGATGCAAGCAAGTTGATGACCTGGTTAGGATCGCTCCAAAATTCTAGTTCACCGTTCTCCATCATCTTCTTGACGCGATCCAGCCCAGGCTGCGCGTTGTTCTCGTCGCCCCCATTCGATTTGGAGATGTTCCACAAGCTCGAGCTGAGAGCACTCGGATAGCTTATGCTGGGTATGGCTGCTACGAAGTTGCCGTCCTCGATGCCGGAGAAGAACTGCTCCCAATTGGTGATGGGTACCTCGACCTTCTTGGAGTTATAGATGACTCCCATCGCACCGTAGTCGAACACGACGCCGTAGCCTTCGCCAAATTTGACGAGATCTTGGTTCAAGTCCGGAAGGACGGAGACCTTCTCGGCGGTGAACGCATCCGCGAGGCCCTTATCGATCATCTCGTAAGCCTGTTCACTCGGCGTGAAGACGATGTCGACAGGAGGCTTTGTCGGATTGGCCGCGATCTGGTTTATCCACTGCACCGGCGAGCCGAGCACGACCTCTACCGATTTGCCTGTTTCCTTCTCGAACCGGTCGATGACGCAGGCTCGCAGGGACTGTTCCCACACGCCGCCAAATGCTCCGACAGTGAGATCGGCCCCCATGGCGGACGTCGGCAGTACTGTACCACAGAGTAAGGCGGCCAACAGCCCAATAAAGTTGTGTTCGCTCATCGTTCGTTCCCACGGTTTTGTTTCTCAGCGATGGCTCACCCGGAGGGACCGGAGCAAGTGGAAGGCACGCTACGTTTTCGCGATAGCATAATGCTACGCATATCTGATTTCACTTGCCCACCACCCGCTTCGGGACAACGCTGCTTCAAGATGAAAGCCGCCAAATTAATGGACAAGAGCCCGATATGGGAAATTAGCAGCGATTTACGCCGTTTTTCTCGATTTTCGTGCTTAGCTGGGAGAACTTGAAAATGGCGTTGCGGAGAAAGTGTCACCTAGCTGGAGTGACGGATTTTCCGACCGAGCGCCTCTTGGGGTTCATTATACTGAAAATCTGCGCATCAATTAATTCGGGGACTGCGATTGATGGCTGACAGAGAAGAACCAGCCGAGCAGTCGCACGAAGGTATTTCGGAAGTGCCGCAAGGCCAGCCGCAGACCACGATGCGCTTCTATCCTCATATGCCTGTGGGCCCAGTCGTTCGCGGACTGCGTATGGAAAAAGGCCTTCTGCTAAGGCAGCTGTCGGAAAGGTCGGGAGTGTCGGTTGGAATGCTCAGCCAAGTGGAGCGGGATGTGTCCAATCCGTCAGTGCGTGTACTGTCGGCAATTCTCCATGCGCTCGGAGCGCCGATGAGCGTGGTCTTCGGACCTTCTGCGGACAGCGTTGATGAAGAACCGGATTTTGTGAGACGAGCCAACGCAAGGCCGATCCTCGAGCTTGGGCATCTGAAAAAGGAGTTACTTTCGTCAAAGAGTCCTCACGGTCTGCAGCTCATGATACTTCATATCGAGCGTGGCGGCTCCTCCGGCGAGCATCCGCTGACGTACCCGGCGGAAAAGGGAGGGCTTGTTCTCAGGGGAGAGATATTCCTCCGTGTCGGACACCAGGAAACGCGGTTGACCGCTGGAGATAGCTTCGCTTTCGGTCCCTCGATCCCTCACAGTTTCCGCCACGCGGGCTCCGTGCCCGCAGAGGTGTTCTGGGTAATCGGACCGGTCTCGCTTGACCATCAACTCTAAGAACAAGGGAGAACAGCAATGACAACTTCGGTACCTCTGGATCTCCAGGACGTCAGCAAACGATACGGGCCTGTCCACGCGTTGAAGCCCACATCACTTCATGTCGCGGCGGGTGAAATGCTTGCGCTTCTCGGGCCATCGGGCTGCGGAAAGACAACAACACTTCGAATGATCGCCGGTTTTACGAATCCGAACACCGGAAACGTCCTGATAGGCGGCGTCGATGTCACGGATCTTCCACCGAACAAGCGTGGTCTCGGGATGGTGTTCCAAAACTACAGCCTGTTTCCCCATATGACCGTAGGCGAGAACGTCGCGTACGGGCTGAAGATCCGAGGTGTGAATGCTGCAGATCGCACCAAGAAAAGCCGCGCGATGCTGGATCTCGTCAGGTTGACAAATTTCGAAGACCGCGAAATCCACCAGATGTCCGGCGGCCAGCAGCAGCGCGTGGCACTCGCGCGAGCGCTTGTCACTGATCCGAAAATCCTTCTGCTCGACGAACCCTTGGGTGCATTGGACCGCAATCTGCGGGAGAGTATGCAGTTCGAACTGCGCGCGATCCAGAGACGCATTGGCATCACGTCGATCATAGTGACGCATGATCAGGAGGAGGCTCTCACAATGTCCGATAGGATCGCCGTCATGGCCGAGGGCGAGATCGTTCAGATCGGCTCGCCGATAGATATCTACGAACGCCCAGAGAGCCAATTCGTCTCGGAGTTTCTCGGGACAGCGAATATTTTCGAGGGTCAGGTCGCCGGTCCGGCCGAAGATGGGATGTGGAACATTAAGCTCGCTCTGCCGAACGCGCCGATCGTGAAGGTGTCGGGGCCGCCTCATCTCGTGACCTCCGGGACTATCCGCCTTGCTGTGCGACCCGAACGTCTAGGCATCAAGAGAGACGCGGAAACGTTGCGCGCACGCGTTCGGGGCATCGTTTTCCGTGGGAGCTACTACGCCTACGAACTCGACCTGCCGGGCTCCAGTAGACCACTTTATGTTTATAGCGGTGAGCGGACCGAAGCCGCAGAGGATGGGACGATCGGTTTGAGCTGGCCCGAGAACTACGCCATCGTTCTTAACGAGGGAGGCGCAAGATGACACAGCAGCTTACCTTTACGTTAGGTACGTCAGACGACGATGCTCCAACCGAACGGCCTTCAAAGTCCTTCCGGATTGCTTCCAGCATGTGGACGCTGCCCTCGCTTATATTTCTGCTGACCTTCTTTGTTTTTCCGCTTTTCGCGAATGTAGTGCGCAGTCTGCCGGGGGACGACCCGTTGCAGCATTACCGGACACTTTTCGAGGACCCCTACTATCTCAACGTCGTGTGGCAGACCGTAAAGGTATCGGCTATCGCCACCGTCGCGTGTCTAATCCTCGGATATCCTGTTGCCTACTTCATGGTCCGTTTTGCCGGAAGATGGAACCCGCTCTTCGTGTTCATGCTCATAGCGCCGCTCTTGACGTCCATTATCATGCGCACCTTTGGCTGGACCGTTCTCTTCGCCCGTAAAGGGCTGGTCAACACCGTCCTGGTCGACGTCGGCCTGGTGTCCAAACCGGTCAACATGGTGAACACGGAGATCATGGTCTACGTCGGTCTAATCCACGTATTGGCCCCGTTTATGGTGTTGTCGATCACGTCGGTCCTCCAGGGGGTGAACCCAAGCCTCGAAGAGTCAGCTCAGATACTTGGGGCGTCGAAGCTTCGCAGTTTCCTGACGGTTACGCTACCTCTCAGCCTCGATGGGATTGCCACCGGCTGCATCCTTGTGTTCGTCCTTACAAACGGCAGCTTCCTCACGATGCTTCTACTAGGTGGCGGCAAGGTCACGACGCTTTCCCTGCTGATTTTTCAACAGTTCACCCTGACGCAGAACGTGGGTTTCGCCGCCGCGATGGGCAACGTGCTCCTTCTCTTTGCCCTCATCGGGATGGCAATCCAACTTCGATTCCTGCGAAGAAAAGGCGTGAGATGAGCAAAGCGAGCGCCGCTCAATTCCCGGCGGAACGCCGGCCCAAGAAAGTGGGATGGGGACCGCTGCTTCTCAGCCTGTACGTCCTCCTCTTTTTCGGCTTTCTGTTGATGCCGATCATGGTCGTGGTCGTCGTATCGTTTTCATCATCGAGCTTCATAACGTTTCCCCTGCCCGGCTTCAGTCTGCAGTGGTATCAGAGAATCATCGACTACAGACCATTCATGCAATCGCTCCTCGTGAGCATTGAAATCGCAGTACTGTCGGGCCTGGCGGGGACAGCTCTCGGTGTGCCGGCGGCGATCTGGGCGGCTCGGGAACAAAGTTGGAGCGGCGAGCTCTGCAAGAATTTCATGCTCGCTCCGATCTCAGTGCCGGCGATACTGTTGGGCTTCTCACTGCTCTACATGCTTTCGGCAATGACGTTAGGCGTGTCGTTCATTTCCCTGCTGATTACGCACACCGTCGTCGCCATCCCCTACATTTCGCGGACAGTCCTCGCGGTTTACAGAGCGACCCCGCCAGACTTCGAAGAGGCGGCAGCGGTTTTGGGAGCTACGCGCCGTCGAATTTTGTTCGACATTACCATTCCCCTGATCAAACCAGGAATCTTCGCGGGCGTGCTTTTCTCGGTGCTCATTTCTCTCGACAATCTGCCGTTGTCGTTCTTCTTCGGCGGAGCCGACAGCAACACACTGCCGGTGATCATGCTCAGCTACATGCAGAATCAATTCGACCCGTCGATCGCCGCGATTGCGACTGTGCAAATGCTGATCGCGATTGGTGCCCTCGCGGTGGTGAACGCGGTCTACGGCATTGAAAAGCTGACAGCGGCATAGGACCTCTGGGGGAGTATCATGATCGAAGCCACTGTAACCTTGAATGAGCCGTACTGGTAGATTGCCGCACCGCCGTCGCGTAAGCCACTATCACCGCCTCTCGCCACGACCGATGCGCTGATAATCAGAGCAGGCTAAGCCGGGCTCAGTGCGGCAATCGCCCCGTCTCGGTCGATCGGTCGCAGTCGTCGACAAACGCGCCAGGCGAAGGTGAAACACTGGTAACGGCGGGATTACGAGTGGCAATTTACGCTTGAGTTGTTCCTAAACGTTTGGGAGTTGAGTGGGCAGACGTCATAGTCGGCCGCGAATAGCTCCTGCGGATCGGATCTAGTCCGGCTCAAATGGGCAGGGATCAAGGTCGCGAACAAACTGTTGAAACGAGAGCGACCTTCCGCTCTCGATTTCAACCCGCCCAAGTCTATCCCATTCTTCCGAGAGAATGCTTTTTTATGCCGCCCGCTTGGCCGCGATGAAACTGCAGGACGGTTTCGTAATATGCTGAACCCAAGTGACCGATTGCTCGCCTGCCGACTCCTATGCTGCGGGAGGCGAGCAATAGGAGGGATGATTACCCCTGCTTTCTGAGGGCCGCGAGCAACTCTTGCGCCAGAGGTCCAGCAGAAGCCGGATTCTGCCCTGTGATGAGGCGACCATCGACTACAACATGGGGCTCCCAGTTCGCCGCAGACGAATAGACAGCCCCCTCGCCTGTCAGAGCATCTTCAAGCTCGAACGGCACATCCTCGCGGGCGTAGTCGTATTCTTCCTTTTTCGAGAAGCCCGTCAGCTTTTTGCCGCGTACGAACGGTGTCCCGTCGCCAAGATCAACGCCAAGCAGCGAGCACGGTCCATGGCAGACAGCGCTGACGATCTTGTTCGTCGTCCAAGCGCCCACGATCGCACTCTGGACCTCAGGATTGCGTTGGATGTCGACCATCGGACCCAGGCCTCCGGGAATGAGGATCGCGTCATAATCCGAGGCGTTCACTTCGGACAGCCGACGACTGCGGTTCAGTCGGCGGAAAGCTTTACTCTCACGGAACTCTTTCTGTGCCGCGTCTTTCTCGTCATAGGCGTCAAATGGAGTCCATCCACCAGCAGGTGACGCGAATTCGACGGCAACGCCTGCCTTGTCGAGAACATCGAATGGGTGCGCGACTTCCGCGAAGAAAAAGCCAGTGGGGCGATTGAGCGGTCCAATCACTGCTGCGTTTGTGACGATGAACAGGACATGTTTTGTCATGGCATTCTCCTTTGTTGATAGCAGGGATGAAGTGGCCGGCATATGTTGGTCTTGCGTGCCCGACAGGGAACGGCCGATCATCGCATCTAAGATTTCGGGATCTTGCGATCTAGGAAGTCGCGAATAAGTGGAGCCATCTCGTCCAACTTGTCCTCAAGCGCGAAATGTCCGCTGTCGATCATGTGGATCTCGGCGTGCGGCAAATCTCGAAGATATAGATGTGCACCTTCCGCCGGGAAGACCTTATCGTTTTTCCCCCAAACGATCAGCGTGGGCGGTTGGCGGTCCCGGAAGAACTTCTGAAAGTCCTGGTATAGCGGGACGTTTGTGCGGTGGTCGTAGAAAAGATCCATCTGGATTTCTTTGTTTCCAGGCCGGTCCAGAAGCGCTTGGTCTTCAACCCAGTTATCAGGACTAATGCGACTGACATCGGACATGCCGTCGGTATACAGGAACTTGGTCGCTTCAAGCGTGACAAGTCCAGACAATGCATCTCGATGTTTGGTCGACCCGTCTGACCAGTAAGCTTTGATCGGATCCCAGGCTGCCCCCAAACCCTCTTCGTAGGCGTTCCCGTTCTGAACTATAAGCGCGGTAACCCGATCCGGGTGCTTCAAAGCCAGGCGGTATCCAACAGGTGCGCCGTAATCCATGACATACATCGCGTAGGTCCTAGCTCCCAATCCTGTGATCAAGTCGTCGACGATGTCAGCGTAAGCGCCAAAGCCATACTTGAACGTGTTATGATCCGGTGAATCGGACTGGCCAAAACCCGGATAATCCGGCGCTATCACATGGTAGCGGTCGGCTAGCAGGGGGATCAGATTGCGGAACATATGCGATGAAGTCGGGAAACCGTGCAGCAAAAGCACGACCGGCCCGTCTGCCGGCCCTGCCTCTCGGTAGAACACGTTCAGACCGCGGATCTTCGCCGAGCGATAATGAACGGTTACCACCGGGCTATGCACCGCTGGGGCTGCTTGCGAGGCCGCCTCCGCTGCGACCGCAAGAGATGTTCCGGAAACGGTTGCAAGCAGCAGCGCTATTGCGATCAGGCGCATGAGATATCTCCCGTTAGAGTTTGGGCGCACTTTCACGGATCGATATTGACGTAACAGGCAGCGGTGAACGAGTTAATCGTCGTGAATCCCGGGGAAACGCGTGGCGCTCGAATGGATCGCAGGCAGCAGAAAGCGGGCTGCTGTTAAAGACTCAGCCCGCCAATATCACGACTAACCTTCAGAACTTGAGCACCGCTCGGCCGATGATCTCGCCCGCCCTTAGAAGCTCGAGTTGTTCATTGATCTCCTCGAAGCCGAAGGTCTTGATGGTGTGCTTGATCTTCCCGGCGGCGGCCAAAGCCATGACCTCGCTAAGATCGTTGTTGTTCCCCCAGAAAGACCCCTGGATCGTCTGCTCCCTTGATACCCGCGGGAAGAGAGGTATGTCTATCCGATCGCCAACCAGGCCGACGTCCACGTAGTGTCCGCTGATGCCAAGAAGGCTGGTTGCCAGCTGGACCATCTCCGGAGCCCCGGCGCAATCGATAATGGCGTCGAGATCGTTTTGGCCCGTCAGCTGCGAGAGTTCTTTCGAAATGTCTTCGGACGATTTGCCCTTGATGTTGAGGGTGTGGTCGGCCCCGTAAGATTTCGCCAATGCAAGTTTGTCGGAATTGCGGGCGAATGCAACGACAGTAGCGCCGCTGCCTAAGATCTTTGCGTACTGGACTGCATATGCGCCCAAACCGCCGATACCAAACACACCGATGACGCGATCCGGCGCGAGAGCCTCGCTGTGGCGAAGCTTCTTGACACCTCGGTAGGTTGTGAGGCCGGCGTCCGTCAGAGGCGCAAGTTCTTCGAACTTCAAGTCCTTTCCGACCTTGATCAAGTAACGGGCCGGAACCGGTAGGTACTCGGCGAACCCACCGTAGGGGCCGAACCCGGGCCAACGCACGTTGGCGCAAATCTGAGTGTTACCGACCTGGCAATGCCGGCATGTCCCGTCGCCCCAGCCAGGGGCGACAACCACGTGATCCCCCTCCTTGAACGAGGACTTGGCGACCGTTCCACCGATCTTGCTGACCACCCCGGTGATTTCATGGCCGGGCGTAATCGGACGCGGGATATCCGCGTATTTGAGGAAGTAGCCATCCACGAGCTGTACGTCGGAGCGGCACATGCCACAAGCCTTAACCTGGACGAGGATCTCGTCTGACTGGATCTCTGGGATTGGGACGTCTTCGCAGACGAGAGGCTTATTGTACTCGTAAAGCAGAGCTGCTTTCATCTTGGTTGTCCTTTGCTCTCCATAGGAATTCGAACGAGGGTGAAGCGAAGCCGTCAGTTTGATAGTGCTGCAATCGCAGCCTCCGCGACCGCGATGTCCTGTTCCACGGTTCCGGAGCTTGCTCCGACCGCTCCGATGACCTGACCGCCACGAACTACCGGGATTCCGCCCCCGAAAATCACGACATCACCGCGGTTGCTCTGATGAATTCCGAATAGCGGTTCACCTGGTTGAGACAGGCTCGCCAAGTAAGCTGTGCTTTTGTCGAACAGTCTGGCCGTAATGGCCTTCTTAATCGCGAGGTCGATGCTGCCAATTAGACCTCGATCCTGTCGAACGAACGCAATGAGATGCCCGCCGGCGTCGACGACCGCCACGTTGTAAGCGATCCCCAAGCTCTCAGCTTTAGTTTCGGCTGCAGCCAGCATTCGCTTGGCATCGCTCAAGCCGAGTGTCTCTTGCAGCATCGGAGAACTCCTGCAGCGTTTGGCTCAGTGAGCATAATGCGGTACCGGCTGCGAACGATGTGACGGGCCGGGAGATGGAGGCTGCAAGATACCAGCCCGGGCCGAGAGCGGGTGTTAAACGCCGTCAAACAGCGAAAATGTTTCGACGCCAACGCCTGCAAGGCGGGTAAGTTTCACGAGGATTCGCAGGATTTCACCTGCTTGCCACTCAAAGGTGTCGTATCGCTTTGATATCTTGCAAACAGCCGCGATATCGGACCAGGGCAGCCATTCAAGTTCCGCCGAGGGTTATGAATGCCATCCGTACTCACCGATATCTGGATACAGTTTGGCGTGCTGTTTGCGGCCCGAGGCGCTGCACATATTGTGTTCCCTGCACCTGGGCCTCGCCGACTGATAATCGATTGCGTCTTCTTCGCTGCATTGACCGCGCTGTTGCTGTGGAACAACATTCCGCCGTACTCGATCGAAGACGCCGATCCGGGAGTGACGCTGCGTCTCGTCCGCGGTGTTCTCAAGACCGTTTGGTGGCTCGCGGGCGCGATGGTGCTGGCCAATTGCGCTCGGGTGTTTCTGATACTCGAACACAAGCCTCGCGAAGGGAGACTTCTTCAGGATCTCGTTGTCGCGATCATCTATGTCAGCGCCGCGTTATGCATCATCGCCTATGTTTTCAGTCTACCAGTCGGGACAATCATAGCGACGTCGGGGGTATTCGCCATCGTGCTTGGTCTTGCTCTCCAAAGCACATTGAACGACGTGTTCTCCGGTATAGCTCTCAATCTCAACAGACTCCTTTCCGTAGGTGACTGGGTTGTTCTGGACCATGATGTCCAGGGAAAAGTCGTGGAGACGAACTGGAGATCCACCCAGTTCCTCAACAAAACCGGTGATCTGGTAGTTATCCCGAACAGCATGCTGGCGAAGAGCCGCATCACGAACCTGAGCGTTCCCGACATGTCGCATGGAGCGAGTTTGACAGTTAAAATGCAGGCAAGCTCCCAACCCAGCGCTATCGAGAGCACGATGCAACAGGTTCTCCTCAGCAGTGGCGAAATCCTCAGAACACCGAGCCCATCTGTTTCGATCTTAGGACTGAGCCGGGATTGCATCGAAGTCGAGCTGTCGTTCCGCGTGCCCACTCTTCTGTCCGTCACGAAGGCGAAAAACGAGATCTTCGACTTGGTCTATCGCCATACAATGGCCGCAGGATATGCCCTTGCTTCAGACCCTCCAGGAGAGCGACCGGAAGGCGCGGACGGTCCAACCAACACTGTGAGACGCCTCGTAAACATGGCTCCGATTTTTGCGAATCTCTCGGACGACGAGAGGAATGCATTGGTCGCCGCGGCGGAGCGCCTGGTGATGAAACAGGGTGCGGTCATCGCGGAGAAGGGCTCGACCACTACGTCCCTGATGATCTTGGCGCGCGGAGTGGCGATCGTTGAAGACGGCAGTGAAGAAAGCAGGATCGAGTTCGCCCGTCTCGCGCCTGGCGACCTTCTCGGAGAGCGTGGCGTTCTGCTTGGTGGTAAGGAAGTCGCCGATACGAAGTGTCTCACGGACGTTATTCTCTATCAGATAAGCAAGGCGAAGATTGCCGAGTTGCTTCGAGAACGCCCCGCTATCGCAGAGGACCTTGCAGCCCTTCTTTCGGTGCGGACCAAGGCCGAGGAAGCGTTGCACCAAGCCGGCCTTAACCACGCTTCCAAGACAGTGTCTGATCTGAGGACGCGCATCCTACGACTCTTCCATCTCTAGGATTTCGCGGGCTTTTTCATGAATTAACGCGAAATCCGAGGTGCCGTGTTCTAGCGTAGGCGCAATGGGAGCCTCCTGCATGGGAGGTTGCCAGAGTGCGCGGTAGGTCAATGCGGCCAATCCCTCACTCGCGCATCTCATTTGGATGCGGACCAGGCCCACCGAAAAAGTTCAACAATTGATCACTCTCAAGCTCGCCTACTCGGCAACAAGGAGACTCACATGACGAAGATATTGCCACTCGCCGCACTTCTGCTTTCGACATCGACCGCGGCGTGGGCCGCGGATGCGCCTGCGAAAACCGTCGTCCTCGTGCACGGGGCCTTCGCCGACGGCACCTCGTGGCAGAAGGTTATCCCGCGCCTGGAAAAGGCAGGCCTCAAAGTAATAGCCGTCCAGAACCCTCTCGACTCGCTGGACAATGATGTCACCGCCACGAAGCGCGCCATCAAGAACGCCGAGGGACCAGTTGTTCTCGTTGGCCATTCGTGGGCAGGCGTCGTCATAACGGAAGCAGGGACGGATCCCAAGGTGAAGTCGCTGGTCTATGTGGCGGCCTACGCACCCGACAAGGGGCAGTCGTTGGAAGACATAACGTCAAAATATCCTCAGCTGGAAAGCCGGAAGGAATACATGAAGGATGACGATGGTTTCCTGAGAATCAGCGACCAGGGAATCAAGAAGTACTTCGCAGCCGACCTCGATCCAGATTCGAGCGCTGTAGTGGCCGCAACGCAGGGCCCCTTCCACGTCAGATGCCTTAGCGCGAAGGTCACTGCAGCCGCCTGGCGCGAAAAACCGACCTTTATGGTGGTGGCAACCAACGACCAGATCATTCCGCCGCAACTCGAAAAGGATCAGGCAAAGGCGGCCGATGCGAAGGCGATCGAGTTACCTTCCAGCCACGTCGCGATGCTGTCGCATCCGAAAGAGGTGTCGGATTTGATCATCCAGGCGGCAAAGTAGAACGCAATTGAAGAAGGCGCGGCAATGACATCGAGCTACAACGAAATTACCCATCATTGGCTCGACGTCGGCGACATGGAGATCTTCTATCGGGAAACCCACCCGATAGCTGCGGCCTCGCCTTCCCCTCCCGTTTTGTTACTGCACGGGTTCCCGTCAACGTCTCACCAATACAGAGCGCTCATGGAGCGACTTGGCGGAAACTTCCGAATGATCGCACCCGATTACCCAGGCTTCGGCCAAAGCACGGCTCCTGTCAGCAAGAGCGACGGGGGGACATTCGAATACACGTTCGACAACCTCTCGCGCGCCATCGAAGCGTTCATCGACATGCTGGGCCTCACCCGCGTAATCCTTTACATTTTTGACTTTGGGGCCCCTGTAGGCATGAGGATCGCTTCCAGAAGGCCCGAACTCATAGCCGGCCTCATCATCCAAAACGGAAACTGTTATGATGCGGGGCTGTCGGAGGCAGCAAAGAGGCTGATGTCCGCTCGTCCGGATGATCCCGCGGTCACCGCAGAACTGGCAGGGCTCCTTACTGTTGAGGGAGTGCGCTTCCAATACGTGACCGGCGCGTCGCGACCGGAACGCATAGCGCCGGATAACTACGAACTGGACTTCCACTATATCGAGCAGCCGGGGCGTAGACAGCCGCAACTCGACTTGCTGCTCGACTACAAGAGCAACCTGCCGCTTTACCCGCAATGGCAGGAATGGCTGAGAGCCAACGTGCCGCCCGCGCTGATTGTCTGGGGTAAGAACGACCCTTTCTTCACTCCGGCAGGAGCACAGGCATACCTCGAGGATCTCCCAAGTGCCCACCTACAGTTCCTCGACACCGGACATTTCGCGCTGGAGGAATGCCTCCCTCAGATCGCGACATTGATCGGCGATTTTTTGGCTGGTTTCAGCGCTCGTAGCGCCAACGTTAGGTGAGCGTGCGACACCCCCGCACAATTTCGCATTCTGCCGTTTGCGCGATCGTTGTGAACACTTCAACGATGGAAAATCACATGTAAATTCCCCGCGCTAGCCTTTGCCGCCCACGCCCTCGGTATCTCGGGGAGGCAGCGCATCATACAACTCGCACAACGTCCGCATCTTCGTGCCCATGTCGCCCCCGTCTGATCCGTCTCGAATCGTCAAGAAAACCGTACGGCGATCTTTGGCAGTGGCGGCAGTACTTAGGTTGTCCCTATCGAGAACGTGAGCCAGCTTGCTGCCCCCCTAATTCATGTCAGCGGTCGCCTGCCTCAAGATTTCTCTGGCAGAGAGGTAGTCACGGGTCTGGAAGCCCTCGCTAAAGCTTCGGAGCACGGGGCACAGCAACTTGGACGCAGCCTCGAATTCGCCTGACTGGTTGAAGTGCGATGCCAGATCGGTTGCCGCGCGTAACTCATGTGACCGCGCTCCGATATTTCGTGCCTCATCAAGCGCCGTCGCAAAATACTTCTCGGCTCGGCCGGCCTCACCTGTCTGTGCGCAAAACCGACCTCTCAGTCTTCTGAGTTCTGAGCGGCTCCATAATTCGCCCTGGCGTTTATCGTAGGCTTCAGCAAGATCGAGCATGTTGCTTGCGAGATCTAATTTACCCTTCCTGAGATAGACTTCTGCCAAAATCCCCATTGTGGCGGGAAGCCGCAAGACGAAGCGGTTGTTTATGAAATCATCGATAGCGCTACGCATTCGAGCTTCGGCGTCTTCGTCCCCCTCTAGATCAGCAAGTGCCGCGGCGAAGAAGCTCCGTACCGGCACCCAAACGCCTATGTTTTCCATTTCCAAGATCGAGTGCAATCTCGAGACGCCGGTTTCTAAGGCCTTCAGGTCGCCGCGAGAATAAGCAACGGGGCACACTGCTTGGGCGAGCACATTCGACTGAGACATCAAATATCCTTCACGCTCTGCGGCAACCAAAGTTTCCGATGCGAGAGCCGCGGCATAATCCACTCGACCGGCTATCCACGCGAAGAAAGGGATGTGCCCTGTTATACCTGCGGTCCTGTCTGCGACTAGGCCGGCCTTTTGTGGTCCGCTTGTCGCCCAAACGTATTTTTCAGCCAACTTCTCGAGACGTTTGATGCTATCCACGATATGACCGGCGTGTCCCTGAGCCCAGGCCAGAGCGCTTTCGTATTCGGGATCAAAATCGTGGTAGTGGTGCCGCTCCGAAAGAGTGCGGAACTCCTTCAACCACACAATTGCGCGGCCGATGTTGCCGGTGTCCATCGTGAAGTACGCAAGGCCAACCAGCGCCTGCAGCTGATATTCGATTGATCCGGCATCCCGAGCGAACTCGAAAGCCGAGAGCCAGACATGGCCCATCTCTTCTGTAAAGGGACGTGCAAACATCATGCTCCACCCCCTGGCGAGGGAAAGCTTGGCTTTGGGTAGCGGTTCGCATCCATTTGTCTCCGCGAACGCCAAGGCGGTCTCGACCCTGGTTCTGGCCTCCGCGACCAGCGAAGACTCGAACCAAAGCGGAAGTGACGCTGCCGTCAGTTCGATACCAAGAAGTGCGTCTCCGTCCTCGCCAAATGCCCAGAGGAGGGCGCTGCGCAGATCAGCCAACCGGGTAACGTAGCTGCGGCTCCAGTCTCCGCGCTCCCGCCACCCCCATTCGGTGCCTGACTGCTCGAAGACATGAAGCATCCTCTCCGCGTGAGCTCGGTGGCACCTCGTGTCTAATCCCTGCGCCGCTAGTCGCCTCGCCCCGTAGCGCCGGGTGCTGTCGAGAAGCCTGTAACGCAAACCCGGGCCGCTGACCTGTGCCGTGATCAACGACTTGCTCACCAGCGTTCCCAATGCAGCGATCACATCAAGCGCGGTCAGTCCTAAGGATCCGGCCACTGCGATCCCGTCCTCAAGCTCAAAGCTATCCGCGAATACAGACGCCATGCAGAAAACGGTTGCCTCGGTATTCGACAACAGACTGAAGCTCCAGTCGATCGCGGCATGCAGTGTCTCGTGGCGATCGGGTGCGTCCGGTCTGACGCTTCCTATCCGAAAATCGAGAAACTCATCGAGCGTAGCTAGCACTGTGGCCGGAGTCGTTTGCTCCAAGTTTGCTGCGGCCAGCTCGAGAGCAAGGGGGAGGCCATCTAGAGCACGACAGATTTTGGCGACAGTTTCAAAATCGTGTTCTGTAACTTGGTAGCCTGTCCACTCGGCAGCACGGAGTAGAAACAGCTCGACTGCGGGGGAGCTAAGGACCCGCTCCAACGATAGAGCGGCGTTTTCCGCAGGGACCGCGAGATTGTTTAGTACGTAGACATGCTCGGACGGGATCCGCATGGGTTCTCGGCTTGTGACTAGCAGCTTGCACTGGCTTTGCCTGGTGCGGAGCGTCGAAATAAAGACGGCGACAGCCGAGAGAACGTGTTCGCAGTTGTCCAGTAGCAACAGCAAGTTGCGCGGTCGCAAATAATCACAGACCGCAACAAGCGGATCACCCAACTCTCCCCTTAATCCCAAGGCAGCTGCTAGCACGGAAGGGAGCATAGAAGGGTCTTCGATCTTCGATAGATCGACGAAGCAGACGTCCGTCGGCCGGCGCGCCGCAAACGCCGTCGATGCGGAAATGGCAACCGTTGTCTTACCCACCCCAGCGGCACCTACCAAGGTGATCAGGAAGTGCTGTGCGAGCATCAGCTCCGTGAGATGAGAAACCTCATGGTCTCGTCCGACAATGAATCCGAGAGACGGCAATGAGCTGGATTGCGGATAGTCTGCATGAACCTTGTAGTCACCATCGTCGGCCAATCCGATTTCCACCTTGGCGATGAACCGGTAACCCCTGCCGGGAATCGTCACGATATAGTCGGGAAGCTTTTGTACATCGTTTAGGGAGCGGCGAAGGCTGGAGAGATTAACCTTGAGATTACTTTCGTGTACGAAAACGCCTGGCCACGCGGCGGCGATAAGGTCTTCCTTGGAGACGATGTCGCCGTTCCTTCGCACAAGTAGGTGCAGGATCTCGAACGCGCGTCCACCGAGTTTCACGTTGACGCCGTTGCGAAGTAGAAGCTGGCGTTCGGGATAGAGCCGAAACGGGCCAAACGAATAAACTATGAATCTCTTTCGAGTTTCTTCCATGAAAAGCTATGCACCGAGAGCAATCAATCTCTCACACTAATGCACCGATTACCTCGGCGGTGCAATTCGGAGGCCATTTCATAAACGATTATTGATCCCTTGCACAAATGCGTGCGGGCGCGAATTTGCTGCCACAGGCTACCACCCGAAGAAGGAAATTTTGGGCGCTTGGTGGGGTATGTCCAGCGTGCGGATAACTAAACCTATACCTCGGCTCAATGTTGTACTTTCTGGTATTGAGGTAGCATGATTTTCGTCGCCACCTCCTCCCAAGGCGACCGAGGACCAAGGCTTGGTGGCCTCCCCTCCCGCCGCAGGCTGAGATTTACGGTCCAAGAGAGCCGCCCCTCCCGCCGGGGCGGCTCGCATTCTAGTTTATCGAACCAGAATGGCCGCCTTCCTTGAGGAGCTACTACTCGAGACGCGTTACCTCGAACAGGAACCACAGTCTACGTTCCGCCTCGTCGATCCAGTTTTCGATGAGACTCGTGGTCGCATGATCGTTATACGAGGAGGTCAGCTCATGTAGCTGACGTAAGATACCGACAAGCTGCTTGTTGTCGTTACGAAGCTCGGACAGCATGTCCTGTGGCGTCACGAAATCCGCGTCGTTATCGAGGATCCGTTGAAGTCGCGCGATATGACCGACCGATTTCAGCGTCGGCCCGCCAACCTTTCGTGCACGCTCAGCGATATCGTCCGTCATTGCGAAAACCTCGGCACCTTGCTCATCAAGCATCAGGTGATAGTCGCGAAAATGCGGTCCGGACAAATGCCAGTGGAAGTTCTTGGTCTTGAGATAGAGTGCGAAGACGTCCGCTAGCAGAGTCGTGAGCGCTGCCGCGATATCACGCGTTGCGTCCTCCCCAAGGTCTGTTGGCGTTGCGAGCGACAGGCTGCGGTGTTGTTGCGCTACTTTTTTGTCCATGGCGTTTTCCTTTGATAGGGAGGAGGCTCAAGAGAGCCAGCGCAAGCTTACCGGCTGGAGCGTCCGCAGAGAAATCCTCGATGGTTTAAGTGCACCTATTCTCGAGCATAATGCAGGCACAAGGGGCATCGGTAATTCGCGTCTCCCGCCTCTTCCGCGAGCGAACGGATGCGCCCACGGCAGATCTCGCTGGCTGTCATGTCGTCGGTCTGGTCTCTCGCTGTCGGCTGTCTCATCTCGCCGGCAGCCGGATGGCAACAGGTCGCATGACAACTGTTGGCCGGCGCTATTATCGGTGCAGGAGAGGCCGGCGTGGAGGCCCGAGGATAATACTCTTGTACGGCACCTTCCCGAGCTATTGGCCTCTGGCGCTGTCTTGGGACACCGACCTCCGGCTCCTGGTCACTTCGTTTCGATCTAAAAGCTCTGGCTATGATGTCATGCCGGCGGCCGACATCAGAATTCGTAAAAGCTCAGCCAACACCGCAAGTGTCAACACCGAGATAGTCCAGATCACCCCCATCCAAAGGACTTGTCTTGACAGCCGAAAAACTGACCGAGATTTCATTCGTGATATCCCGCACCCAGCTCGGACTTACCCCGGAACACGTAGTAGGACCAAGTCGTGTAAACTAGGATGACGGGTATGATGAGGAGCGTCCCGACAAGAGCGAAGCCCATACTTTCGGGAGGTGCGGATGCCGTCCAAATCGAGATCGATGGCGGGATAACGTAGGGCCACATGCTGATGGCGAGGCCACTGTAACCCAGGAACATCTGGACGAGCGCCAGAACGAAAGGTTTCGCTCCCGGTTCGTCTCGTCTCAGCGTCCACACTTGGAGACCGGTAGCCACGACAACAAGCAATGGTACGGGTGCGAAAATCAGGAGGTTTGGCAAAACGAACCAGCGAGCAGCAACGCTGTCGTGAATGAGCGGCGTCCAAACGCTGACGATCACGATCATGAGGAGGAGAGCCACTGATGTACATTGGCCGAGCATGCGCATTCTGTTGTGCAGATCTCCGGTCGTTCGCATAACCAACCAGGTCGAGCCGAGCATCATGTAGGCAACCATCAGCGCCAATCCCGTGAAGACGCTGAACGGTGTCAGCCAATCGAATTGGCCGCCAACGAAGGTTGTGCCGTCGAGCTGGAAGCCGTTGATGAAAGCGCCCAACGCAACGCCTTGCGCGAATGTCGCGAGGTAGGAACCCACGGAGAAGGCAGCGTCCCACAATGGCTTTCTTCCGTCGTCAGCCTTGAACCTGAATTCGAATGAGACGCCGCGCCAGATGAGCCCGGCGAGCATAAGCATCATCGGGAAATAGAGGGCGCTCAGTATCGTCGAATACGCCAACGGAAATGCGGCAAAAAGAGCCGCGCCGCCGAGAACAAGCCATGTCTCGTTGCCATCCCAGATAGGGGCGACGGTATTTACCATCGTATCTCTCTCTGCCCGCTTGGGGATGAAGGGAAAGAGAAGACCGATGCCGAGGTCGAACCCGTCCAGAATGATGTACATCATGACGCCGACAGCGATTATAGTTGCCCACACAACCGGTAGATCGATTCCCATCTAAACGTCCTCCCTTTCGAGCCGCGGTGCAGGATCGATATCATCAGGCGTGGCGGAAAGCGGTCGCGCTGGCCTTCGGACCTGCCCGGCCTCCTGCGGCGGCTTCTCCGTGCCATACTTGTCCGGGCCTCGGGCTACCATCTTGAGCATGAAGCTGATCCCCGTACCAAAGACAAAGAAGTAGATGAAGATGAATGCAACGAGAGTCACGCTGAGCGCGATCACCGACTGGCCCGAAACCGCGTCCTTCGTGCGCATCAGACCGTAAACGACCCAAGGCTGTCGCCCAATCTCGGTGGTCATCCAACCTGCAAGGACCGCGATCAAGCCAGCCGGCCCCATGAGCACGGAAAACTTCAAGAACGGCCGGAAGTTGAAGAGTCGCCCGCGCCACCGTAACAGCAGTCCCGTGGCTGCAAGCAGAGCCATTGCTATGCCCAGACCGACCATCACGCGGAACGTGAAGAAAATTATCGTCGAGTTGGGCCGGTCCTCCGGTGAGAAATCCTTCAATCCGGGTATTTTACCGCGAAGCGTGTGGGTCAGGATCAAGCTTCCAAGGTAGGGGATCTCGATTGCATACTTTGTTTGCTCGGCCTGCATATCCGGTATTCCGAAGGCGATGAGGGGCAAGCTGGTATCATTTGGATCATTCTCCCAATGGCCTTCGATAGCGGCGATCTTTGCCGGCTGATGTTTCAAAGTATTCAGGCCATGGGCGTCACCAACAATGATCTGAAGTGGAGCAACAAAAAGGAGCAGCCACAGCGCCATTGAGAACATCTTTCGAACTGCTGGCGTGTCGTTGCCTCGCAATAGATGAAAAGCTCCCGACGCACTGACGAAGAGCGCTGTGGAGAGGTACGCCGCCAGCGTCATATGGGCCAGTCTGTAAGGGAACGACGGGTTGAAGATGACCGCCAGCCAGTCCGTGGGGACGATGCGACCATCGACGATTGCGTACCCCTGCGGCGTTTGCATCCAGCTGTTGGATGCCAATATCCACGTTGTTGAAATCAAGGTACCGACAGCGACCATCGTAGTGGCGAACATATGCAAGCCGGGTCCGACCTTGTTCCAGCCGAACAACATCACTCCCAGAAATCCTGCCTCAAGGAAGAACGCCGTCAGGACCTCGTAGGTCAAAAGCGGACCGGTAACTCCGCCGGCGAATTTAGAGAACCCGCTCCAGTTTGTGCCGAACTGGTAGGCCATTACTATCCCGGAAACGACGCCCATTGCGAAGTTGACCGCGAAGACCTTTGACCAGAAATGATAGAGCTTCTGATACGTGTCGCTTCTGCGGGCGAGCCACAGTGCCTCAAGAACGACCAGATAGCTTGCCAGCCCGATAGTGATTGTCGGGAAGATAATATGAAATCCAACCGTGAACGCGAACTGTATGCGAGCGAGTTCAAGTGCGGTGAAATCGAACATCACGAACCTCTCGTGCGGCTTGAACCAAACGGATCCTCTACGGAAGACAGGAACCCTCAACTGCAAGGCATCTGGAGGCATAGCTGTCAGATGAATCCGTCAGCGAGCTTTCTCATCGAAGTGCGAATTTGACGTGGAGCGGCATATATTGCCGGACACCGTTGCGTCGATTTCGACGTCGTGGCGAACGGAATCCGGTGAAGGAGAGCTGCGGCGGCCGTGATCTGGCTAGCCTGGCAATACCTACACTGGACGACCTCGTACCTAGCCACGCTTCCTGGATACGCCGATCAGCCCCTGTGTCGGCTACGCCTTCAGCCGCATTTATGTTTCCTCGGAAGTCGCCAACTGGAAGCACGGAAGAGGGTATCGGTATCCCGTCGAGGTGGACGGTGCGCACGCCATATTGCCTCGCGCCACATCCGAATTTAGTTCCCGTCATCCGTCGAAGATCGCGCAACGTCCACAATAACGGCATGTCTAGAGGACCATCGATGCGCTTGCCGTTTATAGTGGCTTGCATTGACATTCTCGGTTCCTCTTGAGCGCAACTCAACGCCTGCGATTGTTAATTCGCGATGCCAAATTATGTAGAGATACGAGAGGCTAAGACGCCTTATACCGGGGTATAGTTACGGCTTGGGCCAACCGTAGGGCGCGTGGTTTTGGAGGCCTCGCACAGCCGTCCCGTAGTCGAAACGACATCCGATCAGCTGGTTCCAGAGACCTACTATCGGCCCGATGCCCGCATTCAGGCAAAGATCGGCATCACGAGGCTCCGAGTGCCGGCAATCCGCTCCCTGGTCGTCTTGAAGCCGCTGTCGTCCGCATGCGCGAGAGTTTGAGACCGTTCAAACGAAAGGTGCAGCGACACGTCCTTTACCAAATCTACCAGGGTTTTCGCCTGCATCTTTTTCATTAAGTTCGCACGATGCACTTTCACGGTGATTTCGGAGATACCGAGGATGCCGGCGATCTGCTTGTTCAACAGTCCGTCGACAACGCCCTCCAAAACCTCGCGCTCTCGTGACGTCAAGGAGTGAAAACGCCGGTCGATCGCAGCCTTGGCGCGATTGATGATAGCACGCTGCCTGTACGCCGCATCAGCGGCGCAAACGGCGTCGAGGACTTCTTGCTCCCGAAAAGGTTTTTGGAGGAAGTCGAATGCGCCGGCCTTCATCGCGCGCACGCTCATGTTCACGTCCGCGAAACCGGTCATGAACACGATCTCGGACTGTGAGCCTCGATGCGACAGGCGCTGCTGAAGATCAAGGCCGCTCATTCCCTGCAGCCTTACGTCCAGCAAAATACAGCTAGGTTCGACCGTAGGTGGAGACGAGAGAAACTCGGAGGCTCCTGCGAACGTCACGACCGGAAACCCCACGTTCTCGATCAGGTCCGCTACCAGCACGCGAGTGTCCGGATCATCCTCGATGACTGCAACGCAGCCCAAATTTTGAAGATCGTCATCCTGAGCGGAACTCGTTGTTCGCCTTGATGTAGAAATCATCATCGGACTTTTCCTCTCTCGTTTGACACAGGTCAACTTTACGCGTGTTTCCCCCTGACAAAAGTTGAAGTCAGTGAAATCGTGTCAAACGGCGAAAAAGCGAAGGGAAACTCCGCTCCTCTCACAATCACCCGCCGGAGTCCCTCCCGCCACGGCCGTATGCCCTGATGAAGGCTTGCACCGTCAGCGCAAGGTCAGCAACGGCCTGGTCCAATGCGTCGCCGGAATTTGGAAACGGCTTGGGTAGAGCCCCCAGTGTCCAAGTCATGAGCTGCATCTCGAGAACCGACGACATGGCTTCGTAGTAATCGGCTCGCCGTCTATCGATCTGGGGATCGTGCTCCCCGAGAATTTCGAAGACTACAGACGCTCCGCATACGTTTCTCAGCGCCAAGAGAACACTCTTCAGAGCAACTGAGCTTGCTGCTGCACCGTTGCCGAGACTTAATCCCGCCGCCGCAACCTCGGCCCTCGAGCTCCCGACACCGGCGTCCGCCTGGGCCTTCGAAGTCTCCACCAAATCCGACCCCTGGCCCGACCTTAGCACACTGGACGCAAACGACAGATTTGCGGATACGGCTGTCCGAAGAGCGTCCGAAATCACGACGCGCTCGTTGGTCGGGAATACTAATATGCTCGCAACTACACCGAAAAGCGCACCCAGACTTTCGTTCACCGCTCTTAACAGGACCAGGTCGTCCGTGGGTCTTATGAGGTCAGAGAGCAACATGAACATCGGCGTCAGGAAGATCATGAATAGCGCGTAATTCACCGTGCGTAAGGCAATGACCGCGACCGCGAGCGGAACGATCATAAAAGCGATCACAACGTCGCTAGGGCTGTTCATGAGCAACCCCGCGGCGACCAACCCGCCGAGGAGAGTGCCTGTCGCTCGCTCCAACACCCGGACCCATGTGTTCCCGAAAGCCGGCTGCATCACCACCAAGGTCGCAATGGTTCCCCAGTATGACAAACTCACTCCAAACCAAATCCCCACGAGATAGCAAGCAGTCACAGCTGTGGATACCCGCAACGCTTGATGCCACACAACAGGAGAGGGCATCGCAGGCCTCTCGAAGATTGTCGCTAATAGGCTCGTGGATAAAACATCTTGCCGTTGTTCTGGGCCTGTTGTTCCGTCCAGAGACATCAGCGCGACGGCCGCGCCCCCTATGCACCTGCCGAAAACCCTGTTTTGGTCTTCGGTCGCCCGGAGTTGGAGAGACCTTGCTTCTTCGTTAACTCGAGCCGAGGTCATGGCTCCTGAGTCCAAGCAGTCGATCACTTCCCGCAACAACTCGTCTAAATCGCGAAGTAACGACAAATCTTCTTCACTGAACATCCCGCCCGACCTGCGGTGTTGCCCGAGAGCAATCAGGGCAGCGAATAACCTCGCGGCTACGTCGACAGCGTGACCGTGCGGCTTGCTCCCCAAAAGACGTCGCGCGACGATTTGGCGACCTCGCTCAATAGCGATCCTCACGGCTCTGCGGGTCAGCGTCTCATATTGCAGCCGGACGGCACTGTCGGCAACTGGAGATCGGTCAAGCTCGACCAGCGCGCTCAGCATCGTCTGCAACCGGCTGTAGATCATCACGAGCATCAATCTGCCCGGGGCATTGGCGTGGTTCGGCCATATCAAGGTCGATATCACGATTGTCACTGCCGATCCGAGGAGGAAGTAACCTCCAAGTTGGAGCGCTCCCTCGAATGGACGCGGTGTCGACAGACCGATTACAACTGCGATTGCGGAGATGAAGCTACCTTGGGCGGGGCCGGGGCCGAACGCCGGCACGTAGGATCGACCTAGACAGCACAATGCGACGAGAGTGAAGAGCGTCGCCGTAGTAGACACAGTACCGAAGTGAGCACCGAAGGATGAGAGGGCAAACACGATCGCGCCCAGGATCGCAAATTTCGCCATGACCCGGAAGCGAGACCGGGCTCCGCCGAACGGGTCGCAAAGGCAGGTCCAAAATGCGGCGACAACGCTGAATGCCATGTCTGGCATATCAAGGTAGATTGCACCCGCTAGCAAAAAGGCGATCGAAACTGCCGCACGAACCCCATCGACGATGTCCAACTGTTCGGGGGCCACAGCATAAATTTGTCCTTCAGACCACAAGGTCCGTCGCGAGACAAATGACACGAGCCGTGAAGTTAGGCGCATTTGTTGTGTGCTCTTCCGGTAGAGGTGGCGGCCAAAACGCGCACAGCGGGGTCATTCGACCGAGTAAGGCTGGTTCGTCTTTTGGACTTACCGAGCAGCCGCGGCCATCCAGCGATGGCCGCGGGACCATTTCGCACCGTCAGGTGTGGAAGACGACCATCTTTTCCGACGACATCTCGTGCATGGTGTATGGAATACCGCCAATACCGTAGCCGGACTCGCGCCGGCCCGCGAAGGGCATCCAATCCGTTCGGAAGGCGGTGTGGTCGTTGATCATCACAGCGGACGCATCAAGACGTTCGGCCGCGTCCAGAGCTGTCGTGAGGTTTTGGGTGAAAATGCTCGACTGGAACGCAACCGGTAGAGAGTTTGCCTCCGCGATCGCATCATCCAGGCTGTCAAAACCGTAAACGCATGTGAGCGGACCAAAAACCTCGTGCGTCGAGACCTTGGCGGTCTTGAGTGGTTCAACAAGGATGCAGGGCTTCAGTGTCGTCTGCGATAGTTGCTCCCCCCCGAATTTCTGGGCACCGCCTGTCACGGCTTCTGCGATCCAGGTCGCCACGCGGTCAACCTCTTTTGGTTTTATCAGAGGGCCAACCTCGGTCTCCGCCAATAGCGGATCCCCGACGACAAGCCGATCGACGCGTTCCCGAAAAAGGTTTGTGAACTCATTCATTATCGATCGGTGGGCGTATATCCGCTGGACAGACACGCAGACTTGGCCTGCGTGATAATAGCCGCCCTTCGCCAATGGCTCGATCAGTTTCTCGATGTCGGCCGAACGATCGATGATAACTGGCGCGACGCCGCCATGCTCCAGCGCACAGCGGGCACCGGGCGCGAGTTTGGAGCGGAGGCTCCATCCAACCGCCGCCGATCCAATGAAACTAAGAAAGGCGATGCGGGAGTCTGTTGCCAACGCCTGCGACAGCCCGTTTTCCTCTGGCAGGAACGTCTGCACCCATTCTTGCGGCATTCCAGCTTCATGAACCAGCTTCACGAACTCGATGCAATTCAAAGAAGTTGCGGTGGCCGGCTTGATAATGATCGGGCAGCCAGTTGCAATTGCCGGCGCGATCTGATGGACCACCAGATTCAACGGGTGGTTAAACGCCGAAATAGCGGCAACCACGCCAATCGGCTCGAGAAGCGTCCAAGCACGCCGATTGTCGCTAGCCGCGGTCAACCCCATGGGAATTTCCCGCCCACTCCTGGTGCGGAGATAGTCCGCAGCAGCTCGCACCCCATCAATCGCCCTGTCGGTTTCGATTAGCGCGTCGGTTAGAGGCTTTCCTCCCTCCTGCGCGATCAGGCGGCCGAACTTTTCCCTCCGTTCTTGCATTAGCGCCGCAAGCTTATGCAAGATATCCAAACGCTGATGGGGCTTCAGCCAGCTGCCGCGGTTCTTGAAAAGTTTGAACGCTCTGGACAGCTTCTTCTCCAAGGCCGCCGCGTCGTCGCCCTGAACATCGGCGACATGTTTCCGGTCATAAGCTTGAACAATCTCGATCATGGCTCAATCCTGCTTCGAGAGTTTCTTTAACATCGACACCAAAGCTGAGGCAGGTGATCCGGCGGCAGCGAATGGCCCTTGGCACGTAAGCTAGCGACTGCTTCGAACGCCCGCGAGTTAAGGCTGGTTATTTCTTGAGAAATCACGTTCAGCTTGCGAGCGCCGAATCTGCACGCTGTCGCAGGAGCGAATTGGCCGTTCGTAGGTCGGCCGTCTCGAAGCCGCCCTGAAAACTCCGCACGACTTCCGCAAGCTTGCTGAATCCTTCTTCGGTCGTTTTGAGACCCCTCGATCTGTCGGCGTTTATGCGGGCAAGGTGGAGTCGCAGCTCCCACCCAAGCGCCGAGGTTCTGCGGGCAATTGCCGTGCCATCGTTTAAAAGGCGATGTACCACATCGAACTTCGAGTGTGGCGACGAAAGAAGGATCATGGCCTTCGTTCGTAAAAGCTCTGGCAGAAGGTAGGTACCACCAGCGCGCTCGCACAGACCTAATGCAGTGTCGATGGCCGAAACCGCTTCAGTATGCTCTCCAGCGATGGAAAGTCCCTCTGCAAGGGCACGAAGAGTTCCGAATATCATACTCTGAAAGCCGATCGAACCCACCGATCGCAATTTCCCTCGCAACAGATCTATGCTCTGTTCCGCTTTGCCACGAAGGACCAGAAGTTGGCCGCGCACGGCCATTCCAGCTTCATGGTATCCAGATAGATTGCCTTTTCTCGCCGTCAGCTCAGCTAGTTCATCGGTCAATATATCTGCTCGATCTAGCTCGCCGCTGAACAGAAAAATGGTCATGCCCATTAACAGGCTCAAACATAAAGCGGCCGGTTGGCTTCTTGCCTCCTCGATAGCACTTTCGGCCATATGCAACGCTGTTTGTGGTGAGCCTCGGAGCCACGTGACGCGCGCTTGGGCGATCTTCGCGAGCGCAAGATGCGCGTGCTCAAAATACCCCAACCTCGACGGGGAAAATCCGGTCGCTCGCGCTAGACTATATTCGTAGGTGGCTGCAGCCTCCACTTGCTCTCCCAGCATGTGGTACATTGTCCCGAGCATCCAGCCCGCTACAATATTGTCATTCGAACTACCGTGATGGTCCACCTTGTTAGCGTAAGCTTCTGCAACGTTGAAGCCCGAACGGAAGTCGCCCTGCTTCAGATGGTACATTCCCAATCCCGCCAACAGGTGAGCTTCTATCCGATGGTTCTTGAGGCGACGGCTAAGCTGTAGTGCGACATCGAATAAGTTCGCAGCCCCCGTATCGCCGCCATGTCCAAAGAGCGTTGCGATCGTCAGACTCTCCAGAAGCTTGAGGTGCAGCTCCGTGTTTTGATGTTTGGACGGCAAATGCTCTAACGCACGTTGGCACCATCTTCTACACTCATCGAACTGCATCGAATCTTGGAAGGTTTCCAGCAGGAGACAACATGTCTGTGCTCCGATCTCGGCGTCTCCGTCTTCGGAAAACGCCCACTCAAGCGCAGTACGCACATTTCCAACGTCGAAATCGTGAAGCGAGAGTGTGTTTTCGCCCGATCCGCCGTCGCGGGCGCGCATTCGCATTCTTCTCAGGTAAAAAAGGGCATGTCTTCGTTGGGTTTCATGCCGCTCGGGTTCGCGAACCAATCTGAAGGCCGCGTATGTTCTGACGATCTCCCTGAGTTTCAGCGCGCCGCTCGTCTCATCCACCCCCCCCGACGATACCATGGATTTGTCAACCAACTCGCTTATCGCCATCGAAACATCGGCGTCACTTATGCCGGACCCAGCAATGACATCCGTTGCCGCATCGATCGTGAATTCGCTGGCGAACACAGATAGCCTGTTTAAGACAGTTTGGGCACGCTTCGAGAGAAGAACGTAACTCCAGTCGAGCAGTGATTGAACAGTTTGGTGCCGAGGTGCCGCGTCCCTGTCGCCGCGCCAACGGAACGTTAACTGATTGTCCAGTAGCTCCAATACTGCGTCCAATCCATAAATGCCGACGCGGCTGGCCACCAATTCTATTGCGAGGGGATTCCCGTCCAACCGCCGGCAGATAGCAGCGACGATTGCGGCCTCGTCGTCTGCGAGAGCAGCTTTGTGGCCGCCGTCAACGGCTCGGCTCATGAAAAGCTCAACTGATGGCCATGCCAGCGCGTGGTTCGCAGTCATCCGTCCCGTATTGGGAGGGGTTCCCAAGGGCCGCAAGAGATACACCGCCTCCCCAGTGACCCGTAGTGCCTCGATGCTCGTCGCAAGCACATGCGTAGAGAGTGAGTGTTTCAGGACGAACGAAACCGCATCGGCAACCCCATTGATGAGATGCTCACAGTTGTCGACGATCAAAAGGCTCCGCCTTTTAGAAAGCCATACAACCGCGTCACGAAGCGGATCACTGCTTCGGACGCCTGGATTGACCGATGATGCGATAGCGGCCCCGACCAGAGCGTCATCCGTGACAACACTGAGATCCACGAACCTGATCTCGTCAAAGTTCCGCAGGTTACGTGCCAAGACGGTGGCAAGAGTGGTTTTACCGACCCCCCCTGGTCCTACCACCGTGATTAATCGGCGCTCCTGGACTGCGCGCTCCAGTTCTTCGAGATTGGAAGCCCGACCCAAGAACTTGTCCGAGCGAGACGCGATCGGAACCTTGATCTCTGGTCGGACCGCGACGGGATCGCCGAAAGCTGCTTCATCGGAGATGTTCTCGGAATGCGTGGAGGATGCTTCCTGTTGCGTTTCGACAGGCATCACGAAGCTGTAGCCCCTGCCCGCGATGCTGGCAATGTATCGGTCACCGTTGACGCCGCAACCCAATTTGCGGCGAAGGTGGGCCATCTGAACACGTATATTGGAGTCCTCAACGCTCAGCCCGGACCAAGCGCAAGCCATCAGTTCGCGCCTCGAAAGGATCTCGCCTTGTTTGTTGACGAGTGCGACCAGAATATCGAATGCACGGCTGCCGATAGACAGTTCGCGCCCGTCTCGCACGAGTATTCGTGCGACAGGATTAAGACTGAAAGGGCCGAATTTGAAAACCGCGTTCACGACACGCACCCCCGTTGTGTAACCGCAATCGTGTGGCGATCGAGGCCTTGCACACTTGTTCACTATCAGCAGTCTATAGGATGTCAGAAAGGCGGGGGGTAAAAACAGGTAAATAGCGGTAGCTGCTACCGAAGCGAGAACTAAATGCCAAGCGTTCGGAACTTTCCCTGCGGGGAAACGACTTCTCTGTTTAACGCTTTTTTACGGTGTTTTACGCACGCCTCTCAAGTCAACCGGATAATCTATCCATTTAGTAACCGTCTCATTCGTAATTGGCAGGCGGTTGGATCAGAGGACACCATATGACTAGGATCAAGGTTTACGCGGTTCTCACGGCAAAATACGGGAAAGAAGTAGAATTGGAGGATTTGCTAAGAGGCATGGCTGCGCCTTCGCGGGCGGAGAAAGGTAACTTGCGCTATGATCTTTGGCGAGACGCCGCGGAGCCGAGCCGTTTTATCCTCGACGAGATGTATATCGACGCGGAGGCCAACTCCTCTCATCGTGAAACTCTTCATTTTCAAAACTACGTGGGCAAGATCAGCGAACTCGCGGATCGATCCGTTTATACCGTGACAGCCGTCGACGTGATTGACGTATGAGCATGAGATTCACTGCATTTTACAACGCTTAATTACACTCGATCGATATCCGGCGTGAAGATAACGCATCCAGTTACATGACGGGTCCCAAACACTTTTCCCACCCCATTAAGGATGCGACCGATGCTCGACAAAGCCTATCACGCTCAATGCGCCGCGGTGAACGTTCATTCCTCCGATCCCGTGGAGCGCGGGCGATGCCGCCTGATACTGCTGTCGCTGGCTTTGGGCAGTTTCTGCATTGGCACCTCCGAATTCGCCAGCATGGGTATCCTCCAACTGTTTTCCGAAAGTCTGGGGATAAGCATTCCTACTGCGACGAACGCCGTGACTGCCTACGCTTTCGGAGTGGTCATCGGCGCTCCGCTTGTCACGCTAGCGGCTGCACGAATAAACCGTCGCACCCTGCTTCTCGTGCTCATGGCGCAGTTCGTATTGGGGAATATCCTGTCGGCGTTGGCGGCCAACTTGGAGATGTTCGTACTCGCTCGTTTCATCAGCGGCATGCCCCAGGGTGCCTATTTCGGGGCAGGAGCCGTTGTAGCTACCTATGTCTACGGCCCTGGCCATACCGGCAAGGCCTTTGCTTTGGTGATGATGGGACTGACCGTGGCGACCATCGTCGGCTCCCCACTCGCGACGTTCCTCGGCCAGACCATCGGCTGGCGAAACACCTACGTTACGGTGTCGTGCCTCGGCGCGCTATCGTTCCTGGCGCTAATGGCGTTCGTGCCGAAAACTGACGCTCTTAACGGGAGCTCCGTCATGCAGGAGCTTAGCGCTCTGCGTAAGGGAACAGTTTGGATGACCATGCTTGTAGCCGCTCTCGGCGTTGCGAGCATATTTGCAATCTACACTTTCGTAGGACCGTTAATCACGGATGTCGCCATGCTGGAAGCAGGATGGATCCCGATTGCACTTACAGTTTTCGGAATCGGGATGACTGCAGGCAACTTTCTTGGCGGTCGTCTCGCCGACGCGTATCCGGCACGTGGTCTTCTCCTCGGATTCGGCGTAGCAGTCGTCGTACTCGCAACACTGGCCACTTTCGGATTCAAGCTTCCCGTCCTATTCGCCGGTTTCTTCCTGGTCGGCGCAACAATGTTCACCGCGATACCGACTATCCAGGTCAGACTGACTAAATTCGCTCCCGAAGCGCCCACCCTTGTAGGCGCGATGAATCTGGCGGCACTCAACCTGTCCAATGCCATCGGGGCATGGTCGGGTGGCCTGGCGATTGCGAGCGGCTATGGCATTCTCTCCGCCGCTTGGGCGGGGTTTTGCCTCACGCTCACCGGTCTCGTCATCTTCACCATGACGTTGACTCGCCGTCCTAATCTGGCAGCCGCCTAGACCGTCACACATCGCGATACCTTAGCGCATAAGGGCAAACGTACGGCAACAGGGAGCCGTGTTGGGAGCAGCAACAATGTCGAAGCCAAAGCTTTTCACGCCCATAAAGATAAGGGGCCTCAGATTGGCCAATCGGATTATCATTGCGCCGATGTGTCAGTACTCCGCCGAAGAAGGGAACATGAACGAATGGCACTTGATACATCTTGGCAAGCTTTCCCTGTCGGGCGCGGCGCTCCTGACGATCGAGGCGACTGCCGTTCTCCCGGAAGGCAGGATTACCTACGGAGATCTCGGTCTCTATAGCGATCAGAATTACGCAGCTATGAGTTTGACCCTCGAAAGCATCCGGCGGTGGTCGGACATACCTATCGCAATTCAACTAAGCCATGCCGGCAGGAAGGCGTCGACCGAGGTTCCCTGGAAAGGTGGCAGCCAGTTTGCTCCAACTGACGGACTCGGCTGGCAGACATACGGTCCGTCAGCGGTATCGTACAACGCTGATCAACTGCCACCTGTCGCTTTGGATAAAGAGCGGCTGAAACGCGTTCGCGACGCATTTGGAGCTGCCGCGGCGCGAGCCGACAAACTTGGCATCGACATCGTGCAACTTCACGCCGCACACGGGTATTTGCTCCACCAGTTTTTGTCACCGTTAGCCAACCAACGCACGGACGAATACGGCGGGAGCCTCGAGAACCGAATGCGCTTTCCGTTAGAAGTTTTCGATACAGTGACGGCAGCATTCCATCAGAGACCGGTTTCAGTGCGTATCTCTGCGACGGACTGGGTTCAGGGGGGCCTGACGCTTGAAGAGTCGCTTGTTTTCGCACAAGAACTCGAAAAGCGTGGCGCTGGCGCGATACATGTGTCCAGTGGAGGCCTCCATCCTGCCCAAAAGATCGCCGTGGGCCCTAGCTACCAGGTCCCGTTGGCTCGAGAGGTGCGGAAGGCCGTCGACGTTCCCGTCGTCGCGGTTGGCTTGATAACCGGCTACGATCAAGCCGAAGCAATCGTCGGCACTGGTGACGCCGACATGGTAGCCTTGGCGAGAACTATCCTATTCGATCCGAACTGGCCATGGCACGCTGCGGCGGAGTTGGGGGGTAAAGTTCGTGCACCAAAGCAATACCTTCGTTCGCAGCCCAATCGCTATCGCGAGCTTTTCGAAACGGAATAACGGCTATCCCGAAGCCGCCACTCCGTCAGTACTCACTCCACCTGAGCTGTTGAGATCAGCAAGCACTCTTTTTGCACGCTGCAGATCTGGCGTGTCAAAACCATCAAGGTATTGGCCGTATATCGGCTCGAGCACTGTTTTCGCATCATCAGCCTGAAACATATCCATGAGAAGGGAGGCGAGATCCGTCGCGGTCCGTAGCCGCCAAGCCCAGGAACCATGCTCTTCCGCGATCGACAGAGCCCGCGTCAGAGTTGAAAGCGCATCGTCATCCCGACCTTCAGAACGTTCTTCGATCGCCTTGAGACGAAGCAATTCCGGTACCATTGAGCGTTGCGGGCCCATCTCGAAAACGTAGTTCAGAATGCGAGCCGCTTCAGTCGCGCAACCGATCGCGTGAAGCGCTCTGGTCAGAAGCGCGTAGTAGACGTGTCGGCCGTGCTGAGGGAGGCCAGTACGGAGCCGATCGAACGCCCGCATGATCGCATCAGGATCTCTTCTTGATCCGGAAAGCGCGTCGAACGCTTCCGCATAACAGTCGGCAACTGGAGTCCAGGTTGGCACGTCATATCTGTCGATGGCCTCCCTCAATTTTGCGAGACAGTGCCGGCCGCGTGCGTAGTCGAGGCATTCGCTCAGAATGAAGAGAATACCGCGAGTAAAGCAGTATATCAGCGTCCAACCATGATGTGCGTCCAAGGCCCATTGGGCTGCGGTCTGCACCCGATGTAATCCGGTTCCCGGTCTCTGCGAGCCGAGCCATTGAGCGGCACCCAAAGTGTTTTCGGTCCTGATCCGAATGTCGGCGTCGAAGCGAGACGCGGTCCCATCGGAAGCGTTCTGTATTTGCTCACGGAGCCGTTCAAGTCGAGCGATAACTGCCGGGTAGTCGCTCTGGATAACATCCATCTCGGCGAGAAGGGTCTCGTGCTCCCACAGGGCCGGGCGGTTACCGCTTTGCAACGCGGCGTTCTTCAGTTGCTCAAGTGTCTCCTGGGCTGTCGTTCGGTATCCTGGCAAAAGTCGATAGCTAGCTAGCGCCACAAGCCCCTGGCACTCAGCTTCTTTGTCGCCGACATCACGCGACAGCTTTATAGCTTTCTCGAAGGTCGCAATGGCTTTATCAGTATCAGTCGAGATAAATCGAGAGACAGCCGCCAGCCCCAGGAGGAGCTTCAGCTTGAGCGCGCGCTCTGAGCAAGATATCCGATCATACGCTGCAAGAGCCTCTTCGCAATTCCTTCTTGCGTCTTCGATCATGGAAAGTTCATGCCATAAGGGAAGGCCGGTAGCCACCAGCCTCAGACCGAGCAACGTGTCACCATTCTGATAAAGAGCCCAGGTGATGGCCTTGCGCAATTCTTCTGCGCGGGTGGCATATGTCGCGTACCACTGCTGGGCTGGGAGTCGTGCCTGCTCGGTTATGGACTTTTCGAACACCTCTAGAACGTATCGAGCGTATGCTGCCGAAACTTGTTCAAGTTCGCCTGAAATCTCCAGGAGGTTGGCGGCAAATGCTCGTGTACTGTCCAGAAGTCGATAGCGTATCTCGTCGGATGCGTGCTCGATGCTCAGCATCGACTTCGAGCGAAGGCCCGCAAGTGCGTCGAAGACAATGGCGGGATCAAAATGGTGGTGACGTATCACACGCAGTATTGCGTTTGGTTCGAATGGCTGCGCGAATACCGAGGCAGTACGGAGGACGGCCGCCTCGGTTTCGGTGAGCATTGCGTAACTCCACTCCAGCGTCGCGAGAAGAGTCCGCTGCCGCGGAGGTGTCCCAAGCTCGCGACCTGTAAGTCCGGCAAATCGGTTGTCGAGTTCTCTGAGAACATCGGCAGCCGCTTCGACCAAGAGGCGGGGCGCGATAAGTTCGATCGCAAGCGGGAGACCGTCAAGCCTCCGGCAGATCTCTGCAATTGTTCCCGCGTCCCTGTCCGTAAGCTTGTAATAACCCGCCTCCGAAGCCCGTTCAACGAGCAGCTTTGGAGCAGGATATGCCAGGACTTCCTCAGCGGCGGGAGATAGGCTTACCGGCGGCACCTCCAGGGGCGCTAGCCATACGACTTTCTCATGCTTGGTGCGTAGAGCTTGTCGGCTTGTGCAGAGGATCCTCACGCTCTCGGTTCTCTTGAGTACAACATCGCATAGATGCGCCACGGCATTGCTCACATGCTCGCAGGTATCTAACACCAGCAGGGCTGCTCGTTTGGCGAGAGTTGAGGAAATAGCATCGAGTCGGTCTTGACTACCTGAATTGATGCCCAGGACGGCCGCAAGTGAAGGTATGACATATTCTTCATCTGTAATCCGCGACAGATCTACAAACGTCACAGAAACCTCTTCTTCGCGCTCAACAATCCGGGCGACAGCAATAGCCACCGTTGTTTTGCCTATGCCTCCTGCCCCGACGATGTTGGTTAGCCGGCCGACCCCGACGGTCTTGCACAGCTCGGCGATTTCGTCAGCTCGGCCAATGACGTTACCCAAGTGAGGAATCTGCGTGCTCGCGATACTCTGCAGGTTACCACCAGCAGGCGCAACGCCTTCGGCTTGGTCGCTAAGCCAATAGCCCCGGTTCGAAAATGTCCTAATATAGTTGCCCGTAGCCGAGTGCTTTCGAAGCGATCGCCTCAGCGAGGCGATTGTGACCTTGAGATTTCCATCCTCAATAAAGATGCCCGGCCATGCCGCGTCGAACAGGTCTCGTTTTGTTACGACCTCTCCTTTCTTACGCGCCAGTGCGATGAGCAATTCCATTGCTCGGTTGCCAAGGCGCACCTCTTCCTCGTCGCGGAACAAACGGCGGAGCTTGAGATGCAGGCGAAAAGGCCCGAACGTGACCATCTCAGGCGGTTGCCGTGATGCCATCAAATTCTCCTGCAATACGGAGAGCTGCTTGCGAAGGCAGCGAATGGACACGTCTCACGGGAAGACCGGACAAACAAAGACCTGATGTGCAAGAGACTGCCCCCTTGCACCAATACCGCACAATACCGCTGGAGTCATCCGCCTGATGTTAGCACGCCTTGGCGACGGCGACCGGAACTCCTTTGTAGGAGGGTGTCCCGGAGGTGCGGTCGAAGTGTTTCAATGGCACCAAGGTGTTCAACTCAGGATAATATCCGGCGACAGAACCCGATGGAATGTCGTAGGCAACTGCGGTAAGCCGCTGCACTTTACGATCACGTTCCTCCGCGTCAACCAGGCACCGTATATCGACGAGGTCGCCGTCGCTTAGTTGTAGGGCCGCTAAATCGGCCGAATTCATGAAAAGAACGTCCCGTCGGCCAAATACTCCACGATACCGGTCGTCCATTCCGTAAACGGTGGTGTTATATTGATCGTGGCTTCGGATGGTCGTCAGAAGGAGAGCGTCTGGCCGTGTCATTAAGGGGTCCTCAAGGAGCCCCCGGGCGACCAGGAAGTTTGCTTTACCGGTGCCGGTGTTCCACCGACGGAACGATGCGGCCACATCCAGACGAAACCCTCCCGGAACGCGGATTCGCTTGTTAAAATCGAAAAATTCGGGGAATACGACTTCGATTTTATCTCGGATCCGGCTGTAATCGGCGACTAGCCCATCCCAATCGATCGAATATCGCCCACCAAGTGTGGCCTTGGCGATGCCGGCGATGATTGCCGGCTCCGACTTCAACACCTCCGCCGGCGGCTTTAGAAAGCCCCTCGACGCATGAACCATCGACATCGAATCTTCGACGGTAACGGCCTGGGGACCCGAGTCTTGCGTATCGAGATCCGTTCGACCCAAGCAGGGAAGTATCAACGATGTCCGCGCTGTAAGCAAATGCGATCGGTTCAGCTTAGTCGAAATATGCACCGCAAGATCAAGCTTACGCATCGCCTGAAACGTCGCGAGAGGGTCAGACATAGCGACGGCCAGGTTCCCACCGAGGCAGATCAGCGCTTTCGAACGCCCTTCCGCGATCGCATCGACAGCCTCGATTGCGTTGTGTCCCTTTTCGCCGTTAGGCCTAAAGCCGAAAGCCTTCTCCATTCCCTCCAGCAGTGCCTCATTCGGGATCTCTGTGATCCCAACGGTGCGGTCACCCTGAACATTGGAGTGGCCCCGGATCGGGGCGATCCCAGCGCCTTCGCGACCGATGTTGCCGCGTAACATAAGCAGGTTGGCACACTGCTGAACGTTTTCGGTTCCGTGGGCATGCTGTGTCAGCCCCATCCCATAGCAGATGATTACGTTCTTCGCCTTCAAATAGATGTCGGCTGCGCCTTCGATGGCTTGGCGGGTGAGCCCGCTCATCGCTTCAATATCAGCCCAGTCCGTTGCCTCGATGTCCGCCCGGAGTTCGTCGAACCCGACCGTGTGTTCCGCGATGAAGGCACGATCCAAAACGCCCTCGCCTCCCCCTGCAATCGCCTCGCCGTCGCGAACGAAAATCGCCTTCATAATCCCCTTCAAGGCTGCCAAGTCACCTCCGACACGGACTTGGTGATAAGCGGACGCTATGCGCGTCGAGGACATCGTAGCCATCTCAAGCGGATCTTGCGGTGCTGCGAATCGCTCGAGCGCACGTTCCTTGAGCGGGTTGAACACTATGATTGGCACACCTCGACGCGACGCTTCATGCAGTGTCGACATCATCCGGGGATGATTGGTACCGGGATTATGTCCGAAACTGAAGATCGCGTCGGCATGGTCGAAATCCTCCAGCGTCACAGTACCTTTGCCGACGCCGATCGACATCGGCAGGCCAACGCTCGTAGCCTCATGGCACATGTTGGAGCAATCAGGGAAGTTGTTTGTCCCGAACGCGCGGACGAAAAGCTGATAGATAAAGGCTGATTCATTCGAGGCTCTGCCGGACGTGTAGAACTCTGCCTGGTGAGGGCTGTCCAGCTGATTAAGTTCGCCCGCGATCAATTCGAATGCGGTCTCCCAAGCAATCGGTTCGTAGTGATCGGTCTCGCGGTTATAGTGCAAGGGAAGTGTAAGCCTTCCAGCGTCTTCTAACTTATGGTCTGTCCATTCCCACAGCGCCGCCACGCTATGTTGTTCGAAGAAAGAGGCATCCGTCCTTTTGGCGGTCGACTCCCAGGTGATTGCCTTGGCCCCATTCTCGCAAAATTCGAACGACGAGGTGTGTTTGGGATCCGGCCAGGCGCAACCGGGACAATCGAAACCCTCCGGCTGGTTGGCCTTTAACAGCGTTCGTGTGCCCTGCGCGACGATTTGTTGATGGGCAAGGGTCTTTGCTACGGCTTTTAGCGCATCCCAGCCGCCGGCCGGATGGTCGTAGCGCTCGATGCCTTCTGGTCGCTTTTCCTTCACGGGATCCTCGCGGCAAATAAGAGTTGATGCTTGAACTCTATCAGCACATCACATGTGACGCACATTATACCGCGGCATAGGGTGCTCGAGCGACATTGGAGGACGAACCGCGGGGATTGAATACCGGCTGCGCAATCAAGACCTCGGCCCATAGCGGAGTTGCTTTAGCCCGGGATGATTTTGGCTCGATCTCCCGAGACGGTTCAAGATCAGTATTAAAGCAGTCCGATCAGCGCCTTTGCTCGTTGCAGGTCGGCTGTCCAGAAGCCTTCCTGGAACCTTGCGTATGCTGATACCAGCAACTCCTTTGCTACGGGGTACTCCGCGGAGCCAAGCGACATCTGCGCGAACTGGGTGGCGGCTCGCAACTCCCATGTCAGTGAACCGTGTTGACGGGCCATGGCTATGGATTGCTTATAGCAATCCGCGGCTGCCCATTGGGCCGCTTCGCCCCCGCCGGCAACGAGGAAGTTACCTTTCATAGTGAGCATCTCGGGGAGCCCCCAGTCATGTCCGCTGTCGCCGAACAAAGCGATCGCTTCATCGATACGATAAATGGCTGCTTTGGCATCCCCAAGCAGCGACAGGACGTGGCCGTAGTTAGCGACGAAGGGAGCATAGCGCAGTCCCAGCCCCGCGCTCTGGACTTCTGCCAAGGCGCTTTCGTACGCTCGCAAGTCGATCGGCCGCCCCGTTTCCAAATGCAACTTTACTCTCATGCACTCGGCGATAGCACGCCACAAAACCAAGCCATGGTCCGCGGTGTACTGGTCTGCAAAATCGAGCATTCGCTCTGTTTCATCGTAATCACCAACGTAGATCAGAATGCAGACGTAGGTCAGTAGAATTGCCGAGCATCGTGAGACTGCGTGCCCCGATTCCTCGGCCTCCCGCAATTGTCGGCGAGCCACTTCCAGCGCCTGATCAGAATAACCTTGAAGCCAAAGCACCATCGCGAGCGAACCGCGAGCTTCTGTCCGTTGATCTGACTCGAAGCGTGTCGCACCGGATTGTGTAGGCTGCGACGTCGGCGATACCAGAAAATGTTCCAGGTGTTCGCGTGCGCTAGCTAAATCGCCGAGATACTGAAGCGCGCTTCCGGCCTGGGCATCGGCACTGGCGGCACTTGTGGCCTCCCCCTTGTCGGCGATCTCCCGCATTCTCGCTGCTATGCTGAGGGACGAGCGAGCGTCGCCGGACCAAAGCCCGAATTGTGACAGTCCACGGAGGCACTCCATTTGCAGGTCGATGTCCCCGATCGACTCCGCGATTTCGAGTGCTTTGGTGAAGGCCTGTTTTACCTCCTTCAGAGGTCCCTGTACGAAGAGCTGCACAGCCCCGAGTGAGAGCTGAAGCAGTAGTTCTTCCCGCCTTGTTCTATCCTGCGCATAGTCGTTGTCGAGTGCCCGGCTCACGGCGAGACGGCACTCGTCTAGAAGCGCGAGCTTTTCCCACCATGGCACGGCTGCTATCGTTAGACGAATTGCGATCGAGCGGTCACCGACGTCGGAAAACGAGAATGTCAGCGCATTCCTGATATCGTCGATCTTTGAAGCGTATCGGTGTCTCCAGTCTGCGCAATCGAGAGAAGCACTCTCGACAACCGCTAATTCGGCCAACTCGAGAGCATACTTCGCATGCCTATGACTCACCCGTCGCAAGTCGCCGCTTTTCGATAGCTTCTCCAGAGAATAAGCCCGGGTCGAATCCAGCATCCTGTAGTTCATCTCACCGTCTAGCGCTTCAACCGATACCAACGATTTGGCAACAAGATTTGCAAGGTCTTCAATGACTTGATTCTCGTCCATACCGGGGCCGATGCCCACAGCGCATGCCCCTCCGAGACTGAATGGAGCCGAAAACAGGGAAAGGCGTTGCATCAGCGCCTGTTGACTGTAAGGCAGAAGGTCGTAGCTCCAGTCCATAGCCAACAGGAGTGAACGGTGTCGTGGGGGACCGGCTCGGCGTCCCTGAAGCAAGCGGAATCTGTGGTCGAGGCGCTCCAGCAGCTCGGGAAGAGTGAATGCGTCGATTCGCGTCGCCGCGAGTTCGATCGCAAGTGCAACGCCATCGAGCTTTCGGCAGATTTCCACGATTACGGGAACATCGAGGTCCTGCAGCTGAAAAAGACCACTTCTATCTGCGGCGTGATCGACGAAAAGCTGGACGGCTGAATATGTCAGGGCCTCCTCTGCGCTTGTCGAGGAAACCGGGGGTACCTCCAATCCGGCAAGACGCCTAACCCGCTCCCCTCTGACCCCCAGCGGCTCCCGAGATGTCGCCAGTACTTTGATGCCTTTCGAGCAACAAAGCAGCCGGTCGGCGCACAGGGCGACGGCCTCGATCATGTGTTCGCAATTGTCGAGCACAAGCAGCATTTCGCGATCACGAATCCCTGCGCACAGCGAAGCCATGTTGTTGGACGAATGCGCCGCAAGGCCCACCGAGGCTGCGATAGCGTCGGGCATCCGATCTTCATCTTTCAGCGACGCCAGATCGACAAGCCAAACACCGTCTCTGAATCGGCCGACTATGCCCTCCGCCACGGCGATTGCAACGGTAGTCTTCCCTACACCGCCGAGGCCCACGATGGATACGAGGCGGGATCTATCCAGCTCTTGCGTTATCGACGCAATGAATTCCGCTCGCCCAACCACGTTCGCCGTGCCGACAGGCAAATTATGGTTACGCTCGGACTGGGCACCTTCAGGGTTCTCGGCGCTTGCGACACCTGCACTCGCGACCGGAGCTATGAAGCGATAGCCGCGGCCGACGACCGTCGCGATATACCGCGGTGGACCAGCGCTTTCTCCGAGGGCTCGTCTCAGCAGTCCCATGTTGACCTTGAGGTTGGCGTCATCCACGGTCACACCGGGCCAAGCCCGTGAGATTAAATCACGCTTTTCTACAACCTCGCCCGAGCGTTCGACCAAGGCGGTCAACACGTCCAGTGCCCGACCGCCGATCCGCACACGCTTTTCGCCTTCGACAAGTAATTGCTGTTCGGGAACCAGCACAAAAGGTCCAAACGAATATGAGCGCCGGGTTCTCTCGGCGGAATGTTCCGTCAATCCCTTCTCCCTGCATCGCTGAACAACGAGGAAAAGTTAGCACCCCAAAGCCTGACACCGCCAGTTAAAAATGGTTAGCTGCGCCACACGAACAGTGCAGATGACGCGCGAAGCGGCGAACCGGATCGAAGCGCGATTCAATGGTCGCTTGAGCCTCCGGAGTTGGATTAAGAAACCGGAGGTAAGCCATTGGAATACAAGATGTCTGTGTTGAGATGCGGTGAAGTTCAGCATGGTCATTACTTTGGCAAGATCGAACCTACTGGTTACCTTCCAGACTGAATTCTGCACGCGCTTCTTCGAGTAGCGCGGCAGGCCCACGCAGGCCTGTCGCATGACCGGATCAAACGGCCATCGTTGCTAGTTCAGCAGCCGTCGCTCGCAAGAGCGACGGCTGCTTTCGTTGGGATCATGCCTATGGCAGATGCTGCACCTTTGGGCGCTATTGTTAGCAGCGCACGGCACTTGACCTTCCAGCCTCTCCCAGAGAGATTCTGCTGGAAAGATCAGATGGCGCAGAATGATGAAAACAAATATATGTATGTTGGAAATATCTCAGTAAAAACAGTGCGCGCGTTGAGGCTCAGAGAACAAACAAACGAACAGTAACACGCGCGAGCTACTGGGCTCGTGCAAAAGGCGTGGCACCTCCATGGATAGGCGGCCATCCGGTTCTCAATGACGTCAGATTGTTGGTAGGCCGGCTGAGGCAAGACCGGCAGAAGAGAAAACGCTCAAAAAGGGATAAGACACGGCCAAAGCTGCGTGGAGGCTCGATTTGGCGGGATTGCATTCAGCCGTGCCGTGAGTCGGGCCTAGCGTCCTCTGTTTTCCCGCGATGCCGGCAGTGTCGTGCTTTCCCAATGCCATTCGACATTTCCGGGTACGAACCCGAGTTTGAGGTTCCTGCGACCAATAATTCGACGGCTTCCGGTGTTTGGCGCCAGATGATCAATATCCGTCAGGAAGGCGTCGAAACTGTCGCGCCAGCGTGGATCGATATGGTGGTCAGACGCAAGCATGCGTCGGTATTGTTCCCGCAGGAACTTGTGCTTATGAGTTTTTGGCATGGCGCTCAGATGGGAATGTTGGGGTATGGGAGCAATAGCGAGCGCGCCGTATAATTTGAGTTTACGTTCGTTGTAAAGTGCCTCTCGTCGTAAACCTAGATTAGCCGCCGCTTTCATCCGGCTCGCTGCGTCGGGTGGAACTTGGCCGCGAAGCGACGTAGGTGGCACAAGCCAGGATCAATGCACCGACGATGATCGCAATAAAAACCGATGGCTTCGAAGTAACGAAGAATATCGCATATCCGGCCGACATCCCCATCAAGGCTAAAATCTTGGATTTCCTGGAAATCGCGCCATTTTCGCGCCAGTCGCGCAGCGAGCCGCCAAATCGACTGCGCATCAGATAGGCCTCCAGGCGCGGGGATGACCGGCTGAAAAACCACGCAGCCAGGATCAGGAAGATTGTCGTCGGCATGAGCGGAAGGATGGCACCGATAATTCCAAGACCGACCATCAGCAGACCAAGGCAAATGTAGACCGCCCGTTGGAACGAACTGCGCGGCGGGCCAGGCATAGAACTCAATTCACGCACTCCTCATCGGATCGTCAACCTTACGATGGCCTGCAACGAAAAGATCAAAATCTCCTGCTGCCTCACATCTTGAAGTCTCGGCGCCATATTTCACCACTCACCCATGAAAGCCCGAATATTTCACGTCGACGGTTGCCCAACAGACGCGTAAGTTCGTCGAACCAGCACATCACCTTGCGCACCCATTCCCAACACCCGAGCGGAACACATAGAATGACGACCCACCATTTCGTCGCAACTGCCTTTTACAACGTTATTGGGACCATGCCTCCGGCTTTGAATATCGCGAGCGGCGACACAGTCGTAACCCGCACACTTGACGCTTGGGGCTACGACGAGAATGACGTCCGGCAGGCACACGGTCCAAATCCCATGAACGGGCCGGTCTTCGTCGAGGGTGCCGGACCCGGAGATGCCCTCAAGGTCGAAATCCTGGACATGAAACCCACGAGGGACACTGGGTTCACGCGCAGCGTGTTGGCGGCAAATGTCATTGATCCCGAGGCCGTTCGCGACCTTCCAAGATCTGAAAAGACGCTGTGGGATATCGACCGGCAAGCGATGACTGTGAAACTGAAGGAGCCGGTTGCCGGCATCGAAAATCTGGTCCTGCCATTGTCACCGATGATCGGATGTTTCGGTGTAGCGCCGAGCTTTGGCCAGGCCATCTCAACGGCGACGAGCGGTGCCTATGGGGGAAATATGGATTATCGCGTGCTCGGTCCAGGCGCGACGATCTGGTTCCCCGTCTTCGCGCCCGGAGCATTGTTCTTTCTTGGCGACTGCCATGCGGTCCAGGGTGACGGCGAAATCGTCGGCACTGGCGTAGAGACGACGTTCGAAGTCACTGTCCAGCTGACGGTTGAAAAGGGAAGGTTAATGTCCTGGCCGAGAGCTGAAACTGCTGATGACGTCATCACCATCGGCAATGCGAGGCCGCTAGACCAGGCTCTGCAGCATGCGACGACCGAAATGTTGAACCTGCTTGTTATAGACTACGGCCTGACCACGGTGGCGGCCAGCCATCTGCTTGGCCAGGTGATCCGTTACGACATAGGCAACGTCTTCGACCCCGCATATACGGTCGCCTGCCGGGTTGCGAAGAAATGGCTTCCAGCGCGCTGACCAATCGCCACCGGCAAAGGCAGCCAGGGATCGAAAGCTCGTATCATCGTCGATCCGGCCAAAGATCCGGCGAACCTTAACTTCTGATCCATCACGAGGAAACCAGACAAATCCATGCGGGAAAGTGATTTCGTCAGCGGCTTCGCCCGCGGTCTCAAGGTGATCGAGGCTTTCGGCGAAATGCATCGCCGGCTATCAATCACCGACGCGGCGAAGCTCACCGGCCTCGACCGCGCCACGGTGCGTCGGTCACTGCTGACGCTCGCCGAGCTTGGTTATGCCGACTACGACGGCAAGTTCTTCACTCTGACGCCGAAGATCCTGCGGCTCGGGCATGCCTATCTGGAGGCAACCCCGCTGCCGGTGCTCATCCAGCCACATCTTGACGCGCTCTCCGAGAAAGCCGGTCAGAGCGCATCCGCATCAGTGCTCGACGGCACTGACATCGTCTATGTCGCCCGCGCCTCGCAGCGCCGTGTCATGTCGATCAACCTCACTCCTGGCAGCCGCCTTCCCGCCTATTGTGCTTCGATGGGTCGCGTCTTGCTTGCAGCCCTGCCCGAGGCCGAAGCCCGGGCTTTGCTTTCCAGGAGCGAGCTGAAAGCGAACACCCCGAACACGAAGACCGATCCTGGGGAATTGATGGCCGAGTTCCGGAAGGTCCGCGCCGAGGGTTATGCCCTCATCGATCAGGAGCTGGAACTCGGCCTCTGCTCCATCGCCGTGCCTGTTGAGAACGATCGCGGCCAGACGGTCGCCGCCATCAATATCGGCGCGCCGGCCGCCCATGTGCCGGCGGCTGAGATGGTCGCGCGCTACCTGCCGTTGCTGAAGGAAACCCAGGCCACGCTGCGTACCGTGCTGCGCTAACGCATGTCGCGCGACACTTTAAAAATGCCGGACCATCCAGCCGGCCGAAATCAGCGCGCCGTTCCAGATGAGGCAGCCGATGAATGTGGCAACCGCAAAACGGATGGCGTCGATCGAGACCATCGACGAAGCAAGGCCCGAATAGACCCGCGCGGCCGGCACGAGCTGCACCAGCGCCATGCGCGTCATGCTTTCTGCGTACCAGCCCGAGGCTCTGCGCGCTGCCGTGAAGCGCCCCAGCCATGCCGACAACGACCGAAGGCCCGGAGAGGCACCGGAGAAGCGCGCTAGATAGTACCAGCAAAGCGACCCGGCCATCGAACCGAAGGCAGAGATGATGACCAGCGGGATCACAGCCGAAAACTCCGAGCCTGCCGTCAGTCCGAAGAACAGGTAGATACCGATGGACGGAACGACCGGAACCAGTTTTTCCAGCATCGCGACAAGCATCACGCCACAGAGACCTGTTGCAAGGATACAGGTCACGAAGTTCGGCAAAGCCATATCGTCACTCCGGCCGGCGCGAAATGCGAAAGACGCTGGCGGGCGGGATATTCAGGCGCACCCGGCCGAGCCTCTCTGCCCGCAGCCCGAAGTCATTGAGCACCTCTGGCGGTACGGAGCAGGCATGGCCGTAGGTGAACTGGTAGAAGGCTCCACCACGTTCCAGCAGGCTGAAGCTGCCGCTGACAATGGCGCGGATGATTTCCGAGGGCATATTGCGAAAGGGCAATCCGCTGACGATTGCCGCCTGCAGTCCCAGCTCCGCTTTGCAGGCGGCGAGCTCGCGCGCATCGCGCTGGAGTATGGTTACGTCAGGAAACCGTTGCTGCAGCGGAGCGATGAAGCGGGTTTCGAGTTCTACCAGTGTGAGGTCTCGCGCCGGCAGGCCGCGTTTCAGAAGCGCCTCGGTGAAAACCCCGGTGCCGGGACCAAGCTCCAGCACCTTGCCTGCGGAAGGTTCAATTTCGCTGGTCATCAGCCGTGCCAGCCGCCCTCCCGAGGGCACGATCGCGCCGATTTTCCTGGGCTCGGCGAGAAGCGCACTAAAGAAGGCGGCCAGCGGCGGCTGTTGCATTCGGGTCTCCAGCATCGATTGTCCGCTTACGGTATTCCCCTTTCAAATGATGCGAGCATGACGTGCACTCGCAGCATCGGAAAGATTCATGCAGTCTGGACCGTCGGCTCGAAGCTCATGTTGAAGCTTGCCCCACCGCTCTCCGCATTCGACACCCATACGCGCCCGTGGTGCAGCTTGACGATCTCGCGCACGAGATGGAGGCCAAGCCCGATGCCCTGGCTGCGACCGTTCGCACGCTGGAAGGGCTCGAAGATCCGCTCCCGGTCCTCAGGCGCGATACCGGGGCCTTCATCGCTGACGGAAATTTGTGCGGGGCGTTCGACGGCGATGGTAATCGTACCGCTCCTGCCGCCATGCTGGATGGCGTTCTGCACCAGATTGGCAATCGCCCGTTCCAGCGCCGTCTCATCGCCGAGGATGCGCTCCGGCATCGAACGCAACTCGAAATTCGCCTGATAGCCGGCGGCGATGATCAGCGGTGCAAGCTCGGCGGCCTGCCGCCGCGCTATGGTCGCAAGGTCGATGGAGCAATCTGGCACCGGATCCTGATTAAGCCGCTGCAGGTCGAGCAACTGCTGGGCCAGCGTCGAAAGGCGCGCGACATCTTCCAGCAGCCGGTTGGTCGCCTCAGTCGGCGGCATGGTTTCCAGCCGGTTCTGCAGGATGGCGATCGGCGTGCGCAGCTCATGAGCGGCAGCCAGCATGAAGCGCCGCTGTTTGTTGTGATCGTCGTCGAGACGCTGCAGCGTCTCGTTCATGGCGATCACCAGCGGCGCGACTTCTTCCGGCACGTTTTCGAGCGGCAGGCGGTAGCCGCGTGTCGTCCCGTCGATGCCTTGTGCTGCCTGCGCCACCTCGCTCAATCCGCGGTGGATACCTCGCGCCACGAAGGGTGTGACCGCCAGTGTTATGAGGCCTGTCAGCAAAATCACCGGCAGCACTATGCCGGAGGCGATTGCCATGAAGACGACCAGCAGTTTGCCGGCCGAAAGGCTGCCCTGTCGGCCGACAATGACAAGCAGATCGCCGTGATCCGTCTTTATTTTCTGCAGGCGTGCGGCAATCGTCGCGGGATTGTCCTCGTCCCCATTGAAACGGGCTTCCGCGATATCGGTACCCGACGCAGCGATGGCGAGATATTGCGCCGGCACATTGCCTTCGCTGACCATGCGGCCCTGCTGATCGCGCACCAGAAACCAGAAGTCGGCCGCCTTGTCGCGCTGATAACCCAAATCGTCGGTGTTGATGATACGCATCGAACCGTCGGCGTTCCAGGCAATCGATTCCGTCACCGCATCGATTGCATGTTCATCGGGTGCGAAGATGCCACTCATGCCTGAAATCCAGAAGACGAAGGCAAAGGCGATCGCGATCAGCACCAGGGTCGCGGCCTGCAGCGCCACCAGCCGGCGGATCAGCCTCCATTTCAGCGAATAGAACTTCATTTTCTTCATGGCCGGGCCTGCCGGATCAGGTAACCGACGCCACGGATCGTATGGATCTCGACCCCCGCGCACGCCGCATCGAGCTTGCGGCGCACGCGCGAAACATGCGCGTCGAGGGCATTGGACTGGATCTCGTCATCCATGCCGTAGACTGCTTCCTCGAGACTGGAACGCTCCACCGTGCGGCCGGCCCGGCGCATCAGCGCTTCTAGCACCAGCAATTCGCGGCGAGGCAGTTCGAGTGCCGTCTCGCCGACACGCGCCTCGCGGTTGCGCAGGTCGAAATGCAGCCGGCCGAGGCACAGGCTTTCGATCTCGATATTGCCCGGACGGCGCAAAATGGCCCTCAGGCGCGCCATCAGCTCCTCGACGGCAAAGGGTTTGGCGAGATAGTCGTCGGCGCCGAGATCAAGGCCTTCGATCCGGTCCTTCAGATCACCGCGCGCCGTCAGCATGATAACCGGGACAGCCGGCTGGATGCGGCGCGCGTCGGCGATCAGCTCCAGCCCGTCGCCGTCAGGCAGACTGCGGTCAAGCAGCAGGGCATCGTAGCTGTTCAGCCGCACGGCCTCCTCAGCCGCCTCGATGGTGGAAACGTGGTCCGTGATGATATTGTTGTTGCGGAGCGCCGCCACTAGCACGGCGGCCATTTCCGGTTCATCTTCCGCCAGCAAGACGCGCATTCAACCGTCCAACTTCAAAAGCTGCTCTCTGCACAGGCAAGATTGCGTCAGCATGACGCCAAATGCCAGAGCGGCGTGGCGTCAATCCCCGAAAGGCCGACTGATTGCCTCGGTTCGTGCTTCAAGCGCGCGGATGACGGCCGCCATATCCTCGCGCCCGAAACCCAGGTTTTCGGTTTCGGCATAGAGCGCATGGCAGGTATCGAGCAGCGGCGAGGCGATGCCCGCCTGCCGCGCCGCTTCAGCGACAAGCCTGTTGTTCTTTAGTACGTCAGAGATCGCCGCCTGCACTGAGAAATCCCGCTCCACGAGCTTGCCGCTCTTGATGCGTGATATGCCGCTCGCCATCTGGCCGGCATCGACGACGGCCCTGAAAATCCCCATGTCCAGCCCCTGCCTGCCGGCAAAATGGGCCGCTTCCGCCAAGCCCGTGACCGACGTGATGAGAAAGATGTTGACGGCGAGCTTCATCAACAGCGCATTCGGCACTGCACCGCAGACGACCATCTCCCGGCACATGGGCGTCAGCAGCGGACGAACCTCCTCGACTACGTCAGCCTTTCCGGCAAGCATAGCCACAAGCTGGCCCTCCTCTGCCGGTCGGCGCGAGCCCGAAACGGGCGCTTCGACATACCGGCCGCCTGCTGCGCGGATATCCGCTTCAAGCGCTTTCGAATAGGCTGGAGCCGTCGTTCCCATATGGATCACGACATGCCCGGCGACCCGTGCGGCAAAGTCAGGCGTGCCCCGCTGGAGAACAGTGTCAATCACTGCCTCTGTCGCCAGCATCAGGATCACAGTGCGGGCCTTGCCGAAAACCGCATCGACATCGGCAGCCACCTCGGCGCCGCCCGCCCGCAACCTCTCCACACTTTCCGGCGAACGATTCCAGACGATGAGGTCCGTGCCTGCCCGCGCAAGATTGAGTGCCATCGGCATGCCCATCACGCCGAGACCGATGAAGCCTGTTTTCATTGCTGCCGCCTCCTTGGATAGCCAGGGGCGACAAGTCTACGAACAAAGGCGGTGACTGTCTTGAAGGTTAGTGCGCAGGTGCGGGCTGGCCGGAAATTTCCAGCGCTGCCTCGCGGATCGTCTGTGTGAGGATCGACAGCGGCAGCGAAGGAATGGAATCCGTACGCACCGTCAGTCCGACCGGCCCCTTCGTCTCGGTGGTATCGATCGGCAGGGCGGCAAGCACACCATCGGCAATGTCGCGTGCGACTACACCATTGGAAATGATCCAGATCGCGTCGCTGTCGCGTACGAAAGCGCGGCCAAAGGCATCGGAAACCGTTTCGATCTGGCTTGGCAGACTGGCGACGCCATTGGCGATCAGAAAGTTCTCAACCACCGGCCTGATAATCGAACCGCGGGTCGGCATCAGAAGCGTATAACGGCCGAGCTCGGCGAAGAGCGATTTGCCTGGGGCAAGCAGCGGATGACCGGCGCGCACGGCAAAGACGACCTGTTCGGAATAGAGATGCTCGAAGGAAAAGCCGGCCATCCTTTCCGCACCTGCCAAACGCCCGACGACGAGGTCGAGATCGCCTATGCGAAGCTGCTCCAGAAGCACGGCATTGTCGCCGGTGACGATCTTCACCCGGCTCCAGGTATTTTCCTTCAAAAACAGGTCCATCGCCCGTGGCATGATGCGCGTCGAGACCGTTGGCAGCGCGCCGATGCGGATCGGCGGAGCATCGCCGAACTGCTCCTGGGAGACGGAATCAAGCCCCTGCCGCAGCGCCGTCAGCGCAGCACCCGCATGGCGCAGGAAGACCTCGCCGTAGCGCGTGATCCGGATGCCGCGGCCATCGCGCTCGAAAACGCCGACACCGAGCGCCTGTTCCAGCTCACGGATCGTCTTGGTTACCGCCGGCTGGCTGACATGCAAAAGCTCGGCCGCCTTCATCACGCTTTTCTGCCGCGCCACCTCGACAAAGGCCTGCAGATGGCGAAACTTGATGCGGCTATCGATCATTGCTTTCATAACCCATGAGTTATTGGAAAGCTAGAAAATATCATTTTACTTAACCGGATCAACTCGCCAAATTGGGTGTGGAGGAGATTTAAAGTGCAGTTTGCCAGTATCAACGATGTAACGATCCACTACCAGCTCATCGGGGCTCCGGCTGACAGGCCGGTTATCGTCTTTGCCAATTCGCTCGGCACGGATTTCCGAATCTGGCGGGATGTGATTGTCCGTCTTGCCGGCGACTTCGCCATCATTCTCTATGACATGCGCGGCCACGGCCTCTCCGATGTCGGCCAGGTGCCCTACGCCATGGAGGATCATGCCACCGATCTTGCCGGCCTGCTCGACCTTCTCTCGGTCAAGGATGCGGTCATCTGTGGTCTCTCGGTCGGCGGCCTTATTGCCCAATCGCTCTACCAGCGCCGCCCGGATCTGGTGAAGGCGCTGATCCTCTGCGACACCGCCCACAAGATTGGCACGGTCGAAAGCTGGAACAACCGCATCGCCGCCGTCGAGAAGAATGGCATCGCCAGCATTGTGGACATGGTGATGGAGCGCTGGTTCACACCAGCCTTCCGCCGACCGGAAAACACAGCCTATGCCGGCTACTGCAACATGCTGATCCGCCAGCCGGTAGAAGGTTATGTCGCCACCTGCGCGGCGATCCGCGACGCCGATTTTACCGAAGCCGCGCGCAAGATCAAAGTGCCGACCATCTGCGTAGTCGGTGATCAGGACGGCTCGACGCCGCCCGATCTGGCGCTCTCAACGGCAAAACTGATCCCCGACGCGCGCTATGAAATCATCAAGGACTGCGCTCATATTCCGCCTGTCGAGCAGCCGGAAGCGCTGACGGCGATCATCCGCGCCTTCCTCTCATCCGTTGGAGAAAAGAGCCCATGAGCGACACCGCGTCCGAACGCTATCACCAGGGCATGGTAACCCGCCGCTCCGTTCTCGGCGATGCGCATGTCGATCGCGCCCAGGCGGCCTCGACCGAGTTCGACAGGCCGTTCCAGGAACTGATCACCGAGGCTGCCTGGGGCCATGTCTGGTCCCGGCCGGAGCTGACGAAACGCGAGCGCTCGATGATTACAATCGCACTGCTTGCCGCGCTCGGTCAGGATGACGAGGTGGCAATGCATGTGCGCGCCACCGCCAATACCGGCGCCTCCCGGGAGGATATTCGCGAGGCGCTGCTGCATGTGGCAATCTATGCCGGTGTGCCGGCGGCCAATCATGCGATCAAGATCGCAAAGCAGGTTTTCGAGCAGATGGGCGCCGGCAACGCGGCCTGAGGGGGAGAGAATGTCCGACTTACCGAACCGCAAGCCAGAAACCGGGGCCTTCTTCGCCCGTGACCGCGCCTGGCATCCGCCGGCCTATGCGCCAGGCTACAAGACGTCCGTTCTGCGCTCGCCGCAGCGCGCGCTGCTGTCGCTAGACGGCACGATCTCGGAAATCACCGGCCCGGTCTTCGGCCATTCGATGATCGGCGAGATGGATAACGACCTGATCCATAATTTCGCCCGGCCCGGCGAGAGCGCCATCGGCGAACGCATCATCGTCCACGGCCGTGTGCTCGACGAGCGCGGCCGGCCGCAGGCTGGCGTTCTCGTGGAATTCTGGCAGGCCAATGCCGGCGGCCGCTACCGCCACAAGAAGGAAACCTATCTCGCCGCCATCGACCGGAATTTCGGCGGCTGCGGCCGCTTCATCACCGATGAGGAAGGCCGCTATTTCTTCCGCACCGTGCGGCCCGGCGCGTATCCCTGGCCAAACGGCGTCAACGACTGGCGCCCGGCCCATATCCATTTCTCGATCTTCGGGCACGGCTTCTCGCAGCGCCTGATCACCCAGATGTATTTCGAGGGCGATCCGATGATCTGGAAATGTCCCATCGTCGGCTCTATCCCGGACAAGGCAGCGATTGAGCAGCTTATCGCGCCGCTCGACTGGGGCAATACGATCCCGATGGATAGCCGCGCCTACAAGTTCGACATTGTGTTGCGCGGCCGACGCTCGACCATGTTCGAAAACAAGCCGGAGGGAAACTGACATGCAGGAACTCGGCTACCTCAAGGAAACCCCGTCCCAGACCGCCGGCCCCTATGTGCATATCGGCCTGACGCCGAATTTCTGCGACATTACCGGCGTCTATGACACCGATCTCGGCACGCAGATGGTCAATGACAAGACGCTCGGCGAGCGTATCACCGTCAGCGGCCGCATCTTCGACGGCGCTAGCGCGCTGGTTCGCGACGCCGTCATCGAGATCTGGCAGGCCGACAGCGCCGGCCTCTATAACAGTCCCTCGGAAATGCGTGGCACAGCCGACCCGAACTTCACCGGCTGGGGCCGCTGCCCTACCCGCGCCGAAGACGGCGTCTACAGCTTTGAGACCATCAAGCCCGGCAAGGTGCCGTTCAAGGACGGGCGCAAGATGGCGCCGCACATCACCTTTTGGATCGTTGCCCGCGGCATCAATATCGGCCTGCATACACGCATGTATTTCCCGGAAGAGCAGGAAGCCAACGCCGCCGATCCGATCCTGGGGCGCATCGAGCACCGTGATCGTGTGCCCACGCTGATCGCCACCCGCGACGGCGCAAACCTGACCTTCGACATCTATCTGCAAGGGCCGAAGGAAACGGTGTTTCTCGACATCTGACCTGCACGCAGACGCTACTTGTCCACAATGTGCCGGGCAGGTAGCGTCGTGCTGCCCTAACTTGTCCTTGAGCTTGATGGCGCGACAGGCCAGACGGGCGGTTATGAAACGAGAGTCCGAATGACCACTTCCCCTTTCGATCATCCCTTCCTCTCCGGCCTGCTCGGCGACAGCGAAATATCCTCGTATTTTTCCGCCGAGGCGGATATCCGGGCAATGCTGTCTTTCGAGGCAGCGCTTGCTCGTGCCGAGGCCACACACGGCGTCATTCCGGCTGAAGCCGCACGGGCGGTTGGCCAGACCTGTGCAGGTTTCACCCCCGACATGGAAAGCCTGAAAGCCGCGACCGCCCGGGATGGCGTCGTCATTCCCGATCTGGTTCGGCAGCTTCGGAAGGCAGCAGGGGAAGAGGCTGCAAAGCACGTCCATTTTGGGGCGACCAGCCAGGATGTCATCGACACCAGCCTCATACTGCGGCTGAAATCCGTCACCTTCCTCTTTGGCGCACGCCTGCATTCTGTGGTCACCGGACTTGCCACACTCGAGCGCCAACTTGGCAACAACCGCCTGATGGGCCATACGCGCATGCAGGCCGCGATCCCTATCACCGCTGCCGATCGCATAGGCGCCTGGCGTCTGCCGTTGGAGACTTATCGAGACCGGCTGACGGAGCAGACCTTCCCCGTTCAGTTCGGCGGTGCTGCCGGCACGCTCGAAAAACTCGGACCCGAAGCATCCGCCGTGCGCGCCTCGCTGGCGCAGGAACTGGGATTGACTGATGAGCCGCAATGGCAGAGCCGGCGCGCCCATATTGCCGATCTCGCCAATCTCTACTCATTGATCTCGGGCAGCCTCGGAAAATTTGGACAGGACATCGCGCTGCTCGCCGAAGCCGGAGGCGAGATCGAGCTTGCCGGCGGCGGCACCTCCTCGGCGATGGCCCACAAGCAGAACCCGGTTGCCGCCGAAACATTGGTCGCGCTTGCCCGCTTCAACGCCACGCAGCTTTCAGCCATCCACCATTCGCTCGTCCATGAACAGGAGCGCTCGGGGGCCGCCTGGATGCTGGAATGGCTTGTCTTGCCGCAGATGGTCATGGCGACCGCCGCTTCGCTGCGGCTCGCCACGGAACTCGTTGGCAATATCAAGCGTCTAGGGACCAACTGATCGCCTTTGCACTCAGTCGGTAAAACCGGCTATGCAGGGGCGTTGATTTCAGGAGTGATCCCGTGACCTTTCCGCTCTTCGATCTTTCCGGCCGCCGTGCGCTCGTAACAGGCTCCAGCCAGGGCATCGGCTATGCATTGGCGCTCGGCCTTGCCGAGCATGGTGCCTCCGTCATCATCAATGGCCGAAACGCCCAGAAGGCGGAGGCGGCTGCCGAAACAATCCGGGAGCAGAAAGGGCACGCCGTCAGCGCCGCCTTCGATGTAGCGGATGCCAACGCCTGCCGGTCGGCGATCGCCTATATCGAGGCGGAGATCGGTCCGATCGATATCCTGATCAACAATGCCGGCATGCAGTTCCGTACGCCGCTGGAGGAGTTTCCGGTCGAAAAGTGGGACGAACTTTTCCGCACCAACGTTTCCAGCATCTTCTATGTCAGTCAGCCGGTCGCGCGGGCGATGATCGGCCGCGGCCGCGGCAAGATCATCAACATCGCCTCGGTACAGGCTGAACTCGCTCGTCCGAACATCGCGCCCTATACGGCGACCAAGGGCGCTGTGCGCAATCTCACCCGTGGTATGGCAACGGACTGGGCAAAACACGGTTTGCAGGTCAATGCCATTGCACCCGGCTATTTCAAGACGCCGCTCAACCAGGCGCTTGTCGATGATCCGAAATTTTCCGCATGGCTTGAGGCCCGCACGCCGGCCGGCCGCTGGGGCGATGTCAAGGAGTTGGTGGGTGCGGCTGTCTTCCTGGCGTCGGACGCTTCGTCCTTCGTCAATGGTCATATGCTGATGGTCGACGGTGGGATTACGACGTCGCTCTGAGCTTAATCGCCTCCTCCGTCGCCACCGCCATCATCTCCATCAGCGAACCCAAAACTCATTTCTAGACCGCCCTCGGCTTGGCTACGAACAGAACGCCCTGGAAAACGAAGGCGCGCCCACCAGATAGGGTTCCAAGACAAGAATGCGGCAAATGCGACGATCGAGATGGAAACGACCACGAGGCCTATAAGGATTGCAGTGACTGGAGCCATGTTCACTCCAAACGTTGCTCAAGGAAATTATCTCAGCAATTTCCGCGAGAAACAAGAACATCTCAATTTTGAGTATGCCTCAATCCGCAACCATATTGCCACGCCGCATCAGCCCCATCAGAATCAGCGGCAGCAATGTTGTGATGCAGATGGCGATGAAGGCCATCGCCATACCAAGGCCGATCGAGCCCTGCTCGAACTGACGCCAAATGAAGGTCGCGATCGTCTGCATGCCGACAGGTGCGACGACGACGGAGGCGACGAGCTCACGCGAGGCAAGCGCGAAGACGAGCAACATTGAGGAGGCAAGACTCGGAAAGACGAGAGGCAGCAGGATACGGTGGAAGACCGTAAGGCTGCTGGCACCGCAGACGCGGGCAGCCGCCTCCAGATTGTCGCCGATCTGCTGAAAAGCCGCCGTTGTATAACGCACCGGCTGCGGCAGCAGGATGCAGCAATAGGCAAGCAGCAGGATGAGGCCGGTATTGTAGGGCGTGAAAGGCAGGCCCGGCATGTTCCAGGCGAGGATGAGACCGACGGCTACGACGATACCTGGCAGCGCATTCGGCAGGATCGTCATGACATCGATCGCCATGCGACCGGAGATTTTCGTCTTCACGACAGTATAGGCGGCCGTAACGCCGATCAGTCCCGTGATCAGCGCCGTGCCGATACCCAGCGAGAAACTGTTGATCAGCGCCGTCACCGCGCCAGCGCTGTTGCCGAAGACCGCCATGAAATTGTCGAGGCTGACATTGTCGAGAGCAAGGCCGCCGGAGATCGTTCGCGCTAGCGCGGTCGCAAGGATTGCCAGCAGCGGTACGCCGGTCGCGAGAAACGCCACGACGCTAAAGGCCATCATGACGGGTAGCTTCAGCGTGCCAAGCGGGCGCTTGTCCTTTGCCGTCGGCTTGCCGCCGACCGTCTGGTAGGAGCGCCGCGCCAGGATCCAGCGCTGCAGCAGGAAGGTGACGAGCGACATGGCGACCAGTACCAGCGACAGGATGGCCGCGCCCGGCAGATCGATCGGCCAGTCGGTGACCCGCAGGTCGATGCCTGTCACCAGCACCTGGAAGCCGGCACGGCGCCCAAGCGCTGCCGGCGTGCCGTATTCCTCGATCGCGGCGGCAAAGACCAGCATCAGGCTCGCCGTCAGGCCGGGCGCCGACAGCGGCAGCGTGATGCGCCAGAAGGCGCGCGCCGGTGAGGCGCCGAAGACGCGGCCGACATCGGCATAACGTGCGCCGACGGCCTCGACCGTGCGCGACACGGCGAAATAGACGACCGGAAAGGTGTTGAAGGCCATAACCAGCGTCATGCCGAAGATTGAAAACAGGAAGGGCGCCAGATTGAAGCCTGCAAGTTGCTGCAGATAACCGCGTGGCTGCAGCGTCATGATCCAGCCAAGTGTGGCGATATAGGGCGGGATCATGAAGGGCACGAGCAGCAGCACGTCCCAGAGAGGCGCGAAGGGAATTCTGTAGAGTGCGCGGAAGACGCCGAGCGGCACGGCGACCAGCGCCGAAGCGAGCACCACGCAAGCGCCGAGCAGGATGGTGTTGCCACCCATGCGGATGAGCGAACTATCGGCAAGCGTCGCATAAAGTGAGGAAAAAGGGCTCGCGAACGAGCCCTGTCCGAGTTCGGGAAAGATGCCTTGCAGCACCACCGCGATGAAGGGAACGGCGACGACGAGAACAAGACCCGCTGTTGCCAGCCAGGCGGCCGGAGCCGTACCGCCGATGCCGTTTCCTCTCATTGTCTGGACCTTACTTGGCGCCGTAGAGATCGGCGAAGGTCTTCAGCGTTTCCTTGCGCTTGCCGTAGACGGCAGCCGTGTCGTACTTCAGGAGCATCAGGTCGCTGATCAGCGGACGGCTGGCGGCAACGTCGGTGCGCGACGGCATCAGCATTTCACCGGCAACAAGAGCCTGACCTTCGTCAGACAGCATGTAGTCGATGAACTTCTTGGCGTCGTCCTGGTTCTTGGACGACTTCATGATCATGGCCGGACGCGGCGCGATTACGGTACCCGACTTCGGGAACACGACTTCAATGCTCTCGCCCTTCTTCTGGGCAGCGAGAGCGATGTAGTCGACAGCGCCGAAGACGACGGCCTTTGCACCCTGCAGAACCGGGTTCAGGGCATCGGCATTTGCCCCGGCGATGATGGCGCCATTGGCCTGCAGACCCTTGAAGAGCTTCCAGTCGTCCTGGCCGCCGAGAGCGGCGGTCAGTTCGAAGGAGGAGCCGGACTGTGCCGGATCCGGAATGTTGACGAGATCCTTGTATTCCGGCTTCGTCAGGTCAGCCCATTCGGACGGCTTCGGCGTGCCGCTCTTGGAGTTCCAGACGATGCCGAGAGCCGAGATGCCCTGTGCAACTGCGCCTTCGGACTTCAGGAAGTCCGGAACCTTTGCAGCGTTCGGGCTCGAATAGTTGACGAGCCAGCCGCGCTTGGCAAAGTCGTTGGCCGTATCCCAGGAAGCGGAAATCACGACGTCGACGACAGGGTTTGCGGCTTCGGCTTCGATACGGGCCATAACCTTGCCGGTCGTTGCCTGGAAAACATTGACCTTGACGCCGGTCTGCTTGGTGAAGCCGGCCGACAGCTTGTCGATGAGGCTCTGCGGGCCGGCGGTGTAAACGGTGACGTCGGCATGGGCGACGCTAGCCATCAGGGCGGCGGCGACGACGCCAAAAGTGATGCTCTTCAATGACTTAAACATGTTCCAATTTCTCCTCTATGGATAGGTGTATTTTCTGCTGAAACCATCGGATCTGTGCAGCGTCGATCGAAAGGCCGATCGTTTCGCCGGCGCGCAGCTTGGCGCGGCTCAGAACCTGCAATTCCAAGCCGGACAGACCGGAGAGCGAAACGCTTGCCAGATGCCCATCGCCGCGGAACTGCGAACGCAGCACGGTAGCTGCTAGCCGATCGGGAGAGGCTTCACCGGCCGAGATGCAGGTGACCGGGATCAGCACGCGCGCGCTGTTGCCGGCAACTCCTTCAGCCTCGGTCAGCACGATTTCGCTGTCCTTGAAATACCAGGCACGTCCGCGCCGCCCGATATCGGCGAGGCAGCCAAGCCTCAGGAAGTCGGCAACCTCAGGTGTCGCCGGCCGCTCGAGTAGTTCATCCGGCGAGGCAAGCTGCTCGATCAGACCAGCACGCATGACCGCGACTTCATCGGCAAGCGTCAGCGCTTCGCTATGGTCGTGCGTCACATAGATCGCCGTCAGGCTGAGTGTGGCAATGAGCTCGGCGAGTTCGCCCACCATGTTTTCGCGCAATTCACGGTCGAGATTGGAAAGCGGTTCATCGAAAAGGATGAGCTGCGGCTCGGCGACGATGGCGCGCGCAATCGCCACGCGCTGCTGCTGGCCGCCGGACAGATCACTCGGCCGTCGGTCGACATAGGCCGAAAGGCCGACGCGTTCGAGCGCCCGCATCGTCCGGGTCTGACGCTCCACCCTGCCGACGCCGCGCATTTCGAGCGGAAAGGAAACATTGCCGCCGACCGTCAGATGCGGCCAGAGCGCATAGTCCTGGAAGACCATGCCGAGCCCGCGCCGCTCCGGGGGGACGAAGGCGCCGGTCACACCGTCGGCAACGGTGGTGCCGGCAATCGAAACAGCCCCCTGGGTCGGCGCAAGCAGGCCTGCGACCAGCCTGAGAAGCGTGGTCTTGCCGCAGCCCGAAGGGCCGAGCAATGCCAGCGTCTTTCCCTTTTCCAGAGAAAAATCAATGCCTTTGAGAATCTGCGTTGGCCCGTAACTCAATTCCAGACCCGCCGCGGCAACGGCAGAGGGCGATCGAATTGAGGGGGCGTTCATGGGCAGACCAAATGTCGCTTTAAAGAAAGTATGGCGACATTTAGGCACCCCGGATGACAGCTTTGCGACGGATTTATTTCAGTTTTGCGACAATATCTTCTGGAGAAGAGGACGTTGGCGTTTCGTGCCGGGGTCCCTGATTAAGACGCAGCCCTTCCTGCAACCCACTTTGCCGCTAGCCATCTTCGACGCAGTTTTCATGCCGTTTCGCGGCTTCAGCACCGCCAAAAGCAGGGGATTTGCATTTTCGGTCGCGCGCAACCATTTAAGATGCATGATCCCGCGGGAAATGTCGCAACCTCGCACACGCCGGAACGTTTACAGAAAACGAACCATACCGGCTTGCATTCTGAGCCAAAAGCCGATTGCTTAGGAAAATCTACTTCTTCTTCGGCTAGCCGTTAGAAGAGTGCGAGGGGATATAGGCAAACCCGTGGAATTCTGCAGCTTCGCATCGGGATCGATGGTGACTACGATGACGAAGCGGGAAAGCTGGTTTGAAGGAAAATGAGTAACGATCTGTTTCAGGTAAAATTTTGGGGCGTTCGGGGAAGCATTCCCGTATCAGGCCCGGAATTCGACCGATATGGAGGCAACACCTCCTGCATAGAAATTCGCTGCGGCGAGCACCGGATGATCTTCGACGCAGGCTCTGGACTGCGCGAGGCTGGCCTTTCGCTTCTTGCGGATGAAGTCCACAATGTCGACCTCTTCTTCAGTCACTGCCATTACGACCACATCATCGGCCTGCCCTTCTTCAAGGCGATCTACTACCCATCGATCAACGTGAACATCTGGTCCGGCCATCTGGACGGCAAGATGAGCACGCGCGAGATGGTAGAGCAGTTCATCAGCCCACCCTGGTTTCCGGTAAAGACCGATATCTGTCAGGCGACGATGAACTTCCGCGATTTCCATGCGGGCCAGACACTGACCCCGCATGAAGGCGTCGAAATGCAGACCTACATGCTGAACCATCCGGGCGGAGCGATCGGTTATCGCATCCATTGGAAGGGCCGCATCGTGGCGCTGATCTACGACATCGAGCACATTCCGGGCACGCATGATCCGGTGGCGCTTGAGATGATGAAGGACGCCGATCTCGTCGTCTACGACTGCACCTATAACGAAGACGAGATGCAGCGCTTCAAGGGCTTTGGCCACTCTACGTGGCAGCACGGCACTGAACTTGCAAAGATGGCAGGCGCAAAGCGTTTCGCCTTGTTCCATCATGCGCCGTCGCGCACCGATGAACAACTTGCCGTCATGGAAAGCGAGGCGCAGGCTGCCTTTGCTGGCGCCTTCGCCGCCCGCGACAATCAGGTCATCGACATCTGATCCTGCACCAGGGTGCCTGCTGAAACCCATTCCACTGCGGGATGGCCCGCAGTCGCCTCGAAGAGTTCTGCAAGGAAATCCCAGGCCGCCGCATCATGCACCAGATGATGCCCGAGCACGCCGATCGGCTCGCTGCTGCCCTCGAACCTGTCCTGCAGCTCCGCGACCAGTTCGCCTATCAGGTCTGCCATTGGCCGGCCGCCACGGGTGCCGTGCCAGTCCATAAGGTCGACATGGGAGTTGACGATGGCGAGCGGGCTTTCGCCCTTGACGCGTCCATAGGTCGAAAGGGATTCGAAGCCGAGCTCCGGCAGCTTGGGAATGAGGCCCTTGTCAATCCGGTTCCAGGGCGGAACCAGCATCGTCAGAAAGCGTGTCGGGTAGAGATCCTTCAGCTTCAGGAAGCCTTCATAGAGCTCGCCGAGAATGGTCTCTTCCAACCGTGATCCGCCGAGTTCCTGCTTCTTGTCGTCAGGTCCGGCATGATTGTGATGCGCCCAGCCGTGAACCGCCACGCTGACATGCGCCTCGTCCGCAAGCCGCTGAGCGAGCGGTGCGCCGGTAAGGGCCGGAATGACCGCAAGCGTGACGGGGATGCCGTAGTTTTTCGTCTCGGCGAGCAGTCGCTCCAGCGGCGCCGTCGGCTCGATTGCATCGTCATCCCGCAGCCAGAGCCGCGCCACGCGGCCGGCGTTGCGCCAGCGCTCCAGCTCCCGATACAACGGCTCGAGGATATTGCTATCGATCATATGCTGCTCCTGCATGATTGCGTAGGATCAAATCCAGTTCTTTCGACGCGCCGGCAAGCGAACGCTCGTCGAGGACGAAACGGCGGGCAGCGGATGCCATAACATCACGGCGCCCTCGATCATCCAGCAGTGCGGCAATGGCCCGCGCATAGGCTTGCATATCGCCATCAGGCGTCAGTAGCCCGGTCATATCGGCCTCCACCACGGCAGGCACGCCGGCGATCTTCTGCGCCACGACAGGAAGACCCGCCGCCTGCGCTTCGAGATAGGCAAGTCCATAGGCTTCGCCGCAGCCTGGCCACACATAGATGCCACTCTTCGAAAGCAGTTCGGCTATCTCTTCCGGCTCCCTCTGGCCGAGCCAGTCGATACGACCGGGGGCAAAATCCGCAAACAGCGCCTCCACCTCAGCCCTTAATGGACCGTCGCCAATGATGCCGAGCGTCCAGGGCCGATCCTCGATCATGCGCAGTGCCGCAGCGAGCATCTTGTAGCTCTCCATCTTGTCCCCGGCCCTCATCATGGCGACGCTCACCAAGCGTTGCGGATCGGGAGCAGGCGTTACCGTCTCGAAAAGCGCTGTGTCGATGAACGGCTTTACTCGGGCAATCCGCGCTTCGGGAAAGACATCTTCCAATCCTTTCCGGTCGCGTTCGGTAAAGGCGATATTGACCGCCGCATGGCGGATCGCCTCACCCACCCGTTTCTGGAGCAAGGCCCACCCCATTCCGTCGCGTTTACGCGAATATGAGGCTTCCGCCGTAACGTAGGGAACCGAGAATTCCGCCGCGATCGCTGGTCCGAAAAGATCGGGGGATTTGTAGTAGGGATGATAGCAGAACCAGAGCTCCGGCTTCGGCTCCTCCCGCCATTTGCGCCGAAGCCGCTCAAGCTCCTCTTCGGCCCTCGCCAGCGCTTCAGCCGCCGCTTCCGGCGTGCCGGCATGGATGCGAAACTCGGAGACGACCTCGACCGAATGCCCGGCCATTTCCAGCGCCCGCATCAACAGCCTCGCCATCAACCGGTCGCCTGAGGGCACCGGATGGTGCGGCGACTTCATCGGCGCGTATAAGGCAATCCGCATCGCGACACTCCGCGTATGACAGTGTGTTTCCAATCGGCGCTCGCGCCGTAAGCGAAAATTTCCGCTATTGTCACTATCCTTGACCGATACAGACAGGCATACCGAAGCGATCGTGATTAGACGAGACGATAATTCCGCCCTTTTTCGTCTTCTCTAGTGCATTTGCGATTTGAGCTTCAAGAACAGGAATTGATGACGACGGTCTGGGCCACAGGGATTTTTTCGGAGCGCACGATCAGGAAGGCCAGGCTCGGTTCCGGCCTTGTGATGTTCGTCTTCATCATCCTGCATATGTCGAACCATGCGTTGGGGCTCATTTCGCTGACGGCGGCCGATGATGCGCGCCGGCTATTTCTAGCGATCTGGCGCAATCCGCTGGGCACCCTCCTCTTCTACGGCTCGGTCCTCGTCCATATGACGCTGGTGCTGCGTGGGCTCTACATGCGCCGCAGCCTCGTTATGCCGAAGAACGAGATGGCACAGATCGTTCTCGGCCTTCTGATCCCGCTGCTGCTTATCGACCATGTCATCGGCACACGCATCGTCCATGCGCTCTACAGCTATACCGACAATTACGAGACGATCGTTCGTACGCTCTGGATCAACGCGCCTGATAACGGCGTGCGCCAGACATTTGCGCTGCTTGCCGTCTGGATCCATGGCTGCATCGGCATCCATTTTTGGCTGCGCTATCGGCCCTGGTACGACAATTCCTCATCGCTGCTTCTGGCCATCGCCATACTCCTGCCGGTGCTGGCACTGCTCGGTTTCGTCGAGATGGGTCGCACGCTGTCCGATCCTTCCTACATAGAGTCAGAATCCGGCCACTACGAAGAAACGATCAATACCCGCTATTACAACGATCCTGAGGCGCGCGAGAAAGTCGCGATGATCCGCGCCGGGCTCTACGGCAGCTTCTCCGCAGCACTCGCCCTCGTCATCCTGGCGCGGGCACGCCGCAGGCTGAAAGAGCGGGCAAACCAGGTCGCGGTCCATTATCCCGCTGGCGAGACGGTACGTGTACCCCGCGGCTTCACCGTGCTGGAGGCAAGCAGGCTTGGTGGCCTGCCGCACTATTCGGTCTGCGGCGGCAAGGGCCAGTGTTCCACTTGCCGCGTGCAGATCCTCGGCGATTATTGGACCCTGCCGCCGCCCGACAAGCTGGAGCAGACGACGCTGAAGCGCATCAATGCGGCACCCGATGTACGCCTCGCCTGTCAGCTCCGCCCGGATAAGGACTTGACCGTCGCGCCGCTGCTCGTCCCGCAGACAGAGGCTGCCCTTCCCGCCAACAGCCAGGAAACCAGCCCCGGCCGCGAGCGCGAGATCGCCGTGCTCTTCTGCGACATGCGCCATTTCACGACGCTGACCGAAACCCGCCTGCCCTTCGACGTCGTTTTCCTGCTGAACCGTTATTTCGGAATCGTCGGCAAGGCGGTGGAACAGGCCGGCGGACGGCTCGACAAATTCATCGGCGACGGCGCCATGGCACTCTTCGGCCTCAACACCACGCCTGAGGAAGCCTGCCGGCAGGCTATGGCAGCCGCAACAGCGATTGTTGCAGATGTAGAGAAGCTCGCCGCCGAACTTTCCGACGAACTGCCTTTGCCGTTGCAGATCGTAATTGGCATCCACGCCGGCCCGGCAGTCGTTGGCACGATGGGCTATGGGCGGGTGCGCAGCCTGACGGCCGTTGGCGATACGGTCAATGTCGCAAGCCGCCTGGAGACGGCAGCCAAGGAGCTTAATGCTGCGATCGTCATTTCCGAGCCGGTCGCCATGCGTGCCGGCATTGATCCGGAAACGATCGAAAGCTGCGAAATCAATGTGCGCGGTCGGGCGCTCCCCTTGAAAGTCTACGTCATTCCGAGAGAGAAAGCCGCCGAACCGCTCAAGGAAACACAATAATGTCCGGCCAAACATGGCTTACTGGCAAATATTGGAAGCGCCGTTTGCGTAAGGCGCGCAATGCGCTGGCCACACGTTTCTTTGATACCCGCACCGGCCGCCGGCTGCTGATCGAGAATATCGGGCCGCGCGTGACCTCCATGACGGTCGATGCCGGCGATCACCTGATGAGTTTTTCGCCCGCCGACTATATCGGCCGCAAGGTCTTCCGGAAGGGCCATTTCGAACGCGAGGCCGTCGACCGGTTGCTCGTGATCCTGCGCGAGCGCGGTCTGCTGAAGAAGGACAGCATGCTTCTGGAGATCGGCGGCAATATCGGCACGCAGACAGTCTACTTTGCGCTCGCCCGGGCATTTGCGGGGATCGTCAGCGTCGAGCCAGATCCGCGCAATTTCCGCCTTCTGGAACAGAATATCCGCCAGAACGGTCTTATCGACACGGTGCACCTCGTCAACTGCGCCGCCGGCGAAGGTGAAGGCGAGATCGACTTCTTTTTGAACAGTGCCAATCACGGCAAGAGCAGCGCCATCCGCCAAAGCGCCAGCGACCAGAAGATCAGCGTTCCGGTGCGGCCCGTGGCCGGCATCCTCGACGGACTCGGCATCGACCAGACTGGCATTGGCCTCGTCTGGATGGATATCGAGGGTTACGAGCCGGTTGCCTGCCGCTCGATGCTGCCGTTGCTCGCCCGCCGCGCGCCGCTCTATATGGAATTCACGCCTCTCTTTTATGGCCAGGAGGGCACGAAAACCTTCATTCGCACGCTCGCCGGCTTCTACGAGGATTGCCTCGTGATCTTCGAGGACGGCGAGAAGGAGATGAAAGTCGGTGATCTGCCGGGCGAATTCGATCAATATGACGTGCTGTTCCTGCCTTAGACCGAAGAAGAACTATCGGGCGGACTGCATCGCCAGCGATTGATGGCAATGCACACCGGCGAGCACGCCTGAGGCGGAAGCAAGCGTCGCGTTATGCATGGCGCTTGCCGCATCGCCGGCGGCAAAGACACCCTTGACGGTGGTTTCCTTGTTATCGCCGGTCCGGATGAGCGGGCCGAACAGGCCGTCGTCGAAGACACAGCCGAGTTGTGCTGCAATCGGGCTCGCCATCGCCGTTTTCGGAGCGACGAACACAGCGTCCAGCCGCACGACCCGACCATCGGCGAGGCGAACGGCCTCAACCTTGGGATTGTCGCCCAATAATTCCACGACAGGGCTGCGTTCGATCCGTACGCCGCGAGCGGTCAGCCTTACGAGTTGCTCTTCGTCGGGCTCGAACAGCGCTTGGGTGAAATAGGTTGTCTCTCCCCAGTCGGGAATCAGCATGGCTGCATGTGCCGAATGCGGATGGTTTGCGAGGACGCCGAGCTTGCCGCCGCTCACCTCATAACCGTGGCAATAGGGGCAGTGCAGCACGGAGCGGCCCCATCGGTCACGCAGGCCGGAGATCTCGGGCAGCGTGTCGCTTATGCCGGTTGCCAGGACGATGCGCGCGGCCCTTTCTTCGCCACCGCCCTTGATGTCGATGACGAATTCGTCGCCATCGGCACGCGCCTGAACAACTTCCCCGTCGCGAATGCTGACGGTCGGATATAGCGACAGCTGCCGCTTTCCCTCCCGCATGATCGCTGCCGGCGTCTGGCCGTCCTGGCCCAGGAAACCATGTGACGCCTGCGAAAACCGATTGCGCGGCGCGCCTGCATCGATCAGCAGAACGCGGCGCCGTGCCCGGGCAAGCTGCATGGCCGCGGACAGGCCAGCGAAATTTCCGCCGATGACGATGACCTCGAATGACATGAAACCCTCGTTTGACGCCGCCCTAATCATGAAGCAACATAAGTTACATGAAGCACAACAGTCAAGCATCATGTTACTTGTCTTGTTACGATCTGCTTGTGATAATGGCCATTCGATCGACAGGAATAGAATCTCATGCGCAATGACAGCCGCCTTTCACGCATGCTGCACGTGCTGATCCACATGGATCGGCATGAGCATTCGGCGACCTCCGAAATGATTGCAAAGATGCTGAACACCAATCCCGTCGTCGTCCGTCGCACCATGGCCGGCCTTCGCGAGCAGGGCTATGTCCGTTCCGAAAAGGGGCATGGCGGGGGCTGGACGCTGGTGCGTCCGTTGTCGGAAGTCACCTTGCTCGATGTCTACCGCGCCATCGGCGAACCGCATCTTTTCGCCATCGGCCCAGCCGACGATCAGCCGAAATGCCTTGTGGAACAGGCCGTGAATGCCGCTCTCGAGGATGCGATGAAGGAGGCACAGGCCCTGCTCCTGCGGCGATTGGGCAGCGTGACGCTGGACGAAATCGCGGCCGACTTCGAGGCAAAATTTGCCGCGCTCTCGGCTACGCCCTATTCCTGCGCTTCATAAGCCCGGATTATTGCCTGCGGTAGAGAAAATAGCGCCCTTCCTTGATGCCGCCAGGCAGAGGCAGGGGCAAAAGCTCGGGATGTTCGAGCGGCAGGCCGCTGACGGCGATGCCTTGATGGGTAAGCACGCCAGCCATCAATTGCGGGAGCCAGGTCAGCGTAACGGCATCGACCTCGTCATGGCCGGTACCGATATCGGCATGGGCGAGCGCGGCATTGACCCCGAGGAATGCCTGGCCGGTGTCGCGGATATTGCCCGTTACCATATTCTCGGCCAGCGGCGTGGAGGCGGAATAGGAGCGTATTTCCCAATCGAAGGCGATGATGCGGCGGTCGGGAAAATGCTCGCGCAAATGATCGTAAGTGCGGCCATTGCCGAGACCGAATTCGAGCACCGGCCCCTCCACCTCTTCCACCAGATCGATGATGGCATTGAGAATATCGCGTTGAGCCGTCAATCGGCGAATGAAGCTGTCGAGGCGGCTCATCTTGTCCTGTCCGTCATAAAATATGTCAGTGGTGCTACCATATCGATGCAGTGTAAGTCGATTGCCGGAAACGCAAATTGCCGTTGCAGCGGCAACACGGGTCTGTGATAAACTCGGCCTCATGAACGAGATGTCCAACGACGCATTCTTCGCCAACGTGCCGGTCTTCACCGATTTCGAAGGTGTGACCGACGAAAGCAATTACCAGCCGCTGCCCGAAGGGTGGGTGCTGGCAATGGCCGACATCGTCGGCTCGACAATGGCAATCGTTGGCGGGCGCTATAAGGACGTCAACATGGCTGGCGCCAGCGTCATTTCCGCGGTGCTGAATGCCGTCGGCAAGGGCGACTATCCCTTCGTTTTCGGCGGCGACGGCGCGCTGATCGCCTTGCCCGGATCGCACGAGACGGCGGCGCGCGAGGCGCTCGCTGCGACACAGGTCTGGGTGAACGAGGATCTTGACCTCGATCTGCGCATCGCCATCGTGCCGATCGCCGATATCCGCGCCGAAGGCCTTGATGTGCGCGTCGCCCGCTATTCGGCCAGCCCCTATGTCACCTATGCGATGTTCTCAGGCGGCGGCACGAGTTGGGCCGAGAAGAACATGAAGATGGGCCGCTACGGCGTCGAAAAGGCCGCACCTGGCACCCGGCCGGATCTGGCCGGCCTCTCCTGTCGCTGGAGCCCGATCGAGGCACACAATGGCGAGATCGTCTCGATCATCGCCGTGCCCGGCGAGGACGGTCCCGGCCCGGAATTTCAGGCTCTCGTTGCCGGCATCGTTTCCATCACAGCCGAACAGAACCGTAGTGGGCATCCGGTACCGGAAGACGGGCCGGAACTTGCTTTCTCGATGAAGGGCATCAATCGAGAGGTGAATGCCACCGCACCTGAGGGTAAACGCCTGCGGCAAAAGCTCTTCATTCTCCTGCAGATCGGCCTGACCGTTTTCCTGCACAAATTCGGCATCACCTTCGCCCATTTCAACGCGCGCCGCTACAAGAAGGACGTCTCGGGCAATTCGGATTTCCGCAAATTCGACGATGGGTTGAAGATGACCATCGACGTCGACGCCGCCCACTTAGCCCGCATCGAGATGCTGTTGAAGCAGGCCCAGGAAAAGGGTGTGGCGCGCTACGGCCTGCACCGCCAGTCATCAGCACTGATGACCTGCTTCGTACCGACGCCGCTGTCGCGCGACCACATGCATTTCATCGATGGTGCTGCCGGCGGTTATGCCGTCGCCGCCAGCCAGATCACCGGCAAGCAGCTTTCTGGCGTGCTCGTTACGCCTTGATGACATGATCGGCCGTAAGGCCGAGCCGGCTGAAGACGTTTCGGGTATCGACAATCAGTTTGGCGCTCTTCGAAAGAGCCGCATAATCGACCACGTCGTGATCGGTCGCGATGAGAACCGCGTCGTATCCCGAAATCGCTTCCGGCGTCAGGTCGATAGATTTCCGGCCCTTCAGCGCCTGATATTCGCGCGTAGGCGGAATCTCCGCGACGAAGGGGTCATGATAATCCGCCTTGCCGCCGCGCCCCTCGATGATTTCAATCAGGCGCAACGACGGACTTTCCCTGATATCGGCAACGTTCTTCTTGTAGGCGAGGCCAAGCACGAGGACGCGTGAGCGGCTGAGCGCCTTGCCGGCACGAATATCCAGTGCCTCGGCCAGCTTGCCGACGACATAGCGCGGCATCGCCGAATTGATTTCGCCGGCAAGCTCGATGAAGCGGGTCGGCAGCTCGTATTCACGCGACTTCCAGGTGAGATAGAAAGGGTCGATCGGAATGCAGTGGCCACCGAGACCAGGACCGGGATAGAAGGGCATATAACCGAACGGCTTGGTCTTGGCAGCGTCGATGACTTCCCAGACATCGATGCCCATTGCCGCATAGACGGTCTTCAGCTCGTTGACGAGTGCGATATTGACCGAGCGGAAGATGTTTTCGGTCAGCTTGACCGCCTCCGCCGTCGCATTGGAGGAGACCGGGACGACGGTCGAGACGGCAGCACCGTAGAAAGATTTCATCAGCGACAGGGCTTGCATGCCGTCGCCTGCAACGACCTTCGGAATCGTCGCGGTATGGTAATGCTGGTTGCCGGGATCCTCGCGCTCCGGCGAGAAACCGACGAAGAAGTCAGAGCCGGATTTCAGCCCGGTCCCTTCGAGAATGACCTTTACGATATCATCGGTCGTGCCGGGATAGGTTGTCGATTCCAGCACGATGAGCTGGCCCGGCCGCAGATGGGCGGCGATCGACCGCGACGTCGCTTCCACGAAGGAAAGATCGGGATCGCGATGTTTGGTGAGCGGCGTCGGCACGCAAATGACGATCACGTCGCAATCCGAAAGGCTGGCGAAATCGGTCGTCGAGGAGAAACGCCCCGCATCGATCTCGGCCGTCAGCGCCTCATTCGTCACCGCATCGATATAGGAGTGGCGGGCATCCAGCGCGACGATCTTCTTCGGATCGATATCGAAGCCGGTCACGGCAAAGCCGCTGCGCGCCACAGCCATCGCCAGCGGCAGGCCGACATAACCAAGGCCGATAATGCCGGCGCGCGCCGTGCGGGCCTCAATCTTCTTTGAAAGCGTCTCGAAGGTGGAAGAGCGTGCGTCCAAGGCCATGCCTCTTGCGAAAAGTGAATCCGAACGCTGATCTAATGCATGATCGCGGCAAATTAAACCCGGCCCCTTCGCAGCGCCTTTACGTGCCGCGCCCTGGTTTCATTAGCCGGGTGTGGCCGAAATGACTCGGGGGCCGCCATCCCGGCAACCGGGACGCACAAAAAAATTCCTGATGCCATTGTTTCGCACTTTCAGCGTGCCTATTTTGGCAGATGATAATGAACCACTTTGCAAAGATTGCTCGCCCGTTTCCAGGAGGTCGGAAGCCGGCGGGTGTCACAGCCGGTCATCGGCAATCGTTGACACGATAATACCGCTCGTACATCCTGATTTTTTTGTGATCTGCTCATCGTGAATGGGCAGGTCCGGCTTGTTTTTGCCTTTCGGGATGGACGTGCGCCATGAGGATAATACCAAGAATGAGCACGATCGAATCCAGCGTATCCTCCATTTTGTTGGACCGTGTTGCTGAATGGCTGACGAATTCTTCGCTGGCCGGTGACGACCTTGAAAACATCGTGCGCGGTTTCTGCGAGCGGCTTGCGGCCGCCGGCCTGCCACTCGCGCGCGTGCACCTGACCTTCTCGATGCTGCATCCGCTTTACGACGCGCTGAGCTTCACCTGGAAGCGCTCCAGCGGCGTGACCATCGAGGGCTTCCGCATGCCGGCCGGCCAGAAGCCAGACCGCTTCCTGCAGAGCCCTTATTTCCATCTTCTCGACAACAATCTGCAGCATATCCGCCGCCGCATCATGCCTGACGGCCCGAGCGAATTTCCGATCTTCGAGGATCTCCGGCAGGAAAAGGTCACCGATTACCTCGCCTTCGTGCAACCCTTCGGCGACGGGTCGGTGCAGGGCATGATGGGCTCCTGGTCGACCGATAGCCCGGCCGGCTTTTCCGACGACATGATCGACGCGCTGCTGCGCATGCAAAACCATCTGGCGGTCGCCGCCAAGATGGCGGTGCTTGCCAAGCTCGCCAACAATATGCTGACCACCTATCTCGGCGGCGATGCCGGCAAACGCGTGTTGAACGGCCAGGTTCGCCGTGGCGACGGTGAGACGATCCGTGCCGCTCTCGTCATGGCGGATATGCGCGAATCGACCATGTATGCCGAGAAGGAAGGCCGGCAGGCCTACATCGATACGCTCAACCAGTTCTTCGACGCGATCGCCGCGCCCTTCAACCGCAACGGCGGCGAAATCCTGAGCTTCCTCGGCGACGGCTTCCTGGCCGTCTATCCCTGCGGGCGCCACAAGGACCCGTCCAAAATCGCCTGCGAGGCAGCGCTTTCTGCGGTGCATCATGCGCAGGCGCGGGTTGCCGAACTGAACAAGGATCGCGAGGCGAAGGGGCTTCCGAAGATCGGCTACGGCATCGGCCTGCATGTCGGCAACGTCATGTTCGGCAATGTCGGCCTGAAGGATCGCCTTACCTTCTCCGCCTTCGGCTCTGCGGTGAACGAAGTGCAGCGCCTGCAGGTGCTGACGAAGAAATACAGCCGCGAGGTCGTCGCGAGCCAAGCCTTTGCCGGCTATTGCGGCGGCGAATGGATCACCCTTGGCGAGGAAAAGTTGCGCGGCATCCGCCAGAAGGTGACGGTGCTGCAGCCGCGGGCGCCGGCATCCGGCCTCCATGTCGACGAAGGCTTCCGCGAATCCGTTCAGAACGGCCTTTCGGAAGCCGAACAGGTCATCATGCTTCACCGCGACAAGAAACAGGTAAAACGTACGCCGATCGAAAAATTCATTCAGTAATCACGCGCGAACATTGCAGCCGCTTTAGCCGCTGCACCGTATATGAGAACCCTCGCATCAAGTGCCTTTTAAAACAGGCGCCATGCGCCGCGTTTTCCCATGTCTGTCATCAACTAGACACCCCGTTTACGGTACGATAGTGTGCCTTAACGGGAACACATAAGGACTGGGGAATTTCGTTGGTATGGCGTCTGCAGCCGATCTGTTGCGTATTGAGAACCTGGACGTCGCCTTCTCCGTTTTCGGCGACCGGCTGCGTGTCGTAAAGGAAGCCAATCTCCGCATCCTGCCGGGGAAAGTGACCGCCCTCGTCGGCGAAAGCGGCTCCGGCAAATCCGTCATCAGCCAGTCGATCATGGGCATCCTGCCGGCGCCGGCCCATGCGAGCGGCCGTATCCTGTTTACCGACCCGCTGGATGGCAAGGCGACCGATATTCTCTCCCTGTCGCGTGACAGCGCCGAGATGCGCGACCTGCGCGGCCGCCGCATGGCGACCATCTTCCAGGAGCCAATGACGTCGCTCTCACCGCTCCATACGGTCGGCAATCAGATCAGCGAGGTTTTGCTGATCCACACGGACGCCGACAAGAAGGAAGCGCGCGAGCGCACCGAGGAAATGCTCGGCCTCGTCGGCTTTTCCAATCCGAAACGCACCTACGACATGTATCCGTTCGAGCTTTCGGGCGGCATGCGCCAGCGCGCCATGATCGCCATGGCGCTGATCTGCAAGCCGGCGCTGCTGATTGCCGACGAGCCGACCACTGCGCTCGACGTGACGATCCAGGCCCAGATTCTTGAACTGCTGCGCGACCTGCAGGCCAAGCTTGGCATGGCCATGCTGCTCATCACCCACGATCTCGGGGTCGTCGCCAATATGGCCGATGAAGTGGTGGTGATCTATCACGGCGAGATCATGGAAGCCGGCCCGGTCGAGGCAATCTTCCGCAATCCGCAACATCCCTATCTCAAGGCCCTGATGGCCGCGGTTCCGCATTTCGACATGAAGGCGGGCGAGCGACTGAAAGCTCTGCGGGATGTTCCGGTCAACCTGGAATCGCTGATCGGCAAGAAGAAGCCGGTCGAAAAGGAAGCGCCCGGCGTGCTTCTTTCCGTCGCCAACCTTTCCAAGACCTACAAGACACGCAAGCGCAGCTTCTTCGGCGGCCAGGAAGCCACGGTCGTGCACGCTGTCGACGACGTCAGCTTCGATATCCGCCGCGGCGAATGTCTGGGGCTCGTCGGCGAATCCGGCTGCGGCAAAACGACCGTCAGCAAGATTCTCATGCGCGCGATCACGCCAGATAGCGGCGCGGTCGTCTTCAACGACGGCAAGGAGGTCATCGACGTCCTCTCGGTCAAGGGTTCGGAACTGCAGGACCTGCGCACCAAGATCCAGATGGTGTTTCAGGATCCGGTTTCTTCGCTTTCGCCGCGCATGACGGTGCGCAATATCCTCAGCGAGCCACTCGAAATCCACGATCGTGGCAACGGTGCCGAGCGCAGGGCCAAGGTCGAAGCGCTTATGGGCGCGATCGGCCTCGACCGGCGCTATCTCAACCGCTATCCACACAGCTTCTCCGGCGGCCAGCGCCAGCGCATCGGCATTGCCCGCGCGCTCGCCCTTGGCCCCAAGCTTCTCATCCTCGACGAGCCGGTCTCGGCCCTCGACGTGTCTGTGCAGGCGCAGATCCTCAATCTTTTGAAAGATCTGCAGAAAGAATTGGGGCTGACCTATCTGTTCATCTCGCACAATCTCGCAGTCGTCGACTACATGGCAGACCGCATCGCCGTCATGTGCAAGGGCCGTATCGTCGAGATCGCACCGCGTGAGATCATTCTGCGCAATCCGGTTCATCCCTATACGAAGTCATTGCTCGCCGCCGTTCCCTTCCCGGATCTCGACCGGCCGCTCGACTTCAAGGCGCTGCAGGAAAACGGAGCGGCCGATAAGCAGAATTGGGGGCCTGTCTTCCGGGCGGACCACGATGACGCTTCCGAACTCGCTTATGCCGATCTCGGCGGCGGCCATCTGGTGCGCGCCCGCAAGGGCGCCGATGCGAAGGAGCTGGTCTGATGGTGACGCGCCGTATCTTTCTCGGCGGCCTAATCGGCTCGGTCATCGCGCCTTCGGTACTGCGGGCCCAGCAGCTCGCCGAGCCGGAAATTTTGAAGGCCAGGGTGGCTGACGGCAGTCTGCCGCCAATGGCCGAGCGCATTCCGACCGAGCCGCGTATCGTCAATCTCAAGGACATGGGCCGTGTGCCCGGCACCTATGGCGGCACTGTGCGCACCATCATCGGCGGTGTACGCGATATCCGCTACATGACGGTCTACGGCTATTCGCGGCTGGTCGGCTACGACACGAAGCTGCAGTTTCAACCCGATATCCTGCGGGACTTCACCTCGGAGAATGACACGGTCTTTACCTTTTACCTGCGCGACGGACACAAGTGGTCTGACGGGCATCCCTTCACGGCCGAAGCCTTCCGCTACTGGTGGGAAGAAGTCATCCTCAACAAGGAACTGACGCCCGGCGGCGGTGCGCTGGAGCTGCGTCCACACGGCTCCCTGCCGCGCTTCGAAGTGCTCGACGAGCTGACGGTGCGCTACACCTGGGACAAGCCCAACCCGGTTTTCCTGTCGGCGCTTGCCGGACCTCTGCCGCTCGTTATCTCTGGCCCAGGCCATTACCTGAAACAGTTCCACAAAGGCTTTCAGGACAAGGACAAGCTTGAAGAGCTGATGAAAAAGAACCGCGCCAAGAAGTGGGCGGATCTGCACATCAAGATGGCCCTTGCTTCCCGGCCCAACAATCCCGATCTGCCAACGCTAGATCCCTGGAAAAACCGCACGGCTCCGCCGGCCGATCAGTTCGTCTTCGAGCGCAATCCGTTCTTCCACCGCGTGGACGAGAACGGCATGCAGCTGCCCTATCTCGACCGCTTCATTCTCAACGTCTCGTCCTCCTCGATCATCGCTGCCAAGGCGGGTGCGGGCGAATCCGACTTGCAGGCGACTGGCATCGACTTCAACGACTACACCTTCCTGAAAGAGGCGGAAAAGCGCTTCCCGGTGAAGGTCAATCTCTGGAAGATGGCGCGCGGCTCGCGCATCACACTGTTGCCGAACCTCAACGTCGCCGACGAAGCCTGGCGCACGCTCTTCCGCGACGTGCGTTTCCGCCGTGCCTTGTCACTGGCGATCAACCGGCATGAGATCAACATGGTGGCCTTCTACGGTCTCGGCAAGGCGAGTGCCGATACGGTGCTGCCCGAAAGCCCGCTCTTCAAGCAGGAATATGCCGATGCCTATGTGAATTTCGACCCTGACACCGCCAACAGGCTGCTCGACGAACTCGGCCTCAACAAGCGCGACAGCGATGGCATCCGCCTGCTGCCTGATGGACGCCGCGCCGAGATCACCGTCGAGACAGCCGGCGAGAGCAATCTCGACACGGACGTTCTGGAACTCGTGCACGATCACTGGGCCAATATTGGTCTGGCGCTCTTCACCCGCACCTCGCAGCGCGACGTCTTCCGCAATCGCGCCATGAGCGGCTCGATCATGATGTCGATCTGGTACGGGCTGGATAACGGCGTGCCGACCGCCGACATGTCTCCCTATGGACTAGCCCCTACGCTGGATGACCAGCTTCAATGGCCGCTCTGGGGCATGTACTATCTTTCGGCCGGTCAGGAGGGCAAGGCGCCCGATCTGCCGGAGGCGGCCGAGCTTGTGGATCTCCTGAACCAGTGGGGCGCAAGTGCCACGACGGAAGAGCGTGAGGTTATCTGGCACAAGATGCTCTCCCTCTATACCCAGCAGGTCTTTTCGATCGGCCTCATCAACAGCACGCTGCAGCCGATCCTCAGATCCGCCAAAATGCAGAACGTGCCGGAGCACGCGCTCTACGGCTTCGATCCAACCTCCTTCCTCGGCGTCTACATGCCGGACACCTTCTGGTTCAAGGAGGCCTGAGCGATGATCCGCTATATCCTCTGGCGTATCGCCGCCATGGTGCCGACCCTGCTCGTGATATCGGCGCTGGTCTTCGTCATCATCGAACTGCCGCCCGGTGACTTCTTCGAAAGCCAGATCGCCGAACTGCGCGCCCAGGGCGAGACCGCAAACCTGCAGGAAATCGAGGAGCTGCGCCACCAATACGGCTTCGACCAACCGGAGATCGTGCGTTACTTCTTCTGGGTCGGGGGCATGCTGCACGGCGATTTCGGCTATTCCTTCGAATATCAGCTGCCGGTTTCCGACGTTGTGGGCGACCGCCTGTGGCTGACGATCCTCGTCTCCTTCTCAACCATCCTTCTCACCTGGCTGATCGCCTTCCCGATCGGCATCTATTCGGCGACCCATCAATATAGCTGGGGCGATTACGGGTTGACCTTCCTCGGCTTGCTCGGCATCGCCATCCCGAACTTCATGCTGGCGCTGATCCTGATGTATTTCGCCAATGTCTGGTTCGGGCTCTCCATCGGCCATCTAATGGACCAGCAATATCTGAACCAGCCGATGAGTTGGGAGAAGGCGAGGTCGATCCTTGCTCACCTCTGGATCCCCGTCGTCATTGTCGGAACGGCCGGCACAGCCGGCATGATCCGCCGCCTTCGCGCCAATCTGCTCGACGAGATGCAGAAGCAATATGTGACGACGGCGCGCGCTAAGGGCCTGCATCCGATACGCGCCCTTATCAAATATCCGCTGCGCATGGCGCTCAACTTCTTCGTTGCCGATATTGGCTCGATCCTGCCGTCGATCATATCAGGCGCCGAGATCGTCGCCATCGTGCTGTCCCTGGAGACGACCGGGCCGATGCTGATCAAGGCGTTGCAGAGCCAGGACATGTATCTTGCCGGTTCGTTCCTGATGTTCCTCGCTTTCCTGAACGTCATCGGCGTGCTGATTTCCGATATCGCGCTCGGCTTCCTCGATCCCCGCATCCGTCTGCAAGGCAGGAGCACCAAATAATGTCGCCCCTACCCGCACCCGGTGCGCCGCTGCCGCATTATGTTTCGACCGCCCCGTTCGATCCGATCGCAACGGAGACGATGACGTCAGCCCAGTCGCGTATCCACCTCGCCTCGCAGAAGCAGCTCATGTGGTGGAAGTTCAAGCGCCACAAGCTGGCGCTTGCATCCGGCATTTTCCTTGCCGCCGTCTACCTGATGATCCTGATCGTCGAGTTCCTGGCGCCTTACGGGCTGCATACCCGCAACGTCGACTTTATCCATTCGCCGCCTCAGCGCGTCCGTCTTTTCGACAGCCAGGGCAATTTCGTCGGCCCCTTCGTCTATGGCCGGCAGATGACGCTCGATATCGACACCCTGCACCGTCTCTATACCGACAATCAGAAGGACATCCAGCCGATCCGCTTCTTCTGCCGTGGTGATGGCTACAAGTTCTGGGGACTTGTCGCTTCCAATTATCATCTCGTTTGTCCGGCAATCGGCGGGCAGATGTTCCTGCTCGGCACCGACCGTCTTGGCCGTGACGTGCTTTCGCGCATCCTTTATGGCGCGCGCATCTCGCTCACCATCGGGCTGATCGGTATTTCCATCAGCTTTGTACTCGGCATCGTCATCGGCGGCCTTGCCGGTTATTGGGGCGGCGTCTTCGATCTCATCGTGCAGCGCCTGATCGAAGTGCTGCAATCACTACCCTCGCTGCCGCTCTGGATGGCGCTTGCCGCCATCATGCCGGTGACATGGAGCCCGATCGTCATCTATTTCGGTATCACCGTCATTCTCGGCATCATCGACTGGACAGGTCTCGCCCGCGCCGTGCGTTCCAAGCTTCTGGCGCTACGTGAGGAAGATTATGTCCAGGCGGCCCAGCTCATGGGTGCCAGCACCCCCCGTGTCATCGGCCGCCATCTCGTGCCCGGTTTCATGTCGCATCTCATCGCATCCGCCACGATTTCCATCCCGGGTATGATCCTCGGTGAGACGGCGCTTTCCTTCCTCGGCCTTGGCCTGCGGCCGCCCATCACCAGCTGGGGCATCCTGCTGACGGAGGCCAAGAGCGTAAGCGTTATCGCCTTCTACCCATGGCTGTTGTTCCCGATCGTTCCGGTGGTGCTGGTGATTTTGGCGTTCAATTTTCTGGGAGATGGCTTGCGCGATGCGGCAGATCCCTACAAATAACGTCGAGTTCGGCGGGGTGCTTCGCGTCCGCCGCCTCGTGGCCTCCGATTTACGGGGGTGGTAGAAGTATGTCGTCCACCTCAGAGGGCACCCACATGGCCAGACGCCTCGAAGATGCGCGCATCCTCATGTACAGCCACGATACATTCGGTCTCGGCCACTTGCGCCGTTGCCGCACGATCGCTCATGCCCTCGTCGAGGATTATCGCGGCCTGAACATCCTGATCATCTCGGGCGCGACGATTGCCGGCGCGTTCGATTACCGCGCCCGAGTCGATTTCGTGAAGATCCCGAGCGTCATCAAGCTTCGCAACGGTGAATATACGTCGCTCGCCAGCCATATCGATCTTCAGGACACGCTGAAGATGCGCGAATCGAGCATTCGTCACACCGCCGAAACCTTCCAGCCCGATATCTTCATCGTCGACAAGGAGCCGATGGGCCTGAAGGGCGAGATTGAGGAAACGCTTGCCTATCTGAAGTCGCGCGGCACCACTCTGGTGCTTGGTTTGCGCGAGATCATGGACGCACCACATCTGCTTGAAGCCGAGTGGAAGAGAAACAGCGTCATGCAGAAGATCGACCAGTATTACGACAGCATCTGGGTCTATGGGCCGCCGGATTTCTACGATCCGCTTGTCGGCCTCGACGTGCCCCCGGGGGTTCGCCGCAAGATGGATTTCGTCGGTTTCCTGCAGCGTAGCGTCTCCAAGGGCAAGAACTCGCTGAATGCCCGTAAGGATGACTATATTCTGGTGACGACCGGCGGCGGCGGTGACGGGTCCGATCTCGTTCACGACGTGATGAATGCCTATGAGGCCGACGAGACGCTGACCCAGAAGGCGCTTGTCGTGCTCGGCCCCTACATGCCGGCCGCCGAACGTGCAAAGCTGGTCAAAAAAGGCGAGAAGATCCCCTATATCGAGGTAATCGAGTTCGACAATCATATGGAAGAGCTGATCGACGGGGCGACCGCCGTCGTCGCCATGGGTGGCTATAATACTTATTGCGAGATCCTCTCCTTCGACAAGCCAGCGCTCATCGTGCCGCGTGTCGCCCCGCGCGAGGAGCAACTTCTACGCGCCCGCCGCGCCAGCGAGCTCGGTCTCATCGACATGCTGCTGCCTGAGCAGTCGGCCGACCCCTCCGTCATGGCGCAGACGCTGAAGCGCCTGCCCTCGCGGCTGCCGCCGTCGAAGAGCGGCTGCAACATGCACCTCGAAGGGCTGGATCATATTTCCCGCACCGTGGGCGAATGGCTGGACAGCCGCGGACGCCACCTTTCCCTCGTCGGCGCAGAATAAAGAGCCATCCTTTGCCGCCACGCCGCAAGATTCTCGTTGTGCTGAAAGGCTATCCCCGCCTTTCGGAAACCTTCATCGCCCAGGAATTGCTCGGCCTCGAGAAGGCCGGCTTCGACCTGACGCTGATTTCCATGCGCCGGCCGACCGACAAGAAGCGTCATCCTGTCCATGACGAGATCAAGGCGCGCGTCGTCTATCTGCCGGAATATCTGCACGAAGAGCCGATCCGTGTGCTGAAGGGCCTTTTCGCCGGGTTTTCTAAACCAGGCTTCGGTGCGCTGATGAAGCGTTTCTTCGCCGATCTGCCGCGCGATATCTCCCGCAACCGTTTCCGCCGGCTCGGCCAGGCCCTGGTACTGGCGCGCGAATGGCCTGATAACGGCGAATGGCTGCATGCCCATTTCATCCACACGCCGGCTTCCGTAACGGAATATGCAAGCATTCTGACAGGTACACCCTGGACCTGCTCGGCCCATGCCAAGGATATCTGGACCTCGCCCGACTGGGACCTCGGCCAGAAGCTTGGAAGCGCCCGCTGGGCCGTGACCTGCACCCGCAGCGGCTACGAGCATATGAAAGCGCTGACCGGCCGCAAAGATGCGATACATCTGAGCTATCACGGCCTGGACCTTGCCCGCTTCGGCCATTTCGCAGGCGAGCGCTCGAACCGTAACGGCAGCGATCCCGCCGACCCCGCCTTCATCCTCAGCGTCGGCCGCGCAGTGGAAAAGAAGGGTTATGACGTACTGTTGCGCGCCCTTGCCCTGCTACCGAAAGAACTGAATTGGCGCATGGACCATATCGGCGGCGGCGAGGAGCTTTCCAAGCTGAAGAAACTTGCGGCTGAACTCGGCCTTGCCGAACGTATCACCTGGAAAGGCGCGCTGGCGCAGGAAGATGTGCTTGACCATTATCGCCGCGCCGATCTCTTCACGCTCGCCTGCCGCATCGCCGCCAATGGCGACCGCGACGGACTGCCCAATGTGTTGGTCGAAGCCTCCAGTCAACGGCTCGTCTGTCTCTCCACCAATGTCTCAGGCGTACCGGAACTGCTGAGCGACGGTGAGAACGGTCTGGTCGTGCCGCCTGAAGATCCGGCAGCGCTTGCAAAAGCACTCGAGACGGCGATCCGCGATCCCGACCTGCGCAAGCGGCTGGGCGACGCGGCCGAGGAGCGCGTGCGCGGGCATTTCGATTATCACTCCAGCATCCGGCAGTTGAGTGGCCTGTTCGAGGCAGAATGGCAGAAGGCGTCATGACGGCCCCCCGCATCTTCTTTTATGTCCAGCATCTGCTCGGCATCGGCCATATTGCGCGTGCGAGCCGTATCGCCAATGCATTGGTGAAGGACGGTTTCGAGGTAACGGTCGTTACCGGCGGCCTACCCGTGCCGGGCTTTCCGGGCGAGGGTGTCAGAACGGTGGAATTGCCGCCGGTCGTCGCCAGCAATGTCGGCTTTTCCGGCCTTGCTAATGCTGATGGGCGGCCAGTCGACGAAGAATTCCTCTCCAATCGCCGCGACCTGCTTCTCAAAGCGTTCGACGAGGAAAAGCCTGACGTTGTCATCACCGAGGCTTTTCCTTTCGGACGCCGGCAGATGCGCTTCGAACTGTTGCCGTTGCTCGAGGCGATCGAAAAGGCCAGCCCACGCCCGAAGCTTGTAAGTTCCGTGCGCGACATCCTGCAGGAAAACCGCAAGCCCGGTCGCGACGAGGAAACTGTCAAGCTCATCAAGGAGCATTTCGACGCCGTGCTCGTCCATGGCGATCCTGACTTCGTGCGCCTGGAAGATACTTTCCCGCTGACAGCTGAGATCGCCGACCGGCTGCGCTATACCGGTCTCGTTGCTCCCTCACCCGCGCCCGAACCATCCGAGACATTCGACATCATCGCTTCGGCCGGTGGCGGCGCCGTCGGGCTGGAGCTGATCCGCGCCGCACGCGGTGCGGCCGCACTCCTGCCTAGCGGTCTTCGCTGGCTGCTGATTACCGGCCCCAACCTTCCCGCTGCCGATTTTTCCGCATTGTCGGAAGATGCACCTGCCAACGTCACGCTGGTACGGTTCCGCAAGGATTTCCCCTCGCTGCTGCGCGGCGCCAAAGTCTCGATCTCGCAGGCCGGTTACAATACGGTTGGTGATCTCCTGCGCACCCAATGCCGCTCGATCCTCATCCCCTTCGTGGCGGCGGGTGAGACGGAACAGACCGTGCGCGCCGAACGGCTGCAGGCGCTCGGCCTTGCCGAGATCCTGCCGGAGCAGGGGCTGACCCTCGACGATGTCAAAACAGCAATCGAACGGGCACTTGCCGCCCCACTGCGTCAGGCCATTTCCCTCGATCTCGACGGAGCCGCAAAAAGTGCCGCCATCATTCGTTCAATGATCGGCTGAAACCCTCGCCTATTCTAAAATTCATGTGATATAAGAAAATTTCCGGCGAGAATCGGCGTTTCGACATCAGTCCGCTCCGCCTTGTTTTCGTTGCGATATCGGCGGTCTGACTGCATGGTCCTGTACTCGGAGATTCCCCCTTTCCCAGCAGCAGGATCGCTGTCCGGACTTTTCCCACAGTCTGACGGTTAGCCATGGAAAAAAGCCTCGCGCGCTACATCTGGAAGAACACGCGGCTGCAGCAGCTCTGGATTCTGCTGGTCGTCGCAGCTTCCATGGTGCCCTACTTCCTGTCCTTCGACCTGCCGAAGCAGATCGTTAACGGACCTATTCAGGGTGACGGCTTCGAAGGGCCGGGTGCACGACAGACCTTCATGCACATCGCCTACGACATCCCGCTGATTGGTCATGTCGAATTCTTCAAGGGCCTGGAGCTCAACCGCTTCCAGATGCTGATGGCACTGAGCCTCGTCTTCCTGGCGCTGGTGGTGCTGAACGGCCTCTTCAAGTTCTATATCAATACCTATAAGGGCCGGCTCGGCGAACGCATGCTGCGCCGTATCCGCTTCGAGCTTATTGATCGCGTGCTGCGCTTCCCGCCCGCCCATTTCAAGCGGGTGAAATCGGCCGAAATCGCCACCATGATCAAGGACGAGGTGGAGCCGATGGGCGGCTTCACGGGCGACGCCTTCGTCTCGCCCGCCCTGCTCGGCGGCCAGGCGATCACCGCGCTTGCCTTCATCATCATCCAGAATTTCTGGCTCGGCATGATCGCGGCGGGCATCGTCGGCGTGCAGGCGATCGTCATTCCCCGCATGCGCAAGCGTCTCTTGGAACTCGGCCGTCAGCGGCAACTGACCGCGCGTGAACTTTCGGGGCGCGTGGGGGAGATCGTTGACGGCATCGGCACGATCCACGGCAACGACACCTCCAACTTCGAGCGCGCCGATATAGCGACCCGCCTCGGCCGCATCTTCTCGATCCGCTACGATCTTTATCAGTGGAAGTTCCTGGTCAAGTTCATCAACAACTTCCTCGCCCAGGTCACGCCCTTCCTCTTCTACGCGATCGGCGGCTATCTGGCTCTGCAGGGCCGGCTCGACATCGGTCAGCTCGTCGCCGTCATTTCCGCCTACAAGGACCTGCCCGGCCCGTTGAAGGAACTGATCGACTGGGACCAGATGCGCCAGGACGTGCAGGTCAAATATGCGCAGGTCTACGAGCAGTTCAATGTCGAGCCGCTGATCGACAGCCGCATCCAGGAGCTTGCAACGGCGCCGGTCGCGCCGCTGACGAGTGCCTTCGTCGTCACAAACCTCTCTGTCAGTGACGACAGCGGCGCCCGCCTCGTCGACCACGTCTCGGTCGAGATCAGACCGAACGAGACGGTTGCGATCGTCGGGCCGAACGGCAGCGGCGCTGAAGCCTTCGCCGAAGCGCTCGGCCGTCTCGTCTGGCCGGATTCCGGCCGCATCACCATCGACGGACAGGACCTGCTGGATCTGCCGGAATCAATCACTGGCCGGCGCATCTCCTATGCGTCCGCCGAAAGCTATTTCTTCCACGGCACGCTGCGTGATAATCTGGTCTACGGCCTCAAGCATGCTCCGATGAAAGAGCCCGAATATGACGGCAAGGCTGCGCAGGAATATAAATGGCATGTGGCGGAATCGCAGAAGGCCGGCAATCCGACCCTCGATCTCAACAGCGACTGGGTCGACTATGATGCTGCCGGCGCAAAAGGGCCTGAAGACCTGCTGAAGGCGATCCGGCCGGTGCTCGACGCCGTCATGATGTCGCAGGACATTCTGGATCTGGCGCTGCGCTCCACCGTCAATACCGAGGTTCATACTGCCCTCGGCAGCCAAATCGTCAAGCTTCGGACGTCATTGCGCGAGCGTCTTGCCGGGGAAAACCTCGACGCCATCGTCGTGCCCTTCGATTTCGACGCTTACAACACACAGGCGACCGTCGGCGAAAACCTACTCTTCGGCACGATGAAGCGGCCGCTGATGAACAACCGCCGGCTCGCCGGCCATCCCTATTTCCAACAACTCTTCCGCGATACCGGGCTCAGCACCGATCTCTATGCCATGGGCCTGGAAATCGCCGAGAACGCGGTGGAACTTTTCCACGATCTGCCGCCGGACCATCCCTTCTTCCAGCAGCTCACCTTCATGACGGCGGATGACATTCCGACCTATCAGGCGCTGCTGCAGAAGCTGCAGGGCAAGCGCTTCGAGGATGCGACGCCGGAAGACCGGGCAAGCATCATCCGCCTGAGCTTCGCCTATATCGAACCTCGGCATCGCTTCGGTCTCTTGACCCAGGCGCTGATGGACAAGATCGTCAGCGCCCGCAAGCAGTTCCACCAGAACATCCCCGACGATCTCGCCGAGCTGATCGAGCGTTATGATATCAGCCGCTTCACGGCCTCCGCGAGCCTGATGGACAATGTGCTCTTCGGCCGCATCGCCTATCAGCAGGCTGACGCCTCCGACCGCATCCGCCTCATCATGGGTGAACTGTTCGATGCGCTCGATCTCTATGACGACGTGTTGTCGATCGGGCTCGAATTTGACGTCGGCTCCGGCGGTAAGCGCCTGACGGGGGTGCAGCGGCAGAAGCTCAATCTCGCCCGCGCCCTGCTCAAGCGCTCCGACTACTTCATCTTCAACCGGCCGATCCCGGCGCTCGACCAGCGCATCCAGGACCAGATCACCCACAACATCATCGAAGGCCTGCACGAGGAAGGCAAGCGCCCGGCGATCATCTGGGTGTTGTCCAACGCCAAGCTTGCAGAAATCTTCGATCGCATTCTGCTCTTCGATCGTGGCGATCTTGCCGAGGCTGGCAACTATCCGGAACTTTCCGAGAAAAACGGGATGTTCAAGGAACTGTTATCGTAATATTCTATTGAGGCGGCAGAGACGGCGCTCGCAAGGCGCTTGAAGTTGGTTTTTAGCGCATGATCAAGGACCATGCGGCAGGGGGTAGTAACGCTCATGCTGTTGAGAGATGAAGTCGAAATGCTGCGGCGGGTGCCGATCTTCTCGAGGATCGCACCGGCGAAACTCAAGCTATTGGCCTTCACCTCCGACCGTATGACCTACAACGCCGGCCAGAACCTTTTCCGTCAGGGCGATGTTGGCGACGCCGCCTATGTCGTACTGTCAGGGACCGCCGATATCATCGTTTCCTCACCTGCCGGCGAAATCAAGGTCGCCGATGTTGAGGTCAATTCCATCGTGGGCGAAATTGCCATTCTCTGCGACGTCTCGCGTACCGCGACCGTGCGTGCCACCTCGCCGCTCGAAGTCCTGCGCATCAGCAAGGAACATTTCCTCAAGCTTCTGAGCGATTTCCCGGAAATGGCCGTGGAGATTATGCGCGTGCTCGCCGACCGTCTCAACCACACGACCGCCGAACTGACCGCCGCGCGCGCTGCCAAGCAGCCGCAGATGGCGCAGTAAAGCCCGAAAATAGATCCCAAACAAAAAGGCCCGCCGGGTTTCCCAGGCGGCCCTTTTTTTATGACCTATGCGTTATTCACGCTGCTCTAGCGCTCTGCTGAAAGCAAGAGCCGCCAGCGTGCAGATCGCGCCCGAGAGCAAGTAGTAGCCAACGAAGGGCAGGCCGAACTGGCTCGACAGACTGAGCGCCACCAGCGGTGCGAAGCCGGCGCCGATCAGCCAGGCAAGGTCGGAGGTGAAGGCCGCACCGGTGTAGCGATAGCCGCGGCCGAAGCGCGACGAGATCGAGCCGGTCGCCTGGCCGAAGGAAAGGCCGAGCACGCCGAAGCCGATGATGAGGAAAGCATCATGACCGGTGTTGCCGGCGCCAATCAGGTACGGGCCGATGAAGCTGAAGATCGCAATCAGCACAGCGCAGATCGCAAGCTGCTTACGCCGGCCGATGCGGTCAGCAATCACACCCGAGGCAATGATGGCAACGAAGCCGACCACGGCGCCGATGACCTGCACCACCATGAAGGCGCCGATCCGCTGGTTGCCGTAAAGGCTCATCCAGCCGAGCGGGAAGATGGTGACGAGGTGGAACATGGCAAAGCTTGCAAGCGGCACGAACGCGCCGATCAGGATATCGCGGCCGTGGACGCGCAGCACGTCGAGGATTGGTGCTGCTTCAAGCTCATGCTGTTCCAAGAGCGTGCCGAAATCCTTGGTCATGACAAGCCGAAGACGGGCAAAGAGCGCGACGACGTTGATCGCGAAGGCGACGAAGAACGGATAACGCCAGCCCCATGAGAGGAAGTCTTCCGGGGAGAGGTTGGCGACGAAATAACCGAACAGGATGCTCGCCAGCGCAAAGCCGATCGGTGCGCCGAGCTGCGGGATCATTGCATACCAGCCGCGATGATTCGGCGGCGCATTGAGGGCAAGCAGCGATGCAAGGCCATCCCACGCGCCGCCGAGCGCAAAGCCCTGCCCGAGCCGGAAGAGCGCCAATAGCGCAATCGACCAGTAGCCGATTTCATCGTAGCCAGGCAGAAAGGCGATGGACGCCGTCGAGCCGCCAAGCAGGAAAAGCGCGATGGTGAGCTTGGTGCCACGCCCATAGAAGCGGTCGATCGTCATGAAGACGACGGAGCCGACGGGACGGGCGAGGAAGGCCAGCGAGAAAATCGCGAAAGAATAGAGCGTGGCCGTCAGCCGGTCCGGGGCGAAGGGAAAGACGAGTTGCGGAAAGACGAGAACGGATGCGAGGCCGTAAACGAAGAAATCAAAAAACTCCGACATGCGACCGATCACCACGCCGATGGCGATGCTGCCGGGTGAAACCGGCTTGTCACCGTGAATGCGCCGCGCATCCCGCTCCAGTGTTGAAGATGATGGTCCTAGATGTGTGGCAGTAGCCATATGAAACGCCTCCCTCGTTTAAGGTGCTCTTTGCAAAGCACCTCAAGCTGATCTTGTTCCATATTCGCAGCTTATCAAGTCCTTGTTGCGCAAATAGTTGACGCCGAATTCTCAAAAATCGATGCGATGGAAAAATCGCGTGATACCTATCCCAACCTATTCCAGAGTTTTATTGGGCAAAGCCACGCTTTTCAGCTATACACGAAGCGGCGCCGGAAAAATTTCCTTCTCATTCTTATCAGGATTTGTGGGCGCCGTGGAAGCTGACTTCTCCCGCGGTGCAAAATGCATGTTGCACTGCGACCAAAGACCTCATATCGCTCATCGTGCCAGTGCTTTAGTCGGCAATCGAACGAAACAAAAAGAGCTTAGAGACGTGCCAAAACTGCAGAAGTTTTCCCGCCTTCTATTAATCTTGCCGCTGTTTTTTTTGGCAGGATGCAACATGGTGGTCATGTCGCCCTCAGGCGATATCGCCGCCCAACAGCGTGACCTCATCATCGTCTCCACGGTGCTGATGCTGCTGATCATCATTCCGGTGATCTTCCTCACACTGTTTTTCGCCTGGCGCTACCGGCGCTCCAATACGGACGCGAACTACGCGCCCGAATGGCATCATTCCACGCGCCTCGAAATCGTAATCTGGTCGGCGCCGCTCGCCATCATTATCGCGCTTGGCGCCGTCACCTGGATTTCCACGCACAAGCTCGATCCCTACCGCCCGCTCGACCGTATCGATGCGCAGCGTGCCATTCCGGCAGATACCAAGCCGCTGACCGTCGAGGTCGTGGCGCTCGACTGGAAATGGCTATTCTTCTATCCCGACCTCGGCATTGCGACGGTCAATGAGCTCGCAGCTCCCGTCGACGTGCCGATCGACTTCAAGATCACTGCCTCCTCGGTGATGAACTCCTTCTTCATCCCCGCCCTCGCCGGCCAAGTCTACGCCATGCCCGGCATGCAAACGAGACTCCACGCCGTCATCAACAAGGAAGGCGAGTATGATGGCTTCTCCGCAAATTACAGCGGTGAAGGCTTCTCGCACATGCGCTTCAAGTTCCACGGCCTGAACCAGGAGGGCTTCGATGCCTGGGTGGCGCAGGTCAAGCAGCGCGGTACGATGCTCAATCGCGACGCCTATCTGAAGCTCGAAAAGCCGAGCGAGAAAGAGCCGGTGCGCTATTACGCCGGCGCCGATGCCGATCTTTACGACGCGATCCTCAACATGTGCGCCACGCCCGGCAAGATGTGCGCGAGCGAGATGATGCACATCGACATGATGGGCGGCGGCGGCAAGGAAAGCGAAGAAAATCGCGAGAAGCTGACCTACGACAATCGCCATGCGGTCGAAGGCATCGTCGCGCCCGCGGCAAGCGTGCCCGCAACAGGCGCTCCCGCACGCAGTGAGCCGGCCGAAAGCACTGATGGCAACAGCATGCAGAACATGCCCGGAATGGACATGCAGCATGAGGGTCATTCCATGCCCGGCACGAGCACTGGCGGCGATCCGGCGCCGGCGCAACTCAACAATAACAATTAACCTGGCGCTTTGCGTCGCAAGACATAATGAACGGGTTGTTCCATGTTTTCCAATCCTGACCTCCTGAAGTTCATCTTCGGCCGGTTGACCCTCGACGCGATCCCCTATCACGAGCCGATCCTGGTCGTGACTTTCATCGGCGTCGCTATCGGCGCGATCGCGGTGCTCGGCATCATCACCTATTTCAAGTTCTGGGGTCCGCTCTGGCGCGACTGGATCTGCAGCGTCGATCACAAGAAGATCGGCATTATGTATGTGATCCTGGCCGTCATCATGCTGTTGCGCGGCTTCTCCGACGCTCTTCTGATGCGTGGCCAGCAGGCAATTGCCTTCAACGGCAATGAGGGCTACCTGCCACCGCACCATTACGACCAGATCTTCACCGCCCACGGCGTCATCATGATCTTCTTCGTGGCGATGCCCTTCGTCACCGGCCTCATGAACTTCGTGGTGCCGCTGCAGATCGGCGCGCGTGACGTTTCGTTCCCGTTCCTTAACAACTTCTCGTTCTGGATGACGACGGCGGGCGCGATCATCATCATGCTCTCGCTCTTCATCGGCGAATTCGCCCAGACCGGCTGGCTCGCTTATCCGCCGCTGTCAGGTGCCTCCTATAGTCCTGGGGTCGGCGTCGACTATTACATCTGGGGCCTGCAGGTCGCTGGTGTCGGCACGACGCTGTCAGGCATCAACCTGATCGCCACCATCGTAAAGATGCGTGCTCCGGGCATGACCTTCATGAAGATGCCGGTCTTCACCTGGACCGCACTCTGCACCAACATCCTGATCGTCGCTTCCTTCCCGATCCTGACCGCAACGCTCGCTCTCCTGTCGCTCGACCGCTATGCCGGTACGAACTTCTTCACGAACGACCTCGGCGGCAATCCGATGATGTATGTCAACCTCATCTGGATCTGGGGCCACCCGGAAGTCTACATCCTGGTTCTGCCGGCCTTCGGTATCTTCTCCGAAGTGGTCGCAACCTTCTCCGGCAAGCGCCTCTTCGGCTACGCTTCGATGGTCTACGCCACCTGCGTGATCATGATCCTGTCCTACCTCGTCTGGCTGCACCACTTCTTCACGATGGGCTCGGGCGCTTCCGTCAACTCCTTCTTCGGCATCACCACGATGATCATCTCGATCCCGACGGGGGCGAAGATGTTCAACTGGCTCTTCACCATGTATCGCGGCCGAATCCGCTACGAGGTGCCGATGCTGTGGACGGTCGGCTTCATGGTGACCTTCGTCATCGGTGGTATGACCGGCGTCATGCTTGCCGTCCCGCCGGCCGACTTCGTGCTGCATAACTCGCTATTCCTGATCGCACACTTTCATAACGTGATCATCGGGGGCGTTCTCTTCGGCATGTTCGCCGGCGTGAACTACTGGTTCCCGAAGGCCTTCGGCTTCAAGCTCGATCCCTTCTGGGGCAAGATGAGCTTCTGGTTCTGGCAGATCGGCTTCTGGTTCGCCTTCATGCCGCTCTACGTGCTTGGCCTGATGGGCGTCACCCGCCGCATGAGCCAGTTCGACGATCCGTCGCTGCAGATCTGGTTCATCATCGCCGCTTTCGGCGTCGGCCTGATCGCGCTTGGCATCGCGTCCTTCCTGATCCAGATCGTCGTCTCCTTCATGAGGCGCGAAGAACTGCGCGACGACAGTGGTGATCCGTGGAACGGCCGCACGCTGGAATGGTCGACCTCTTCACCGCCGCCGGATTACAACTTCGCCTTCACGCCGGTCGTGCACGATCACGACAGCTGGTACGACATGAAGAATCGCGGCTACGAGCGTCCGCTCGGCGGCTTCAAACCGATCCACATGCCGAAGAATACCGGCACCGGTGCGATTCTATCCGCCATCAGCATCGCGCTCGCCTTCGGCTTGATCTGGTACATGTGGTGGCTGGTGGTCGTCTCCGCAGTTGCCATGCTCGTCGTCGCGATTGGCCATACCTTCAACTACAACCGCGACTTCTACATCCCCGCGGATGAAGTCACCGAAACGGAAGGCAAGCGCACGCAGTTGCTTGCCGAACAGGTGTAAGAGACCATGAGCGATCATACTATCGACACGGCCGAAAAGCCTGAATTCTATCTGACGGAAGACCATCATCCGGAGAACAGCACCAATCTGGGCTTCTGGCTTTATCTGATGAGCGACAGCCTGATATTCTCGGTGCTGTTTGCCACCCATGCCGTGCTCGGCCGCAGCTATGCGGCCGGCCCGTCGCCGGCCGATCTCTTCGATTTGCCGCTGGTCGCCATCAACACGTCGATGCTGCTGCTCTCCTCCATCACCTATGGCTTCGCCATGCTGCAGATGGAGCGGAACGCAAAGGCGGAAACGCTGTTCTGGTTGGCCGTAACCGGCCTTTTCGGCGCGGCCTTCCTCGGCCTCGAACTTTACGAGTTCGTGCACCTCATCCACGAGGGCGCCGGACCGCAGCGCAGCGCCTTCCTGTCGTCTTTCTTCACGCTGGTCGGTACGCACGGTCTGCACGTCACCTTCGGCATCATCTGGCTGATCACGCTGATGGTGCAGGTCTCCATGCATGGCCTTCATGAAGCCAACCGCCGCCGTCTGATGTGCCTTTCCATGTTCTGGCACTTCCTCGATGTCGTCTGGATCGGCGTCTTTTCCTTTGTTTACCTGATGGGAGTTCTCGGATGAGTTCGCAAGCACCCGCACATGAGGATGCCCACGAGGCTCACCACGGCCACAGCCACGGGCACCAGGCCGGTCACGGCAGTTTCAAGAGCTACGTGACGGGCTTCATTCTCTCCGTCATCCTGACTGCCATTCCCTTCTGGCTGGTCATGGGAGAGGTCTTCGCAAATCATGTCGTGACCGCCATCTTCGTGATGGTGCTCGGCGCCGTGCAGATCGTCGTTCACATGATCTTCTTCCTGCACATGAACACGAAGTCGGAAGGCGGCTGGACGATCATGGCGCTGATCTTCACGATCATCATCGTCGCCATCGCTCTCTCGGGTTCGCTCTGGGTCATGTATCATCTGAATACGAACATGATGCCGATGAGTCCTGAAATGATGAAGAACATGCCATAAGGGCAAAGGAACGGGCGGCGGCAACGCCGCCCGTTGCGGTTTACCTATGACCGATATCTCTTCCGACCAACAGGACAGGCCGCGTTCGGCCGTCACCCTTGCGATCCTTGGACTCGGCCTTCTGGCTCTCGTCGCCGCCTTGATCGCGCTCGGCACCTGGCAAGTCTATCGACTCTCCTGGAAACTCGATCTCATCGCTCGCGTCGATGCGCGCGTCCACGCCCAACCAGTCGCCCCGCCGACTCGCGCCGACTGGGGCAAGGTCAATGCCGCGGATGACGAATACCGGCGGGTGATTGCATCAGGTACTTTCGAAAACGACAAGGAAACGTTGGTCACGGCATCGACTGCGCTCGGCGCCGGCTATTGGGTGATGACACCGCTCAGGCTCGCGGACGGCAGCGCGATATCAATCAATCGCGGCTTCGTACCGACCGGCAGTCGCGACCAGGCCTCACGATCGCGAAGCCAGATCACCGGGCCGACAACCGTCACTGGGCTGATGCGCATGACCGAGCCGAAAGGCATCTTGCTGCGCTCCAACGATCCGGCTGCCGACCGCTGGTATTCGCGCGATGTCGCAGCCATTACGGAGAAGCGTGGCGTCGCGGACGTCGCCCCCTTCTTCATCGACGCCGACGCGACACCCAATGCCGGCGACTTACCGGTCGGAGGACTGACGGTCCTCGACTTTCCGAACAACCACCTTGTCTATGCGATCACCTGGTATGTGCTGGCGATCATGGTGGCGGGGCTGCTCGTCTATATCGTGCGGAATGAAGTCAGGCTTGGCAGAATGTCCTAACGACAGATCTATTGGGCAATGCGGCTGATCGCTTCCGCAAGCTGCGCCTGTGAGAAGGGTTTACCGAGGCGCGGTATATCGATAATGCCGGAACCCTCAGGAATCTCGGCAAAACCGGTCGCGAGGATGATCGGCATCTTTGGCCACTCTCTGCGGATTGCGAGCGCAAGCTGCGAGCCTGTCATGCGCGGCATGGCATGATCGGAGATAACGAGATCGACGTTTTCGTTGCGAAGAATATCGAGCGCGTCGGCGCCGGCCGTGGCCTCAATCACCGTGTGGCCGAGATCCTGCAGCATCAGCGTGGTGTTCATCAGGACCAGCCCGTCATCATCGACGGCAAGAATGCGCAGCGGCCGTGAGTTATTTGCGGCTTCGGGCACGGATTGTTCAGGCTCTTCAACAATGTTTTCGGCTCCCGTGACAGGAAACCAGAGCTCAGCTGTCGTACCTTCACCGAGCTGACTTTTCAGCGTGAGCCTGCCTCCGGACTGACCGGCGAGCCCCTGCACCATGGAAAGGCCGAGACCCGTGCCCTTGCCGACGCCCTTGGTGGTGAAGAACGGGGTCGCTGCCTGTTTCAGCGTCTCTTCGTCCATGCCCTCGCCCTTATCGGTAACGGCAACGCGCACATAGTGGCCGCCGGGCATAGTGCCGCCGTCAGGCACAACCTCCTCTGTGGCTTTGATCTTGATAAGGCCGCCGCCAGGCATAGCATCGCGAGCATTGACGACGAGGTTGAGCACTGCCGTCTCAAGCTGTGCCGGGTCGGTGGCGATCGCCGGCAGGCTCTCGGGAAATTCGGTTTCGAGCGAGGAGACCGGCCCGAGGGATCGCGCGACCATGTCCATCATGCCACGCAGAAGCTTGGAAACATCGATCGTCTCCACCTGCAACTCCTGGCGGCGGGAAAAGGCGAGCATGCGCTGGGTTAGCGCCGCGCCGCGCTGGGCGCCGAGCATTGCGTTGTCGACAAGCGGCGACAAAGCAGGATCCTGTGGCATGCGCTTCTTAAGGATTTCGAGGCTGCCTAGCACCGCCATCAGCAGATTGTTGAAGTCGTGCGCAATACCGCCGGTCAATTGGCCGATCGCTTCCATCTTCTGCGCCTGGAAGAGGTCTTCGCGGGTCCGCTCCAGCGCACGCTGCGTTTCCAGCTTCTCAGTGATGTCGCGGGTAATCTTGGCAAAGCCGATAATCTCGCCGAAATCGTCCCTGATCGCGTCGATCACGATACTGGCCCAGAAGCGGGAACCGTCCTTGCGCTGGCGCCAGCCTTCCTTTTCGAACCGCCCGTCGCGGCTGGCGGTGGCCAGTGCCTGCTGAGGCAATCCGCTAAGGCGGTCCTCATCTGTGTAGAAAGTGGAAAAGTGTCGGCCGATGATCTCTTCCGACCTATAACCCTTGATGCGTTCGGCACCGGAATTCCAGCTCGTAACGTTGCCTTCGGGGTCGAGCATGTAGATCGCATAATCGGAGACGCCCTGGACGAGAAGACGAAATTGCTCTTCGCTGCGCTTCAATGCGTTCTCTGTCGCCTTGCGCTCTGTCAAGTCACGGGTGATTTTGGCAAAGCCGATCAGCTCGCCCGAGGAATGGCGGATCGGATCGATGATGACATGTGCCCAGAAGCGCGTACCATCCTTGCGCTGCCGCCAGCCTTCCCCCTCGAAACGTCCCTCTTTCGTGGCAACCGCGAGCGCGCGCGCCGGCAGGCCGGCTTCCCGATCGGCATCAAGATAAAATCGGGAAAAATGCTGGCCGAGGATTTCGGAAGCGCGATACCCCTTGAAACGCTGGGCGCCGGAATTCCAGCTCGTCACATAACCTTCGGGGCTGAGCATGTAGATCGCATAGTCGGTGATTGCATCGACGAGCACCCGAAAACGCCCTTCGTTCTGAAGGGACGTATCATATCGATCCACCGCTTCCATCTGCCCCTCTAAACGCTTTACCAGCGCACTATAACGCCGGCTTGGGCCGATGGTTCCAGCTGAAACGACGAATTCCCTCAGACAGCTTGGCTCTGCGGATAGAAGCGTTCCGCAATTCGTTCTGACGCCGAATAGGCCTGCGTGACGATCTCGGGCACGAGATCGATGTCCGGCAGGCTGCCGAGGCCGAGCGGGCCGACCGCAAAAAGCCCCTCGATCGACGAGCCGTCGTCCAGGAACGTTTCGCCGCGGGCGTTGACCGCCAGTCCAAGCGCAAGCTCATCAGGCATGGCGAGACGCGCCGCGAACAGACTCTGAATCAGAGGAGCGGAAAGATCAGGCGCATGGCAGCGGCAATCGATGATGCGCTCGGCATGGATGACCCCCTCGCTCGACGAACCGGCCGGCGTGAAGAACAGGCCGCTGAAACCTCGACGCCCAGCGCGGCCACGCCTGAGCACCGTGCGGCCCTCTGCAAGCTCCCGCTTGAGGCGCAGATGCATGGTCTCCGGCAGGCGGTTGCGGTGACTGTCATAGATCGCCCGCAAATGCCTATTGAACTGGCGCTTCTCGCGAGCCGGCAGCGACCACCAGAGCGAACGAGCGTGCCTGCGAAGGCCATTCATGACCGACTGCCAGCTTCGACCCTCCTCTTCCGCCTCGCGGCAGGCCTGGCGGATGAAGCTGACAATGTCAGGCAGGCTTTGCGGTAGCGCCTCGGCCGGGAAGACCGGATCAGCGGAATTCGGCGTATGGCTCTGCGGCAGGAAACCGTGCCGTGAAATGATCGTTACCTGTCCGGCATAACCGGCGTCGCGAAGCTGCAGCAACTGGTCCACGACGCGGATACCGCTGCCGAGCAGCACCGTATGCGGCCGGGCGACGAGACGCTGCGCCCTGACCGGTGAAACCTCCTGCTCCTCGGGCTCGGGTCGAGGCAGGCCATAGCCTGTTGCGAGGATCACGGTATCGAAAAGCGGATTGGACGGATTGGCGCTTTCCAAGAGGAAACGGCTGCCATGGCTCCTGCGGATTGCCACGACCGGATCATGGCAGACCTGGACGGTGATGTCCCGGCGGGCAGCGAGCGCTTCGGAAAAACGCTGGTAGACGTAGTCGCTGAAGATTTCCCTGGGTACGAAGATCTGCCGGAAGCCGGGGATTGCAGCTGGCACGGCGGCGCGGAATTCAGCGTTGCTACAAAGCCAGTCGTTAAAATCGTCGGGATCGCCGAGCGAAACGGAGAGATCACGCACACGCGTATTGAGGATGGTCGAGGATCGTGCTGAGGCCAACGCCTGGCCGCCATTGACCGTAGAGTTCGGATCGAAAAGCTGCAGGTGAAACGGCGTGCGCACGGTGCGCATCAGCGCCACCGCCATCATCATGCCGGAAAAACCGCGCCCGACGATCGCAATGCGCGGCACGGCGGAAATCTGGGCCGCCGCATTCGCCTTGCCGGAAAAAAGTCCCTGAACCGTCATCTCAACTCCCTTGCGGCTCATCCGCATGTGTCTCGATCAAGGTTTCAACGCAGAACATCTGAAGCCCTGCGTTGGGCAGGTTCATGCGGCCATGCAAAACGTTCGCCGCTAAATCCGGTTCCGTTCGGAACCAATACAGGCCGGAGAAGGCATCCTCAGCCCACCCCATAGTCTATTAAACTAGTCGTGTATGAAAGCGCGAAAAGCGCAAGGTGGCAAGAAGTTTATTTTACCACCTGCCCAACACCCTGATCCAAACCGGAAAATGAGTCCGGCTTATTCGAGGATTTCGGCGGTGAAGGAAAAACGCGCCGTTTCGCCCGCTGCAAGCACCTTCGTATAGGGGCGACCCTCCAGATCGTCCGGGCCGCCATTTTCGGCGGCCGTCCCGTGCCAGGGCTCGATGCAGAGGAAGGGAGCGCCAGGCTTGGTCCAGAGTGCCAGATTGGGCAGGTTCTCGAAGCTGAAATGCATGGACGGGCCGCCTTGCGCCTCATAACGCAGGCCGGGGCCTGCGCCTTCCGAGAAGATCATCGCATCCTGCTCGAACATAGAATGGTCGAGCACCAGGCTGCCGGACTTGAAGGGCGAAGCAAGTTTCTTCGGCGAGATCAGACCGCCTTCGAGCCGGACGAGCGCCGGCTCGGCGCCGTTGTCCAGCGTGACCATGTGCAGCTTGCTCCCAGCACCCGGCAGCGGCCAGCGGAAAGCCGTATGAAAGCCGAGACCAAAAGGCATCGGCCTGATATCGCGGTTGGTGACTTCGGCAGCGACGGTCAGAGCCCGGCCCTCGACACTATGAATGACGGCAAGCAGGAAATCGAAGGGGTAGACGGCCTTGGTCGCCTCTGAAGCGGCAAGCTCGTAGCGGCAGCTCGCTTCGGACGAGGATGCCAGCGCAAATTCGCTGCGACGGGCAAAGCCGTGCTGGGCCATCGGCGCGCTATGACCGCCAACCTTTAGAATGTCGTTCGGTGCCTTGCCAACCATCGGAAACAGGATCGGCGAACGGCCTGTCCAAAAGGCGGCATCGCCGTTCCAGACCCAGGAGCGGTCGTCGCTCGATGTCAGCGCCTGCATTTCGGCACCGAGCGAGGAAACGTCGACAGTGAGAAACTGATTTGCGATCCGGACCGTGGATGACATCGAACGCCCTCTTCGTGCTGGTTGGCGAGCGGACCATACATGTGCGGCACACGGATTTCCACTGGCGATGCGCCGCTCCGATACTTTCGTTTTCCGGCAGAAAAATGCGCCTGGTGCGTGTAGTCGCCAGGCCCTGACGGTAACGTTCCCGTCCAATGCGAGGATGGCTCACGTAAAAATAACCGGTTGGTGAATTCTTTACTTGAACCCCCTGTCGGAATCGGCAAATGTGGGTGCGCTATCAATCCCTTCATGGATTTGCCTTCTTTCCGGGCCACGTGGTCCGAGCACACATCTATTGGAAAAAATACCGTGAGCAGCGATGCGTCTATACGCGCGACGAAGCCTTCGGCTTCGATGGCGCTTGCAACCGCGGCAGGATGGGGCAAGGGCCTCTATACACTGTTCCGCATCACCGTCATGGCCTTCCGTCATCCCTGGCAAGCCGGCCTCGCCATCGGCGCTACCCTGATCGCCTCCACCTTCCAGCTACTGATCCCCCGCCTGCTCGGCCAGGCGGTCGACCATACGCAGGTGGCGCTTCATGGCGGCACGCTCGGGCAGCAAGCGCAGGACGCGCTGTTGACAACTGCGCTGCTCCTGCTCGGCGCCAGTGTGTTGCGTGGCATCTTCACGATGATCCAGAACTATTGCAGCGAATCCGTCGGCCACCACATGGGCTACGAGCTTCGCCTCGCCTGCTACGAAAAGATCCAGCGCCTCTCTTTCTCCTTCCATGACAGCGTCCATTCGGGCGACCTGATTACGGTCGGTCTGCTCGATCTGGAAGGCGTGCGCATGTATTTCTCGACGGCGCTCGTGCGCGTCTTCCTGCTCTCCATGCTGATCGGCATCGGCGCCTATATGCTCCTGACCACGGATGTCGTACTCGGCCTGCTGGCGCTCTCCTTCGTGCCCTTCGTCGGCTGGCGCTCCTCAGTCACGCAACTTCGCCTGCGCGCCACCTGGCTCGACCTGCAACAGCGGCTGTCAGTGCTGACGCGCATCATGGAAGAAAATCTCGGCGGCATTCGCGTCGTACGCGCCTTCGCGGCGCAGGAGCATGAGCTTTCGAAATTCGAGGCGGCCTCCAAGAACGCGCTGGAGCTTGCCCATCAGCGCGTCGGCATCCGCGTCGTCAATACCAGCGCCATGACCTTCTCCTTCTTTGCGGCCATGGGCCTGGTCTTGTGGGTCGGCGGCACCAAGGTGCATTCCGGTGAGATCACTGTCGGTACGCTCGCCTCCTTCCTCACCTTCATGACCATCCTGCAGATGCCGGTGCGCCAGCTCGGCCTGATGGTCAACGCCTTTGCCCGCGCCTCGACCTGCGGCACGCGCCTGTTCGAGCTGCTGGACTTGGAAATCGCCGTGCGCGATGCGCCGGATGCCAAAGAGCTGAAGGTCACCGAGGGCACGCTGCGCTTCGAGAATGTCAGCTTCGCCTATCCGAGCTCGCCGATGCATGAGGTTCTGCATGAGGTGAGTTTCGAGGCAAAGCGTGGCGAAACGATCGGCATTGTCGGCCCGCCCGGCAGCGGCAAGTCGACGCTCGCGCACCTGATCCCTCGCTTCTATGACGCGACCGGCGGCAAGATCACCATCGACGACCAGGATATCCGCAAGGCGACATTGCGGTCCCTGCGCCGCTCCGTCGCCGTCGTGCAACAGGATTCCTTCCTCTTCACGACGACGATCGAGAACAATATCGCCTATGGCGATCCCTGGGCGAAGGAAGGCCGCATCGAGCGCGCCAGCGAAAGCGCGCAGCTCCACAACTATGTGCTCGGCCTGCCAACTGGCTATGGCACCGTCGTCGGCGAACGCGGCGTCTCGCTTTCGGGCGGCCAGCGCCAGAGGCTTTCGATCGCCCGCGCACTGATGCTCAAGCCCGCCGTCATGGTGTTTGACGATTCGACGGCGGCAATCGACGCGGCGACGGAGCAGCGCATTCGCAGCGCCATGCGCCGCTATGCCGCCGACCGCGTGACGATCATCGTCGCGCACCGTCTGAGCTCGCTGATGCATGCCGACAGGATCTTCTTCATCGAAGATGGCCGCATCGTCGAACAGGGCACGCATGACGAGCTCCTGACGCTCGGCGGACGATACAAGGCACTTTACGATTTGCAGGTGCGACCGGGCGACGACGCTTTGAGCGCGTAAGAAACCGGCGCAGGAGGAAACAGCATGGCCGAGGAACTGGAAACCGAGCGTCCGGACGTTCGCGAGGATGGCAGACGCCCGCCAAGGGCGGTTGTCGGATCGCAGCGCGTCGAAGAGGAAATCTTCGGCAAGGTCTTCGATACCAACATCGTCAAGCGCATCTGGGCCTTCGTGCATCCCTATCGGCGCGATGTCATCCTATCGGTGATTTCGGTGCTGGTCTTCACCGGCATGCAGCTGCTCATTCCGCTCATCATTCGCTATGCCATCGATCACGGTATGCAGCCGGACGACAGCAACTCGGCGCTGACAGGGGCGATCGTTGCCTTCCTGATTGCCATTCTCATCAACTATGCAGCCAGCTACTGGCAGGAAATGCTGGTCGGCGGCGTGGCGGAAAACGTGCTCTTCGACATGCGCAAGGCGATGTTCTCGCATCTGCAGCGCGTATCGCTTTCCTTCATGGACAAGACCGAGGTCGGCCGGCTGATGTCGCGCCTGCAGGGCGACGTCAATTCGATGCAGGAATTCCTGGAAACCTGCGTCCTATCGGTCGGCGACATCTTCCTGCTCTTCGGCATCGTCTTCGTGATGCTCTATCTCGACTTCAAGCTCGGCCTGCTGACGCTTTCCGCGCTGCCGGTGCTTTTCGTCGTGCGCCTCTTCTGGCTGCCGCTGGCCCGCAAATCCTTCATGGCCGCGCATGAGACGAATTCGGTGGCGAACGGCGCGCTTGCCGAAGCGATCCACGGCGTTCGCGCCGTGCAGAGCATGGACCGGCAGGACGTCAATTTCCAACTTTACGATGACAAGGCGCATGCCAACCTGCTTACGCATCTGACGGCAGCGCGTTACGCCCAGGTCATGGTACCGATCGTCGATTCCTTGACCGGCATCGCTATGGCGCTCGTCATCGTCGTCGGCGGTTCGCGTGTGCTCAATCAGGCGCTCGACGTCGGCGTGCTCGTCGCCTTCCTCTTCTACATCCAGCGCTTCTTCGACCCGATCCGCTCACTGACGCTGCAATATTCGGTCATGCAGCGCGCCATGGCCTCCGGCCAGCGGTTGACCGACGTTCTCGATGTGCCTATCGACATCAAGGACGCTCCGGATGCGAAGGTATTGTCGCCCGACATGGACGGCTCCGTCGAATTCCGCGACGTCGTCTTCGGCTACAATCCCAAACATCCGGTACTCAAGCATGTGAGCTTCAGGGTCAATCCGGGCGAGACGGTCGCCCTTGTCGGCCCGACGGGGTCCGGCAAGTCGAGCTGTATGTCACTGATCCACCGCTTCTACGAAGTGCAGCAGGGCCAGGTCGTGGTCGGCGGACACGATGTTCGCGACCTGACGCAGGATTCGCTTGGCCAGCAGATCGCAATGGTGCTGCAGGAGCCTTTCCTCTTTACCGGCACGGTGTTCGAAAACATCCGCTACCATAAAACGGAGGCAACGCGCGAACAGGTGATCGAGGCCGCCAAGGCGGTCGGTGCGCATGACTTCATCATGCGCCTGCCCTTGGGCTATGACAGCATGCTCGGCGAGCGCGGCGGCAATCTTTCGCTCGGCCAGCGCCAGCTTCTCTCCTTTGCGCGCGCGCTGGTGGCGGACGCCAAGATCCTCGTGCTCGACGAGGCGACAGCCAATATCGACAGCTATACCGAGATGCTAATCCAGAGGGCATTGGTAAAGCTCCTCGAAAACCGCACCGGCCTCGTCATCGCCCACCGTCTGGCGACGGTCCGCGAAGCCGACCGCATCATCGTGCTGCAGAATGGCGAGATCGTCGAGAGCGGCAATCACCAGCAGCTCATGAAGAACGGCAAGCTTTACTCGAAGCTCTATAACCTCAACTACGCTTCCTTCGACGATATTCCTGAGGATGTGCTGGAAGAGACGGTGACGGAATCGGCGACCTGATGCCCGCAGTTGCGATTGCGCGTTTGACTCGGTGCAATTCGCCCTGTGGATTTCAGTGCAAAACATAAATTGAGGCCCGACGCACCGTTTCTTGGCGGGCTTGCCTCAAAAGGTGCAAGATTTGAACGAACAAACGCGGCCGTGGAGCATTTTATGTTCTATAGGGGCGATTTGCGACTAAGGAGAATGTTATGAAGAGAATTGTGAGCAGTCTGTTGATTGCGACGGCCCTTGTGGGCTCGGCTATTCAGCCTGCTGCGGCGCGCGATCATCATCACCACGACAATACCGGCCGTGCCATTGCCGGCGGCCTTGCTGCAGGTGTCGTTGGCGGCCTGATTGGTGGCGCAATAGTCAATAGCGGTCCTCGCTATGTCGACGGCCCTCGTTACTACGATGCAGGCCCGCCACCGCCGCGGTGCTGGTACGAGGATCGTGACGTCCGCAACCGCTATGATGGCGGCTATCATACCGAAACCGTGCGGGTCTGCGATTAGCGGCTCGAGAATCGCCTGATGCACTAAAGCGGCGTTGACCTAATCCACGGCTATCGCCGCTGCCTCTCGCCCTCTCAGCCGGGATTGCAGCTGCAATCCCGGCCATGCCTCCTCAGCAATTTGCAAGAGCTGCCGGCGACATCAGGTGCGACCCATCCGGCCAAGCGGAAAATCCTGATCTGTCATTCGCCTGCAAAGAACCGCCATTAGTGGTCGGCCCGGGTAATTGCATGGCTGTGCGAAATGATTGCACCTATGCAACGGGCAGAGAAATGGACCGGCACGGATTCCTTAAACGGCAGAACATTGCCAGCCGCTCCGGCGCGGCCCATGTCAACTTGCTGCCATCGCTTCTCTATATATGTGCCGTCGGAGATTGCCGGATCTCATCACCCGTCCTTCGGCTGCTCATCCAGCACCCGTTTTCAATGCTGACCGTCGGGCGGTTCCAGACGGCGGAAGTTTTGTCGTGCATGGGACATTGAGGGACAAGCGATGACTGATGGTCCAGTGAACGACGGCAAGACGCCGAAGAAGGAACGAATGCGCTTCGTGAGCGCCGAACAGGTGGCGCAGCTTGCCGGCGTTTCCCGTTCGGCCGTATCGCGCACCTTTACGCCGGGAGCAAGCGTTGCGGCCGCGACGCGCGAGAAGGTGCTGCGTGCGGCTGAGGAGCTCGGCTACCATGTCAACGATCTTGCGCGCGGCGTGCTGGCCAATCAGAGCCGCCTCGTCGGCATCGTCGCCACGAAACCGGAGATCGGGTTCCGCGCCCATCTTGCCGCAGCCCTTGCCAAATTCCTGATCCAGCGCGGCAGCATCCCGATCCTCATCAACACCGGCCAGACCGAGGACGAATTGCTGGCCGCCCAGAAGATGCTGATCGGCCACCGCGCCGAGGCAATCATCATCCTGTCCGGCTCGCCGCCGGCCAGCTTCTTCGAACTTGCCCAGCGCAATGGCCAGCCGCTCGTCGTCATCGGCCGTTCCGAACCGGATGCGGACCATGTGCGCGCCGGCAATTCGGAGGCCTCCCGCAAGGCGGCGACGGTGTTCTTCGAGGCCGGACGGCGCCGACTGGCGGTTGCCGGTTCCAACACCGGTACGCCGAGCATTATCGAGCGCGAAAGCGCCTTTCTGTCGACGGCCGAAGAGCTCGGCGCTGAAGTCTTCGTCGGCCGTGGCGCGGATTCGGACTATGAGAGCGGCATCACCGCGGGTCGGGCGCTGTTTTCGAATTCTGTACGCCCCGACGCCGTCTATTGCGCCAACGACCAGATCGCCTTCGGGCTGATGGATTACGTTCGGCGGGAGGTGAAGCTGCGGATTCCGGAGGATGTTGCCATCATTGGTTTCGACGACGTTCCCGAAGCGTCCTGGCTGAGTTATCAGCTGACCACCTTCCGCCAAGACCCACTCATCATGGCGATGCGCGCCGTCGAACTGATGGAGCGGCGCCTTGGAAATCCGGACTTGCCGCCGAGCTATGAACGCGTCATTCCAGAGCTCGTCATCCGCCAGAGCTTCAGACCCTGATTCCCTTCCGAAAGATTCCCATGCATTGCGAATTTCCTGATGATGCCCGCTTCGTACTTGCCAAAGACGTGATCCTCGATGCGGCGGGAAAGGCACTCTCCTACTTCTCCGATCTCTCGTCACTGGAAACCGGCCACAAACTGAACGGCCAGGATGTGGTGAGCCAGGCCGATAAGGCCGTGGAGGCGATGATTCGTGATCGCATCACCGCCGCCTTTCCCGATGACGGCGTGCTCGGGGAGGAGGAAGGTCTGGCGGAAGGCCCCTCGGGCTACCTCTGGGTCGTCGACCCCATCGACGGTACGAGCTGCTTCGTGCACGGCATCGATCAGTGGTGCATCTCGATCGCCGTCATGAAAGGCGACGAGACGGTGCTTGGCCTCATCTGCCAGCCGACATCGGGCGATCTTTTCGTGGCGAGAAAGGGCGAAGGTGCCTTTCTGAACGGCAAGGCGATCAGCGTCGACAGGGCCACCAGCATCGGCACCGGGCTTCTCGGTGTCGGCGCCAATTTCCGCATTCCGCTGAAGCAGGTGTCGATCTTCATCCACCTGCTGCTGGAGGCGGGCGGTATGTTCATCCGCAACGGCTCCGGTGCGCTCATGCTGGCGCAGGTCGCCTGCGGCCGACTCGCTGGCTATTATGAACCGCATATCAACGCCTGGGACTGCATGGCCGGGCTCTTGATGATCCGTGAAGCCGGCGGCTGGACCGAAGCCTTCCCCGGCAAGGGCACACTTTTGACCGGCGGCCCGGTCATCGCTGCAGCGCCCGGCGTGAGGGACGATCTCCTGACGCTCGTCGACCGTTCTCTGCAGGGTGAATTGGCCTGAAATCCGCTAGCCTGTCTGCCCAGCCTCGCTGGTCCCGGATGAGCTTGATGCGATCTTCTCCGTCAAATCGACGAAATTCCGGATGAGGGCAAGCCGCGCATCGGCGCGGTGGGCGACGTAAAGCGGCAGGGGCGGCAGTTCGCCGGGCAATAGCGGCCGATAGACCACAGACTCCCGATGAAGCACCCGCATGGACGCCGGCACTACCGTCAGGCCGCGGCCGCCGGCCACCAGATTGATGGCGGCGATGATTCGAGAAACCTCATCGACGATCCGCGGTGCAACGCCGGCAGTGCGGAAGGTTTCCGTAAGCCGTTCGAATATTCCAGGCCCGTCCGTGCGCCGGTAGACGACCATATCGACACCGTGGAGCATATCGAGCGTCAGCGGTTCATCCTCTGCCTCCGCATAGGGGTGGCTGCGCGGGACTGCGACGAGCATGTCCTCTTCGGACAGAGCCCGTGCCGTCAGTTCCGGAAAGCGCTTCGCGTCGATGTGCAGCAGCGCGACATCGACGCGCTGCTGCTGAAGGGCCAGAATGAGCTCGTAGGTCTCGCTCTCCTCGACCACGATCTCGGCGAGCGGAAAGGCCTGACGAAACTGCTGGAGGAACTGCGGCGCAAGCACGTGCAGAGAGGCCGAGCTTGTAAAGCCGACCGACAGCCGGCCGCTTTCGCCCTGGCTGAAGCGTCGTACATTGTCGACCGCCAATTGCGACCTTCTCAGAATATCGCGTGCCTCTTCAAGGAACAGCCCGCCCGAACTGTTGAGTGCGACCCTGCGCGGAAACCGGTCGAACAGTTGGACGCCAAGCTCATATTCGAGATCCCGGATCTGCTGGCCGAGGGGCGGTTGCTGGATATGCAGGCGCTCGGCGGCGCGATTGAGGCTCCCCTCCTCGGCGACGGCCACGAAATATCTGAGATGTCTGAGCTCCACTGGATATCCTAGGACTTTTTGAGTTTAAGTATTGAACAATATAAATATTTTACATGCTGATGTCACGCCTTTAGGCTCTTCCCAACTTGACCGAGACACGGAGGAGACGACATGGCCAAGAGCAAACCGAAGATCGCAATCATTGGCGCCGGCATGGGCGGACTTGCCGCGGCGGCGACGCTGCGCAAGGTCGGTATTGACGTCCAGGTTTACGAGCAGGCGCCGAAATTCGCGCGGGTCGGCGCCGGCATCCAGATGCTGCCCAATTCGTCGCATGTGCTACGTGGCATCGGCGTGCTTGAGCGTCTCAAGACGATTGCCTTCGAACCCTATTCCCATCTCAACCGCGTCTGGGACACCGGCGAGATCAAGCGCGAACTGCCGATGCCGGAGAGCCTCTACGGTGCGCCGTTCCTCTGCATGCATCGCGCCGATCTGCATGAAGCGCTTTACTCGGTGCTTCCGCCTGAGATCGTCCATCTCGGCAAGAAGCTCGTCGGCCTCGACCAGAAGAACGGCGGCGTCAGACTTTCCTTCGCCGACGGCACCAAGGTTGAAGCCGATGCGGTCATTGCCGCTGATGGCGTTCACTCCCTGGTACGCGAAATCATCGTCGGTCCGGATGCGCCGCTGCACAAGGGACGTATCGCCTATCGCGCAGTCTTCGATGCCAGCCTGATGAACGGGGGCAAGATTGCGCCTTCAAGGACGAAATGGTGGGGCGTCGACCGGCACATTGTGATCTATTACACGGCCGCAGATCGCAGCTCGCTATATTTCGTCACCAGCGTTCCCGAGTCGGCAGACTGGATGACGGCCGAATCCTGGTCGGCAAAGGGCGACGTCAAGGAGCTGAGAGCCGCCTATGAGGGCTTCCACCCGGAAGTGCAAATGGTGCTCAACGCCTGCCCGGATTGCCACAAATGGGCAATTCTCGAACGCGAACCGCTGCCGCGCTGGAGCGATGGCCGCGTTGCACTTCTCGGAGACGCCTGCCATCCGATGACGCCCTATATGGCGCAGGGTGCGGCAACCTCGATCGAGGATGCTGCCGTGCTGGCGCGCTGCCTTGAGGCCGTCGACAATGACGATATCGAAGGCGCCTTCCGCCGCTACGAGGCCAACCGCAAGCCACGTACATCTCGCATTCAGGCCATCTCCAGCGCCAACACATGGATGTCGGGCGGCAACGAGGATACGACATGGCTCTACGGCTATGACGCCTGGAACGTGCCGCTTGTCGGCGAAAACGAACTGGCCATGGCCGGCTGATCGGAACAGCGCAATGTTGCAGCAAGAAACCCGCATGATGGACGGTCACTACGAGTTCGTGACCGTCTCGGATGAGGCAACCATCGCCTTTCGGCGATACGGCACGCCGGGAAAGCCGCGCCTGCTGCTGATCCATTCGCTCGCCCTTGACGGCAGCATCTGGACGGATGTCGTCTCCGGACTGAAGGCGCAGGCCGAGATAATCTGTATCGACTGTCGGGGCCATGGCTGGAGCAGCCGCGCGCCCCTTTCCCACGCAATCGAACGCTACGCCGCTGACGTTGCCCAGGTGCTGGACAAGGTCGGCTGGGACAAGGTGGTCGTTGCGGGCTGTTCCATGGGCGGCTGTATCACGCAGGCTTTTGCCGCCCGCCACCCGAAACGTGTTTCGGCAATGACCCTCATCGATACCACGGCCTGGTATGGGGAGAAGGCACCGCAGGAATGGCGGGCGCGGGCTCAGAAAGCGCGGGCCGAAGGCCTGGCCTCCATGGCCGCCTTCCAGGCGACCCGCTGGTTCGGTGACCGCTTCAGGGCGGAAAATCCGCGCAAGATCGAGGAGATGATGGAGATCTTTGTCCGCAACGATCTCGATGCCTATGAGGCGACCTGCATCATGCTTGGCGATGCCGATCTTCGCAGTGCGCTTTCCGGCTTCGATTTCCCGGTCTCCGTCATCGTCGGCGAAGAAGACTATGCGACCCCGATCGAGAGTGCGCGTCAGCTTGCAAAGGCAATCTCCGGAGCGTCCCTGACGATCCTGCCGGGCGCCCGGCATCTAACGCCAATTGAATGCAGCGATGTCATCGCAGAGGCGATCGCCAAGATGATTGAAGCTGCCGCCCATTAGGGCGAAACTGGCGGCAGGGGGCGCTGCCGGCGTGTTGAACCGTGCTGATCTGGGAGGATGATATGCGCGATAACAATAGCATACTGGTTGCCGGCCCGGCTGCACGCGAGGTCTCGCACGACGACCCGCAGCAGACGCGGTTGGCTGGCCGCGCCGCGGTTTTGACTGCACGCTTCGAAGCGATCCCTTTTACACCCTGGCACCGCCGGGCGCGTATCATCATGGGCAGCGCTACATTCCTCGATGCCTTCGATGCTCTTTCGCTGGCCTTTGTTCTGCCGATCCTGATCAAGCTCTGGGCGCTGACGCCGGCTCAGATCGGCTGGATGATTGCGGCAAGCTACATCGGCCAGCTCGTCGGCGCCCTTCTCTTCAGCCGCCTTGCGGAGACGCTCGGCCGCGTTCACATGGCCGCATCCGCGACCGCGCTGATGTCGGGCATGAGCCTCGCCTGCATATTGGTCGGCGATTTCCAGATGCTGTTCATTTGCCGACTTATCCAGGGTATCGGGGTCGGCGGCGAAATGCCCGTCGCAGCCACCTATATCAGCGAGCTTTTGCGCGCCAAGGGTCGCGGACGCAACTTCATGCTCTACGAGCTGATCTTTCCGATCGGGCTTATGGTAACGGGACAGGTCGGCACGTTGATCGTGCCAGTCTTCGGCTGGAAATCACTGTTCCTGCTTGGCGGGATTCCCGGTCTGCTGATTGCCTATCTGCTCTATCGGCTGCCGGAATCACCGCGCTGGCTGATCAGCCAGGGCCGGCTCGACGAAGCGGAAAAAGTGATCCGCCAGGCCGAGGAAAGTGCGCGGCGCAAAGATCCCGGCTATTCCTTCGACGATCGCGCCTATAACGAAGCGACGCTGGCGCTCGGCGGCCAAAGCCAGGCCGCTGCACCGCGGACACGCAGCCGCTGGCGGGAACTGTTGTCACCGACCTTCCGTATGCGCACCATCGTCGCCTGGATCCTCTGGGCAAGCTCGTTCTTTGTCGCCAACAGCCTCAACAACTGGATGCCGACACTCTATCACACCGTCTATTCGCTGGAACTCGGCAGTGCGCTGCGGGCAGCCTCGATGACCAATGTCGCACAGGTCGTCATCCTGCTCGCCTGCGCCTTCTGCATCGACCGTATCGGGCGCCGTACCTGGGCCGTCGTCTCCTTCCTCGTCGGTGCCGTTCTCTTGGCCGCACTCGCCGCTGGTGGTGCAAACAGCCTCTGGTCGCTCATTCTGCTGGCCACACTCGCCTATGGCGTCGTCGGCTCCGTCAACGCCGTACTCTACCTCTATACGCCAGAAATCTACCCGACGCGCATGCGCGCGGTCGGGACGGGCCTTGCGACATCATGGCTGCGTATCGCCTCGGCCGTCGGCCCGACGACGGTCGGCTACATGGTCGGCGCGCAAGGCATCAAGTCGGTCTTCATCATGTTCGGGGTCGTCGCCGTTATCGGCGCGCTTGCCGCAACGCAGATGATCGAGACCGGTGGACGCAAGCTTGAGGAGATTTCCTCCTAACTCATGCCCCGTCCGGCAGCATTCGCGGAAAGAAGCCCCGGTATCTTTGATGCCGGGGCTTCGACATTTCTAAGGCCTCACGCGCCGCGCGGCACGGCGTCATGTTCCTTGCGCGCTATCATCATGGCGACGGCAAAGACGAGCAGAGCGCCGGCGGCAAGGCAGACAGCCAGGAAGAACATCGGCGCAATCGTGCTGCCGGTTTCGTCCTTGATCCAGGGCACGACGTTCTGAGCGACGAACCCGCCCAGATTGCCGACAGAATTGATGGCTGCAAGGCCCGCCGCAGCACCTGCGCCCTTAAGGAAGCGGGACGGCAGGCTCCAGAAGACCGGCTGCGGCGCGAAGATGCCAGCCGCGGCAACGCAGAGGAAGATGAACTGCAACGTGTTATTCGGAACAAGCGCCGAGAGCAGTAGGCATGCCGCGCCGACGAAAGCAGGAATGACAATATAAGGCGTCTTCGCCTTCGCCTTGTCGGCGGCAGTCGGGACTGCCCAGAGCGCAATCGCCACCAGTATCCACGGGATGATGTTGAGCAAGCCGTTCACGGTGTTGCTGACGCCGAAGGCTTTCACGATAGTCGGCAACCAGTAGCTGAGACCATAAGCGGCAAGCGGGAAGGCGATGTAGCAGAGCGCCATCAGCAGGACACGGGGGTCTATGAGTGCCTTGAAACCGTTCTCGGCATTGTGATCCATGCCGGAATTTTCCGACGCGAGGCGGTCTGCCAGCCAGCCCTTCTCATCGTTGCTGAGGAAATTCGCGTTTTCGGGCCGATCATAGAGGTAGAAGAAGGTGACGACACCAGCAATGACGGCCGGAATGCCTGTCGCCAGGAAAACCCATTGCCAGCCGGCATGGCCGAGGAAGCCGTCGAGATCGAGCAGCATGCCTCCAACAGGCGCGCCGACGGCATTGGCAAGTGCGCTGAAGATCATGAAGAGACCCACCATGCGGCCGCGATAATCCGAGGGGAACCAGAGCGTCAAAAGATAGAGGACGCCCGGAAAGAAACCCGCCTCGCAGACGCCGAGCAGGAAACGCAGTATGTAGAACATTGTCGCGTTCTGCGTATAGGAGAGCAGGATGGTGACGATGCCCCAGGATACGAGAATACGGGCGAACCAGACGCGCGCGCCGAACCTGTCGAGGAATAGGTTGCTCGGCACTTCAAAAAGGAAATAGCCGATAAAGAAGAGCGAGGCGCCAAGGCCATAGGCATATTCGCTCATGCCGAGCGCACCGACCATTTCCAGCTTGGCGAAACTGACATTCTGACGATCGATATAGGCAATGAGGTAAAGGATTCCGAGGAATGGCATGAGCCGCCAGGTGATCTTCGAGATCAACTGCTGTTCGTTGACCATTGCAAATTCTCCAAATGATTGTTGCTTTTCTCGCCAATAGATAGCCGCCTCCGGATGATTATCAATCACACCGAACGGATGGGGACGGCTCCTGCATTGACAAGCGATATGTCGACAGCCATGCCTAGGAGCGTGGAAGCCATCCTTTCTGCCCGTGTCTCCAGAGAGATCATCATGTCCATGCCCTCCCCCCGCGATTTCCTGACCAGCCTGTTTTCCGCCGCCGTACGCGCTGCCGATCCGCTGACCGGTATTACCGCGCATTTGCCGGAGAAACCTGATGGCAGGACAGTCGTGATCGGCGCCGGCAAGGGTGCCGCACAGATGGCACGCGCGCTGGAAAGCGTGTGGGACGGGCCACTCGAAGGCGTAGTCGTCACCCGCTACGGCTACGGTTGTGAGACCGATCATATCGAGATCATCGAAGCTGCTCATCCGGTTCCCGATGCCGCCGGCCTTGCCGCATCCAGACGATTGATGGAGACGGTCGCCGGACTGGGTGAGAACGACCTCGTCATCGCACTGATCTGCGGCGGCGGCTCGGCGCTCCTGCCTTCCCCACCTGAAGGGCTGACGCTGCAGGACGAGATCCTCTTGAACGAGCTGCTTCTGGCTTCCGGCGCACCGATCTCGGCCATGAACGTCGTGCGCAAACACCTCTCGACCATCAAAGGCGGACGGCTGGCTGCTGCAACCAAAGCCCGCGTCGTCAGCCTGATCGTCTCTGACATTCCCGGTGATAACCCAGCCCATGTCGCCTCAGGCCCCACAGTTCCCGACGGTTCGACCCGGCACGATGCGCTTCAGATCATCAAGCAGTACAGCCTCAAGCTGCCGCAGGCGGCTATCGATCATCTGAACTCCCCCAAAGCCGATGCGCCACGGCCGGACGATCCGGCCTTTGCCCACCATGAGCACTACATCATTGCCTCGGCCGGCGTATCGCTGGAGGCGGCCGCCGAACTTGCACGTTCGAAGGGAATCACGCCGGCGATCCTGTCGGATTCCGTCGAAGGGGAATCGCGCGATGTGGCGCTGGTACATGCGGCGATCGCTCGCGAGGTCGCCGGCCGCGACCGGCCGTTCACGAAGCCGGCCGTCATTCTCTCCGGCGGCGAGACGACGGTGACACTGCGTGCCAAGGGCGGCAAAGGCGGCCGCAACGGTGAATTCGCGCTGGCGCTCGCACTGGCAATCGACGGGCACAACACCATCCACGTGCTTGCCGCCGACACCGACGGCATCGACGGCTCGGAAAACAATGCAGGCGCATTTTCCGACGGCGATACCGTCAAGCGGCTGCGCGCCGCCGGCTTCGACCCGCGCCGCGTGCTCGACGGCAATGACAGCTATTCCGGTTTCAAGGCGATCGGCGACCTCTTCGAAACCGGCCCGACCGGTACCAACGTGAATGATTTCAGGGCAATCCTGATCGTCTGACCACTCCTCTATGAAAGAGCGGTGCGACTTACCGATTTATCGATGCGTCCTCGGATAGGGATTTCGCTCCGGCGGCGTCCAGTTGGCGATTGTCGCGGGATCGGGCTTCCATATCTCGACCTTCAACGGATAGCATGCGGCCATATCGCTGGAATGGCTTGTGCCGCAATCGCCACCTGGGCAGGCAGACAAGGCGCCGAGAAGATCGATCTCGGCAAAGAACTCGATGAAATCTCCGGGCCTGACGGGGCTGGCCTTCATGAAATACTGGTGCGTATCCCTGGTGAAGCCGGTGCACATGAAGACGTTGAGCACGTCATGCACATGCATCTCGGCCTGCTCGAGCGGCATGCCACTCTCGGCAGCGAGCGCCCGCGTCAGGTTCGAATGGCAGCAATGGTGGTAGTCGCTACCCTTCAGCAATCGGTTTGTATAGGGATCGCAGCGCGTGCCGATGACATCATGAACGCCGGCGCCGTCATCATCCCAGCCATACCAGCCGAGGCTGTCATAGGTGATCGTCGCCATAGGGCGCAGATACGGCAACGTGCTCCAGAGACGATCGCCGACACCGACATGGGTTGCGTGCAGAGCCCGTGTCTTGCCGCTGAAAAACCGTTCGGTGAGATCGGCAGCGTTCCACAGATTGAGGTCACCGACCTGCGGACCGTCGATGCTAACGATGCGAAAGAAATGCCCCTGTGGAACATGGAAGCTGCCGGCCTCGCGCGGTGGCACGATCACCTCGCTGACCTTCGTCAGCGTTTGGCGGGCGGCCTCGAGCAGACTGAGATCGGCAGCCGGCAGCGTTTCGACGGGATAGACAACCACGGGCGGTGCTGACCGCCGCTCGGCTGCGTCAGATGGACTTGGCACTATCGACTGCTTCGACATCCGGTTAGTTCCGCTCCGCTTGCGGTGCTCGGGCGCTGCGCCCGGTGACACGCGATAAGTCGCCGAGCACTCTTAGCGAGGCTGCGCCATTGGGCAACCGAGATGTTTCTTGCCCTCTGGGCAAGTTTTGCTTAGTCATCCTGGCATGAGAAACCTTCCCCTCGCATCACTGCGGGCATTCGAAGCTGCCGCACGCCACGAAAGCTTCGTCAGGGCGGCTGCCGAACTGAACCTGAAACCCGCCGGCATCAGCCAGCACGTGAGGGCGATGGAGAATTGGCTCCGCGTCCCCTTGTTTCTGCGGCATAGCCGGGGCGTGACGCTGACAGCCGCGGGCAGGGAATTCGGCGCAGCCATCACGCACGCCTTGGCGCATATCGAAGTCGCCGCCGGGCAGTTGAGGCTGGAAGCAAACAGCCGCCCGGTCAGCGTTGCGTGCATTCCCTCTATGGCAGTGCGATGGCTCATTCCGCAGCTGCCGAGACTGAGAATTGCTTATCCTGATATCAGGATCAACATCGTCTATGCGCTCGATGCCAGGACGCCCGAAGCGGCAGGTGCCGATCTCCTGGTCTGCCACGGCGTGCGACCGGGCCCCGGCGCCATCAAGCTCCTGGATGCCGAGACCAGACCAACCTGTTCTGCGGAATTCCTCGCCCGGCATGGCCCCTTTCACAAGCCAGCTGACCTGCTTGCCTGCGAAATCCTGCATGACGAGACGATCGATGCCTGGGCGCGCTGGTTGTCAGGCGCCGGCATCAATTCCGCGCCGAAGGCCGGACCTGTTTTTGCCGACTTCAATCTCATGATCGGCTCGTTGATCAGAGGCCAGGGTATCGGACTTTGCCCAACCGCATTGATCGCAGAGGAGATCGCGGCTGGTTCACTCGTCTCCCTCTTCGAGAGGGCTTCCGATATGGACAAGGCCTACTGGCTCATCGAGGCAAAGGGCCTCGCGCGCGAGGCAAGAACGTTTCGCGATTGGCTGCTTGCAGCAAGGCAGGACGAGAACTGACGGGCGATCAGGCCTTGGCGCGCTTCGGAACAGACAAATCCTGAGGCGTCATGCGCCAGATGTTGCGACCATCGGCCTTCGCGCGATAGAGCGCCCGGTCCGCCTCCTGCATGAGCGCTTCGCGGTCCACTTCGTCAGCCGCAGCAATGCCGATACTGATGCCGAGACGTATGGCAAGACCATTGATGGTGAAAGGCTGCTCGAAGGCGCCGATGCAGCGCTCGGCGAGATCAATGGCCTCGCTTCTTTCTCCCATCATCAGGATTGCGAATTCATCGCCCCCGAGGCGGGCGACCAGATGACCTCGCGCATGCATCTGCAGCCGATTGGCAACATTTTTCAGCACTTCATCCCCGGCAGCATGGCCAAACGTGTCATTGACGGGCTTGAACCCATCCAGATCCAGACAGCAGATGATGATCTTTTCCTGGTGCTCCGATGCAAGGGCTTTCTCAAGCGCCTTGTAGAATTGCATCCTGTTTGGCAGGCCTGTAAGAATGTCGTGATGTGCCAAACGATTGGCTTCAGTCTCGGCAAGAATTCTGTCGCTGACGTCGGCGACGGTGAGCAGCAGCCGATGCTCGGCCCCTTCGTGGAGTTGACGGACATAGATCAGCACGTGGCGCTCCGATCCGTCCCGCGTCATCTGTCGCCAGATCGTCCGCGCATCACAGTCACCGTCGAGATGGAGGAGGACTTTCTCGAACGCCTGGAGTTCACCGTCGACATGCATGTCGCAGGCTCGCTTCGACAGTAGCGTCGCAGGTTGGAAGCCATAGAAATCAACAGCTGCCTGGTTGGCCTGAAGAATGGCGAGGCTATCGCCATCGCACAAAAGCATGGGCATGGGATTGGCGTTGAACAATTGGCGAAGCCAGTCTTCCCGCTGCTTGAGGCCGGTAATATCGATACGCATGCCGATCGCGCCGCCGTCGGGCGTGCGCCGGTCGTCGTGGCGTAGCCACCGGCCATCCCGCAACTGCTGCTCTTCTTGCGAAACCGGCTGACGAAATTTCTGCATGCGGGCGCTGAACCACGCCTCCTTGTCCTCAACGAGCTCGCGCATCCCATCGCCGGCGAGACTGGTCCTCAATATATCCTCAAAGGCGATACCGGGCCTGAGATGCTCGGCTATATCGGCGTAAAGCTCGGCATATTTCTGGTTCCAGAGAACATAGCGGTCGTTGGAGTCGAACACGCAGACCGCCTCCGGCAGCATCTCGATGACATAGCGCAGGCGCAGATTGGCTTCGCGCGCCGCATAACCCGCAGGACGCTCGTCATCCACCGGCTCGAGGAAAGCAGCCGTGACCGTCTGCGTACCAATAGGCCAGCTCACGACCTGTACGCGGCATAGCCGACGATGACCAGAGTGATCACTGATGAAGGCAGTGGAGACGCCTGAGAGCAACGGCCATTCCGGCATGAGTTCGGTAATACCCACGCCGCGGAGCCGGCCTTCAAGATGGAGGAGATGCCCGGCTTCGGCATTGGCAAAGATGACATGACCGGTGGTGTCGAGCACGAGCACCGCCATCGGACATGCCTCCAGGAATGCAAGGATCTCAGCACCAAGCATCATCAGTCCAACCGTAAAGTCGCTTCAGCAGATCTTTCGGATGTCACTTTAACAGCGGAACGTAAAGGAATGTAACCAAGCCTCACAGTGCGAGAATTTCATACACACTGCGAAGCAAGACAAGGTTTCTCGAAAGTTAACAGAAGGTCCTGATGTAATGTTCCACGACGAAAGGGCTTGGGCATTGCATTGGCTTCACTGCTCTGACCCGATCTCATCACAACGCAAGGCTGCGTCTTCTCGCCTGAGCAGGAAATCGCCACGCGCTCAACAGCCAACGCGCGAGTCTGTCACGCCTGAACAATTGGTACGATTTTTCATGAACCGGTGAACGAAAGAAATAAATAGTCTATAGATTTTATGGATAATTCGACACCCTTCCCGTCATCGCTTCCTGACATTGCAACCTCAAACGGGAAACATCAACGATGACATTGGCAAAAACATTGGGAATGGCTGTGCTCAGCCTCATCTCCCTCGGCGTCTTCAGCAACGTGGCAGTGGCCGAGACGAACGCACCGCTGCTCGACAAGGTGCCGCCGGGAACGGTGCTGACGATCGGTGATCCGGTGACGCAGAAGGCTCTTGAGGTTTCCGGCCTCATCAAGGAACTCACCTTCGAGGTCAAATGGGCCAATCTCAGCGGCGGCCCGCAGACCTCCGAAGCCTTCCGCGCGCACGCTCTCGATGTCGGCTCTGTGGCCGAAATCCCGTCGATCTTCGCAACCTGGAACAACCTGCCCGTCCGCAACATCGCCTATCGTGAACGCAAGGACCCGATTGCTAATCCAATCTACCGTTTCGGTATCGCGCCTGGCGTCGACGTCAAGTCGCTCGCAGATTTCCGCGGCAAGCGCATCGCCTTCAGTCCCGGCCAGGCCCAGGGCACGCTCGTGCTTCGCGCGCTCCACGCCGCAGGCCTGACGAAGAAAGACGCCACGCTGGTCGAGCTGCCGAGTACCGGCGATGTCTATCCGAAGGCACTCGCGAGCAAGCAGGTCGATATCGCGCCCCTCGGCGGCGTCAATATCCGCCGCTACATCAGCCAATATGGCTCCGATGGCGCAAACCTCGTCGAGCACGGCCTGCGTGATGACCCCGCCCATCTCTATGCGCCGCAATGGGTGCTGGACGATCCCGCAAAAGCAGCCGCCCTTGCCGAATATGTCCGCCTCTGGGCGCGCGCAACCGAATGGGTCGATCAGAATCCCGAGATCTGGATCAAGGAATATTACATCGGCCAGCAGGGCCTGAGCCGCGAGGATGCCGAATTTCTTATCAAGCTCGCAGGCACCCAGGTCATCCCCGACAGCTGGGCGGACGTGAAGAAGCGCCATCAGGAAACCATCAACCTGTTGGCCACCGAGCTTGGCTACAAGCCCTTCGACGTCGAACAGATCTTCGACAGCCGCTTCGAAAAAATCGCTGCAGACGCTCTGCCAAGAAGCCAGTGATCGCGCGTGCCGTTCCGTAGCGAAAAGAGGAGATCGCAAGCATGGCAACCACTTGGGATTCAGATAACGTCAAGACATCACGGATAGCGTCGCGCGGAAGCGCTGGCGTCACCGCCACGGCAAAACCCTCAGCCTCCCGCGCCCGCCGCAGGCTTGGCCCCGGACGCGAGATACCCTTCGGACTGCAGATCGGTCCAGCACTGCTGGTGCTGGCCTGGGTTGTCGGATCGGCATTGGGGTGGATCGATCCGCGCATTCTTTCGGCACCCTGGACGGTCGTCGAGGCGTTCGGACGACTGATCGCCGAGGGCCGCCTGCAGGACAACTTCGTGACCTCTGCGACGCGCGCGCTGCTCGGCCTCGGCATCGGCCTCGTCATCGGCACGGCTCTCGCGGTCATCGCCGGCCTGTCCCGCATCGGCGAGGCGCTGATCGATGGCCCGATCCAGATCAAGCGTGCCATCCCGACGTTGGCGCTGATCCCGCTTTTTATCCTGTGGTTCGGGATTGGCGAAGGCATGAAGGTCACGACCATCGTGCTTGCCGTCATCATCCCCATCTACATCCACACCCACAATGCGTTGCGCAGCATCGACAGCCGTTACGTCGAACTCGCCGAAACGCTGCGCATGAGCCAGAAGGACTTCATCTTCCAGGTCGTACTGCCCGGCGCCCTGCCCGGTTTCCTCCTCGGTCTGCGTTTTGCCGTCACGCTTTGCTGGGTGTCGCTCGTGGTGGTCGAGCAGATCAACTCCACCAGCGGCCTCGGCTACATGATCGATCTTGCCCGCACCTATGGCCAGACCGACGTCATTCTCGTCGGCCTCGTGGTCTACGTGTTGCTCGGCCTCATCTCGGACGGTCTCGTCCGACTGCTCGAACGGAGGGTTCTGTCATGGCGCCGCACTCTGGCCAATTAAAGCCGGCCGTCCACGTCGCAAATCTCGTGCGGCGTTTTGCTGCAAAGACGATCCTCGACGGCGTGGATCTCGATATCGGCGGGGGCGAGTTCGTGGCCCTGCTCGGGAAAAGCGGATCGGGCAAGAGCACGTTCCTCAAAGCCCTTGCCGGCCTCGACCACGAGGTCGAGGGAACGGGGACGCTCGAGACGCCGGAAAAACTCTCGGTGGTCTTTCAGGATGCCCGCCTGCTGCCCTGGCGCACGGTCATCCAGAACGTCACGCTCGGCCTGCCGGGTGAAACCGGACAGGAAGCCGGACGCAAGGCGCTCGCCGAAGTCGGTCTCGAAGGACGGGAAACTGCCTGGCCGAACCAGCTTTCCGGCGGTGAGCAGCAGAGGGTGGCGCTCGCCCGCTCACTGGTGCGCGAGCCGGCCCTGCTGCTGGCGGACGAGCCCTTCGGCGCGCTCGATGCGCTGACCCGGCTGAAGATGCATGACCTCTTGCGGGAGCTTTGTGCGAAACACCGCCCCGCCGTTCTGCTCGTCACCCATGATGTCGATGAGGCGATCTCGCTCGCCGACCGGATCCTGGTGCTCGACGAGGGCCGTTTCATGGAGGATCTGCGCATCGATCTGCCGGCACCACGCGATCACGGCGATCCGCGCTTCGCACAGATCCGTACCCATCTTCTGAGCCGGCTCGGGGTAGATGCCCCCGGCCGCCGCGCCGCCTGAAACCAACGGAGATCGTCATCATGGCTAGTCAGAAAAGACAGATACGGCTTGGCGCATTCATCATGGCAACGGGCCATCATATTGCCGCCTGGCGCCACCCGGACGCGCAGGCCGATGCCGGCTTGAATATCGATCACTATCGCGAACTGGCGCAGACCGCCGAACGCGGCAAGTTCGACCTGGTTTTCGTTGCCGACAGCCCCGCCGGCTGGGAGCGCGCCAAGGATCCGGAAGCATTGCGCCGCACGGCCCAGGGCGCTCATTTCGAGCCAGTGACCCTATGGGCGGCGCTTTCGCAGGCCACGAGCCATATCGGCTTTGTCGCGACTGCCTCCACCACCTACGAGGACCCCTATCTGCTCGCCCGTAAATTCGCCTCGCTCGACTATATTTCCAAGGGGCGCGCGGCCTGGAATGTCGTCACCACAGGCGCCGATGTCTCCAAGAATTTCTCTATCCCCGGCCACCCCGCCCATGCCGACCGCTATGCACGGGCCGAGGAATTCGTCGACCTGGTGAAGGGCTTATGGGATTCCTACGAGGACGATGCCTTCATCCGCGACAAGGAAAACGGCGTCTACCTCGATCCGGACAAGGTGCATCAGCTCAATCACAAGGGCCAGTTCTTCAGTGTCAGCGGCCCGTTGAATGTCGCCCGCCCGGTTCAGGGTTACCCCGTTATCGTCCAGGCCGGCGCATCCGAGCCCGGACGCGAGCTCGCAGCACGCACTGCCGAGATGATCTTTACCGCCAACCAGACGCTGGAAGACGCTCAGGAATTCTACTCCGACGTCAAAGGACGTCTTGCCCGCTACGGCCGCAGCCCGGACGAGCTGCTGATCAGCCCCGGCATTTTCCCGGTGCTCGGCGGCACGGAGGCTGAAGCCAAAGCGAATTACGACTATATCCAGTCGCTCGTTCACCCCTCGGTCGCCTGGAACATCCTGTCACGGCACTACAAGGGCGTCGATCTCTCCGGTTATTCGCTCGACGATCCGGCCCCGCCGCTTCCCGATAACACCGAGCTCAACAAGAGCCGCCTGAAGCTGGTCACCGATCTGGTCTCCCGCAACAATATGACGCTGCGCGAATTCTACCTGGCGGTCGCCACTGCCCGCGGCCACCGCACGGTGGTCGGCACGCCGGAACAGGTGGCGGACGCGATGCAGGAATGGTTCGACAATGGCGCCGCCGACGCCTTCAACATCATGCCGCCGGTCCTGCCAACGGGATTGACTGACTTCGTCGATCAGGTCGCGCCGATCCTGCGCAAGCGGGGCCTCTTTCGTGAGGAATATGAAGGCACGACACTGCGCGAGAATCTCGGCCTTCGCCGCCCGCCGAATGGCTTGGCGCTCAAGGCGCAGCAGGGCGAAGCGGCCCGGGCGGCTGGGTAATTCATCACCGCAGAGACACGGGGCAGCCGGGCTCTAGGAAGCGCGGCCGCCCTATTCTTGATGATCCAATCATAGAGAACCGCAGGCGCATCGCATGAGCAGCAATCCGGAATTCCTCTGGTACATCCCCAATGCCGTCAAACCCGGCCACCGCGGCGATCCGGCGGCAGAAAACCACAACAGCCTGGAAACGCTGACGAGCCATGCCAAGGCACTTGAAGAGTATGGCTGGAAGGGCGCGCTCATCGGCACCGGCTGGGGCCGGCCGGACACCTTTACTCTGGCAACTGCACTTGCAGCACGGACAACAACTTTCGAGCCCCTGATCGCCATCCGTCCCGGCTACTGGCGGCCGGCGAATTTCGCCTCGGCAGCCGCCTCGCTCGATCATCTCACCGGCGGACGTGTGCGCGTCAACATCGTCTCCGGCAAAGACAATCTGGCCGCCTATGGCGACAGCGAGGGCGATCAGGCGCATCGCTATGGCCGCACCAAGGAATTCATGCGGCTGGTGCGAAAATTATGGACCGAGGAAAACGTCACCTTTGCCGGCGAGCATTTCGGGGTCAGCGAATCCACCGTCGTTCCACGCATCGGGGCTCGCGGCGAGCGCCGCCATCCGAAGCTCTATTTCGGCGGCGCATCGGAAGCGGCCGAGCGCGTATCGGCCACTGAAGCTGACGTCCAGCTTTTTTGGGGCGAACCGCTTGATGGCGTGCGGGAACGGATCGACCGTTTGAAGCAGTTGAGCCGTAAGCTCGACCGCGACCTGCCGCCGCTTCAATTCGGCCTGAGGATTACGACGCTGGTCCGCGACACTATAGAAGAAGCTTGGGCCGATGCCGAGGCGAAGGTCGCCGAAATGGCAGAAAATAGCGGTGCCGGCTGGCACGACCACCAGCGGGCCGTCGCCGTCGGGCAGCAGCGCCTGCTCGACCTTCATCAACGTGGTGAAGTGCTCGACGACAATCTTTACACCACGCCCGGCAAATTCGGCGGCGGCGGCGCGGGCACGACCTGGCTGGTCGGCTCTGCCGCAGATGTCGCCCGCTCGCTGCGCAAATACCAGGAGCTCGGCATCAGCCATTTTGTGCTCTCCGACACGCCCTATCTTTCGGAGATCAAACGGCAGGGCGCGCAACTGCTGCCCCTGCTCAAGGGCGTATGACGGCGCCTGAAAAGCATATCTCCATCATCGTTGGTCGGGCTGCCCGAGACGCAACAAAAAAACAGGCCCATCGGGCCTGTTTCTATTTCGGTCAGGCACCTCAATGGGCGCCCGCGCCGCCGCCGGCCTGCGGCTTCTTGGTCAGAAGCAAGGCAACTGCTGCCAGCGCCAATACGACGCCGATGACCGCAAACGTATCACTGAAACCCATAATGAGGGCCTGGCGCTTGACGATCTGGCCAAGTGCTACGATCGCCTTCTGCGATGCGACGGCCGGATCGGTGACACCGTGCTGGGTGAAATAAGCTGTGAGCTGGGTCAGGCGCTCGCGCACCTCGTCACGGGTCAATGTGATCGACTGACCGATGATGTTGGAGTGGAACTGCTCGCGCTTCGTCAGGATGGTGCCGAGCGAAGCCGTGCCGACCGCACCACCAAGATTGCGCAGCATGTTGGTGAGGCCCGAGGCAGCAGCGGCATCGGCAGGCGCAATGCCGGCCGTGGTGATCGCAGTGATGGGGGTCAGCACCAGGGCTTGGCCGATGGCGCGCACGATATTCGGGAGCCAGAACTGGTCGCCGGCATTGTTGGCCGAGAGCGTGATGTTCATGAAGCAGCTGATCGCGAAGATCGAGATGCCGAGGAAGCCAATATAGCGGGCATCGAAGCGCTTCATCAGAACCGGCACCAGCGGGATGAGCAAGAGCTGTGGCAGGCCGGTCCAGGCAAGCACATTACCGATCTGCTCGGCATTATAGCGCTGCACCTGGCCGAGATATTGCGGCAGGATATAGACCGTGCCGAAGAGCGCGACGCCAACCAGCACGTTGACCAGCACACCGATGCCGAAATTGCGCTGTGTGAGCAGGCGCAGCTTCACCAGCGGCTTCTTGACGGTGAGCTCGATCCAGATGAAGGCAGCCAGGAAGACGAAGGCCAAGATGCCGAGCTTGACGATGAAGGGAGAGGAGAACCAGTCATCCTTGTTGCCTTCTTCCAGTACGGTCTGCAGAGCCGAGAGGCCAATTGCCATGGTGACGATGCCGGCCCAATCGCCCTCCTTCAGAAGGTGAAGCTGCATTGGCTGCTTCTCAAGCGTCAGAGCGAGAGCCGCCGCCATGATGAGGCTCGGGATGGTGTTGATGAAGAAGATCGTCTGCCAGCCGTAATTTTCCGTCAGATAACCGCCGATCGTCGGGCCGATCGCAGGGGCAAACGTGACCGAGAGCGCAAAGACGGCAAGGCCAAGCGGCTGCTGGCTCTTCGGCAGCTTGGTCAGCACCATGGTGAAGGCCATGGGGATAAGCACGCCGCCGGCAAAACCCTGCAGGCCGCGCAGCAGGATCATCGTGCCGAGATCATGGGCAAAGGCACAGGCCATCGAGAAGAGCGGGAAAAGGATGGAATTGACGAGGATATAGCGGCGAAACGAGAAGACATTGCTGAAATAGGCCGTCAGCGGAATGACGACAATCTCGCCGATGAGGTAGGAGGTAGAGATCCAGGCGCCGTTATCGACACCTGTGCCGATGCCGCCCTCGATATCAAGGAGGGAGGCATTGGTGATCTGGATATTGAGGATCGCCATGAAGGCGCCGATCATGCCGGCGAGAACGGCGATCCAATCCCTTGTGCTGGCCTTGGTGCTGGCGCCCGGCTGCGGGATAGCGCCTGATGTTGTTGCGATACTGGACATGACACGGTCTCCTGCCCCTTCGCTTAGTTACTGGTAGCATCGACCTTGGTGTCGATGCTCGGCTGGACGGACATGCCGGGGCGCAGATCGCCCTTTTCGGCAGCATCGCCATCAAGCACGATCTTGACCGGAATGCGTTGGACGACCTTGGTGAAGTTGCCAGTGGCGTTGTCGGGCGGCAGCAGTGCGAATTCCTGACCGCTTGCAGGCGACAGGCTGTCGACATGGCCGTGATAGGTGCGGCCCGGGAACATGTCGACCTCGATAGCGACAGGCTGGCCGGCATGGACATCGGTCAGCTGCGTCTCCTTGTAGTTGGCGACGATATAGGCAGCCGTCGTCGGCACGACTGCCATCAGTTGGGTGCCGGCTTGGACATACTGGCCCACACGCAGCGTGCGGTTGCCAACCGTGCCATCGACAGGCGCAACGATCGTCGCATAGGAGAGGTTGAGCTCAGCCTGATGCATGACAGCCTGGTCATGGGCAAGTGTTGCCCTGGCCTGGGCAAGCTCGGCATTCAGTAGCTCGACCTGCTTCGTTGCGGCGTCGAGCGCAGCGCTGTCGCGTACGATCGTAGCTTGGGCGGCGGCTATTGCCGAAGCCGCCTGCTGGGCGGTCTGAACCGGTGCATAACCGTTGGTGGCCAGGTTCGTATAGCGCTTGTTGTTCTGTTCCGCGAAGGTCTCGTTGGCCTGGTCAACGTCGAGCGTGGCGCGAGCGGCGGCGATGGTCGACTGCTGGATATCGAGCGAAGCCTGCTTGGCGTTGACGGTTGCTTCGGCAGCGGCGACATCGGCCTTTGCCTGATCGAGCGCAGTGCGGAAATCTCGATCATCGATGCGAGCGAGCGGCTGACCAGCCTTCACCGCCTGATTGTCGGCAACGAGGACCTCCATAAGATAGCCTGAAACCTTCGGGGAGACCGTGGTGCTGTCGGCTTGGACATAGGCATCGTCGGTCGAGACCTCGAAGCGGCCGACCGTCCAGTAATTATGGCCGTAATAGGCACCTGCGGCGATGATGGCGATGGCGGCAACGCCGATCAGCAGCGAGCGGCCGCCGCGCTTGCGGACCGGTGCCTCTGTGGCGGACGCGGCAGCAGGCTCGGTGACACGCGGCGTCTTGCCGACATCAAGCGTTGCAGGTGTGGCTTCAGCGGTGATTTCGGTGGCCGGCATATCGGCCGGGACACCATTGTTGTTCAGGGCATGCAGCTTCGCGACGGACATCGTCTCTCTCCTTGTGGAAGGTCGCTGTCGTCTTGGCCGCGGCCTTTAAATTCGGATCAAGTCAAATTTAGGAAACTTGATGTTTTCCAAAATATGAGCTAAAAAAGAGAAGTCAACAAGAATTTGGAAAATCGCGATGGTCCAAAATCACAATATCGAGAAGAAGCCACGTGGCAGGCCGCAGGTGCGTTGTGACGAGGATACGCGCGGCGTGCTCATCGAGGCCGCCAACAAGCAGTTTCACGAGAATGGTTATGCCGCGGTCAGCATCGCCGCGATCGCCCAGGAAGCCGGCGTTTCGACGAAGACGCTCTATCGCCTCTTTCCGACGAAGGCAGATCTGTTTTCCGAAATGGTCTCGGATCGCACCGGACGCTTCCTCCTGGCGCTCGACCCCGGCACACTGGCGACGGTCGAGCTCCGCCAGGGGCTGGAGCGCATGCTGATGGCCTATGGCATGCTGACACTTTCGCAGGACACGATCACGATTACCCGCCTCGTCATCGGCGAATCCGACCGCTTTCCCGAACTCGCCACCTCGTTTTACGAGAAGGCCATCGTGCGCACCAACACGTCGATGGAAAACTGGCTGCGCCGCCAGGTGGAACGCGGGCTGATCAAGCTCGAAGATCCGCACGCTGCCTGCGGCATGCTGCGCGGCATGATGATCATGGAACCCCAACGCGCCGCCATGCTGCGCCAGCTGCCGGCGCCCAACATCGAAGAGATCGCCGCGAGGGCGAGAATGTGCGCGGATATATTCCTGAAAGGATGCGCTGCTTAGGGACATGGGACATGCGGGATTGAAGGCGGGCTCGCCCCGAGGTGGGCGGCAGTTTTCCCACTCTTGAAGATCGCCTCCGGTGTTTCCACTTGACGATACGGCAGATCCTGTCGACAAACCCGGTCTCGAGCTCGAATGGTCGGGCTAGAAAAACAGGAAGAAACGCGCATGCGCACCCCGAGACGCCCCGCTAACCCGCATGAAGCGGCCGAGGCCCTGTTCAAACCTGTCAAGAAACCGGCGACACCGGCCGTCGAGCGGCCCACTCTGCCGAATGTGAAGGAACTTGTGACCTTGAAGCTCGACAGCGAGGTTCTCGCCCACTTCCAGGCCGGCGGCTCAGGTTGGCAGGAGCGTATCAACGACGCGTTGCGGGCAGCCATGACGGCCAAGGACTGACCCGCATCCGGGAGAAGGCGCGTCGAGTGCCTTTATCCTGGAGCACCGCCGCGAGAATCGCGACGGTACCGAAAGCGAATTTCCGCGACGTGTCAGGCCGCGAGAACCCCTGCCTTTTTCGCTGTCCAGGTGGCGATCAAGTCCATCAGCCCGGGCGACAGGCAATCGTAAGGCTCAAGCCCAACCTCCTTGAGACGCGACCGCACGGCGCCCATCTTCCCAGGATCGTATCCGCTTTCGATAATGGACGACACGAAGGCGGCAAACCCGGGTCCTGCCCAGCCTCTTTCCTGGAACCGTTCGGGATGGACGAAGGAGAGCCCCTGAAAGGCGTGATCGCGCTCGACAGGCCCGTACATGTGGACCCCGCAATCCTTGCAGGCATGGCGCTGGATCAGCGCGGACGTGTCGACAACTGCCAGCTTGTTTCCGTTCTCCAGAACCTCGACATTCGCCGTTGGCGTGACGGCAACCACGGAAAAGACCGCATCCTGCGGCTTCCAGCATTTCGTGCAGCCGCAGGCATGGTTGTGGGCAATATCGCCCTTGACGCGGACTTTCACCGGATTGCTCGCGCAATTGCATACTAGCGTGCCGCCGACAAATGACGCATCGGTCGCCCGGTATCCTGAATCCACGATTGGGTGGATCGCTACATTGTTCATGCGTTGTCTCCTTCCCTTCCTGGGCCGAGGCGGGATGCCGCGGCCAAGCCCTTTGGCATCGCGCAAACCGCTCAACGGCCAGCGCGAGACCTCCTCCTGGGGTGAGTATATCACCACGCCGCCAATATCGTCCGCCCCTCTTCTGCTCATGCCACGGGATCAGGTACGATATCCGAGCCCGACTTTAGGGATGCTCAGTCAGCGGTCGGCTCGACGACCGCCAGGAGAAAGGTCGCGAGCCATTCGATGACCCCGGATCGTCGGGCATACCCGATACGCCCTTTGCGCTCTCAACCCGCTATCCCAATGCAGCCGCCTCTCAATCCTTGATTCACAAAATTGCAGCACTGATACCTTATGGGACCGAGCAGATCCGTCTGGATCGCTCCCCGCCAGCTCCTTTGCCCATGCCAACCTTTGCCCGGCATATCGCGATCCTCCTGCCTCTCGACGAATGGTCGCCCCGCTCTAGGTCTTTAGCGTTTCTCGTAATTTGTGTTGATCCGGATAATGGTAGCGAAAAGACATCCCCTGCCGACGATCGGCGCCGTGCTGCTTGCGCTTCTCCTCATCGCCTTTCCAGCCGCCACCGGCCAACATCGGTCCGCCGAAGTGCGCGCAGCAGAAATTGGACAGCAGGTCAACCAGCTATCCGATCGCGATCCGAATGCCGGCCGTACGCTTGCATGGTCGGCAAGTCAGGACTTCCGCAAGGAGGGAGAGCGCGTTTTGGCGGGGCGTTTCGGCCTCCAGGCCTTGAAGCTCGATGCAGAGGTGAATGCCTGGCAGCGCTTGGCACGAGACGGGCTCACGGCTCGTGACGAGCTGTCGAAGGAGCTGGACGGTGATGGAATCGCCCTGTTCTACAACCTGCTCCTGCACGCGCAGGGCATGGTTGGCGATCGTGAGGGCCAGCAGAAGTCGGTCAAGGCCTATATCGAAAAAACCGTCGCCATGTCGGGAGAGGACAGCAAATCCGAGATCATGGCCCACATCATCGGCGCCTATAGCTTTCTGGAAACCGGGGACACGCAGGAAGGTTTCATCCGTTTGCAGTCAGCCCTGCGCCATGCCGCCGCCGGCAAAAATTACGGCCTCACGCTTTCGGAATACACGACGGCTGCGCAGTCCTTTGCAGATAGCGGGCAAATGGCGGCAGCCGAAGCTTTTTATACGGAAGGCCTCGGCACGAATGCAGCGAAAATCGAAAGCCGCGAACTCGCCACGCTGTGGTTCGAATATTCACGATTTCTGCAGAGGTCCGGCGGCGACATCGATGCGACACTCCGGACGGCCCAAACAGCCCGCGAGATGCTGCAACGGCAATACGGCGAAACATCCGAGGAAGCGATCTCAGGCGGCGATAATCTGGCTTCGTTCCTCGTCAACAATGGCGCCGTCTCATCCGGCCTCAACATCCAGGAGGAAATCTATCAGACAGCCCTTTCGTCACTCGGAAATGACGTGCCGCTGACCTGGCGGACCGCCAACAATTATGCCGAGGCATTGCGAATGGTCGACCATCCTGAGGTCGCCCGTGGTATTGATGAAGCCCTCCTCAAACTGCGTATCGCCCATTACGGACACGCCAGCATCCAGGCGCTGGTCAGCGCCTCCAATCTCGGTCTTGATCTGCTCGCCCTCGGCGACAGGGATGGAGCGCTAAAGGCCTTCGAAGAGCAGCGCAAGATCGGTTTGGAAATCGCCGATCCGCACTCGGAGCACGCCGCACAGGGCGAAAGGTGGAAGGAATACACGCAGGCCTATTTCCTTCGCTACGCGCGGATGGACAACAAGTCGCTGGAGGATATGGCAGCGATAAAGGATTGGCGTAGCGCACCCGACCTGATGCGGATTAAAACAGCGCAGCTTGCGGCCGAGCAGTTCGAGATGCGGGGCGACACCAAGCGTGCCCTTGCCCTCCGCCAGGAAGCCTATGAGATATCAAAAGGAGCCTTTGGCGAGCTCCATCCCCTGACCTTCGATGCATTGCTGGAGGTCGCGACAACCCACATGCGCCGCAAGGATGCCGAGACGCTCCAGAGTTTCCAGCAGCTCGACGAGAGGATGTTCGACTGGATGCTGCGCGAGGTCGGATCATCAGGCAACCGCTATGTCGCGGAGACAACGCGTCGCCTCGCCGATGATATGCTGCGCACATTCGGCGAATTCGCACTATCCGGTCCGGAAGCCGCAACGCTCTATGCCGATTCAGTGGCGCGCTGGAAAACCATGGAGAGCGGCGAGCGCACCCGCCTGCGCATGGCAGCAGAGACAACCACCAATCCCGATGTGCATAAGGTCGCCGAAACCGTTGTGCGGCTTTTGGGTCAACAGCAGGAGCTGCTTTCTTCGGGCGCTGTAGACACCGAAGTCCGGCAGATCCTGACCGAACTTAAAGCGACCCGCGACCGATTACCGAAATCACTCGGCCAAAACATCGCCACGCAATCCGTGGAAGACGTTCTCGGTACAAACGCAGCGATGGTCGACTTCTTCGTCAGTTCACGGCGCGCGCGTAACGGTGATGCCGACAGCGCGGATTCAAGGCTTCAGGCGATCGTGCGTCGCAAGGGTGAGGCACCCGCCATCTTCGATCTCGGCGCCCTCGGCGCGATCGTCCGACAGGCAGCAGCGGAAGAGAATCCGGACAGGCGCTTCGGTAAGCTCTACCACTCGCTTTTCGGCCCACTGAAGGGCGTGCTCGAAGACAGGACGCAGCTCTACATCGTTCCCGACGGAGCACTCTACAGCATCCCATTCGCCATGATGAAGACGGATGACGGTAGACATCTCGACGAGGCATTCGAGGTACACATGCTGACGCGTGAGGATGCAATCTTCTTCACACCCAAGCGCGACCGGCCGGCACCGGGCGAAAAGGCGCTCGTCGTGGGCGATTTGAAATACTGGCACCAGCGCCCCCTGCCCTTTACGCGCCGTGAGATCCATGACGTGGGAAATGATCTGAAAGCTGCCGGCCTCGACGTAGTTTCGTTGAGTGGAACCACCGGTATGGAAGTACCGATCCGCAAGGCTTCAGCCGACGCTTCCATTATCCATCTTGCGACCCATGGTTTCTTTGACGCTGATACCGATGAGGAAACCACTGACGCCCTGTGGCGCAGCGGCCTCATCGTTGCGGGCAAAGTCGCAGCGCAAGAGCCGGATGCCAATGACAATGACGGCATTCTTTATGCACGAGAACTGATGAACTGGGATCTCTCCTCAACCGATCTCGTCGTGTTATCGGCCTGCCAGACGGCACTTGGCGATCCCAGCCGCATAGGCAATGTTCGCGGTCTGCCGACGGCGCTTGCCATTGCAGGGGCCAGGCGCTCACTGCTCACTCTGTGGTCGGTCGATGACGAAGGCACCGCCAATTTCATGGCGCGGTACTATCAGATATTGACGGAAGACAAGCTCGATTATGCCGCAGCACTCCGAAGGACCCGCATCGAGGCCATAAGCGGCAAAATCGACAAGGCCAGCGATCCGTCGCTATGGGCAGCGTTTGTTCTTTTCGAGGGATGATCAGCCTCAGGTCACGCAGGTATCGCAGTGGCTCAATCAAACAACCGGCAAGACCGCGGATCATTACGCCGAAGCTGGTTTTGTATTAAGACTTCGCGCGGTCAGGATGGGCAGCCTGGAAGGCTGGCAGTTTGGCGCATTTGCCGTCGATATCGACGATGCGCTTGAAATCGGTCATGTCCACTCCCCAGCGGCGGGCATTGTAGACCTGCGGAACAAGACAGAGGTCCGCCATCGTCGGCGTATCCCCAAAGCTGAACCCTTTGTCGGCTGGGTCGATCATCACTTCCAGTTTACGAAGTCCATCCGTGATGAAATGCCTCATCCATTCCTCGCGGGCGTCGGTCTTGTCCGTTACGGTCATGAGATGCGCCACGACATGGGTGTTGCATATCGGATGGATGTCCATGGCGACCGCGTATGCGAAGGCGCGCACTTTCTGACGATCGGCAATATCGTCGGGCAGCAATCCGCATTCCGGCCGAACCTCGGCCAGATACTCGATGATTGCCAGCGACTGGGTCAGTGTCTTCCCGTCGATCACCAATGTCGGCACAAGCCCCTGCGGGTTGAGCGCCAGATATTCCGGCTTCCTGTGCGCTCCCTCCAATAGGTTGATGGACACCGTTTTGTAGTCGATCGCCAAGAGATTGAGCGCAATACGAACACGATAGCTCGCCGAAGACCTCCAGTAATCGTAGAGAATGACGTTATTCACTGCAGCCCTGCCCCTTGTATTTTGCGACCGTCTGCTCGATCGCCCCGAAGATTGAATGGCCGGCATGATCCTTCATCTCGATGCGGACTTGATCCCCGAACTTCATGAATGGAGTCTTCGGCGATCCGGTCTCGATCGTCTCAATCATCCGTATCTCGGCGATGCACGAATAGCCGTCTCCTCCGTCTTCGATGGGCTTGCCCGCTCCGCCATCCAGCTTATTAGAAACCGTTCCCGAGCCGATGATCGTTCCGGCCACCAGATTGCGGGTTTTGGCCGCATGGGCGATGAGCTGGCCAAAATCAAACGTCATGTCGATGCCGGCATTCGCCTTGCCGAATGCCTTGCCGTTCAAGCTGACAAGCAGCGGCAGACGCACCTTGCCGCCGTCCCACGACTCTCCGAGCTCGTCCGGCGTCACCGCGACCGGAGAAAATGCCGATGCCGGCTTGGACTGGAAGAAGCCAAATCCCTTTGCCAGCTCGTCCGGTATGAGACCGCGCAGCGACACGTCATTGACGAGCATCACCAGACGGATGGCATCGCGCGCAGCTTCCGGACCGGAACCCATGGCAACGTCACCGGCGATGACGGCAACCTCGCCCTCCACGTCGATCCCATAAGCCTCGTCAGCCACCACGATCGGATCTCGCGGCGCGAGGAAACCGTCCGAACCACCTTGATACATCAGCGGATCGGTCCAGAAGCTCGCCGGAATCTCGGCGCCCCGCGCCTTGCGTACCAATTCAACATGGTTGAGATAGGCCGAACCGTCGGCCCATTGGTAGGCCCGCGGCAAGGGCGATGCTGCGTCGTGTTCGTGAAACCGGATCGTCGGCTGAGCTCCTGTCTCGGTACCTTCGGCAATCTGCGCGAGTCTTGGAGCCACGTGCTCCCAGTCATCGAGAGCCGCCTGCAACGTGCGGGCAATGTGACCGACTTCGGAATAGCGGGTAAGATCGCGGGAGACGACAACGAGCCGGCCATCTCTCGTGGAGTCTTTTAACGTCGCAAGCTTCATATCCCATTCCCGTGCCGGAGTATGCCTGACCGATCCTCACTTGAGGCCGCTATTTAATACCGGGGGTTCCGTCGAACTTGCGTTCCAGGCCGTTCCAGCATTCCAGATAATCATCCTGCAGCGTTTCAAGCTCGGCTGCGTATTTCGTCAATTGCTGCGGGTATCGGGTCTCGAACATGAAGGCCATGGTCTGATCCAGCTTCACAGGCTTGAGCTCGGAATTGGATGCCTTTTCGAAGGCGAGCGCGTCCGGCCCGTGGGCAAGCATCATGTTGTGCAGGCTCATGCCGCCGGGGACGAAGCCCTCCTCCTTGGCGTCATACTGGCCATGGATCAGGCCCATGAACTCGCTCATGATGTTGCGATGGTACCAAGGCGGACGAAAAGTGTGCTCGGCCACCAGCCAGCGCGGCGGAAAGATCACGAAATCGACATTCGCCGTGCCTGCATCTTCGGTGGGCGCGGTCAGCACTGAAAAAATCGACGGATCGGGATGATCGAAGCGGATCGCACCAACAGGAGCAAATGTCCGCAAATCGTATTTGAAGGGGGCGTAGTTGCCGTGCCAGGCGACCACATCGAGCGGTGAGTGGCCGATATCGGTAACATAGAATTTTCCGCACCACTTCACATGGACGCGGCAAGGCTTTTCTTTGTCCTCGAAAGCGGCGACTGGCGTCTTGAAGTCGCGCGGGTTCGCCAGGCAGTTCGCGCCGATGGGACCTCGGTCCGGCAGTGTGAATTTCGCGCCGTAATTCTCGCAGATATATCCGCGCCAGACCGCCTGCTCGCCGTTACGGAGAACCTTGAACATCATGCCACGGGGTATCAGGCATATTTCCAGGGGCTCGACATCCATGATGCCCATTTCGGTGAATACCCTGACGGCGCCGAGCTGCGGCACGATCAGCAGTTCACCATCGGCGTTGAAGAAATAATCATCGACCATGTCATCATTGAAGACGTAGGCATGGGCAGCCATTCCCACCTGGGTCGTGACATCGCCCGCCGTCGTCATTGTCCGCACCCCCTGAAGAAACGTCAGCTTCTCGGTTGGCGTGGGGACGGGATTCCAGCGAAGCTGCCCCAGGGGAAGCGAATGCTCGTCCAGGCAAGGCGCGGTTTTCCAGAGCGGATAGGACGCGTTCGAGAAGCGGCCTGTGTGACGCACGCTCGGGCGAATGCGATAAAGCCAGGACCTTTCATTCGTCCCGCGCGGCGCGGTAAACGGCGAGCCGGAAAGCTGCTCGGCATAAAGACCGTAATTACATTTCTGCGGGCTGTTCTGGCCCTGCGGCAAGGCGTTGGGAAGCGACTCCGTTTCGAAATCATTGCCGAACCCCGGCATATATTTCAGCTTGTTTGTCGTCGAGGCTTTACCCTCGGAAGCCTGGATTGATGTCTGGTCCATTGCTCAACTCCTCCCCGGAAACTCTCGGCGCCGCGCGTCTTTTCAGACGCGCGAGGTGGCCCCGAGAGTTTACTCCGCCGCAGTACCGATGACACCACGCTTGATCTGATCGGCCTCGATCGACTCGAAGAGAGCGCGGAAATTGCCTTCGCCGAAGCCCTCGTCGCCCTTGCGCTGGATGAATTCGAAGAAGATGGGTCCAATCACTGTCTTGGAGAAGATCTGCAGCAGGATTTTCGTCATGCCGCCATTCACCACGCCTTCGCCATCGATGAGGATGCCGTGCTTCTTCATGCGCTTGATCGGTTCGCTATGGCCGTTCACGCGTTCATAGGACATGTCGTAATAGGTTTCCGGCGGCCCCGGCATGAAGCGCAGGCCATTCTCCGCAAGCCTGTCGGTCGCTTCGTAGATCGCCTCCGTTCCAACGGCGATGTGCTGAATGCCCTCGCCATTATACTTCTTCAGATATTCCTCGATCTGGCTGGTATCGTCCTTCGATTCATTCAACGGAATGCGGATTTTGCCGCAGGGCGAGGTGATGGCGCGGCTCACCAGACCGGTGATGCGGCCATCGATATCGAAGAAGTGGATCTGCGTAAAATTGAACAGGTTGCGGTAAAAATCCCACCACTTGTCCATGTTGCCGCGGAAGACGTTGTGGGTGAGATGGTCCAGATAGTAGAAACCGATACCCTGCGGATGCGGGTTGGGCTCGCCGAGCCAATCGAACTCGGCATCGTAGGCCGATCCCTTTGCACCATAGGTCTCGACGAAATAGAGCAGCGAGCCGCCAATGCCGATGATCGCCGGGACATCGAGCGCCTTGTCATCCCCTTCATAGGGAACGGCGCCTTTCGACACCGCGTGATCGAAGGCGTGTCTGGCGTCGACAACGCGCCATGCCATCGAGGGAGCGCAGGGACCATGCTCTGCGACGAAACGAGCGGCATGGCTGCCGGGTTCGGCGTTCAGGACATAGTTGATGTCGCCCTGGCGCCAGACGGTAATGTCCTTCGTCTTGTGCTTGGCGACTGGGATGTAGCCCATGCGCGTGAAGAGTTCGCGCAGCTTCTCGGGCTCAGGGTGGGCAAATTCAACGAACTCGAAGCCGTCGGTGCCGGCCGGGTTGTCGGCGGTAATTTCCGAGGGCGGCGCGTCATGCGGAAAAGGGCCCATTTTCTCCTCCTGGGGACTGGACTTTGATATGCAAAGTGTGGCCCAAAACGCATGCAAAGTTCTTGCATTCTTCATGCTAAAGGAAGAGATTATGCACGGTTTGTGAGGATTTTGGAGATTTTGCGCAATGGATGAACAGCTCGACAAATTGGATTTGCGCCTGCTCCAGGAGCTTCAAAAAGACGGCCGATTGACGAACAATGAACTGGGGGAGCGGATCGCGCTTTCACCCTCGCAATGTTCGCGCCGGCGGACGAGACTGGAGGCTGAGGGATATATTCGCAGCTACCGGGCCTATCTGGATCAACAGAAGCTGGGCCTGGATATGCTGGTAGTCATCTCCGTGACGCTTGCCACCCACAACAGAGACAATGCCCGCAGATTTTCGCAGTTGATCAATGGGCTGCCCGAAGTTCTCGAAGCCTATGCGCTGACCGGTGAAATGGACTATCACTTGAAGGTCGCAACCCGCGGGCTCGCGGACCTCTCCAAATTCGTCAACGACGTTCTGTTACCCCACGAGTCGGTCCAGCACGTAAAGACCTCGATCGTCCTCGACACGCTCAAGACATTCGAAGGCTTTCCGATACACATGCCGGGTCAATGGCATGGCGACAGCACGCGGTGATCTGGCACCAAGCGTTAGAGCGGCAGTTCGGTCGAGAATTTCAGCTCCCGCAGCACAAAGCTCGATACGACGGTGCGCACATGCGGATTGCGCATGAGGTAGCGGGTCATGAAGGCTTCGTAGCTTTCCACGTCCCTCGCCCTTATCTTCAGCATGTAGTCGAAGGCGCCTGACAGGGCATAGCACTCCATGATCTCCGGCCGCTCCAGCACCACCGAAGCGAAAGAGGCTACCGCCTCTTCGTGATGATCCTCCAGCGTGACATGCGCGATTACACAGAGCTTGAGATCGAGTTTTCCGGGATCGAGTAATGTCACACGCTTGCGGATGACACCATCGGCTTCCAGTTCCTGGATCTTCCGCCAGGCCGAACTTTGCGACATGCCGGCTTTTTCCGCCAGGTCTGCCAGCGAAAGACTGCCGTCGGCTTGGATGAGTTGCAGAAGCTTGCTGCGAAAATTCCCAGGTTCTTTCATTTTCCGCGCCATATTTGGGAATATTTGCCATCACTATGGCAATTGCCAGCACGAAAGAAAAGAAAATCCTCCAAATCCGGGGGATAATGGCAGAAACGCTATCCCGGGAGGATCGGAATATGACCAAGGAAAGCAGCTATACCGCCAAACTGCCTGGCCCGGACGGTTTATATGCCTATACAACTGAGGAAGATGCGATTTGGGGCGAACTCTACCGGCGTCAGATGAAGCTGCTCGCCGATACGGCCTGCCGCGAATATCTTGATGGCGTGAAAATGCTGGGGCTGAAGCCCGACAAGGTGCCTCAGCTTCTCGATGTGAACAGACGCCTGAACGAGACCACCGGCTTCGGCGTGGAAGGCGTGCCGGCGCTCATTCCGCCCTCGCGCTTTTATGAACTTCTGTCACAAGGCAAATTCCCGCTCGCAACCTTCCTGCGCCGTCGCGAGCATATCGACTATATTGAGGAACCGGACCTGTTCCACGAGGTTTTCGGCCACTGCCCGATGCTCACCAACCAGAGCTATGCCAATTTCGTACGGCATTTCGGCGAAACAGCCGTCCGCCTCGGCAAGGGCTATTCATGGCATCTGTTCCGCATCTTCTGGTTCACCGTCGAGTTCGGCCTGATCAATACGCCGCAAGGCCGCCGCTGCTTCGGCGCAGGCATCGTCTCATCGCCAAGCGAAGCAAAAGCGGCAATGGAAGGCAAGGCATGCGAATTTCGGCCGTTCGATCTGCTGAGCGTGCTCCGGACGCCCTACCGGATCGATATCCTCCAGCCGATCTACTACGTCATCGACAGTTTTGCCGATCTCGAAGCGATCGTGGAGCAGGATATCGAAGGCACGATCCTGAAGGCGAAATCACTGGGCGATTTCGCCCCCGCTTTCGAGGCCAAAGCTTCGTGAATCGCTGACAATGTCGCGACCAGCCCCGACTTGACCTTGTATCCGATGTCGACGCGCGGGTTCCTGGCGATTACGCAAGACAGCGCGAGATGTCAGCAAGGCTTCATAAACGCCCAATCGCTCAGGTCCGGAGCGCCCGCACCGGCCCGGTGGACTCGCGCAGAATGAGCTCAACCGGCCACAATTCGTGAATCTCCGTCGGCGAACGCCCGGCCAGGAGCTGCAGCACGAGATCGGCGCAGCGCGTGCCGGCGGCGCGCATCGATGACCGGGTCGCCGACAGCGACGGGACCATGTTGTCGGCCGTCAAATAGGGAAAGACGTCATCGTGAGCGATAACCGATACATCGCTGCCGATCTGAAGACCGAGCGAACGCGCGGCCCGGTAAATGCCGAGCGCCGTCATCATGGACCCGGCGACAAACGCGGTCGGTGGTTTCGGTTGTTCGAGAAATGACCGCGCAAAGCGGAAACCGAGCTCGTCGGTGAAATTGCCGTTGGCGATCAGTTGCGGATCGACTTCGATTCCATGGTTCTGCAGCGCGCTGCGATAACCGACGTCGCGATGCAGCGCATAGGTCGCTCCTTGGCGGCCGTTGATCATCGCAATCCTCGTATGACCAAGATCGATCAGATGCGATGTCGCACGGCGCACGGCCCCTTCATTGTCGATATCGAGCCAAGGGTGCGGCACGTCGATGTCAGAACGGCCATGAACGAGAAACGGCATTCCAAGCTCATGCAGCAGCGCGATGCGCTGGTCATTGGGTCGAGGCGAATGTACGATGATCGCATCAACCCGCTGGCTTTCCGCCAGCCGCCTGTAGAGCTGCATCTCGGCATCGGATTCGGGATTAGCCATCGGAATGACCAGAATATCGGTGTCTTCCGTGACAAGGCGCTCCGCCATACCGGCCATGAATTCCGCAAAGTGAAACTCGCCGGCGCGCCCCATGACAACGCCAATCGCACCAACCCGGCCGGTCTTCAGCCTGACGGCGTTGACGTTCGGTCGATAGCCCAGCCGCACCGCCTCCTGAACGACGCGGGCGCGCGTCACTTCGCTCACCTCCGGATAGCCACTGAGCGCACGGCTGACGGTCGTCGGAGATAATCCAAGTTGTTTTGCGAACTCTTTAAGTTTCATTGACCGAAAAGACTTTCATCGCCTGCGCTGCCGGGCATCTATACCATCGGCCTCGCAAATTCCACATTCTATGCCGTCGATTGTATTTTCTCAAATCGATTTCAATTTTATCCGACACCAGATGAAGACCGGCGCGAATTAGGAAATCATGGCAGCTGGACTTCTCATTGATTTTAAATGATATTTCGAATTTTTGAACAAGTATAGGTCGCAGCTAAGAACCTCCCTTGACACGGTATCGCGCTTCTGACAGTTTTTCATAACCAAATCGATTTCAATTTGGTCTTTGGGAGGAGAAAATGAAGTTTCGTTTCACAGCGGCCGCCGTCGCGGCTGCGCTTATTGGCGCGTCAGTTCCGTCCTTTGCCGCCGAGATCAGCATTTCAGCGAGCTCGACCGGCAAGAACCTCGATCTGTTCCGCAAGCAGCTCGATGCCTTCGAGAAGACGACCGGCAATACGGTCAAGATCGTCACCATGCCGTCCTCGTCCACGGAACAGTTTTCGCAGTATCGGCTCTGGCTCGCAGCCGGCAACACGGATGTCGATGTCTACCAGACTGATGTTATCTGGGCCCCGCAGCTGGCAGACCAGTTCGTCGACCTGAAGGATGCCACCAAGGACGTCGTCGGCAACTTTTTCCCGGCGATCGTTGCCTCCCAAACCGTGAACGGCCGCCTGGTTGCGATGCCGCTTTATACGGATGCGCCGGCCCTCTTCTACCGCAAGGACCTGCTTGAGAAATACGGCAAGCAGCCGCCGAAGACCTGGGATGAGATGGAAGCAACCGCCAAGGAAATCCAGGAAAAGGAACGCGCCGGCGGCCAGAAGGATCTCTGGGGCTACGTCTTCCAGGGCAATGCCTATGAAGGCCTGACCTGCGATGCGCTGGAATGGGTCAAGTCCTCGGGCGGTGGCCAGATCATCGAGACCGACGGTACGATTTCGATCAACAACGAGAAGGCTGCGGCAGCACTCAATCGCGCCAAGGGCTGGATCGGCACGATTTCACCGAGCGGTGTGCTTGCCTATCAGGAGGAAGAATCCCGCGGTGTCTGGCAGACCGGCAACGCCGTCTTCATGCGTAACTGGCCCTACGCCTATGCGCTGGGCAACGGCGCCGACAGCCCGGTCAAGGGCAAGTTCGACGTGACGACACTTCCCGTTGCCGCAGAAGGCGACAAGCCCTCCTCGACGCTTGGCGGCTGGAATCTCGCCGTCTCGAAATATTCGAAGAACCCGGATGCGGCGATCGAACTCGTCAAATTCCTGACGTCGAAGGAAAGCCAGAAGCAGCGCGCCATCGAGCTTTCCAACCTGCCGACCTTGTCGGCGCTTTATGACGACAAGGACATTGCTGCCGCGCAACCGTTCATGCCGAACTGGAAGCCTATCTTCGAAAACGCGGTGCCGCGTCCGTCGGCTGTTGCCAAAGTCAAGTACAACGAGGTTTCCGCCAAGTTCTGGACCGCCGTGCACAATACGCTCTCCGGCAGCGGTACAGCCGAAGAAAACCTGGAGCTTCTCGAAGCCGATCTGACGACGCTGCAAGGCAGCGGCTGGTAACAAATCGAGGCGGCAGCGTCGGATATCTCGTCGCTGCCGCTTCCGATAACGCCGTCGTCAATTGTCTCATGAAGCGGATATTCCATGAGTGAAGTTGCAGTCTCCCAAAATCTGAGCACAGGCGCGCACACGAAGGCAATCTCTTCAGATCTGCGCTCGGAACGTGTCCGATCCGCCTGGATCTTCCTGGCTCCGACCCTGCTGATCCTGGCCATCGTTGCCGGCTGGCCGCTGTTCCGCACCATATATTTCAGCTTCACCAACGCATCGCTGACGAACCTCGGAGGTGCCCAGTTCGTCGGATTCGACAATTACCTCTCCTGGGTCACCCTGAAGAGCGGCCGCACGATCTATAGAGGACTGCTGGCCGATCCCGCCTGGTGGGGCGCGGTCTGGAACACGGCTAAGTTCACGCTGTTATCGGTGACGATCGAAACCGCGCTCGGCCTCATCGTCGCCCTTGTGTTGAACGCGCAATTCGTCGGCCGTGGCATCGTGCGCGCCGCCATCCTCATTCCCTGGGCGATCCCGACCATCGTCTCCGCCAAGATGTGGGCCTGGATGCTCAACGACCAGTTCGGCATCCTCAACGACATGTTTCTCAGCCTCGGGCTCATCAGCCAGAAGATCGCGTGGACCGCTGATCCTCAGACAGCGATGATCGCCGTTCTGATCGTCGACGTCTGGAAGACAACGCCCTTCATGGCGCTGCTGATCCTCGCCGCCCTGCAAATGGTTCCGGCCGATATTTACGAAGCCGCAAAGATCGACGGCATCAACCCCATCAAAGTGTTCTGGCGTCTGACCCTGCCGCTGATCCGCCCGGCAATCATGGTCGCTGTGATCTTCCGCATGCTCGATGCCATGCGCATCTTCGACCTGATCTACGTGCTGACACCGAACAACGCCCAGACCAAGACCATGTCGGTCATGGCGCGCGAAAACCTCTTCGATTTCGACAAGTTCGCCTATGGCGCAACCGCCTCCACTGTTCTCTTTCTCATCATCGCGTCGGTCACCGTGCTCTACATCTGGCTCGGCCGCGTCAATCTCGGCGGAGGCGAACGCTGATGCTGCTCACAGCCACGAAGAATACGCTGTTCTATCTGCTGGTCGCAGTCATCGTCATTATCGCGGTCTTCCCATTCTACTATGCGATCCTGACAAGCTTCAAAGCCGGCACCGCCCTCTTCGAGGTCACCTATTGGCCGACTTCGATCTCTCTGGAAAACTATACCGGCGTGTTGACGACCGGCAGCTTCATCCGCAGCCTCGGCAATTCGCTGCTCATTGCCTGCCTCGTGGTCGCCGCCTCTTTGCTGCTCGCCGTGACCGCATCCTACGCGCTTGCCCGCGTGCATTTCCGGGGTCGGGCACTCTTGATGCTGACCATCCTCTCTGTCTCGATGTTCCCACAGATCGCTGTGCTCGCAGGGCTATTCGAACTCATTCGCTGGATCGGCATCTTCAACACGCCCTTCGCGCTGATCTTCTCCTATATGATCTTCACCCTGCCTTTCACGGTCTGGGTGTTGACGACCTTCATGCGGGATCTGCCGATCGAGATCGAGGAAGCGGCCATCGTCGATGGCGCCTCCCCCTGGGTCATCATCACGCAGGTGTTCATGCCGCTGATGTGGCCGGCCCTGGTCACCACCGGCCTGCTTGCCTTCATCACGGCCTGGAATGAATTTCTGTTCGCCCTGACTTTCACCTCGTCGGATGCGCAACGGACGGTGCCGGTAGCGATCGCTCTCCTTTCGGGCGGCAGTCAGTTCGAAATCCCCTGGGGCAATATCATGGCGGCATCGGTCATCGTTACCGTGCCCGTCGTCATCCTTGTTCTTATTTTTCAACGCCGGATCATTTCCGGGCTGACGGCCGGCGGCGTCAAAGGCTGAGGAAAGTGCGACATGGCACAAATTAGACTCGATAATATCCGCAAGAGCTTCGGCGCATTCGAAGTCATCAAGGGCGTCAGCATGGACATCCGCAAGGGAGAGTTCATGGTCTTCGTCGGCCCGTCCGGTTGCGGCAAGTCCACCTTGCTGCGACTGATCTCGGGACTGGAGGACATTACGTCAGGCACGCTTTCCTTCGATGGCAATCCCGTCAATCGTCTTTCACCATCGAAGCGCGGCATCGCCATGGTCTTCCAGTCCTATGCGCTCTATCCGCATATGACGGTCTATGAAAACATGGCCTTCGGCATGAAGCTCTCCGGCCGGACCAGGGAAGAATGCAAGGCGCGCGTCGAACAGGCAGCCGGCATGCTGCAGCTCTCACCCTATCTGGAGCGCCTGCCGCGCCAGCTTTCGGGCGGCCAACGCCAGCGCGTGGCCATTGGCCGCGCCATCGTTCGTGACCCGAAGGTCTTCCTGTTCGACGAGCCATTGTCGAACCTTGATGCTGCGTTGCGCGTCGCCACAAGGCTGGAGATCGCCAAGCTCCACCGCGGCATGCATGACACGACGATGATCTATGTCACTCACGATCAGGTCGAGGCCATGACGCTTGCCGATCGCATCTGCGTTCTTCGCGATGGCGTCGTTGAACAAGTCGGAACTCCGATCGAACTCTACGAAGCCCCGAACTCAATCTTCGTCGCCGGCTTCATCGGCTCGCCGAAGATGAACTTCCTCTCCGGACCGTTCGCGGCTCCCTATAATGCCCACACGATCGGGGTGCGGGCCGAACATATCGAGTTTAGAGATCAGGATCCTGAGTGGACCGGTACGGTCATCCACTCAGAAATCCTCGGCTCGGATAGCTTCGTCTATCTCGACATCGGCTCGGCCGAACCGCTCACCGTTCGAGAAACCGGCGTATCGAGCCACCAGCCCGGCCAGCAACTGGGCGTGTCGCCGGTCAAGGATCGCATTCACCGTTTCGACCAATCCGGACGCGCACTCGAAAAGATCCCTTTCAAGGGCGCTGCCTAACCACCAATCAAACAAACAGGATCTGGCCGCTTCCCATCGGTTCCGGTCCGCCACTTGCTGCAAAGGAGCAGAAACTTGTCTATTCGCACCGTCGTCTGGGGTGAGAACATCCACGAAAATACCAATGCCATTGTCCGGGAGATCTATCCCGAAGGCATGCACGCCACGATCGCCAAGGCGCTGAACACGGATCCGGCTATTTCGGCGACGACCGCCACGCTGCAGGAGCCCGAGCACGGCTTGAGCGAAGCGCGCCTCGCCGAGACAGATGTGTTGACCTGGTGGGGTCACAAGGATCATGGCGCCGTCTCCGATGTCATCGTCGAGCGGGTCGCCAAGCGGGTCTGGGAAGGCATGGGTCTGCTCGTTCTGCATTCCGGCCATTTCTCGAAGATCTTCAAGCGGCTGATGGGCACGCCCTGCGCGCTGAAATGGCGTGAGGCGGGTGAGCGCGAGCGTCTGTGGACGATCAATCAGCGCCATCCGATTGCTGCCGGTCTCGGCGAGCATTTCGAGCTGGAAAACGAAGAAATGTATGGCGAGCAATTCTCCGTGCCGGAACCGCTGGAAACGGTGTTCATCTCCTGGTTCCAGGGTGGCGAAGTCTTCCGGTCGGGCCTGACCTGGCGGCGTGGCGCCGGCAATATCTTCTATTTCCGCCCCGGCCACGAAACCTATCCGACCTATCATGATGCCAACGTGCAGAAGGTGCTGATCAACGGCGTGAAGTGGGCCTATAACCCTGAAGCTGCGTTGACCAGTATTACCGATGCCCCAAATGTGCCGGTAGAGAAGGCACTGGAGCCGATCGTCGAACGCGGCCCGAGACTGCATCAGGCCGGCGAAGCCGGTTACCGCTGAGGAGAAGAGCAAATGCGTCTACTCGTTCTAGGTACGGGCATGATGGCGAAAAACCAGGTTGCCAACTTCCTCACCATCGATGGCGTGGAGGTGGTCGGCGCCGTCGATACGGATCGGACCAGGCTCGATGAGTTCGCCGATCATTTCAACATCGAAAAACGCTTCAGCACGCTTGAAGAGGCGATCGCCTGGGGTGGATTCGATGCGGCCACAAACGTCACGCCCGACCGTGTCCACCACGCAACCAGCCTGGCTTTGATCGCTGCCGGCAAGCATGTGCTTTGCGAGAAACCGCTGGCGGAAAACTATCCGAAGGCGTTGGAGATGACCGAAGCAGCTGAGGCCGCCGGCGTCATCAACATGGTCAACCTCACCTATCGCAACGTCGCGCCGCTGCAGCGCGCCCGTGAGATGGTGTTGGCAGGCGAACTTGGCACCATCCGCCATGTAGAGGCCTCCTATCTGCAGAGCTGGCTGGTATCGCGCGCCTGGGGTGACTGGCGCACGGAATCGCGTTGGCTGTGGCGTTTGTCCACCGGTCACGGTTCGAACGGCGTGCTCGGCGACGTCGGCATCCATATCCTCGATTTCGCCGCTTATGGCGCCGCGACCGATATCGACCATGTCTTTGCGCGGCTGAAGACCTTCAACAAGGCGCCGGGCGGCCAGATCGGCGAATATATGCTCGATGCCAACGACAGCTTCACCATGTCGGTCGATTTCGCCAATGGCGCCCTTGGCGTCATCCATGCGACACGCTGGGCAACCGGTCATCTCAACGAACTGAAGCTGCGCATCTATGGCGAAAAAGGCAGCCTCGAAGTCATCCATCGTCCTGACGGCTCAGATCTTCGCGGCTGCTTCGGTGACGATATTGAAAGCGCCACCTGGCGTGACATCGAGGTGCCGGCGGTGCTGACCAACTACCAGCGCTTTGCCGAAGCGGTCAGGACCGGAAAGCAGGACGATCCCACCTTCCGCCACGCCGCCAATCTGCAGAAGGTCATTGATCTCGCGATCGTATCGGAGAAAGAACGTCGGGAGCTCAATCTGCTGGCCTCGGACACTCCGGAAGCCACGGCTGACCAGGAACCGGAAGGCAAGGCGGACGATCAGGGCCCGGCGCTGGCACTCGTCGTGTGACGGCTTGGCAAAATATCGAAGGCCCGAATGATCGGGCCTTCTTTGACCGACAGAGTTCGTTCTGCTTATTGCTCAACCGGCAGCTAGGCAGCCTTAACAGGTGCGCTCACGCCCCGATAGGCGATGAGATCCTCGATTGTGATCAGATGAAGGCCGTGCCGTTCGGCAAACAGCTCAAGCTCGGGCAGGCGTGCCATCGTGCCATCATCATTGGCCACTTCGCAGATGACACCTGAGGGTGACAGGCCTGCAAGCCTTGCGAGGTCGACAGCCGCCTCGGTATGACCGGGACGAGAAAGCACGCCGTTCGGATGCGCACGCAACGGGAAGATATGGCCGGGCCGCGCAAAATCCTCGGGGCGGGAATTCTCGCCGATGAGCCCGCGAACCGTTGCGGCGCGGTCAGCCGCCGAAATTCCGGTCGTCGTTTCAGGAATATAGTCAACCGAGACGGTAAAAGCGGTCTTCAGAAGTTCAGTATTGTTGGGGACCATCTGCGGGATCTGCAGTTCGTCGAGCCGCTCGCCTTCCATGGCCACACAGATGAGGCCGCGGGCATAGTTCATCATGAAGGCGATCGCCTGCGGGGTGATTGCCTCGGATGCGATAACGAGGTCGCCCTCGTTTTCACGATCACGATCATCGACGACGACCACGATCTCTCCACGCGCAATCGCGGCGATCGCATCTTCGATTTTGGAAATTGCCATTTCTCTGCCTTTCAAGGGTTAGCCGCGTGAGCGGCATACATGGCTTGTCAAAAGCCACCATTTTCCCTTGGGCGAACAAGCATATGAAACACCGCGTGCCGAGCGGTGTCCTCTGCGTTGCTCTCTTCCATCCGGACTATGACCGTCGGCTCCGGCATCTCACCGGATCTGCTGACCCTTCGCTTCCACGAAGGCGCTCGCGGGCTCCGAGTTGCCTCGATACCGCCGGTGGGGAATTGCACCCCGCCCTGAGAACATTACTTAGATAGATGATGAAGGCCTTGTTCTGCAAGAGGTTGGGTGCAGATCTCGCCGCGGGAATTGTCTCGCAGGGGTGAAAGCACCGTTTCCTATTGTCGAACAGAGCTAGGACATGATGAGGCCGCCATCGACATTGATGGTCTGGCCGGTGATGTAGGCCGCATCGTTGCTGGCAAGGAAGGTGACCAGGCCGGCGACGTCTTCGCCGGAACCGGCGCGCTTCATCGGGATGCCTTCGACCCATTCCTTCATCAGTTCGCCGGGGCCGTAATTGCCGAGCAGCTTGCCCCATGCCTGGTCGTTATAGGCCCACATGTCAGTCTCGATGATGCCCGGGCAGAAGGCGTTGACGGTGATGCCGTCGGTCGCGACTTCCTTGGCGAGGCTCTGGGTGATGCCGACGACACCCATCTTCGAGGCGGCATAGTGCGGCGTATAGATGAAGCCGTCGCGCGCCTGGCCGGAGGCCGTGTTGATGATACGGCCGCCGCGGCCGTGCTTGCGCATGCGGGCGATCGCTTCCTGGGCGCAGAGGAACACGCCTTTGGTGTTGACGGCCATGACCTTGTCCCACTCGCCCTCGGTCATATCCTCGATGCGGGCGATGGTGATGACGCCGGCATTCTGGATGGAGACATCGACTGCGCCGAATGCCTGCTCGGCCGCGTCGTAAAGGGCCTTGACGCTTGCCTTGTCAGTGACGTCGCCAACGAAGGAAATAGCCTTGCCGCCATCGGCCTTGATCTGTTCGGCCACGCCATGCACGCTCTCCTCATTGGCGGAGACGACGAGATTGGCCCCTTCGCGCGCAAAGCGTTTGGCAATCGCCGCACCGATGCCGCGGCTTGCGCCGGTAATGACGACGGTCTTGTTTTCAAAACGTTGCATTCTCTTTTCCTTTCAACGGGGCCGGCGTGAGCGCACCGATCTGCACCGGCGACACTTGTCTCCGCACTCAGAGTTCAAACGGCTGCCGAAATAATTCCTGCGAATTCCGAGGCCTTCAGCGAAGCGCCACCGACCAGCGCTCCGTCCACATTGCGAAGCCCGAATATCGCCTCTGCATTGGATGTCTTGACCGAGCCGCCATAGAGGATCTTGACCGAATGGCCATCGCTGCCCAGCCGCTCTTCGAGCATCTGCCGGATTGCGGCGTGGACCTCCTCGATCTGTTCGTTGGTCGGCACCAGTCCGGTTCCGATTGCCCAGACGGGTTCATAGGCTATGACAAGATTTCGGCTGGTAGCACCCTCGGGGACGGATCCCCGCAGTTGTTCGCCGACCACCTCAAGTGCCCGGCCTTCGTCGCGCTCATGGCGTGTCTCACCGACGCAGACGATCGAGATCAAGCCTGCCCGATGCGCGGCAAGCGCCTTCGCCAACACAATCTCATCATCCTCGCCGTTCAGGACGCGGCGTTCGCAATGCCCGAGGATGACATAACGCGCACCGAGATCGGCAAGCATTTCGGCAGAAATTTCGCCCGTGTAGGCACCCGATGACTGCGCATGACAATCCTGCGCGCCGATGACTAGGTTCGAATCCTTGGCTCGCTCCACTGCGCGATCAATCAGCGTGAAGGGCGGGCAGACGACGATATCGCACGTCGCACTGCCCGTTAGTCCCTTCAGCGCCTCGATCTCAGCTTGGGAGGAGATGAGACCGTTCATTTTCCAGTTGCCTGCGATCAGCTTGCGCATGGCATCACCAGCAGCAAAAGCCGCCGTCGACGAGTAGATCGACGCCGGTCACGAAGCTTGCAGCATTCGACAGGAGGAAGACGGCCGGACCGACCATCTCGTCGACGCCAGCCATGCGCTGCATCGGCGTCTGTTCTTCGAAGAGCTTGGTCTGATGTACCATCTCCGGCCGGGTGTTCATCGGCGTTGCGGTATAACCTGGCGAGATCGTGTTGACGCGGATGCCACGCTCGACCCATTCCATCGCCAGCGACTTCGACATATGGATCACGCCCGCCTTGGAGGCGTTGTAGTGGGCCTGGCTGAGACCGCGGTTGACGATGACGCCGGACATGGAGGCGATATTGACGATGGAGCCGCGGCCGTTCTTCAGCATAGCGCGCGCTTCGGCCTGACAGGACAGGAAGACGCCCTTCAGGTTGATGTCCATCAGCGTCTGGTACTGGTCCTCTTCCATTTCCTCGGCGGGATTGGCGTTGGCGATGCCGGCCGCATTGACGGCAAGCGAGAGGGCGCCGAGATCGGCTTCGGTGCGAGCGACGGCATCGGCCAGAGACGACTTGCTGGTCACATCGGCGGCAATCTCGATCGAGCGGCGGCCGGCAGCCCGGATATGGCTGGCGGTATTGGCAAGACCGTCATCGCTGCGGCGGTCGAGAAGCGCCACGTCGGCGCCGCACTGGGCAAGACCGATGGCGATCCTTTGCCCGATGCCGCTGCCAGCGCCGGTCACGATGGCGACCTGGCCACTGAGATCAAATAGTTTCGGTGCGTTCAGAGAGATGTCGGACACCGCTCTTCCTTTCTGTCTTTGCCTAGATTGTCGCCAGTTCCATGACCGAGACGTCGTTCGCCTCGTCACGCTTCAAAATGCCTGCCTGCTTGCCCTGAGCCAGCACGAGAATGCGGTTCGATACGCCGAGAACCTCCTCGAGGTCGGAGCTTACGACGATGACCGCGACACCCTGTTTGGCCAGGTTGACGATGATATCGTAGATGCCTGCGCGGGCTCCGACATCGATGCCGCGCGTCGGTTCGTCCAGCACCACGACCTTGGGATCACGCATCAGCCATTTGGCGATGACGACCTTCTGCTGGTTGCCGCCCGAGAGATCGGAGGCAAACTGCTCCGCACGCCCCTTGACGCCGAACTTCGCTACTGCCTTTTCGGCGAAACCGCGCTTCATGCTCGAGGTGAGCCAGCGCCCGCCGAGCTTGTCGAGATTGGCGTAGACGATATTTTCGCTGATCTTGTGCGCGACGACGAGGCCCTGGTCCTTGCGGTCTTCCGGAACCATCACGATGCCCTTGCCGATCGCATCCGCGGGGCTGCGCAGCTTCAGAGCCTCACCTTCCAGCCGGATCGAGCCAGCGCTGATTGGATCGGCACCGGAAATCGCCCGCACGAGCTCGGTGCGGCCAGCACCGACGAGGCCGGCGATGCCGAGGATCTCGCCGGCGTGAACGTCGAAACTCACATCCCGGAAGGAATCGTCCGGCGACGTCAGGTCGGATACCTCAAGGACGGGCCTGCTAGTCGGCTCGGGAAGGGTCGGAAACATGCGATCGAGCGAGCGGCCGACCATGCTTTCGACGATCGTGCGCACAGGCGTCGAGCTGTCGGCAAATTCATGGACGCGCTCTCCGTCGCGAAGCACGACGATGCGATCGGTAATCTTTTTGATCTCCTCCATGCGGTGGGAGATGTAGATGATGCCCACGCCCTCGGCGCGGAGCTTGCGCACTTGCTCGAACAGGGCTTCCGTCTCCGCCCCGCCAAGGGCTGCGGTCGGTTCGTCGAGGATCAGGAGTTTTGCATTGAGCGCCAGCGCCTTGGCGATCTCGATGAGCTGCTGGTTGGCGGTCGAAAGACCGGCGACCTTTCGGGTCGCGGAAATGTGCAGGTTCAGACGTGCGAGCTGTTCCTGGGCGCGGCGGACCATCTGGGTGCGGTCGACCACGCCGTTCTTCATCGGCCAACGACCGATGAAGACATTTTCAGCGATCGAAAGATGCGGCAGAAGCTGCAATTCCTGATGGATCAGCACGACGCCCTTGTCGATCGCCTCGCGTGGAGCGGCCGGGGCATAAGGCTGCCCCAGCCATGTCATCGTGCCCTCGGACGGTGTGCGTGATCCGGCAATGATGCCTGACAGCGTCGACTTGCCGGCGCCGTTTTCGCCGAGAAGTGCCACCACCTCGCCGGGATAGACGTCCAGGTCCACATTTTTCAGAACCTGGAGCGGTCCGTAGCGCTTGGATATGCCCCTCAGGGAAAGAACCGGCTCGGTCACAGCACACCTCCTCGAGATTTCGACTGATTACGGATGGTTGGCGATAAAGCCTGCCACGTTTTCCTTGGTCGTCAGCGTGGCGTCCATCAGTTGGACCGGCGGCACCTTTTCCTTGGCAGCGAGCTTGACCGCGTTCTCCACCGCATCGCGGCCCATCTTCTGCGTCTGCTGTGTCGCGGTCACGTCGAACACACCCTTGCTGAGGGCCTCGAGTGCAGCGGTGTCGCCATCAAAACCACCGACCACGATCTTTTGCGATGGATTAGCGACCTTGATCGCCTGAGCCGCACCGAGCGCCAGTCCATCTGCCTGGGCGAAGACGATCGAGACATCCGAATTCGACTGGAGCATGTTCTGCATGATCTGGAAGCCCTCGTCCTGGCTCCACATGTTGGAATATTGCTCGGCGACGACGCTCACATCCGGATAGGCCTTCAGGGATTCCTGGCACCCCTTGCTGCGGTCCAGTTCAGGCGTGGTGCCCTTCTGGCCGTGGATGATGACCATCTTGCCCTTGCCGCCGGCTTCCTTGAGGATGTAGTCGCAAACCGCCTTGGCGGAGGCGACGGAATCTGTCGCCAGGAAGGTATCGCCCGGAGCGCCCTCGGCATTGCGGTCGACGTTGACGACCGGAATGCCGGCCTGCTTTGCGAGCTTGACCGGCACACTGGCTGCAGCAGCGCCTGCCGGGATGTAGATCAGTGCGTCGATATCCTGGGTCAGCAGGTCCTGGATCTGGTTGACCTGGGTCGGGCCATCGCCCTTGGCGTCGACGGTGAGGACCTCGATGCCACGCTTCTTGGCTTCCGCTTCGACCGACTGCTTGATCTGGTTGAAGAAGTTTGCCTGCAAATTGGCGACGGCAAGGCCGAGCTTCTTGACTTCGGCCGCCTGAACGGATCCGAGGCTGAGGCCAAGCAGGGCGGCAGACGCGAGCAGAGTGCGCGCAAATTTCATGTCAGTTCCTCCGTTGTTAGTGAACCCTCGGGTATCCTCCCCCTCGGGCAATAGCTCCGCTCCAAACCTTTCGGAGAGGAATTTCTTCACGCCCGCATCGTCTGCGGGCGGAGTGATCAGGCAGCCCGCCGCTTCCGGATCGTTTCTGCGCCGACAGCGAGAACGATGACGACGCCGATGATGACCTGCTGCAGGAAAGGCGAGACGTTGAGAAGGTTGAGGCCATTGCGCAGCACGCCGATGATCAGGACGCCGATCAGCGTGCCGCCAATACCGCCCGCACCTCCCGACAGAGACGTTCCACCGATGACGACGGCCGCGATCGTGTCGAGCTCGTAGCCAAAACCGCTGGACGGCTGAACCGAGTCCAGACGGGCAGCAAGAACGATACCGGCAAGACCTGCAAGGACGGCACTCGCCACGTAAACAAGAATAGTCACAAGCTGGACGTTGATGCCGGCAAGACGAGCAACTTCGGGATTGCCGCCGACCGCATAGAGCATGCGGCCTTCTGCGCGGAAGTGCAGGAAAACCCAAGCAGCGGCGACGACAGCCAGCATCAGGAAGACGGTTGCAGTCAGAATGCCAAAATGGCGGTCAATGGCCAGCATCATGAACCAGTCGGGGAAGCCGACGATCTGCTGGCCGTCGGTGATCATGTTCGCCACGCCGCGCGCAGCCGACATCATCGCCAGTGTCGCGATAAAGGCAGGCACCCTGAACCAGGTGACCATGATGCCGACGATCAGGCCGCTGATCATCGAGGCAATGAGCGCCACCACGATGCCGACCCCGAGCGGCAGGCCGGCGACATTCGCCGTCCAGCCCATCACCATCATCGCGAGAGCCAGGACCGAACCGACCGAAAGGTCGATGCCGCCGATCAGGATCACGAAGGTCATGCCAACTGCCATGATACCGAGCACGGTGATCTGGTCGAGAATGTTCAGACCATTGCGGACGGAGAGAAATGCATCAGTGCTGAAGGTCAGGAACAGGCAGAGCAAAAGCAGCCCGATGAGCGGGCCGGTTGCCCCCGTGAGCTTGCTGACCCACGTGCCGGACGGACGGCTCTGTTCATTCACGTCGATCGCCACCATCGTTCCTCCCTGGGATTAAGGCCGGCGGCCAATATTTCTTCAGGCAAGAATATTTATTCACACCTGCTGGAAAATTCATTAACAACTTGCTTGGAAGCTGTCAACCTGCTTTTCGGGTGATGAGCGAAGCATAATGACCAATAAGGGGCTTGACTAAGGCTGCTTGTGTGCAAAAATATAACTACATGAATATTTATGCACAAGAGGAAACGATGGAGCCTTCCGAACTTGAACGTGTTGCTCGCCAGATCCGTCTGCGCGACCTCCAGGCCGTATACGAGGCGGGCGCCGGCCATATTGGTGGCGAGATGTCGGTGATCGATCTCCTCACCGCGCTGTACTTCCGTGTGTTGCGTATCTGGCCCGACCAGCCCAAACACCCCGATCGCGACAGATTCGTGCTGTCGAAAGGCCATACGGCCTGCGCGCTCTATGTCACGCTCGCCAAGCGAGGCTTCATTCCGGAAGAGGAAATCTCGACCTTCCTGAAGCCGCATTCCCGGCTGAACGGCCATCCGAACTGTAACAAGGTGCCGGGTGTCGAAACCAATACCGGGCCCCTCGGACACGGGCTGCCGGTCGCTGTCGGCATGGCCAAGGCGGCGAAACTCTCGGGCGCGAAATACCACACCTATGTCATCACCGGTGACGGCGAAATGCAGGAAGGCTCCAACTGGGAAGCCATCATGGCGGCATACCAATTCCGCCTGGACAACCTGACGCTGGTCATCGACCACAACAGGTTTCAACAGGGCGCTTCGCTCTCTGACACCAACGATCTCGCGCCGCTTCGCCCCAAGCTCGAGGCCTTTGGCTGGGAGGTCAGCGAAATCAACGGCAATGACATGCACGCGATCGTGCCTGCTCTCGAGCATCGCTCCGACCGCCCCCATTGCATCGTCGCGCACACCAACAAGGGGCATGGCATCTCGTTCATGCAGGATCGTGTCGACTGGCATCACAAGGTTCCGAGCAAGGAACAGTATGAAACCGCATTGGCAGAACTGTCGGAGGCACTCTAATGAACGCGCCCGTAAACCCACCAAAGCTCTATGATTGCCGCGATGCCTTTGCCGCGACGCTCGAACGGCTGGCTGCCGAGAATGAAACCATCGTTGCCGTCTGCAACGACTCGGTCGGCTCCTCCAAGCTCGGCGGCTTCAAGTCGAAATTCCCTGATCGCCTCGTCAATGTCGGCATTGCCGAACAGAACATGGTCGGCGTCGGCGCCGGTCTCGCCAATGGCGGACGCCTGCCCTATGTCTGCGGCGCTTCGCCATTTCTGACCGGCCGGTCGCTCGAGCAGATCAAGGCCGACATTTCCTACTCCAATGCCAACGTCAAGCTGGTCGGCATTTCCTCAGGGATGGCTTACGGCGAACTTGGCCCGACCCATCATTCGATCGAGGACTTCGCCTGGACGCGCGTGCTGCCGAACCTGCCCGTCATCGCGCCATGCGACCGGATCGAGACTGCCGCCGCCGTCGAGTGGGCCGCAAGCTACAATGGTCCCTGCTTCCTGCGCCTGTCGCGTGTCGGCGTTCCGGATCTGCTGCCCGAAGGCCACAAGTTCGAAGTCGGCAAGGCAAACCTGCTGCGCGAAGGCTCCGATGTTACCCTGATTGCCAACGGCACGCTGACCCACCGCATGGTGAGGGCCGCCGAAATCCTGGCCGCGCGCGGCATCAAGGCGCGCGTGCTCAACATGGCAACTGTTCGTCCGATCGACGAGACCGCCATCATTGCGGCCGCCAACGAGACCGGTGCGATCGTCACGGCGGAAGAACATTCGATCTTCGGCGGCCTCGGTTCCGCCGTCGCCGAAGTGGTCGTCGACAACGCGCCCGTGCCGATGAAACGTCTTGGCGTTCCCGGCATCTATGCGCCGACCGGTTCGGCCGAATTCCTCCTCGACGAATTCGGCATGGCGCCGGCGGCGATCGCCGATGCGGCCCAGGCGCTGATCAAGCGCAAATAATCTGATAGCAGGTCTATTGAGCCGGGGCGTGCATCCGCCCCGGCCATTGTCTGAGGAGAAGACGATGCGGGCTATTCTGGCGATCGACCAGGGCACCACCAATTCGAAGGCAGTTCTGGTTTCCGAAACAGGAGAGGTGCTTGCCAGAGGCTCGGCCGCCGTCGGCATCTCCTATCCGCAACCGGGCTGGGTTGAGCAGGATCCCCGCCGGATCTTTGCCTCCGTTTGCGAAGCGATCGAAGCCTGCCTGAAGAAAATTTCCAACGTTACTGTCGAGGCCGTGGCGGTGTCCAACCAGCGCGAATCCGTCACGGTCTGGGATGCCGAGACCGGCGAAGCGCTGGGTCCGGTGCTCAGCTGGCAGTGCCGCCGCACCGCGCCGGACTGCGAGCGCCTGATCGCAGAGGGTCATCTCGACCGCGTAGAGGCGCTGACGGGCCTTCCCCTCGACCCGATGTTTCCCGGTTCGAAATTCCGCTGGCTGCTCGATCGCGTTCCGGCCGGACGCAGAGTGCATCTCGGCACGATCGACAGCTGGCTGATCCATTGCCTGACGGGTGGACGCCGCCACGTTTGCGATGCCTCCAACGCCGCCCGCAGCCAGCTGTTCGACCTCAATGGCCAGGTCTGGAGCGCGGAGCTCGGCGAAATCTTCGGCGTCAATATTGCCCTGCTCCCTGAAGTGCTCGACAGCTCCGCCGATTTCGGTACGACGCGCGGCCTTCCCGGTATCCCGGATGGCACGCCGATCCGTTCCGCCATCGGCGACAGCCATGCAGCGCTCTTCGGTCACGGCGCCTTCAAGCCAGGCGACGGCAAGGTGACGTTTGGAACCGGCTCCTCCGTCATGACGACATTGCCGCGCTTCATCGCGCCGCAAAACGGCATCACCACGACGGTCGCCTGGCGGATCGCTGGCGTGCCGACCTTCGCCTTCGAAGGCAATATCCTCGTTTCGGCCGCAAGCCTTCCCTGGATGGCCGGCATTCTGGGCCTGCCCGATGTGGCCGCCCTCGTCGACCTTGCGGCGACGGCCGAGCCGGGCGGACCGGGATTCGTGCCGGCCTTCGTCGGCCTCGGCGCCCCCTATTGGAGCTCCGACGCCCGGGCGCTCTTCGCTCAGATCAACTTTTCCACGACCCGCGCCCAGATGGCCCGCTCAGTGACGGATTCGATCGCCTGCCAGGTGCATGACGTGATCGCGGCCATGCGCGCCCAGAGCGGCGGTGAACTCGGCGCCCTCTATGTCGATGGCGGCCCGAGCCAGAACCGTTTCCTGATGCAATGCGTGTCGAACCTGATCGAGCATGCTGTGATCCAGTGCGAGGCACCGGAGGCTTCCGCTCTCGGTGCCGCCTATCTCGCCGGGCTTTCGCTCGGCCTGTGGAAGGATCTCGATGTGATCGAGGCTCTGCCCAGAAGCACCGAAGTGATCCGCCCCGAAGAGATCAATCGCATCGGCCTTCTCAATACATGGAATGATGCGCTGGCCCGCTCGACGTCGCGGCCGACACCGGCTAAGTGTGAATAATAATTCAAGCTGGTATAGCCCATGTCCCGCCTCAACGAACTCCGCCTGATTTCCAGGGTTGCCCAGATGTACCACATCGAAGGGCGGCGACAGGCAGAGATCGCGCAGCATCTGCGGCTTTCCCAGGCGACGGTCTCGCGAATGCTGAAGCGCGCCGAGGCCGAGGACATCGTTCGCACCAGCGTCATCCCGCCGGTCGGCACCTATAGCGAACTCGAGGGCGCGCTGCGACAAAAGTTCGACCTTCCCGAAGCAATCGTGGTCGAGTGCAGTGAGGACCGAGACGGGGCCATCATGGCCCGGATCGGTGAAGCGGCAGCCCATCTTCTGGAGATCACACTTTCGCCTGGCGAGATTGTCGGGGTGTCGAGCTGGAGCCAGACCATCTTCAAGATGGTCGAAAACATCCATCCGCAGAAAAGCGCCCAGGTAAAATACGTCGTCCAGACCCTCGGCGGCATGGGCGACCCTTCGGTGCAGACACATGCCACGCAGCTCACCACGCGCCTTGCCCGCCTCACCGGCGCCGAGCCCAAGCTGCTTCCCGTACAGGGCGTGACGACGTCGAGGGAGGCCAGGCTCCTGATGCAGTCAGATCCCTTCGTTCGTGAGACCATGGATCTGTTCGGCAGCATCACGCTCGCCATCGTTGGCATCGGCGCGGTGGAGCCGTCCGAATTGCTTGCCCGCTCCGGCAACATCTTTTCGTCGCGGGAACTCGCCGATCTCGCCGAGGCTGGTGCCGTCGGTGACATTTCGCTGCGTTTCTTCGACAAGGACGGAAAACCGGTGAAGACGCCCTTGGATGACCGGGTCATCGGCCTTCCGCTCGAGGACCTTGCGCGGGTGGATCGGGTCATCGCGCTGGCCGGCGGCGCGAAGAAGACGGCAGCGATCTCGGGCGCCTTGCGTGTTGGCGTCATCGACATGCTGGTGACTGACAAATTCACCGCCCAGCGATTGATCGATGCAACAGCTTGACGTGGCCGTCGAACGCTATGTTCGTGGCATTTCTGGAAGCGACGGTTAACGAACTCTTAGCTTATTCGACGCAAATCTAGTCACCAGTTGCCCCAGGAGAAACAGGCCGGAAAACGCACCGCGTTTTCGGGAAGGTGTTTCTTTGACTTCAGCCGTCACCTCTGGATCAACTCGATGAGTCTCATTGCCCGCGTTTTGAAGGTCAAAAGCCGATCCCATATCCTGATCACCCGCCAGGCGAACGGGTTTTCGGAAAGAATCCTCGGGACGAAAAAGAAGCGAAGCGGCAAGGCAAGGCAGCGCCTGGGGGTCTTGATCGGCGCTTTCGTTTGTGGGTTCCTGCTGATCGGCGGCCGCCTTATCCAATACGGACTTGCCGAGGAGCCCACCACCGCCTCGCTGGGCAATCCCAATGTCGTCGCGTCCCGGCCTGATATCATCGACCGCAACGGCCAGCTCCTGGCAACCGACCTGAACATGGTCTCCCTCTATGCAGATCCCCGTCGCATCGTCGACGCTGACGAAGTGGTAGAGAAACTCGCCGCCGTGATCCCGAACCTCGATTGGCGGGAGACCCACAAGAAGCTGAGAATGGACAGCGGCTTTCAATGGCTACGGCGCCAACTGACGCCGAGACAGCAAGCGGACATTCTGGCTCTCGGCCTTCCCGGTATCGGCTTTAGGCCGGAAAAACGTCGTTTCTATCCCGGCGGTCGGTCGGCGGCGCATATCGTCGGTCACGTGAACGTCGATAATCTGGGCCTGGCGGGCATGGAACGCTATCTCGACCAGCAGGGCCTCGCGGACCTGAGGGCCATCGGCATGACATCAGGTGTTTCGCTGGAGCCAGTCAGGTTGTCGATCGACATCCGCGTCCAGAATATCGCGCGCGAGGTCGCCGCCGAAGCGATGAGCGCCTACGAGGCGGAAGCGGCCGGTGCCGTCGTTCTGGACGTCGAGAAAGGTGAAGTTCTGGCGATGGCTTCGATCCCCGACTACGACCCCAACGAACCATCGCGCACATTGCCGGACGGCAGCGTGGACAAGGAGTACGAGAAAGGCTGGTTCAACCGGATCAGCAATGCCACCTTCGAAATGGGTTCCACCTTCAAGAGCTTCACGCTGGCGATGGGGCTGGATGCCGAGAAGATCACCCTGAACTCCGTCGTCGATGCATCGCGTCCGATCCGTATGGGCGGCTTCACGATCAAGGACTTCAAAGGCAAGAACAGGCCGCTGTCGATCCCGGAAGTCTTTCAGTATTCGTCGAACATCGGCACCGCCGCCGTCGCGGATATGGTCGGCATTGAGGGTCATCAACAGTTCCTGACCAGGCTCGGCCTTCTCTCCAAGATGGAGACGGAGATGCCGGGTGTCGCAACGCCAACACAGCCACGCACCTGGAAGAAGATCAACTCTGTCACGATCTCCTTCGGCCACGGCGTCGCGACAACCCCGCTGCAGACGGCGTCCGCCGCCGCATCTCTCATCAACGGCGGCAATCTCATTTCGCCGACCTTCCTGCCACGGTCGCCGGAACAGGCCGCAACATTGTCGCGAAACGTCATCAAGCAAAGCACGAGCGCGGATATGCGCTACCTCTTCACCTGGAACGGGCTGAAGGGCTCCGGCCGTGCTGCCCAGGTCGAGGGTTTCAACGTCGGCGGCAAGACCGGCACCGCCGACAAGGTCGTCAATGGACGCTATGCCAGCGACCTGAATTTCAACGCCTTCGTCGCGGCCTTTCCGATGGATAGGCCGAAATATATGGTGCTCGCGATCATCGATGCCCCGAAAACCGGCGAGCATGGCGGGCGAACAGCTGCGTCAACCGCTGCTCCGATGGTGAAGGAAATCATTGGTCGAGCAGCCCCGCTGCTCGGCGTCCAGCCTCGTTTCGGTTCGAATGATGTTCCCTATTCACTGATCGGTTACTGAGCTATCCGCCAGGATCTGCGGCGCGCGCCGTCCGTCGCTGCAACAGCGATCGGCCTCGGTCTATGCGCCCGAAGCCCAGGATTGATTTCTGGCCGGTCGGCCTCATGCCGAGGTGCGCGGCGCCGCAGCGCCCATGGTCGGTCGTCGATACGTAGAAAGTGTCAGATGAAAGTCGCTTCGAATAGCTCACGCGCATATTCGTCGTGCGTTTTTCCGTCCTGCAGATCCCGTTTCGAGAGTTCGTCGACGAACCGGCCATCCTTCATGATCAGCACGCGATCGCACATATGGGCAATCACTGCCAGATCGTGACTGACAAGCACGTAGGTCAGCCCAATCTCGTCGCGCTGGTCCGCCAGCAGGTTCAGGATTTCGGCCTGTATTGACACATCGAGCGCCGAGGTCGGCTCGTCGAGAAGGAGGATTGGCGGGGAGAGAATCAGCGCTCGCGCGATTGCGACACGCTGGCGCTGGCCGCCGGAAAGTTCGTGAGGGAAACGGTTTGCAAATGCCCCCGGCAGGCCGACCTGGCGCAGAGAACGCTCCACGCTTTGCCATATCTCTTGTCTGCCCATGGCCCGCAAAGGCTCGGCAAGGGCCGTGCCGATCCGGTGGCGCGGATGCAGCGAGCCATACGGATCCTGAAACACCATTTGAGCGCATTTGAGGTCGTCGAGGCTTCTCGACTTGCCGACGGTGCGACCGGCGAGCGCGATTTCGCCCGACCAGCCTTGTTCCATGCCTGACAGACATCGCAAGACAGTGGACTTGCCGCAGCCGGATTCGCCGACGATACCCAGTGTTTCCCCGCGAGCGACGCTAAAGCTGATGTCCTTGACGACATGGTTTTGCAGTTTGCCGGACGAGAATGTGACGTTGAGGTCGTGGACTTCGATCATCATGCTCTCTCCAGGTCGATCTTCGAGCGATCGAGGACCGCAAGCCGCCGGACGGGATGCCGCGGATCCGGCATCGCGGCGATCAGCCCCTTCGTATAGGGATGGCTGGCATCTTCCAGCCGCGTCAGCGTCTCGACGATGCGCCCCGCATACATGACGATGATCCGCTCACAGTAGGCGGAGACCATCCGGATATCGTGACTGATCAACAGCAGGCCGGAATCGTTCTCCCGGACGAGTTCGTCCAGCAACGTCAGCACGTCCTTGCGCACGCTGACATCGAGCGCCGAGGTCGGTTCGTCAGCGATAACGAGCTTTGGCCTGGCAAGCAGCATCATCGCAATCATGACACGCTGCCCCATGCCACCGGATATCTGATGTGGATACTGCGCCATCACGCGCTCGGCGTCCCTGATGCGAACGCGCTCGAGCATTACTTTGGCGGCAGCGGTCGCCGCTGCGCCACGAAGGTTGAGATGCAGGCGAGCCGCTTCGGCGATCTGCTTGCCGACGGTGAGCACCGGATTGAGCGAATAGCGGGGGTCTTGCATGATGAGTGCAATATCCTTGCCGCGTATTTTTCCCATCTGCCTCTCGGACAGAGGCAGAAGCTGACTGCCGTCGAGGTCGAGACGCTTTGCCGAGACGGTGGCGCCTGCCGACAGAAGGCGCATGATCGCGCGACCGGTCGTCGATTTTCCAGAGCCGGACTCGCCGACGATGCCGACGCGCTCGCGCCCGACTTCGAAACTGACATGGGAAACGGCAGGCACGGCGTTCCTGCCGAAGGTGACATTGAGGTCTTCGACCGAGAGGACTGGCTTCATATCAGGACCTTGCATGACGGGGATCCAGAATGTCGCGAAGCGCGTCGCCTGCGACATTGAAGGCGAGGCTGGTGACGAGAATGGCAACACCCGGCATCACGGCAACCCACCAATAGTCGAGCATGAACTTGCGCCCGCTCGATATCATCGCGCCCCATTCGGGCGCCGGCGGCTGCGCGCCCAATCCGAGGAAGCCTAGCGAGGCAGCCGTCAGAATGATGCCCGCCATGTTCAGGGTCAGGCGTACGATCACCGACGGAATGCACATCGGGGCGATGTAGACGAACAGGATACGCAGGGGCGAGGCGCCATAAAGGCGGGCCGCGGCAACATAGTCAGCATTCCTGACGACCAGCGCCTCGGCGCGCGCCAGGCGCGCAATGGGTGGCCATGCCGTGAGTGAAATGGCGATGATTGCCGTCGTCAGCCCGGCTCCGAGGGCGGCGGCGAATGCCAGTGCCAGGATCAGTGAGGGAAAGGACAGAACGATATCCGTTGCCCGCATCAGGAGCGCGTCCGTGCGACCGCCAAAGAAGCCTGCGACGACACCGATTAAAAGACCGATCGGGCCAACGATCAGTGAGATCGAAAGGACGGTCTGGACGGTGATCCGCGTTCCGTAGATCAAGCGGCTCAGAATATCCCGGCCGAACTCGTCGGTGCCCGCCCAATGCGCGGCGCTCGGCGGCTGCAGCGCGTCGGACAGGACCTGGATGTTGGGGTCATAGGGCGCGAGCAAAGGCGCAAGGATCGCGACGATGCAGAGGATAGCCAGGATAACAAAACCGGCCATGCCGAGCGGTTCCTGCCCCAGCCTTGAGACGATCCGCATCATCGAGCCTGAGATCCGTGCAGGCAGGCTCGGTGGGCGCACAGTGAGGTCGGTTTGGATTGCATCGCTCATTGCGCAGCCTCCCGCGTCCGCGGATCGAATATCGCATAGGCGATGTCCGCCAGGAAATTGAGGAACATGAAGATAAAGCCGATGATGATGGTGGCCGCAACGACGGCATTCATGTCGCCGATCATGAGTGCGTTCGTCATATATTGACCGATACCCGGCCAGGAAAAGACGATCTCTGTCACGACGGCGCCTTCCAGGAGGCCGCCATAGGAAATAGCCAGGATGGTGATCAACTGGACGGCGATATTCGGCAGGACGTGACCGATGACGGTACGGGCCGGCCCGACACCCTTTGCACGCGCGGCAATCACGTAATCCTGGCTCAATTGCTCAAGAGTGAAGCTGCGGGTCATGCGGGTGATATAGGCCATGGCGGCATAGGCCAGGATGACAGCCGGCAGGATGATGTGACCAGCCGCATTCCAGAAGATCTCCGTCTCTCCCTGCAGCAGGCTGTCGACAAGCAGTAGTCCCGTTTGCGGTGTCACCATGCCCTCGTAGAAGACATCGACACGCCCGGGACCTCCAACCCAGTTCAGTCCGGCGTAGAAGATCACCAGGCCGACGATCCCGAACCAGAAGACCGGGATCGAATGACCGACAAGCGCCACGATCCGGGCGATCTTGTCGATAAACGTGTCTCGAAAGAGCGCCGCCGTCAGCCCGAGCGGAACGCCGACAAAGGTCGAGATCAGGATCGCCAGGGTGGCGAGTTCGAAGGTTGCGGGAAATGCCTGGGCAAGATCCGAAGAGACCGGATTGCCAGTCAGCACCGCCGTACCGAAATCGCCATGCGCCAGGCCATTCAGGTAGATCCGGAACTGCTGGTAGATCGGCAGGTCCAGACCAAGCTTCTGGCGCATGGCGGCATAGGCGGCTGGGTCTGCCAGCTCGCCAACGATCGCTCCGACCGGATCGGCAGGAAGAATACGGCCGATCACGAAAGTGACGCACAGCAGGATGAACAGGCTGACGGCCAGGTGTGCCACCCGGCGCGCCAGTTCCTTGACGGAGAGTTCCTTCATGATCGGCGACCTTGCTTAATCGGTCTCGGCTTTCGTGACGCCTTCAAGGCGCGTCGTCTGGTTCGGATGGCCGACATAGCCATGGACGTCACTATTCAGCACGATGGGCTCGAAGCGCTCGAACATCGGCAGAACGGCCGGCTTCTGATCCACGAACATCTTCTGCATCTCGACGTAGAGTTCGCCGCGTTTCTTCGGGTCTGCCTCGAGCGAGGCTTTTGCCGTCAGAGCCGTCAGTTCGGGAATGTCCCATGCCGAGCGCCAAACGAAGTTACCTGCATTGTTTGCCTCGAGAGAATTGTCGGGATTGGAGGCGAACTGCTCCATCGCCCCGAGCACATTCGGCATGTAGGCGCCTGTCTGCGGAATGAGGAGATCGAAATTCCGGGCCCGGTGGGCCGCGATGATGTCGGATCCGTTGCCCTGCTGGATGTCGACCTTGATGCCGATCTGAGCGAGCGAAGCCTGGATTGCGGTGGCAAGATCGATGCGGGGCGTCTGTGCGATGGTTTTCAGACTGACCGAAAAGCCATCCTTGAAGCCGGCTTCGGCAAGAAGCTCCTTCGCCTTGGCGACATCGAGGTGCCAATCGGGGCTTGGGATTGCATATTCGAAGTTCTCGGGAACAGGCACGGTACGCGCACGCCCGTAAGGACCCATGATGGTCTTCTCGATCCCCTTGTAGTCGATGCCGTAGGCGATCGCTTCGCGCACCTTCGGGTTCGATAGGTATTTGTTACCGGCATTCATCGACAACACGTAGAAGCCACCTGTGGGCACACGCTGGATCTCGAAGCCCTTCTTGTTATCGAAGGTGGCGAGATCCGACGCGGTCATTGCACTTGCTATGTCGATATCACCGCGTTCCAGCATCAGGCGTTCCACCTGGCTTTCGGGAACATGGCGGACGATGACGCGGCGCATCTTCGGAGCACCAGCAACATAGTTCTTGTTGGCGTCGAGAATGACGAGTTCATTGGGCGCCCAGCGGTTCAACGTGAACGGTCCTGAGCCGGCCGAATGCGTTCTCAGCCAGGCGTTGCCATAGTCGTCGTTGGCGACATGCTTCTGAACCTCAACGCTGTCGACGACGCTCGCAATGACCATGGCCAGACGGTAAAGCAGAAGCTCCGATGTCACCTCGCCGGAAAGATCGATGCGCACCGTCTTGTCGTCGACGGCTTTGACCAGTTGATCGATATTGTCCTTCGTATAGCCGACACGCTTCAGGTTGGCGGCTGCGGCCTGATCGAGCTTCAGCAGACGGGCGAGCGAATAGACGACGTCCTTGGACGTCACCGGATTTCCCGTGGCGAAGGTCGCATCGCGCAGCTTGAAGGTGATCCCCTTGTCATCGATCTGCCAGGCCTCGGCAAGCTGCGGCACGATCTTGCCGTCAGGCGTCGAGGCAACCAGGCGATCGTAGAGGTTCGACATGATCTCGTTGGCCTTGGCTTCCGTCGCCTGCTGCGGGTCAAGCGAAAGAACCTGGGCAAGCGAGGTGCCGATCACCAGCTGATCGGCGGGCGTGGCCGCCCGAAGTGCAGGCGCTGCCAAGGTCAGCGCGCAGAATGCGACACCAACAAACAGGCTTCTGGAAAAATGCTTCATTGCAACTCCTCCCTGAGTTACTATACAAGACATAATATGTCGTCCGTATGTCGTATTATGATTTTTCGACGCGCTTTGCAAGCGCCATGCGGGCGAGGACGAATAAAAAGGGGACCGACGAAATGGTAGCGGGCACGCGTGGCAGGCAGCGCTTGGCGCAGCAGGTGATCGACCAGTTGCGCATGCAGATCGAGACGGGAAAGCTTCGCGAGGGAGATCAGCTTCCGACCGAGCCGCAGCTTGAGGCAACCTTCGGCGTCAGTCGCACGGTTGTGAGGGAAGCGATTGCCGACCTGCGCGCGGCCGGATTCGTCCAGCCCGTTCAAGGCAAGGGCGTCTTTGTGTCCGATCCCAAGGCGCATGGCAGGCTGCTCCTGACGCCGGTCGAGGTCAAGAGCATTCCAGAAACACTGGAATTGCTGGAGTTTCGCATGGCGGTCGAAGGAGAAGCTGCCGCTATTGCGGCCTATCGCCGAACAGCCGAACAGGAGGCGGCAATTCGGCTTGCCAACCGGAAGATGGCCCAGCTCATCGAGAGCGGCGAGCCCACGGTCGAGGCTGATTATGAATTCCATACCGCCATAGCCAACGCCTCGAACAACAGATTCTACATCGACGCCCTGCGTCATTTCGGGCCGCGCGCGATCCCGCGCGGTCAATTCCCGACCCTGCCCGAAGCCAATGACCGCGCCTATCTCGAAAAAGTTCATGCCGAGCACGGCGAGATCCTGGCAGCTATCGCCGAGCAGGATCCTGACCGCGCGAGACAGGCCATGCGCGCGCACATGATGGCGAGCCAGCGGCGATATCGGATGCTTGCAGAGCAGCAATGAGGCTCGACAACCTCAGAAATTCATATTATGTCATATGACATTGTTTGAATGATCGGGAGGTTAATCGTGTATTTGGGAACCCAGGTCGCCGCGCGGGACGACGATGATTTTCGCGTTTTTGCCCAGCTGGGCGTAAAGCATATTTCCGCTGACCCGCCGGGTGCGCCGTCGAGCTGGACGCTGGAGGATCTCGAGCGTCATCGCGATCACGTGGAGAGCTTCGGTCTCGTTCTGGACATGATCCAGCTTCCCCTGCCCTCCAAGCCGATCGAAAACGCATCCTATCCCGACATCCTGCTGGCTGGTCCGGAACGCGACCGGCAGATCGATGCTGTCTGCCGGATGATCGAGAATTGCGCGAAGGCTGGCATTCCTGCGACGAAATACAATCTCAACCTCATCGGCATTCCTCGGACGGAGCTTGAAAAAGGTCGTGGCGGTTCTCTGAACGAGGCCTTTCGCTGGGACCAGGCCGATCAGCAGGCTGCGCCCGGTCTTGCCGGCGTCCTCTCGGAAGATGAGAACTGGGAGCGTATCGACTATTTCCTGGAGCGCGTGGTTCCCGTTGCAGAGAGCAACAAGGTGCGCCTCGCCTGCCATCCGCATGATCCCTATACGCCGCCGGGCTATCGTGGCGTCACCCGGGTCCTTGGCACTGTCGATGGGCTGAAAAAATTCGTGCAGATGCGCGAAAGCCCCTATCATGGCCTGAATTTCTGCCAGGGTTCGATCGGCGAGATGCTCGACAATCCGCGTGAGGAAATCGACGACATCATCCGCTGGTTCGGCGCGCGCGGAAAGATCTTCAACCTGCACTTCCGCAACATCAGCGGCGGCAAGCTCTCCTTCATGGAAACCTTTCCCGATGAAGGCGACATGGACATGGTGCGGTCGCTGAAGGTCTACCGCGAGGTCGGCTACAAATACATGGTCATGCCAGACCATGTGCCGCGCATCAGCGGTCGCGACGCGACGGGCGTCGCCTTCAGCTTCTGCTACGGTTACATCGCCGCGGTGCTCGAAGCGATGGAAGCCGGTCATATGTGAGCGACGCGCTCACCTTCAACAGCAATTATTCAAGGAATTCAACATGGATCCCAACGCCATCAAGAAAGCCGTAGGCGACGGCCTCCTCTCCTTCCCGGTCACGCATTTCGACAGCGAGAACAAGTTCAACGAAGCCGCATACCGCGACCATGTGAACTGGCTTGCCGGTTTTGATGCCAGCGCACTTTTTGCCGCTGGGGGCACAGGTGAATTCTTCTCCCTCAATCCGGCCGAAATCCCCGCCGTCATTCGCGCCGCCAAGGCTGCGGCAGGCAAAACACCGATCATCTCCGGCACTGGCTATGGCACGTCACTTGCCATCGATATTGCGCGCGCTGCGGAAAAGGCCGGTGCCGATGGCCTGCTCCTTCTTCCGCCCTATCTGATGTTTGCCGAGCAGGCCGGGCTTGTCACCCATGTGAAGGCTGTCTGCCAGTCGGTCGGGATCGGCGTGATCGTCTATAACAGGGACAACGCGATCCTGTCGGCCGACAGCATCGCTCAGCTTTGCGATGAGTGCCCCAATCTCGTCGGGTTCAAGGACGGTGTCGGCGATGTCGATCGGGTCATCGAGATCACCACCAAGATTGGCGACCGGCTCGTCTATGTCGGCGGCATGCCGACCCACGAAGTCTACGCTCAGGCCTATTTCGCCGCCGGCGTTACCACCTACTCCTCGGCGGTCTTCAACTTCGTGCCGGCTCTTTCGCAACGCTTCTACAAGGCGCTCAGGGCAGGCGACCAGAAGACCGTCGACCAGATCTTGAAGGATTTCTTCTTCCCCTTCGTCGCGCTGCGCAACCGCAAGAAGGGCTATGCGGTCTCCATCATCAAGGCCGGGCTGAAAGTCATCGGCCGCGATCCGGGCGCCGTGCGCGCGCCGCTCACGGATCTGACGGCAGAGGAACTTTCCGTCCTGCAGTCGATTGTCGAGGCCAATGACCAGGCGAAACTGGCCGCGGAGTAAGACCACGGCGATCGGCGCTGAAATTTATCGTCGCGCTGCAGCGACGATCGGCTTGACCGCCGCTCTCATACTCTCCGGCGTTGTGCCGGTCACGATAACGCCAAGCAGAGGGGCCGCGATGCCCGCGTCCCTCAGCTTCGGCATATCATCGGGCACAAACTTCTTCTGGCTTGGCGCGATAACCGGAATACCCGCCTTGCTCGCGATGGTCCGGTAGCGATCAAGATCGGTCTCGTCGAGCGGCTTTCCATAGTCGGCAAAGGAAGCAACCGAGGCTTCCATCATCGCACCGGGAATGTCGAGAATCCTCATCAAGTCCTCGTCCGTACTCGCCTCGCCAAGCGCAGGAATGGGCCGCAACTTCGATTGCAGCAGATGCGGCTGCATGTCGCTGACATAGATGTTGAAGCCCTCGAAGCCGAGATCGGCGAGCACGTCCATCTCCTCAGGGCTCGGAACCCTTTCCTGCCCGGCCATAACAAGAAGCGGCACGCCGAGCGTTGCAAGATCCTCGAAAAACGGTCGCTCTTCGGCAAAGCTGCCGAAGGTCGTGCCTGTGGCGCGATGATAGGCGTTGAGATGGACCTTGATCGCGAACGCGCCCGCCTCGATGGCAGCCTTTGCGAGGTCGAGATCGTGACGCGCGAGCGAGACGATGACTGGGAAATCACCGTCGCGCAATGCTCTTGTGAGCCTGGTTTCCGGATAGGTCGGCATGTGAACGGCCTCAGTTCAGACGCAGGCCGCCATCGGCCGCGAAGAGGTGGATATTGGAAAGCTCCGGCCGGACGCGGATCGTCACGCCCGGAGACATTAATATGCGCTCACGAAAGACGCCGGTGACCTGCGTCTCGCCGAGCTTCATCGTCACCTGGGTTTCCGAACCCATCGGCTCGACCAGGATGATCTCGGCCGGCACGCCAGCGTCGTCGAGCGAGAAATGTTCGGGCCGGATGCCGTAAACAGCCTCGCGGTCGCTCAATTCAGGTGCAGTTTGTGGCAGTGGCAAGACAATGCCGGGTGCTGCAAACCCCTTATCGGTGATTGTGCCGTTCAGGAAATTCATGGATGGCGATCCGATGAAACCGGCCACGAACTGGTTGGCCGGGCGGTCGTAGAGGTCGAGCGGCGCGCCAATCTGCTCCACTCTGCCAGCGTTCAGCACGACGATCTTGTCGGCCATGGTCATGGCTTCCACCTGGTCATGGGTGACATAGATGGTCGTGGTCTTGAGCCGCTGGTGCAGGCTCTTGATTTCGCCCCGCATGACGACGCGCAGTTTGGCGTCGAGGTTCGACAAAGGTTCGTCGAACAGAAAGACCTGTGGATTGCGAACGATCGCCCGGCCCATGGCGACGCGTTGGCGCTGACCGCCGGAGAGCTGGCGCGGATAGCGATCGAGAAGCTGAGACAGGCCGAGAATATCGGCCGCCCACTTCACCCGCTTTGCGATCTCCGACTTGCTGGTGCCGCGATGCTCCAGAGAGAAGCCCATATTGGTCGCGACCGTCATATGCGGATAGAGCGCGTAGTTCTGGAAGACCATGGCGATGTCGCGATCCTTTGGGTCGAGATCGTTGACCACCCGTCCGCCGATCCTGATGTCGCCGCCGGTAATCGTCTCGAGCCCGGCGATCATCCTGAGCAAAGTGGACTTGCCGCAGCCCGATGGCCCCACCAGCACAACGAATTCGCCGTCGCGGATGCCGAGATCGGCGCCATGAATGATGTCGAGTGCACCATAACTCTTGCGGACACGGGAAAGGGTAACGTCAGCCATGAGGAAAATCCGGTTCTTCAGCCCTTGAGGCCGGTATGCGCGAGGCCTTCGACAAACTGCTTCTGCGCGATGATGAAGACGATGAGCACGGGCAGCGCCGTGAGTGTCGCCGCGGCGAGCTGGATGTTCCACATCGGCCCGCCATAGGCGTCGGTATATTGGGTAAGCGCCTGGGGCAGCGTGAACTTCTCCGCGCTCGACAGGAACACGATCGGTTCGAGATAGAGGTTCCAGGAATGCAGGAAGGTGAAGATCGCAACCGAGGCCAATGCCGGTCTGGCAAGCGGCAGAGCGATCTTGCGGAAGATCTTGAAACGCCCGAGACCATCAACGCGCGCCGCCTCTTCCAGCTCGACCGGCAGCGTCACGAAAAATTGCCGCATGACGAAGGTGGCAAAAACACTCGGCGCACCGAAGATCGGCACGAGGATCAGCGGCCAATGGGTGTTGACCATGCCAGCCTTCAAAAACATCTGGAAGAGCGGCACGATCGTGACTTCCGACGGGATCAAAAGGCCGAGCAGCACGACCATGAAGATCGTGTTGACGAAGGGAAACCTGATACGTGCGAAAGCGTAGCCGGCCATCGACGAAACGATCATCGTGCCGATCGTCACCAGGGCGGCGATATAGGCCGAGTTCCAGTATTGCTTCACGAAAGGCTGCAGCTCGAAGACCTTGCCATAGGTCGTCCAGTCATAGCTCTGCGGGAGAAGTTGCGGTGGAAAGGCGAAGATGTCGCTGATCGGCTTCACCGAAGACGTGACCATCCACCAGGTCGGGAAGACGAACGGGATGAGCAGCACGCACATCAGCCCGTAGAGAATGACCTTCATCCGCGGCGAGATCTCAGCTTTCATAGAATACGATCCTCTTGCGCATTTGCCACTGGGCGAACGTCAGAATAGCCACGATCAGGAAGAGCAGGATCGAAAGCGTCGAACCGTAGCCGAAGAAGTGAAACTGGAAGGCCTGCTGGTAGAGGTAATAGACGAGCACCGTCGTCGAGAGACCCGGACCGCCCTGCGTCAGCACCGCGATCTGCGCGAAGACCTGCAGAGATCCGACGATGGTAATGATCGAAGTCAGAAGGATAGTCGGGCTGATCAGCGGCAGGGTAATGCGGCGAAACTGCTTGAAGCGCGGGGCGCCATCGATGCGAGCCGCCTCATAGAGCTCGTTCGGCACGCCCTGAAGGGCTGCAAGGAACAGGATCATATTGAGGCCGACATTCTTGAACACCTGAACGACGATGACAGAGATCATCGCGGTGGCTTCGCCCCGCAGCCAGTTCGGGCCCTCGATGCCAAACAGCAGCAGCATGCCGTTGATGCCGCCGTTCTTCTGCAACAGAAATCCCCAGACGATCGTCCAGGCCACTAGCGATACGACAACGGGTGAAAAGAACAGCGTCCGGAAGACCGTGATGCCCGCGAGTTTCTGGTTCAACAGCACCGCCAACAGCAAGGCCAGCGACAGGTTGAGAACCACAAGCCCGGCGGAGAAGATGGCGGTCGAACCGAGCACCTGCAGCAGGTTCGGATCCTCAATCAGCATCTGGTAGTTCTGCGTGCCCGTATAGGTGAAGGTATTGGCAAGCACGTTCCACTCGTGCAGCGAATACCAGAAGACGAGGCCGAGCGGGATCAGCACGAAGATGGTGATCCCGATCAGCTGCGGAGCGATGAACAGAAAACCGGCGAGGCTGTCGCGCCGCGCAACCGTCCAGAACGGCGACGAGGAGCGGCCTTCCAGTGTTGCGTTATCCTGTGCGACAGCCATTTTTACTTCCTCAGCGCTTGAGCAGCGGGCCGATCTGGCCGCAGATCGTCTGGAGCGTGCCGGCGACATCCGCATCCGGACGCCAAACAGCGTCGAGGCCGGAGCGCACGGTCTGCTGGATCTGGGCAAAGCCCGTATGGCCGGGAATGACCTTGCCAGTCGCGATGCCGGCGATCACGACCTTGTCGATCTGTTCCTGGCTGAGCAGCGGATTGGTCTTCTTCAGCACCTCGGCGTTGAGCAGCGACTTGCGGGCCGAGGGGAAGAACTGGCTGAGCTTGGCCGAGTTTTCCGCGTTCGTCATATAGGCGATGAATTCGGCGGCCGTCTTGGCGTTCTTACCCGACTGCATGACGCCGATGCCGGCCTGGCCGATCAGCGCGTAGTCTCCGGCCGGTCCCTTCGGCAGCGGCACGAGATCCCAGGAGAAGGGCTTGTCCTTCGGCAGCAGCGAGGCGCGACTGATCTGGGTAATGGTCATCGCCGCATTGCCGGCGAAGAAGTCGACGTTTTCGCCGGGACCGGGGATCGCCTTCTGCTTGAAGATCGCGTCATGGACGAGGGTGAGCGCATCGACCATAGGCTTTTCGGCCATCGTGCAGGTCTTGCCGTCGGCGCTCCAGGGTGCCGCACCGAAACCGTTCCAGATCGAAGTGAGGTTCTGCCAGATCTGATAGTTGAAATCGCGCACGATCAGGCCGCCCTTGCCCTTCTGGCCGACGGCCGAAGCGGTGGCGATCGCGTTCTCCCAGGTCCATTCGCCGGCGGCGATCAGCTCGGCAGGTGTTTTTGCCCCGGCCGCCTTGATCAGGTCGTTGTTGACGAACACCGCAAAGGGTGAGGTGGAGAAGGGATAGGCATAAAGCGTGCCGTCCTTCTGCCAGCGCTCGGTCGCCGTCGCGCTCACTTCGTCGAGATTATAGCCCGGCGCTGCCTTCAGCGTATCGGTGAGCGGATAAAGCGCGCCGGAATTGACGAAGTCGTAAGCCGCCGTCTCGAAGATCCAGGCCATATCAGGCGCATTACCACCGGCGATCTGGGTGGTGAGCGCTGTCGTATAGGTGTCGAACGGCAGCGACTCGAAGGTCACGGTGACGTTGGGGTGATCTTTCTTGAAGCCGGCGGCGATTTCGTTGAACAGCTTCAGATGCGCTTCTGCCGCGCTCCAAATGGTCATGCGCAGGTTGATGGCATCCTGCGCAGTGGAGATGCCGCTCCAGGCGAGCGGCACGGTAAGTGCAAGCGCCGCTATTGCCGATTTCAGTGTCCTGTTCTTGTTCATTCCCGTTCCTCCTCCAAAGATGGGTTGCTAAGATGGCTGCTTAGTAGGCCGCGATGACCGGCCAGCGGATTTCGATGCCTTCCCGGACGATTTCCCTCTGGAAGTCGTGGAGATGCGCATCGTTTTCCTGGACCTGGTGAGGCTTCAGCCCCTTATCGAGGCAGTGGGCCGCGAGCATGCCGGCCGCTTCGCCGATATTCCATTCGACCGGGTGTAGGCGGTAGCAGCCATTGGTGATATGGGTGGTGCCGATATTCTTGCCGGCCGCAATGAGATTTGTCATGCGCTGCGGCAGCAGCGCGCCGAGCGGGATCTCGAAGGGGCAGGACGGCACGTCGATATAATTGTCACCGCAGGTCGAGGGGTGCAGGTCGATGCGGTACATGCCGATGCCGACGCTGTCGCGATAGCTCACCGCACCCTTGTCGCCGCGCACTGCATAGGAGAGATCCTGCTCGGTGATGCGGGTGATGGGCTTGATGCGGCGGCTTTCCCGGATATAGGGCGCCATGGCAAGGCCGTGCTCGGTGCCGGTGATGTCGCCGCGAAGCCTCAAGCCCCGGTAACCCTGGCCGCCATCGATGCGTGGCGCCTCGGTCTGCAGCCAATAGAAGACCGAATAGGAAAGATCGGCGGCCGCCTTCAGATGTCGGGCCTTGTCCTCCTCGGACACGTCGATGATCGTTCCGTCCATGTAGTCGATCATCGGCCAGTTTACGAAGCAAATGTCCGACTGGTAGAAGCCGGGCTCAAAATTGCGCCGTGCCGCAATGCGGCGGAAGAGCCAGAGATTCTCGTCACCGCCACCCTTGCGCTGATCGGCATCGACGAGCAGCGGGTTGTCGTCGACATTGGGCGTGAAGCTGCGCGTGGTGGATTCCAGCGTGCGCGGGTGGGGCGCGGTGAAGCCGAGCAGTGGTCCGCCCCAGAAAAGCGGCTGGTATTTGCGCCAATAATCATAATTGTCAGGCTTGTCGATCGTCTGATCGCCGTCGACGCAATCGACTGCAAAGCAGATCGAGACTGCCTGAACATTGTCGGGCTGCGCTTCGGAGGGCGCGCTCGGCTCTCCGGTATCGGACCGCGCCTCGAAGCCCTTCACATAATCCGTGCCGGTCATCGGCAGCAGATCGCCGAGTTCTGTAGCATCAAGGATGTAATCGGCCGAGATGACGACCTCACGGTTAGTATCGCGATGGCGGACGGTGATGGAGCGCACGGTGTCGCCATCGACATCAGCGGCGGCGGGACGATAGGGCTGCAACACTTTGAGGCGGCCGGCGCCCCGATAGGGCATCAGCATCGCTTCCATGACCGCGAGGCTGACGCGCGGCTCGGCGCAGATGCGACTCACCCAGCCGCCGCCGGGATTGAGATCGCCCCAGGCGCGGGCGCCCTCGGTCAGCGGATAGTTGTCGCGATAATATTGCCGCACGCCGTTGCGCAGCCTGCGATAGGAGCGTGTGATGCCGAATTGCTCGACCCAGCTATGTTCATCGGAAGGCACGCCCTGGCTGGTCGACTGGCCACCGATCCATTCGAATTCCTCGGTCATGATGACGCTCTTGCCCGCCCGGCAAGCGCCAAGCGCCGCCGCCACGCCGCCGAGGCCGCCGCCCACCACCAGAATATCCGCTCGCATCTCTTTTGCCGCCATGTCTGTCACGTTCTTAGGTCCGTTTCTTTGCTGGTCCGAGGGTTTGGCCCTCGAAGGGTTCGCAGGTCAGAAGAATTTGTTCGACGGGCGCGGCATCCTCGATGCGGCGCACCAGCATCGCGGTCGCCTGCCGCCCCATCTCCTCGCGAGGAATATTGAAGGAGGTGAATTGCACATGGCTGCGCTCGGCCCGCACATGGCTGCCGAGCACCACGGCCGAAAAGTCGCCCGGAATGGACAGGCCGCGCTCGCGCGCCGCCGCTTCGACACGCACCGCATCCGCCAGTTCGACGAAGAACACGGCGGTCGCGCCGCTTGCTATGATCGTGTCTAGCGTGTCAGACGCGCCTCGGCCGACCTCATCCACATGCAGAACCAGTTCGGCGCCCCCGGTGATTGCGTCTGAAAATCCGCGCCAGCGATCAACGATGGATTCAGCCGATCCGCTTGGACCGATGAAAGCCAGCCGATCATGACCGAGTGCGCGCGCCTTTTCGACCAGCGCCCGCGTGCCGCTTGCGTAATCGCCGCCGACGTAAGGAACGGGTCCGCCAGCGTCCTCACGTCGGCCGATCGCCACGAAGGGATAGTCGCCGGTAACCAGCCGCTTGAGTTCGGCCCGATCGAATTCGCGGCCGAGGACGAGGCAGCCATCGGCGATCCGCAGCCGGTTGCCGTCGGCAAAAATCTTGCGCTCCCGGCCGACGCCAGCGCCAGTCAGAAGCAGAAGGTCATAATTCTGCGCCTGCGCTTCCTCCTCGATGCCGAGCAGGAAGGGCGCAAAGAAATCCGCCTGCTCGCTCGGAAAGGCCGGCTCGTAGGTGAAAACGCCGAGAATACGATTGAGACCCTTGGCCATCCGCCGGGCGATCGGATCGGCCACATATCCCGTCGTGCGGATGACATGCTGGACGCGCTCGCGGGTTTCCTGGGGAATACGCGCCAAAGCCGTCGGGGCACCGTTTAGCACAAGCGAGACGGTTGCCTGGCTGACGCCGGCCAGTTTCGCAATATCGTGCTGCGTCAAGCGCTTAGTGCCTGCCACGTCGCATCCTCCGGATCTCCTCTTGACTGCTAATGCGTATTAGCAGCTAATACGTATAAACGGGATTTGCCGAGTTGCTGTCAAGCGCGAAAATGTGAGACGAATCCATGATATTCGCAGAGCATTTGAAATCGCTGGGGATTTCCGGAATCCGCGTCTTCGGCGACAGCATCACCGCCGGGTTCAACGCCAGCCAACCGCATCTGGCCTGGCCGGCGCTGTTTACAGCTGAGCTGGGCGCATTGCCGCTCCACAATCACGCAATCCCAGGGACGGTGCTGCAGGCCTCACTGCTTGCCGATGGCAAAACGCGAGCAGACAACGGCATCAGCCGGTTTGCCGGAGCACTGCTCGATGCCCCGCATCGCGACGCGATCCTCATCCTCTACGGCTACAACGACGCCCGCTATACGGCCGCGCCGGAGAGCATGAACGCGAAGAGTTTCAGTCTTGACTATGCGAATATGCTGGAGAAACTGACCGAGGCAGGCCATGCGGAAAGGCTTGCGATTGGCAGCCCGCCCTATATTCCCGATCAAGGTTTTTCAGTTGGAAGCACCGGCTTCACCGGGCAGACACGCCAGGGCTTTGAAGTCTATGTCCAAGCCGTACGAGAACTGGCGCAACGTTTTCGCATCTTCTACGCGCCTGTCTACGAGCGGATGAAAGCATATGACGACGGCGCACTGGCCTCGCCCGATCTCACTCACCCCAACGATGCCGGTCATCGTGTAATTTGCGAGACGTTTAGAAACGCCGTCGTCCATGAGAAACCGGTCCAGCCTCTCAACACATCAGGGGCGACTTTTGGTCGGGCGTGACACCGCAGAGACCGGCGAGAGATCTCCTCCGCAGGGGAGATTCCAACGGCGAAAGGACTCAGTGGGCCTGGAAGCTCAGGTTGATGGTGATGACGACGCTGGCGCGCTCGCAGCGGCCGGCGGACAGCCGGCCGCTTGCGTGACGCTCTCAATGCGCGTTGTATTTTGCGTCGAGCTCATCGATCGCGGAGACATTGCCGGCCGAACGGCCGTTCTGGTCGAATGTCTGAGCGAGAAATGCGTCGGCGATCGACTTTGCGAGCTCAGGTCCAATGACGCGCGCGCCCATCGTAATGATCTGCGCATTGTTGGAAAGAGCTGCACGCTCGGCCGAATAGGTGTCGTGCGTCAGGGCAGCACGGATGCCAGGCACTTTATTCGCCGAGATGCAGACGCCGATGCCGGTGCCGCAAACCAGGATTGCCTTGTCATAGGTGCCATCGATCACACCCGAGGCAACGCGATCCGAAAGGTTGGCGTAGAACGGGTCGAGCCCGTCGTTGATGCGTGACACCTCATGGACGTCGAACCGATCCTTGAGGTGTTCGGCGAGCACCTTGGCGAGACCTTCGCCGGCGCTGTCTCCAGCAATTGCAAGCTTCATTGTCTTTCTCCTTGGAGTTTGGCGGCGCATTTCGAAAGGATGTCGAGATAGCCCTCGACGTTCCAGGCGGAACGGCCGATGAAGAGCCCGTCGATATGCGGGCTCGAAATCAGTTCCTCGCAGTTCTGTGGATTGACCGACCCGCCGTACAGGCAGGGGATTTTCCGCCCGAGTGCTGCTTCGGCGACCGCGATGATCTCGGCCTGGCGTGCATCGGCATAATCCGCCGTCGCCGGAATGCCTTTTTCGCCGATCGCCCATACGGGCTCGTAAGCAAGGAGGATTTGCGCCGATTTCTGTTCGTCGGAAAGCTTCGAAAGCGCCCCGCGCACCTGGACTGCAAGGATTTCAGCGGCTTTTCCGCTCTCCCGGTCGGCAAGGGTTTCGCCGATGCAGATGAGCGGGATCAGGCCATGGCGAACCGCCGCCTCCGTCTTCAGCCCGACTGTCTCATTCGTTTCGCCGAAAAACTCGCGCCGCTCGGAATGCCCGAGTTCTACGATGTCGAGACCGCAATCCTTCAGCATCAAGGGGGAGATTTCGCCCGTCCAGGCGCCCTGATCCGCCCAATGCATGTTCTGCGCACCGACCTTGACGGAAGTCTTTGCAAGCATGCGCTTGACCTCCCGCACGGCGGTAAACGGCGGGATCACGAAGCGTTGGATGATAGGGTCGCACGCAGCGTCAGCCGCCTCGAGGCCGCGGGCGAAATGCTCGGCCTCCGCGAGCGTCTTGTTCATCTTCCAGCTGGTGCCAATCCAGAAGCGCGGTTTCTCCGTCATGCCTGATCCTGTGCTGGAGCGATGGTGAGCTTGATGCCCACCCGATCGAATTCGTTGAGAACAGCGGCCGTTGGCGCGCTATCGGTGATAATAGTGTCGAAATCAGCCAGATCCGCCATGACATGCAACGCCGTGTGGCCGATGCGCTGGTGGTTGACGAGGAGGCAGCTTCTGGCCGAAGACGAGATCATCGCCCGCTTGGCGCGAACGACATTGTCGTCCATGTGATAGGCGAGCCTGCCGCTGACCGCCGGAGTCGAAATGAAAGCGATATCCGCCCTCAGGCGTGACAGCGCTTCTTCTGTCACGACGCCGAGATAGGCGTTGAATTTCGCGGAATAGATGCCTCCGAGCGCAATCAGGGTTATGCCGTTTTCACCCTTCAACCGCTCCATGATCGCTGCGTTGTTGGTAATCACCGTCAGCGGCCGCTTACGCAGCAGCATCTCGCCGAGTACCGCGGCCATCGAGCCGTCATTGACCATGACCGTCATGCCAGGCTCGACCTGGGCCAGCGCTTCCTGCGCCATCGCAACCTTGGCTTCGCCGCCCTGACGTTCACGAATGCGAAAATCGCTCTCGAATTGCGTTCCGGCATCGATCGTCGCTCCACCGCGTACCTTACGCAAGATACCCGCCTGTTCGAGGTCATCGAGATCGCGGTGAATGGTCATCTTGGAGACGGAAAACCGTTCAGCAAGATCGTCCACTTCAACGGTCTTGTCCTCAACGAGCAGATTGACGATCAGCTGCTGGCGCTCTTCCCGTTTCATACATCTCAATCCCAGTTCAATAAGAATATAACATTGAAAATGTGAATTTCAACACGAAGAAGTGTGATTATGCGCTCAAAACATGTGGCAGAAATCATCAATCCAAGAGCGAGCGCGCGGTCCGTTCATCAGTTATGAGCCCGTGAAGACGGCGGCTGCGCAGGATCGCCCGTATGGCGGCCACTTTTGACTGTCCGCCCGCCAGGGCCACGAGGCGCTCCTTCTTCGTCGTCGGAAAGGACGCCGAAAGCGTGCGACCGGTCAGAGCCGTATCGAGGATCTGGCCATCCGCATTGAAAAAGTGGCCGAGGATCTCGCCGACACCACCAGCGGTGGCGATCTCCTCAATCTCACCCGGCTCGACTAAGCCGGAGAGCACCAGCTGGGCCTCGGCGTCCACCGTCCCCAAGCCGACGAGCTTCAGGTCGGCGTCATTGGCGAGATCGAACACTTCCTTGACCCCGCGTTGCGCCCTGAGAACTTCCCGATCCTCGGCAGTGTTGGCGAAGAAGGGAACAGGCATGACATAGGCATGTGTACCGGTCTTTTCCGCGATACGGTGCATGACGTCATAGGGATTGGCGCCGTAGTTTCGCGTGAGGCCGCCAAGCAGGGAAACGAAGCGCATGTCCTTGGCATTCGTCCGCGGCATATATTGAACGGCAGCCGAAAGCGTGCGGCCGTGGCCAAGGCCAATGACTGAGTGCTCACCGTGTTCGATCTCGCGCTTCAGATAACCAGCTCCCGCATGACCGAGCGCGCGCAGCGGCAGGCCCTCTTCCCCAAGATCGGGCGCGACCTCGCAATATTGCAATCCGAAGCGCTCGGCGAGCCGGGTCTCCAGTTCGACGCATTCGACGATATCGCCGTCGATCGTGACCTTGACGACGCCATCGGCGACGGCCCGCGCGATCAGTCGATGCGCCTTGACCGAGGGAATGCCGAGGCGCCGGGCAACGTCGGACTGCGTCAGTCCGCCGGCGTAATGAAGCCAGGCGGCCCGCACGGCAAGCGTATCATCGGCATCCGTCATCGCCGCACCCTTCCCATTTCTTCGACGGTTATACCGCCTGATAACAACCAGCCTTTGTAAATCGCCGGATCATATCTTCAAGTCTGCGGCGCCGGTGTCGATATGCGGCGCCCAGAAGGCGACGCTTTCGGCAATCTGCGCGATGACCTCGCGATCGTTCGGCTCACGTTCCTTGAAGGAAAGTTCGAGGCAGATCTCATTGTCATGGGCGCCGCCTGCCGCGAAAGCTTCCAACAGCGGAGCGGGTTGGATCCGGCCCTTGGCATTGAATTCCGCCGTGAACGGCCGGTGGCCACCCTTGTCCATGAGGCTCTGCTTGATATGGATGATCGGCGACAGCTTCGGTACGGCCCGCGCCCAGGCATAGGGATCGTAGTCATCGGGATTGGCGGAGGTGACGTCGCCATGGTCGATATCGGCCATCATCCACATCGGCACCGCCATATCGGCGGCAGTCAGGCGTGCCTGCAACGCAAGGCAGGATTCGATCGTGTCGCCGAATTCGCGGCCGATGCTCATCGGCTCCCAGAAGACATAGGAAAGACCGGCGGCCCTGGCATGCTCTGCGACTTCGCACCAGCAGTCGATAGCGATCTTAATCAGTTCCTCGCGCCGGCCTGCATCGTCGAAGTCCTTGTAGGTGAAGATCGCAAATTGCGTGCCGACGGAATGTCCGCCGAGGTCGGCGGTAATGTCTGCGAAGGTCTTGAACCAATCCACGTAATAGCGGCGGACCTCCGCATCCGGATGCCCAAAGTGGTTCAGCCGTCCATAAGGCCCGGTCATGCCCGAGGTAACGCGAACGCCGGTACGCTCCAACGCTGTTTTCATCTGGCGGGTCAGGCGGCGGATGACGGGGGCCTGCCAGCTCGGATTGATGAATTCATGCGTCAGCTGGAGATCACGGATGCGCAGGTCTCGCGCCACCGTCTCCATCAGGTCGTCCGGATCGGCAAAACGGTTCACCAGCGGATTGGTATTCAGCGAAAGCGAAAGCGGCATCAAGGCCTCCTCAGGCGGCGGCAAGATGGGATGAGGCGAACCAATCGGCAAAGGCTGCCCGCTCCGCCTCGCTCAGGTGAAGGTAATGCTTGGTGCGGCGATAGAGGATGTCCTCGGCCGTCTCGGCCCATTCGGTGGCGACGAGGTAACGGACTTCCGCCTCGTAAAGCTGCCCGCCGAAATGGTGTCCGAGCCCTTGCAGGTCCCCTGCCCCGGCGACCAGGTTCTTCGTGCGCGTGCCGTAGAGACGGCCATAGTGATGGACGAGCTTGCGCGGCATCCAGGGATAGGTGTCACGCAGGTTGTTGGCGAAGGTCTCGTAGTCGGCATTGGGCATTTCGCCGCCCGGAAGCGGTGCCTTTTCCGTCCAGTCGCCACCCATGTTGGGGAAGACGTGGCCTAGGCGCTGCATGCCGCGTTCTGCAAGCTCCCGGAATGTCGTGATCTTGCCGCCGAAGACATTGAGAAGCGGCGCTCCCCCGGTTTCATCAAGATCGAACACGTAATCGCGGGTCACCGCTGACGGATTGCCCTTGCCGTCGTCAAACAGCGGGCGCACGCCGGAAAAACTGTGCAGCACGTCCTGGCGGCGCAGCTTCTCCTTGAAATAGCGGTTTACCGCCTTCAGCAGATATTCGATTTCCGCCTCGTCGGCCGCCACATCCTCGGCCCGGCCCTCATAGGCGATATCCGTCGTACCGATCAGCGCCTTATCGCCTTCATAAGGGTTGATGAAGATGACACGCTTGTCGTGGTTCTGAACCAGATAGGCATTGGAGCCCGCCCAGAACTTCGGCACGATGATATGGCTGCCCTTGACGAGGCGCACATTGCGGCTGGAATTGGAGCCGGCGACACGGTTGATGATATCGGTTACCCAGGGGCCGGCGCAATTGACGAGACATTTGGCACGAAACGTCCGCGTCTCGCCGCTCGTGCTGCTTTTCGTCGTGATCGTCCAATGGCCGTTTTCCCGGCGCGCGGAGATCGCCGGCGAGCGGGTGAGCACCAGGGCCCCCTTCTCCGCCGCGCTCACCGCATTCAAGGTGACGAGGCGGGCATCATCCACCCAGCAATCCGAATATTCGAAACCGCGGGTATATTGATCGAGTATGGGCGTGCCTTCTGGATCGCGCAGCAGATTGAGCGTGCGGGTGCCCGGCAGCTTCTTACGACCGCCGAGATGATCGTAAAGGAAGAGGCCGAGCCGGACGAGCCAGGCGGGGCGATCCTCGGGACTGTGCGGCAGCACGAAACGCATCGGCCAGATGATGTGCGGTGCGGCGTTGAGCAGCACCTCGCGTTCGATCAGCGCCTCCCGCACGAGACGGAACTCGTAATATTCGAGATAGCGAAGGCCGCCATGCACGAGCTTGCCCGAGCGCGAGGAGGTGCCCTGTGCCAAATCGTCCTTCTCGCACAACGCGACTTTCAGGCCGCGCCCGGCGGCGTCGCGGGCAATTCCCGCGCCGTTGATGCCGCCGCCGATGACGAAAAGATCCAGGATTTCGGGTTCGGTCATATCATGCTCCCTCGGATGCCTTTTGCATCAGCGATTCATTTTGCGGGCGGCATCGCCGCAGCTCGGGCCAGTGTTTCCCAGACGGCAGGCATGGCCCTTCGGATATCGGCATAAGCGGAAAAAAGCAGATCGAAGCGGGCGGCTTCCTCACCGATCGGCTCCTCGGCCTCGCCGAGCAGCGGCGTGACCCAGTCGGCGATGCACTCGTCCATTGTCTTGTAGGCACCGATTGCCACAGCAGCCATCATCGCGGCGCCAGCCGCTCCGGTTTCTTCACGGCGCGACAGGCGGATCGGCGCCTTGAGGGAGGCGGTCAGGGAGCGGCGCAGCGCGCTCGAGCGCACGGCGCCGCCGGTGACGCGCAGCTCCTCCGGCATATCGCCCATGGCGGCGTAACAATCGCGTGTCGCGAGCGCCAGACCTTCGACAACCGCGCGAACAAGATCCGGAAACCCGTGGCGGATCGAAAGACCGGAAAAACCTGCCCGGGCCTGGGCATTGACGAAGGGTCCACGCTCTCCGGCCTCGGAAATATAGGGATGATAGACAACCGACCCCGGCTGGCTTTCGAAAAACCAGCGGTCGATCCTGGCGACGAGCTCGGCGTGGGTGACAGGCTTTCCCGCCTCAGCCATCAGATAGGCGGCCATCTCCAGCAGCCAGTCGATGTTGATCGTCGCACCCATATTTGTCTGCACCTGGGTAACAGTACCCGGGATCGGCAGGGCAATGACGTAGCCCGTGCCGTCACGGTTGAGATGGACGTCGGCCACTGGCTTTGCACGCAGATGCACGCCGGTCGAACCGATCGTCGAACAGGCCGCGTTGCGCCCACCGCTGCGAACACCGGCGCCGAGCGCCGTCATCACCATGTCGACATAACCGAGACTAACCGGCGTGCCGGCCAGCAGGCCGCAGGCCTGCGCCGCTTCCGCCGTCAGCGGATGGCTGATTTCGGTTCCATCGACAATATCGGGTAGAAGCGCACGCCGATGCGTCAACCCAAGCGCGTCAATGGCAACAGGCGAATATCGCCGCGTCCTGAAATCACCAAAGGTGAAGCTTGCCTCCGAAGGATCAGTCGCCCGTACACCGGTAAAATTGAGGTAGAGCCAATCCTTGCAGTGCAGCGCCGTTTCCGCCCGGTCCAGAAGCTCCGGCGTCACCCGATCCATGTGAGCGAGCTGCGCGCCCTGCTGGCAGGTATTCAGTCCCGTGCCCGTCTGCTCGAAACGCGCCCTGTCTGCTTCCTGGCCGGCAAGTGACGCCACGGTCGTCGCGGCACGCGCGTCGAGCCAGAGCCAGGCATCGGCGACAGGCTGATTACCGGAACCCACCAACCATGTTCCGTCCCCCTGCCCCGTCACTGCGATCGCCGCGGTGCGCGATGCAAGATCCTCGACCTTCCCGCCAAGGCCGCGAAGCGCACCGACACAATCCTGCCAGGTCTGCGCGAGCGATTGCGTGGCCGAACCATCGCTGCCGCTTGAATATTTGTTGCGAACGGATGCGGCCGCGATCTGGCGGCCAGAAAGGTCGAAGGCGACCGCCTTGATGACAGATGTTCCCGCATCGATACCGATGATGACCTGTTGGCTTAAATCCATCGCGGATTATCCGGCAATCACGTCGAGCGTCACGAGGGGAAAAACGCGCGTCGATTTCATGTCTCATATCCTCCCGGCCACCAAAGCCAGCAAAGGGCGCAGGCGACCACACTTCGAATTCACGGGCAAGTCAGCTGGCGCGCAGATCACGCTCCGAGATCTTGAGATCCGATCCTTTTCGAAACCTCCCATAAGCCTCATCAAAAAGATAACACAAAGATATCATTGTTCCAGTAAGATTTTTCTCGCAATGAAATTTTTTTCAGATAAAATGGAACAAGTGGACGCGATAGGCGCTAGTAACAGCCTCAGCCATTTGCGGCGATGTCCATGCGCCGCGAGTGCATGCACGTGGCTATTTTATCATTTAAAATCAATGATATTTATTCGTGCTTCGCAGTGAGGAAGCACCTTTTCGGTCGGGGTGCACGCTTAAGATCAGACGCCTTCTCGCCGCACCATGCACACTTCAAATGTTATGTTGTCAGCACCAATTCACAAAACGCCTGTTGACAGACGGATAATTTGATAACATGATTTTTGGCATAAACACCATTTACCTATCACGCAGGCATCGCTGCTGAGAGGAATTGCGGTCCAGGCGGTTGGAGGAGACAAGCGCCGGCCCGACATGGAGGAGGTTCGGATGCGCATTTTTCTCGCTCATCATCACGCCGCTAGGCTTGGCAGGTTTCCGCACCCCAATGCGGCTTTCGAGGCGTCCCGCCTTCGATGAAGCAGCCGCAAGGCTTTCGCCAGGTTCATCCTCCTCCGACATAATCCGACCAGCCGCAAAGGTCGCCAGCAATGAATACTCAGCCCGCTCACGCAGCATCCGCGCCAGGCAAAGGCAATTTGAAGATCATCGTCAGTGCCATTGCGGCAATCGTGGTCATCGGCGCCATTGCGCTCGATACCAAAATCGTCCAGATCGGCTCGGCGAGCGATGTGCGGCAACAGGCCTTTTCTCCGGAAACCTTTGGCGCGGAGCAGTTTCCGAAGATCCAGGCGGATGTCGAAAAGAGGGCTGTGGCCGCTTCTGAACTGGCAGCGGCGATTACTGCGGACAAAAAGGCGGCCGGCGATAAATACGGCGTTGCCACGAGCACCGGCCCGGTCATCCCGGTGACGCTGAGCGGCACTTTCGGCACGCGCAAATCCAATACAAACGAGATGAAGATCGACGGCCTTCCCCCCGAGACGGTGGTCCGTGTCCAGACCGGCCCTGCGGTCAATGGCACGGACCTCCGCGACGCCACAGGCACGATTGAATTCGGTCAGTTCACCAATCAGATCCAGTATCAGGATGCCGGCTCGGCCATCAACAACGAGATGAAGAAGGCGGTCTTCGCCGGCCTCGATCCGGACCAGCTCGACGGCAAAACAGCAACCGTCGTCGGCGTCTTCAAACTCATCAACCCGAAAAACTGGCTCGTAACTCCTGTTAAGGTCGACGTTAAATGAGCGAGCCATCCACATCCGACGTCGTCGGCGAGGTCGTCCTGGCGGCCCGCAATATCGCCAAATCCTATGGCAGCGTGCATGCGCTCAAGGGTGTCAATTTCGATATCCATCGCGGCCAGATCACCACGCTGTTCGGCGAGAATGGGGCGGGCAAATCGACGCTGATGAAGATCCTTTCGGGAGTTGTCCAGCCAACGTCGGGCGAAATCATTCTCGACGGCGCGCCGATCAGCTTCAGCTCTTCGACCCATGCCCGCGAATGCGGCATCTCGATCATTCACCAGGAGCTCAGCCTCGCGCCCAATCTCAGCGTGCGCGACAACATCTTCATGGGCCGCGAGATTATCAAGGGCGGCGTGGTCGATTTCGCGGAAGAAGAGCGCCAGACGCGCATCCTGATGGAAGAGCTGGAAGAGGAGATCGATCCACTGACCAAGGTGGAAGATCTGCGTCTCGGCCAGCAACAGATTGTCGAAATTGCCCGGGCGCTGTCCGTCAATTCGCGTATCCTGATCATGGATGAGCCGACCTCGGCGCTCAGCGCCACGGAAGTGGAGGTGCTTTTCAAAGTCATTCACGATCTGACCGATCGCGGCGTGTCGATCGTCTATATCTCGCATCATCTCGAGGAAGCGCTACAGATCACTAACCACGCCGTAGTCTTGCGCGATGGCACCATGACCGCCTATGCGCAACGCAAGGACATCGATCTTGAATGGATCGTGCGAAACATGGTGGGCGACAACTTCGATCTCGGCAACCCGCCCGAAGGCTATGAGTTCGGTAAGCCTGCGCTTTCGATTGACAATCTCACCGTTCCCGGCCCCTCCGGATCGGCCTTCAATTCCGTCGACCGCCTGTCGCTGGACGTGCGCGCCGGAGAGGTCGTCTGCATCTACGGCCTGATGGGCGCCGGCCGCACCGAGCTTCTGGAATGCGTGGCCGGACGGTTGCGCGCCAGTGGCGGTACCATTCGGCTCGAAGGCCAGGATGTCGGGCATTTGAGCATCGCCAGCCGCATCGCAAGCGGCCTCGTGCTGGTGCCCGAGGATCGCCAGCGCGACGGCCTCGTCCAAACGATGACGGTCGGTTCCAATCTGTCGCTTGCCAGCATCGGCGCCTTTACCAGGGGGCTGTTCACATCCGGCCGTCGCGAGCGCGAGCTTGTCGATGCCTCCATTCGCAAAGTCCGCGTCAAGACCGATGGAGGAGAGGCCGCCATCGGCTCGCTGTCTGGCGGCAACCAGCAGAAGGTGGTTATCGGCAAGATGCTGGCGACCGACCCGAAGGTCATTCTTCTCGATGAGCCGAGCCGCGGCATCGACATCGGCGCCAAGGCTGAGGTCTTCAAGCTGCTGGCCGAACGTGCCCGGCAGGGTCTCGCCGTCCTCTACTCGACTTCCGAGGTCAACGAATGCCTGAGCATCGCGCACCGCATCATCGTCATGCATCGCGGCCGGATCTCGGCTGAATTCGGTGCTGACGTCACCAAGGAAAAGATCATGGCCGCCTCAGGCGAAGCCGTGGTTGCGCACTAGCCCGGAATTATGGAGCACTGATTATGTCAGTCACTGATATCACCGAAAAGAAAACAGTTTCCAACGGGCAGAAGCGCAACACCAACCTCGTGCGGCTGATCCTGGAAGGCCGCGCCTTCTTCGCGCTGATCGTCATCATCGCGGTCTTCTCGTTCCTGTCGCCCTATTACTTCAGCCTGAGTAACTTCCTCACCATGGCCTCGCATGTCGCCATCTTCGGCATCCTGGCGATCGGCATGCTGCTTGTCATCCTGAATGGCGGCATCGACCTGTCCGTCGGCTCGACGCTCGGGCTTGCCGGCTGCATTGCCGGCTTCCTCATGCAGGGCGTCACGCTGAGTTCGTTCGGCGTCATCCTTTATCCACCCGTCTGGGCCGTGGTGGTCATCACCTGCGCTCTCGGCGCCGTCGTCGGTGCGGTCAACGGCGTGCTGGTTGCCTATTTGAAGGTTCCGGCTTTCGTCGCCTCGCTTGGCGTGCTTTATGTCGCCCGTGGCATCGCGCTCCTGATGACCAATGGCCTGACCTACAACAATCTCGGCGGCCGCCCGGAACTCGGCAATACCGGCTTCGACTGGCTCGGCTTCAACCGCCTTGCGGGCATTCCGATCGGCGTCATCGTGCTCGCCGTGCTCGCGATCATCTGCGGCATCGTCCTCAGCCGCACCGCCTTTGGCCGCTGGCTCTACGCCTCCGGCGGCAACGAGCGTGCGGCCGATCTCTCGGGCGTGCCAGTCAAGCGCGTCAAGATCATCGTCTATGTCCTCTCGGGCGTCTGCGCAGCGATTGCCGGTCTGGTCCTGTCGTCGCAGCTGACCTCCGCCGGTCCGACGGCGGGCACGACCTACGAATTGACGGCGATTGCGGCGGTCGTCATCGGCGGCGCGGCGCTGACCGGCGGGCGCGGCACGGTGCGCGGCACGATGCTCGGCGCCTTTGTGATTGGCTTCCTGTCAGACGGCCTCGTCATCATCGGCGTCTCGGCCTACTGGCAGACCGTCTTCACCGGCGCGGTCATCGTCCTCGCGGTCCTCATGAACAGCATCCAATACGGGCGCCGGGCAAAATCGTCCTGACGTCAGCAGCAGAACTTATCCACGACGGCAACTGGAGTTCCAAAAGGCCGATCGCGGAAAGCACCGCCGGTTTCCGGCAGCACCTGAACTCACAAATGGGAGAGAGACTATGTTTAAGAAAGGCATGCGCATTCTTCTGGCAGCCGCGGCTGTTGCCCCGATCCTCGTCAGCTCCGCCTGGGCGGCAGGCCAGATGACGATCATCGTCAATGATCCGTCCAACCCCTACTGGCTGACAGAGGGCAACGTCGCCAAGGCGACAGCCGAAAAGCTCGGCTACACCGCCTCGGTCAGTGCGCATAAGGGCGACACCAACACCGAAAGCAACATGATCGATACCGCCATCACCAACAAGTCGGTCGCGATCATTCTTGACCCGGCAAATGCCGACGGTTCCATCGGCGCGGTCAAGAAGGCAGTTGCCGCAGGTATCCCGGTCATCCTCGTCAATGCCGAGATCAACCAGGAAGGCCTCGCCAAGGCTCAGCTCGTTTCGAACAACGCCCAGGGTGCCGCAATCGGTGCGCAGCAGTGGGTCGAAGCGGTCGGTGACAAGGGCAAGTATGCCGAGCTCCTCGGTGCCCCGTCGGACAACAATGCCGCCACGCGCTCGAACGGCTATGAGACCGTTCTGACCCAGTACCCCGACCTCCAGAAGGTCGCCAAGGAAGTTGCCAACTGGGACCGCACCCAGGGTCACAACAAGATGCAGTCCATGCTGCAGGCCAATCCCGACATTATCGGCGTAATCTCCGGCAATGACGAAATGGCGCTCGGCGCCATCGCGGCACTGAAGGAAGCCGGCAAGCTCGCCAACATCAAGGTCGGCGGCTTCGACGGCTCGCCGGATGCGGTCGCCGCGATCAAGGCGGGCGAACTGCAATATACCGTCCTGCAGCCCGTCGCCGTCTTCTCCGAGGAAGCCGTCAAGCAGGCTGATAACGTCATCAAGACGGGCAGCACCGGCGCCAAGAGCGAAAAGCAGCTGTTTGATTGCCTCCTGATCACCAAGGACAATATCGACAAGTATACCGGCCCGTTCGTTCTGTCACATTAATGAGAAAGAGGGCGCTCGACCGGGCGCCCTCCTTGACCTTTTCGACCGCATCAAGCCGCTTTCGCCTTCTTTGCCTTGGCATGGCAATCACTATACGAAGCTGGGATATGGAATTCAGCGACAAGGGTGACCCGTGACACAGAAGACCAATCAGGGCGATGAGCTGTTGGACCAGCTGACCAGCGATAGCCGCCAGACACGCCAGGTAGCGCGCCGGCGGATGATCGCGGAGGCCGTCATGAGCGAGGGTTCGATGCGGATCGAGGATCTGACCGATCGTTTCGGCATCAGCCTGATGACGGCGCATCGCGATGTGGATGAGCTCGTGAGCCGCGGGATCTTCCGGAAGACACGCGGCATCGTTACGGCGGCTGCCACCAACCTCATCGAATCCAGCGATGTCTATCGCTCGAGCCGGCAGTCGGCGGAAAAGAAGGTGATCGCCGAGGCTGCCATGCAGTTCGTCGAACCTGGACAGGCCATCTTTTTCGACGATTCCACGACTGTCCTGCAGATGGCATCGCATCTCTCTTCGAAGGTGCCGATCACTGCCATCACCAATTCGCTGACGCTGATGAACGCGTTGACCGGCATGCACGACGTCACCCTGCTGGCGCTCGGCGGCCAGTATTACAACTGGTGCAATGCTTTCATGGGACGCATGACGATCAACGAGATCAGGGGATTGCGGGCGGATATCGCATTTATTTCCATGTCGGCCATTAACGACGGCATCGTGCTGCATCAGTCGCCCGAGACCGTCGATACGAAGCGCGCCATGTTCGACTGTTCCGTCAAACGCATCCTGCTTGCCGACCACACCAAGTTCGAACGGCGCGCGCTTCACAGCTTCGCGGCGCTCGATGAATTCGACGTCGTCATCGTCGACGACAAGACCCTGCCCGTGCACATCGACCGGATGCGCTCCAGGGATATCAACGTTGTCGTTGCCAGGACCGGCAACGGGCGCATGTGAGCGGCCCGTTCGGTCGCGATAGAAAGGTGGATGCGCATGCCGAGTCTGCTCGGGATTGATAGTGGCCTGACTGTCACGAAGGCCGTCATTTTCGACATTGACGGCACGCCGATCGCCGTTGCCCGGCGGCGCGTTAGCCAGCTCATCCCGAGGCCGCGTTTCGTAGAACGGGACATGCGCGAATTATGGACCGCGACGGCTGAGGCGATCCGCGAGGCGGTCGTCCTCAGTGGCCGGCCGGCAAGCGATATCCAGGCCGTGGCGGCAACGGCGCATGGCGATGGCATTTATGTGCTGGATCAGGCGCAGGAGCCGCTTGGCAATGGTATCGTATCCCTGGACAGCCGGGCGGGTGATATCGTCGATCAATGGACTGACAACAAGGTCGCCGACGAGGCGATCGCGCTCACAGGTCAGGTGCCCCATGTCTCCGCCCCGTCGGCGCTGCTGGCCTGGATCCGGGATCATGAGCCGGAACGGTTTAAACGTATCGGCCACATCATGAGCTGCAAGGACTGGCTGCGATTTTGCCTGACCGGCACCGTCGGCACCGATCGCACTGAAGCAAGCACCTCCTTCACCGATGTCAGAACACAAGACTATAGTGAGGATGCCCTGCGCCTGTTCGGCTTGCAGGCGCTTGCCAGAGCTCTGCCGCCGGCCTCGCGCTCGGACGAGATCGTTGGACGAATAACGGCCGATGCAGCGCGGTTGACGGGTCTCGTGGAGGGTACGCCCGTGGCTGCCGGATTGCATGACGTGACCGCTTCGGCGCTCGGCGCGGGTGGTTATGCCGACGGCATCGTCGCCGTCATCGCCGGCACCTATTCGATCAATGAGACGCTGTCTTTCGAACCGCGCGTCGATCGACGCTGGTTCTGCCGCAATGGAATTGCGCCAGGCGTCTGGAACAGCATGTCGATTTCGCCTGCATCGAGTGCGAACTACGAATGGTTCATCGAAAAACTATGTGGCCGCGAATGGACAGACTGCGAGGCAAAGGGCGCGTCCATTCACGCTTTGCTGGCATCGGAGATCGCGGCAGCTTTTGACCGCCCGTCATCGGTGCTTTTCCACCCCTATCTCTTCGGCTCTCCCTACGGCGCATCGGCAAGCGCAAGCTTCTTCGGGCTCGGCGGCTGGCATGACCGCGGCGACATGCTGAGGGCCGTCATGGAAGGCATCGCGTTCAACCATCGCATCCATGTCGATGCCCTGCGTGACGGCTTTGCCGTCAAGGAGGCGCGACTTGCCGGCGGCGTGTCACGCAATCCCGCAGTCGCGCAGCTATTTGCCGATGTGCTTGCAATGCCGGTGACGGTGACCGGTACCGATGAGGCGGCGGCTTGGGGGGCTGCCATTTGCGCTGGCGCAGGCGCTGGTCTTTACCCGGACCCGCAAAGCGCTCCAACAAAGGACAGGCAGGGCAAGACCTGCAAGCCGGACGCTGCCCGCAGCGCCGATTACGAAAAGCGCTACCGCCTCTTCCTCGAAATTGCAGAAACAATGACGCCGCTTTGGCCGAAGATCGCCGGCCTTGCGCAGGACAGCGCGGCAGCGGCCGCAGTTTAGGACGACAGCACCATGACCCCCGACACGCTTGAGCGCAGCCCGGATACCCAAGAGCACGATGTCGATGTTGTGATCCTGGGAGCAGGCATCAACGGCGCTGGCCTGTTTCGCGACCTTGCACTGCAGGGCCTCAACTGCATGATCGTCGACAAATCGGACTTCGGTTCCGGGACAAGTGCTGCACCGTCTCGCCTCATCCACGGTGGGTTGAAGTATTTGGAGACTGGAGAATTCGGCCTGGTTGCCCAATCGACTCTGGAACGCAATCTGCTTTTGAAAAACGCGCCGCATTGCGTCGAGCCACTTCCGACATTCATTCCGGTCTTTTCCTGGACACGCGGCATCTGGGCGGCACTGCAGACATTGTTCGGCTCCAAGACGGCGCCCCGCAGCCGCGGCGCCGTTCTCATCAAGATCGGTCTTTCCCTTTACGACTTCTTCGGTTCACGCGACCGCGTGATGCCGCGGCATCGGCTGATCCTGAAGAAGAGGGCCAGGCGGGAAATGCCGCATGTGACGCCGGCGATTGTCGCCGGGGGCATCTACTACGATGCAAAAATCAGCAGGCCGGAACGCCTCGTCTATGAACTCGTCAAGGATGGGCTGGAGGCGAACCCGCATTGTGCCGCGGCAAATTTCGTCACGCTGACCGCCTGCTCGGAAGGCCGCCTGAGCTTTCAACGGGAGGATGGCGGCGAATTCTCGGTGCGTCCGAGGCTCGTCGTGAACGCAGCAGGCCCGTGGATCGATCATGTCAACGAAGCGCTCGGCGCGCCCTCGCACCTGATCGGCGGCACGAAGGGTTCGCATATCCTGATCGATCATCCCGAACTGGTGCGCAGCCTGAACGGCCACATGATCTATTTCGAAGCCGATGACGGCCGTATCTGCCTGGTCTACGGCTATCTCGGGCTTGCGCTCGTCGGCTCGACGGATATCCCGAGCCGGGACCCCGACGCCGTGCGCTGCGAAGAACCCGAGATCGATTACTTCCTGCAGAGCCTCAGATCGCTGCTGCCGACATTGCGCTTCGATCGCGACCAGATCGTCTATACCTATAGCGGTATCCGGCCGCTTCCCGCCTCCGACGGCACAGCGCCCGGCCTGATCAGCCGCGACCATTCAGCGCCGGTCATCGAAGCGGATGGCAAGCGGCCTTTTGCCATCATGTCGCTGGTCGGCGGCAAGTGGACGACGTTTCGCGGTTTTGCCGAGGAGGTTGCCGACGCCGTTCTTTCCCGGCTCGAGCGTTCGCGCAAGCAGTCGACCCGTTACCTTGCGATCGGCGGCGGAAAGGCATTTCCGGCCGACGCGCAGGCGAGACGGGTCTTCGTCGACAGGATCGCGAAGGCTGCAGGCATGACGGCTGCGCGCGCAGAACAGCTTCTGAACCGCTACGGCACGACCGCCGAGGCGGTGGCGATATTCTCCTCCGATCATTCCGACGAGCGGCGCCTGTCGGGAGCCGCACATTACAGCTTTCGGGAGATCGACTGGATCGCGCGCAATGAACTTGTGGTCCACCTCTCGGATATCGTGTTGCGGCGCACGACGATCGCGATCGAGGGTCAGCTGACCTACGAAGGCTTGACGGATATTGCAGGCATCGCCGCGAAAGCGCTCGGCTGGGATACTCCGCGTGTCGAGCATGAGATCAATGACGTCGTTTCACTGCTCAAGGCGTTTCACGGCCAGACGTTGACAGCCGGCAGGCCGGATATCGAGCCGGGAAAAAGCGCCCGCCCCGTCAGCCGATGAGATCTAACGCATGTCGCACAAAGCTGTGCGGCAGTTTTGCGATAGCGACATGCGCGACACGCTTTAGGAAAAGACCGGATCGAGCGCACCGGACGCATAACGCTTTGCCATCGCCGAAACAGGAAGGGGCGTAATCCGCTCCGCCATGCCGGCAGTGCCGAACTGCTCGAAGCGCTCCTTGCAAAGCTTGGTGAGCGCGGCCATCGCCGGCTTCAGATATTTGCGGGGATCAAATTCACTCGGATCTTCCTGCAGTATCCGGCGGATCTGCCCGGTCATGGCCATCCGGCCGTCGGTGTCGATATTCACCTTGCGCACACCATTCTTGATGCCGCGCTGGATTTCCTCGATGGGCACGCCCCATGTCGGTTCCATCCGACCGCCATATTTGTTGATGATCTCCTGCAGCTCGATTGGAACAGACGACGAGCCGTGCATGACCAGATGCGTATTCGGCAGCTTGCGGTGGATCTCTTCGATGACACTCATCGCCAGCACCGAACCATCAGGTTTACGCGTGAACTTGTAGGCGCCGTGCGAGGTGCCCATGGCGATCGCCAGTGCATCGACCCGTGTTTCGCGCACGAATTTCACCGCCTCGTCCGGGTTCGTAAGCAGCTGATCATGAGACAGTTTACCTTCGGCGCCGTGCCCGTCTTCGGCCTCTCCCATGCCCGTCTCCAGAGAGCCAAGCACACCGAGCTCGCCTTCAACCGAAATACCGCCGTAATGCGCCATCTCGGTCACTCTCTTCGTCACGCCGACATTGTAGTCCCAGTCGGCGGGTGTCTTCGCATCCGCTTTCAGCGAGCCATCCATCATCACGGAGGTAAAGCCCGCCTGGATGGCCGTCATGCAGCTGGCCGGATCGTTGCCGTGGTCGAGATGCACGCAAACCGGGATATGCGGGTAGATTTCGACGACCGCGTCCATCATGTGCTTGAGCATGATGTCATGAGCATAGGCGCGCGCGCCGCGCGATGCCTGCATGATGACGGGCGCGCGGGCCGCATCCGCGGCTTCCATGATGGCGAGCGCCTGTTCCATGTTATTGATATTGAAGGCGGGAACGCCGTACCCCTCCTCCGCCGCGTGATCCAGCAACTGCCTGAGCGTGATGCGCGCCATTGAACACTCTCCCCTCACACGTGAGACACGTCGAAATCGTTGGCTTCGGTGCCAGAAAGGATCGCACAATCACAAAATTGGAACAAGTATAAATCACAATATCACAAATTTTGTGATGCTTTTCCTTTCATCTGAACCTTCAGCAGGGGGCCGGGCGGAAAACCGATCTTATAAGTTGGCATCTTTGGAGGCTTCAATCGATCCAGTCACTATAACCGGTCTCTAGCGCCCCTCGGGCAAGCGACAGAACCGGTTCGTAGTCGGCATCTGTAAGCATCGCGACATCGATGAGGCCGAGAATATCGCGCACACTGGAAAGCGATGGTGCGGCGATCGCTGCGAGAAGTGCCTCGCGCATCAATGCCACATCCGCATCCGAAACCTCTCCTCCAGTAATGAAGGGCAGACCCGGCGTTGCGGGTGTCTCTGCAAGGATGCGGACGCCTTCCATGCGGGCGGGCGTGAAACGCAGGAGATTGGCAAAGGTGATGCAGTCGATTGCGGCGCAATCCGCCTGCCCATTCGACACCGCATCGATGCTGCCGCCATGGCTGCCCGTCCTTACGATGCCACCGAAGAAGCGTCCGTTGCGGGCAAGCGGAGCGACCGTTGCTCGAAGCAGATTTGCCCCGGAATTGCTGTCGGGACTATTGATGGCGGCCGTCGCGCCGCGCAGGCCCTGCAGCGAAGCGAAGGTGGAAGCGCGGCGCACGACGATGAAGCTGCGCATCAGCGGTCCGTTGCAGCCAGGATGACCGTAGACAGGCGTGGCAACGAGGCGCACCTTGCCACGCAATCGCTTCACATAGGGATAGCCGCAGGTCTGGGAAAACAGCAGGTCTTCGCGTAGCCAGGCCCCGTCATAAGGGATTGTGGTGTCGAGGCTCTCTGGCAGATCCGAAAGCCCGGTCTGCGCAAGATAGTGCCGAAGGAACGACCAGAGTTCGGTGGTGGCGTCTGCAAGCGGTTGCGGCGTGACATACATTGCAAGGCTGGCAAGATGCATGCTCTTCACTCGCCGTACTGTTCGTCGAGCAGGTGCGAGGCAAGGACAGCCACGTCTTCGCCCAGCGAACGATCCTCCGTCATGACCGGCGCGAGGCCTCGAACAAAGGCATGAGTCCTTTTCGTCTCCGCGCCGCAGCGGTGTCCGGAACGCTGGTCGACGGCCTGGGCAGCCGCCAGCATTTCGCAGGCGATGAGCACGCGCCACAGCTCCAGCATCTCGCCGAGCTTGCGAACGGTAAGGGACGATTGCGTTGCATGATCCTCGACCCCTTCCGACACCGCAAGGAAGTCGAGCATGACAGGATTGGCCTTGTGCCTGATATCGGCCATCAGCGCCGCTACTGTCTTCTGCATCGGCACGAAACCCGCCGATGGACCGCCGACCGGGGAGAGATAGCGCGGCAGGCCGTTGCGACCCGAGCCCGTCAACTGGATGAAGCGCGCTGCCGAGGCCGCAGCTGCCTGAGCGACCGCGAGCCCCAATGTCTCGAAGGCAAGCGAAAGCGCCGGCGTTTGGAAATTGCCTGATGACAGCACCTGTTGCTCTTCCAGGAGAACAACGGGATTGTCGGCCGCGGCATTCAGTTCGATCTCGACGGCTTCGATCGCCTTCGACAGCGCATCGGCCAGTGCGCCATGGATGGGTGCAAGGCAGCGCAAGCTGAGCGGATCCTGGATAGCGGCGCTCGCGTCGAAAAGTGTCGAGCCCTCAAGCATCTGCAGCAGCCGGCTGGCTTCCTCTGCCTGGCCCGCGGCTGGCCGGGCGCGTTGGATCGCCGGCGAGAGGATGAGCGGATTGCCGGCAAGGCCTTCGAAGCTCAAGGCAGCCGCCCGGCGCTGGGCATCGAGCAGTCGTTTGGCGTCGTGCAATACGAGGGCACCCCGACCGGCAGAGACGGCTGAAGCATTGAGAAGCGAAATCCCGTCTTTCGGCTGCAGGCTCGCCGGCGCCAGGCCCGCAAGCTCAAGGGCTTCATTCGCCGGATAGACGATGCCGCGATATTCGGCTTTTCCTTCGCCGACCAGGGCGCGAGCCATGGCAGACAGCAGCACGAGGTCACCCGCACCGATCGAGCCGATTGACGGCATCACCGGATGAACGTCGGCATTCAGCATGGCAAGCAGCGCCTCGAAGACGGGCAGCGAAATGCCGGATCCGCCAACGGCCAGCATCGAGAGCCTGGCGGCGATGACCGCACGCGTCGCATCGCGCGGCAGCGCTTCACCGACCGCCATGCCACGGCCGCGGATCAGTTGCAGTTGAAAGGCTTCGAAATCGCCAGTCACCGCCGTCTTGAGATTGGCGCCGAGCCCGGTGTTCATGCCGTAGATCTGCTGGCCGGCCGCTGCGGCACCTTCCAGGACGCGCCGCGCGGCAATCAGCCGCTCACGAACTGCATCGGAAACCTCGACGGTGGCATCGCCACGGGCGATTGCCACGATGTCGGCGATGGTGATGCCGGAGCCGGTCAGCAGGATTTCCGTCATGCGAAGCGCAGCCTCTGGCCGATACCAGCCGAGCGCGCCTTGGAAAGCAGCGCGTGGCCAAGCGCGATGTCGCTGAGCGACAAGCCACGGTGCCAGAGCAGGATGGTCTCGTCGTCACTCTCACGGCCGGGCTTCAGGCCGGCGACGACCTGTCCGAGTTCGGCATGCAGCGTCTCCTCGGAAAGCCTGCCGGTCTCGACATGGGCGCGCAGCGAGCCGAATTTGCCGGTCTTGCACTGACCCCAATCGTCGACGACGAGTTTGGCCATGATGTCGGTCAGCGACAGTTCGACGGCACTCATCGTGCCGTAGGGTACGACGAAGGCACCCTTCTTGATCCACTCCGTCTTCAGAAGCGGCTCGGGTTGCGATAGGCGTGATGCTTCGACGACGATATCGGCCCCCTCCACGCAATCGCGCCAGTTGTCGACCACGGTGATCTTCTTGCCGAGGTCGGCCTCCAGCTTGGCTCCAAAGGCGTCGCGGCTTTCCGGCCGGCGCGAATGCACGCGGATCTCGTCGAAATTAAAGAGATGATCGAGCAGGCGGACGTTCCAATACGCAGTGCCCCGCGCGCCGATATGGCCAAGCACCTTCGAGCCCTTGCGGGCGAGATGCCGAGCGCCGAGCGCGGTGACGGCGCCGGTGCGCATGTCGGTGATGACGGTTGCATCAAGGATCGCCTTGGGCACGCCGGTGCGCGGATCGAAGAGGTTGAGCACGCCGAATTCGGAGGGATAACCGAGCTTGTAGTTGTCGACATAGTCGCCGACGACCTTCACACCGGCCAGGCCAAGCGGCGCCACATAGCCGCGCAATACGTTGAAATGGCCGTGAAAGCTCGCATCCGGCTCGAGATGAACACGCGGTTCGATTACCGTCTGGCCCCTGCCCTGGGCGGCTAGCGAGATTTCAATCGCTGCCAGGATTTCATCGTTGGTCAGGTCGAGCGCCTCGATGTCGAAGGCATTCAGATAGTCGATATAGATCGGGTCCATTGTCATCTCGTTTTATCGTTTGATCGGCGCGCTCAGGCCGAGGTTCTGGCGAAGCGTGCGGCCCTCATAATCTTCACGGAAAAGGCCGCGACGGTGGAGTTCCGGCACCACGTGGGTGACAAAATCATCGAGCCCCGAGGGAAAGAGCGGCGCCATGACGTTGAAGCCGTCGGCAGCACCTTCGGCAAAGCGTTCCTCCATCGCATCGGCGATCTGCGCCGGCGTGCCGGCAACCTGCCAGTGGCCGCGTGCGCCGGCGAAATGGCGCGCGAGCTCGCGGATTGAGAGGTTCTCTCGCCTGCCGAGATCGATGATGAGCTGCTGGCGGCTCTGCATGAGGTTGGTCTGTGGCATGTCCGGTAGCGGCCCGTCGAGCGGATAGGCCGAAAGGTCCTGGATGCTGAGGTAGCTTGCAAGCAGGGCCACCCCGACGGCGTCAGGGATGAGTTCCTGCAGCGCCCGGTATTTCGCTTTCGCCTCGGCTTCCGTCGCGCCGACGATTGGCGATATGCCGGGCATGATCTTGATGTCGTGGGGCTTGCGCCCGTATTTTGCAAGGCGCGACTTCACATCGGCATAGTAGGCTTGGGCTTCAGCAACCGTCTGGGAGGCAGCAAAGACGACGTCTGCCGTGCGGGCAGCGAGCTCCTTGCCGACGTCGGAGGCACCGGCCTGCACCATGATTGGCCGGCCCTGGGCTGAGAGTGGGCTTTCGAGCAGACCCTCGACTGTAAAATGCTTGCCGCGATGATGCACCGGATGGAGCCTGGTGCGATCGGCAAATTGAGCCCCGCCTTCAGGCAGATAGGCCCCCTCCTCCACGCCGTCCCAGAGGGCGAGTGCTGCATCGGCAAATTCCTCGGCCCGCTCGTAACGCTCGGAATGCGGGCGAAGGCCGCTGCTTGCGAAATTCTCGGCCTCAAGCTCGCTTGCCGAGGTGACGAGGTTCCAGCCTGCCCTGCCGCCGCTCAACTGATCGAGCGAGGCGAAGGTGCGGGCAAGGCCGTACGGCTCGTTATAGGTCGTCGATGCGGTCGCCACGAGGCCGATATGCGTGGTGTTGACGGCAAGGGCGGCAAGCAGGCTCAGCGGCTCGAAAGCCGTCGAGCGCGCCGCTTGGCTGGCCATATCAGGGTTGCGCTCGCGGATGGCGGCGGCATCTTCGACAAAGAGCATGTCGAATTTGCCACGCTCGGCGATACGGGCAAGCTCGATGAAATGGTCGATATCGACGCCGGCCGGGGCATGGGCGTCAGGATGACGCCAGGCCGCGATGTGATGGCCCCCCGCCATCAGGAAGGCGCCGAGTCTCATCTTGCGATCATCGCTCATGACGCGTGCTCCGATGGTGCGGCTGGATGAGCCGGACTGGCAAGACCAAGACGATGGCGCAATGTCCTGCCGGCCGTCGCGTCGATCAGCCCGATGCGGCGCAATTCCGGAACCACCCCCGTGAAGAACAGATGTCCTATCGCGACCGTCGGCGGCAGGATCGTAAAACCGTCGATCTGACCAAGCCCGAGCCATTGCTGCAGGGATCCGGCGATTTCGGCCGGCGTGCCGACCAGACGTGCGGCAGACAGTGGCTGGCTCGCCCGGTCCGCTTCGCCAAATCGGACCGCATTGCTTGCCGCCTGCGCCGCTTCAGACGTCTCTGCGACGATCGGCACGACATTAGCCAGTATCCGAACATCCTGTCGTCGACGGCCGGCCGCTTCGAGCCTGCGGACGAAGTCGGCGGCGCTTTCGTTGGCACTTTCCGGCGTCGGGTCCTGAAGAAGAACGATTTCAGCGTGGCGCGCCGCCGATGCTTTGCTTTCTCCGCTCAGAAGCTGGGCGATAACCGGCTTGCCCTGCGGCGAGCGATTGACGTTGAGCGGCCCGCGCACCGTGAAATGTTCGCCCCTGTGGTTGAGCACGTGCATTTTGTCCGGTTCAAAGAAACGTCCCTCAGCCTTGTTGTAGAGGAAAGCGTCGTCTTCCCAGCTGTCCCAGAGCGCGTTGACGAGGCCGAGATATTCCTGGTCGCGTTCGAATTCGCCGGATGCGGGAAGAGCGACCCAACCCATTCGGCCGCCGCTGATCTGATCCAGCGATGCAAAGCGCCGGGCGAGATTGTAGGGCTCGTGTTGACTGGTTGCAGCGGCTGCCAGGAAACCGATTCGGCGCGCCTTCGTCGCAAGAGCCGCAACCAGCGTCGTCGGCTCGAAGGGCGTAGCAATGGGCGAGAGATCGTCAACCGGGCGGGCACCCAGCCGGTCCGAGAGCAGGACGAAATCGAAGCCCACCTCCTCCGCTTTGACAACCTGGGAAAGCAGAGCATTAAAACCGAGGTTTTCCGGCCTTGTAGCGCTGCGCCAAGCTGCCGGGTGATGACCGAAAGGTGTGAGAGAAAAGCCGAGATGCATCAGAAACTCCTGCACTCAGATCGAGAAAATCGCGTCGCGCGTCAGCTGCCCGGTAACAATGCCACCGCCATCGACCACCGAAAGCACGTCGCTGTTGGCGGCGACCATCAGCGACAAGGCATCGCGCAGATTGGCGCTTGCGGTGACACTGGCGGCGGGTGACGAAGGGGCACCAGGCCGCATCGCGTCGGCGACCGAAAACAGGCTGAGCCGCTTGATCGCCCGGTCTATACCGACGAAATTCGCGACGAAATCGTCGGCCGGATGGGAGAGGATCGCATCCGGCGCGTCATATTGCACGATCTTGCCGGCACGCATGATGGCGATGCGGTCGCCGAGGCGGATCGCCTCGTCGAGATCGTGGGTGACCAGCACCGCCGTCTTGCGCACGCGCTTCAGAATCTGCTTGAACTCGTCCTGCAGGCGCGTTCTGGCAATCGGGTCGATCGCGCCGAAGGGCTCGTCCATCAACAGCACCGAGGGATCGGCCGCAAGGGCGCGCGCCACGCCGATACGCTGGCGCTGGCCACCGGAGAGCTGGCGCGGATAGCGCTTCAGCATTTCCCTGGGGTCGAGGCCGACGAGATCGAGAAGTTCATCCGTGCGCTTTGCGATCCGCGGCTGGTCCCAGCCGAGCAGGTTCGGCACGGCCGCGATGTTTTCGGCGATCGTCATGTGCGGAAAGAGACCGACATTCTGGATGACGTAACCGATGTGGCGGCGAAGCTTGACCGGATCGGCTTTTGTCACGTCCTCGCCATTGACGAAGATGCGCCCCTCTGTCGGCTCTATCAACCGATTGATCATGCGCATCGTCGTCGTCTTGCCGCAGCCAGACGGGCCAATCAGCGCGACCGTCGAGCCCTCGGGCACATCAAGCGTCAGATTGTCCACCGAAGGCGCAGCGCTTTCGCCGTAGCGCTTGGTGACGTTCTCCATGCGGATCATGCGGCGGTTCTTTCTGCAAACAGATGCTTCTCGGCGCGGCCGAGGATGAATTCGGTGGCGAGCGCCAGGATCGCGATCGGCACAGCGCCGACGATGAGCCGCGACATGTCCATCATGCCGATGCCGGTAGCGATAAAATCGCCGAGCCCGCCGCCGCCGATGAAGGGCGCGAGCGTCGCTCCGGCCAGTACCTGGACGGCCGCCGTGCGGGCGCCGGCGAACATGGCGGGGGCTGCCAGCGGAATGCGGATCTTGCGCAGAACCTGGCTTCTGCTCATGCCCATGCCGATCGCCGCCTCCACCGCATCGGCATCGACATCGCGCAACCCGACATAGGCATTGAGCAGGATCGGCGGCAGGGCAAGCACCGTCAACGCCACGATCGACGGCAGGATGCCGATGCCGAGAAGCGGCAGCATGATTGCCAGGATCGCAAGGCTCGGAATGGTCCTGAGGCCATTGACGATGTTGATGACGCCGAAGGCGAAACGGCCGTGATTGACGATCAGGATCGCCAATGGCAGCGCAATGACGAGTGCGATCGCCAGTGAAACGCCGGACATCAGGAGATGGCGGCCAAGGGCACGGAAGAATTCGTCCTGGTGATCGACGATCCAGAAGAAGGCAGTGCTCAGCATCGCCACGCCCTCACTGCCAGCGCACCAGGGCCTGCTCGGCCCGGGTGAGAATGAAATCGAAGATGATGGCCAGCAGTGCCGTCAGAATGCCGCCGACCAGGATCTTCTCGGCATATTCCTGATCGATGCCGATCAGAATGATCGTGCCGAGCCCCCCGCCATCGATAAAGGCAGCGACCGTCGCAATACCGATGACGGTCACGAGTGCGATGCGGGCGCCGGAGACGATCAGCGGCAAGGCGAGCGGCAGTTCGATGCGGAAGAGCCGCTGCCACGGGCCATAGCCCATGCCGTCGGCGGCATCGAGCACGTCGGCCGGAACGCCGCGGATACCAGTAACGACGTTGCGCAAAAGGATCAGCAGGCAATAGGAGGAAAGCCCGATCAACGCCGGCTTCATACCGAGGCCGACGAAGGGGATCAGCAGCGCAAAGAGCGCCAGGCTCGGAATGACGAAGATGATGTTCGTCACCGTCAGCGCGAAGGCGTAGAGCCTCGGCCGGCGGGCGCAGACGATGCCGAGCACGAGCGCGATCGCAAGGCCGATGAGCACGGATGAAATCGACAGCACCAGATGCTGCCAGACGGCAAGCGCGATTTCCGGAATATGCTTGGGTGCCCAGTTCAAACGCGAGAAATCCTGTCTGCACGATCACGACAAAGCGGCGAAGCTGCAAGCTTCGCCGCATTTTTTCTTCAGGGAAAGCGAAACTTGCGTCTCGCTGTCGATCAGATGCCCTTGGCCTTCAGGAATTCCGCGGCAACGTCAGCCGGCTCTTCCTTGTCGCGATCGACCTTGGCGTTCAGCTCGCGCATGGTCTCGTTGTTGAGAAGCGGGCTCACCTTGTTCAGAACCTCGGCGATCTTCGGGTTCTTGGCGAGTGCATCCTGGCGCACGACCGGCACGAGGTAATAGGGCGGGAAGAGATGCTTGTCGTCGTCGAGCACGACCAACTTATTGTCGGAGATCTGCCAGTCGGTCGCAAAGCCGTAGGAAACGTCGAGATCCTTGCTCGTCAGCGCACTATAACGGATGCCGAGCTTGGCGAAGATCTTGAATTCCTTGAACTCGATGCCGTAGGTCTGCTTCAGCCCCGGCAAGCCATCCTTGCGCTCGCCAAAGCCGCCCTCGGCGCCAAAGGTCAAGTTCTTGGAGACCGGTCCGAGGTCGCTCAGCGTCTTCAACTTGTACTTCTCGGCGGTTTCCGGAAGCGTGATGATCGCATAGCCGTTGTTGATCTGCGTCGGCTGCAGAAGCGTCAGCTTGAGGTTCTTCTCGTAGTAATCCTTGACGTCGGAATAGATCTTGTCGGCAGAGCCCGACAGGTCGCCCTTGACGACGGCGGCTAGCGCCGTGCCGGTATATTCCGGGTAGAGATCGATATCGCCGTTCGTCAGCGCCGTGTGGGCGACGAGCGTGGCACCAAGGTTGAGGTGGCGCTCGACTTCGACACCGGCCTTTTCAAGCGCCTGCGCGTAGATCTCGGCGACGACGAACTGTTCGGTGAAATTCTTGCTGCCGATCTTTACCGCATCGGCCTGTGCCGGTGCGCCCACGAAGGCGGCGAGGATCGCGCCGGCAAAGAGGCCGGCGAAGGATTTCGAAAGCATTGCGTTCCCTCATTTGACATTCGAGTTGTTCAGGAGAGGTGATAGCGGTTTCCCGTAATTCGAGCGCGGAATGGAATACCAATTTTCTACCGATTTAGATGAAAATTAATCTCCAAAAGAACGCCGGACCATCGAAGGGTCGAAGAAAGCAGAGCCGGTCCAGATCGGCCTTCATATGATATCAAAAACAAATCATAGAAAAGCGGCGCGATGCCGTCTACAAGTCAATGGACTGAAATGCGAAAGAGACAGAAGGTAGGCCATGAACGTCAAGACACCGAACGCGATTGATACCTATGTCGGCATGCGTATGCGCAGGCGCAGACAGCTTCTCGGCATGAGCCAGGAGCGGCTTGCCGAACAGATCGGCGTTACCTTCCAGCAAGTGCAGAAATACGAAAAGGGCATCAACCGCATCGGCGCAAGCCGTCTGCAGAAGATCGCCGAAGTGCTGCGCACCTCGCCGGCCTTCTTTTTCGAGCAGGACGATTCGGAAGCGCCGAGCCTTGCCGGCCTCGATTTGTCCGCCCCCGCCGATCCGGTCACGGAATTTCTGCGGTCGAAGGAAGGTCTCGTCCTCAACAAGGCCTTCGTGAAGATCGAGGACCGGCGCATTCGCGAGACGATCATCTCGCTCGTCAAGGCGATGGCGCAGGCCGAAAGCAGCGACATTCCGCTGAACGCGCTGAGAATGGACGAGCCGGAATCCCGCACAGAGTAAAAGCGGACGATACCGTCCCATGTCCCTCAGGCTTGAGTCATTCGGTACGTTGCGGCTGCTGAACGCGGCGGGAGAGCCTGTATCCTTCCCAGAAAAGGGTTTGTTGACCCTTTGCTATCTGCTGGACAGACCTGACAGCGGATGTTCGCGCGGCACACTCGCCCGCTTCTTGTGGGACAGCGCTGGCAATCCCGATATCATGGCGAATCTGCGCAAGATGATCTCGCGTGTCCAGGCGCGGCAGGCAGAACTCGGCGTGGAGCTGCTGGTCTTTACTGCGACGGATGTACGGATCAGACGGGAGGCCTTCGTCGCTGACCGCTCTGAACTTGATACCCTGTCCTCGGCCGATCCGCTCGATGTGCTGCGAAGGCTCGTATCCCTGTTGCAATCGGATTTCCTCGCCGAACTCGCAGATCAAAGCGTCAGCATACGAGAATGGGTATCCAGCAAGCGCAACCGGCATATGGCAATCCTCGTCGACGCGCTGAAGCGAGCGCTTCCGGAAGCGCACTCGCGGGCCGATATCGGCCTCATCAAGGAGGCAGCGCTCAGGATATTCCGCGATGCCCCCGATGACGAAAATATCCGCCATATCCTGATGCAAGCCTATGAGGCCGAAGGGCATCTAGAAAACGCCAGGCAGCTTTTCGAGAGCCGCAGCCGCGATCTCCAGCACTCGTTGGAGATCGGCCTCGATCTGCAGGCCCTGAAGGAAGTGCGCAAGATTTTCGATGCCAGTAGGGCGCCAGCCTTGGCCGCCGCGCCGGCGACGGAAAGCGGTATCATTCTGAAAGCTGCGCCTTTGCCCCGCCTCGCCCTGTTGCCGCCGGTCGAAGCCGGTGGGGCCGGTCTCGCGCCGATACTTTCAGAGGCGCTGATCGAGGACGTGACCATCGGCCTTTGCGCCGTAAATAGCGTCTCGGTCGTTGCACCCCATACCGCCGCACAGATCGCACGCCATGCCGATCGGTCGGGCATGATCCTGCGCCATTCGATCTCCTACGTGCTCGACACGCGGTTGACAGCCGGCGGCGACACGCCGTCGCTGTTCGTTCAGCTCGTCTATGCCGCCAATGACGAGGTCATCTGGGCCGAGCGCTTCAGCCTCGAAAAATACGACCTGATCACCGACCGGCGGGAGATCGCGCGGCGCATTGCCAAGGAGCTCTCCAGTCACATCCGCCAGAACGAGAGCGTGCGCGGAGCTTTCGAAAACAATCCGGCCGCCTATCACAGCTATCTCCTGGGCTTCCGGGACATGAAGCGGCTTTCCCTGCCGGACATCCGGCGCGCCCGGAAGGCGTTCCGCGACGCCGTCCAGCACAGCGCGCATTTCTCACCGGCGCTCGCCGGCCTTGCCCACACCTTCCTGGTGGAATGGCTGCTGACGGCTCGCGGCGATGGAGAGCTGATCCAGCTTGCGGAAGACTATGCAAACCGGGCGATCGTCGCCGATCCGTCGCTGGCTTCCGGCTTCCGCCAGCTCGGCGTCGCCAAGCTCTATCTGAACGAACTCGATGAAAGCGTGGTGGCGCTGAAGGTCGCCGAGGAACTGAGCCCGCATTATGCCGACGGCATCGCAAGCTATGCCGATACGCTGGTGCATGCCTCGCGCCCGGCCGATGGGCTCGCGAAGATCGAGCGGGCGATCTCGCTCAATCCGCTGAGCCCCGCCGATTATCTCTGGACCGAGGCCGGCGCGAACTTTGCCCTCTTCCGCTATAAGGAAGCGCTGGATGCGATCAGCAGAATGGAGGATCGCACGCCGGCCGACCGGCTTGCAGCCGCCTGCTGGGCGATGCTCGGCGACGTGAAAAAGGCCCGCCTCTATATGCGCAAGGCACGCGAAACCAATCCCGATTTCGACGTCGATAGATGGCTGACGCTGGTGCCCTTCAAGGAAGCATGGCAGAAGGAACAGTATCGCGAGGCTCTGCGAAAGGCAGGCTTCTAGCCCCGTTAGCCTGGCTCAACGGAGTTGCCACCTCCCGATACGCTATCCAAACTGGTGTCACGCCAGTGTCACGCGCTTTCTTCGACCGCATCCGCTAGAACTCCTTCCAACACGTCTGGGGAGCTCAGTGAGAATGGCAACGGAAGACACCATCGAACTCGGGACCGCCGAGAAGGATCAACGACTGCGCGATATCGCCTCGCTCGCGCGGCTCGTTTCCTACGCCCGTCAGAACGCCCGGGAACTCAATGCCGAGTTCTCCGTCTATTGCCTCGATCTCGCGCTCGGAGCGCTGCTGCAGGATCTCGCCGAGAGCGGCATAAACCTGCCCGTCGAGGGAACAATCGAAGATGCGCCGGTAGGCCTGGTGCACTGAAGGTCGGGGCTTATCCCGCCTGCATCAGCAGATTGGGTGTCGCGAAATTGCAGGCAGTAAACTGGTTCGGTGAGACTTCGCGGCAAAGCAGCCGATCGACCATGTAGACTTCTCTTGCGATCGGACAGCGCATATGGAGGCTGCAACCCGGCGGAACGCGACGGGCTTACCGGGCGAGCGGCTCAAATGTGAAGGGCGTTCCCCAGGGCTTTCAGCGCCGCTTCCATGACCGCCTCGCTGCGCGTCGGATGAGCATGGATCGTGCCGGCGATATCTTCCAGCCGCGCGCCCATTTCGATGGCAAGCGCGAAGGCGGCCGAGAGCTCGGAAACCCCAGCGCCCACCGCCTGCAGGCCGAGGACCAGATTGGTGTCGGCCCGCGCCACCACACGCACAAACCCTTCTTCCGAGAGCATGGTCATCGCCCGCCCGTTCGCGCTGAAGGGAAAATGGCCGGTCCTGATATCATAACCCTGGGTGCGTGCTTCCGACGGGGACAGACCGGCGCTGACGATTTCCGGATCGGTAAAGCAGATCGCCGGGATGCAGCGCTTATCCCAGGCGCGTTTCTTTCCGGCAACGATCTCTGCCACCATTTCCCCCTGCGCCATGGCCCGATGCGCCAGCATAGGCTCGCCGGTAACATCACCAATGGCATAAATGCCGCGCATGGACGTGCGGCAGCGATCGTCGATCCTGAGAAAGGGACCGGCGCGGTCGAGATCGAGCTCTTGGAGGCCTGAGCCTGCCGTTCTTGGACGGCGGCCAACGGTCACCAGAATACGGTCTGCAGCAAGCGCCTGTTGCCGGCCGTCAGGCGTTTCGACGACAAGCCCATCGCCTGCATCGGAAAGGCCGATCGCCTTCGCGCCGGTCAAGACGCGGATGCCGCGCTCGGTCATCTTGCGCATGACGGGCCGAACGAGATCGGCATCATATTGTGGCAGCACCTGCTGCATCGCCTCGACCACCGTCACCTGTGACCCCATCTTCGCAAAAGCTATTCCAAGCTCCAGCCCGATATAACCGCCGCCGACCACGACGAGATTTTTCGGCAATTCCCCCAAAGACAGCGCCTCGGTCGAAGAAATAACGCGGCCACCAAAAGGCAGGTTCGGGAGTTCCACCGAATCGGAGCCGGTGGCAATGACGACGGTCTCAGCGCGAATGATCTGCTGGCCGGTCTCCGTCTCTACCTCGACCGTCTTGCCGTCGCGGAAATGAGCGCGGCCGTGGACGATCTTCACGCGCGCCTTCTGCAACAGGCCGGAGACGCCACTCGTCAGCCGGCCGACGATGCCGTCCTTCCAGCCGATCGTTTTTGCCAGATCGATCGAAGCGCCTTCGACGCGGATGCCCATCGGATTCTTGCCCGTCAGCATTTTCTGCGCGGCGTCGAATTCCTCTGCGGCATGAATCAGCGCCTTGGAGGGAATGCAGCCGACTGTCAGGCAGGTGCCGCCCGGCTTACCGGCCTCGACGATGACAGTGTCGATGCCGAGCTGGCCGGCACGGATGGCGCAGACATAACCACCGGGGCCAGCACCGATGACGAGGAGCTTGCAGACAATCTCTTTCATGGCTCAGCCTTCGATGAAAATGAGCGCCGGCGTTTCGAGCAGCGTGCGGATGCGCTGCACGAATGTTGCCGCGTCCGAGCCGTCGATAATGCGGTGATCGAAGCTGGAGGAGAGGTTCATCATCTTGCGGGGCACGAATTGCGCACCGTCCCAGACCGGCCGTGTCGCGATCTTGTTGACGCCGATGATCGCCACTTCCGGGTGATTGATGACGGGCGTGGAAACGATGCCGCCGAGAGCGCCGAGCGAACTGATGGTGATGGTCGAGCCTGATAGTTCGTCACGCGTTGCGGTACCCGAACGCGCCGCTTCCGCCAGCCGGCTCATTTCGACTGCGCAATCGAAGATGCCGCGCGCTTCGGCATGCCGCACCACGGGCACGGTGAGCCCCGCCGGCGTCTGCGTGGCAATGCCGATATGCACGGCGCTATGGCGCGTGATGATGCCGGCATCATCATCGAAGGTGGCGTTGACATCGGGCTGATCGGAAATCGCCTTGACCAGCGCCCGCATCAGGAAGGGCAGCACCGTCAGCTTGGGATGCTCGGCCTTGCGATCGGCATTCATGGTGGCGCGCAGTTCCTCAAGTGCCGTCATATCCACCTCCTCCACATACGTGATGTGGGGAATACGTGAGGTCGAAAGCACCATCTTTTCGGCAATGCGGCGCCGAAGACCGGTCAGCTTGATCTCCTCGGTCGTCGTCTTCTTTGCCAGGCCGGTGCGCGCCGGAGCGGGCGCCAAACCCTGGTTCAGGAACTGTTCGATATCTTCGCGCAGGATACGGCCGGCCGGACCTGTGCCCTGCACCTGCCTTAGATCTACGCCGCTCTCGCGGGCAAACAGCCGCACCGATGGCGCAGCGAGGGGCTTTTCGGTCGGCTGAACTGCCGGCGCTGGGGCCTTTGGAACAGGCTTTGGAGCTTCTGCTTTCACCGGCTCAGCGGGCTGCGGCTGAGGGACGGTTTCGAGTTCCGCCTCTCGGGCCCCGCTTGCCGTCTCGATGCGCACCAGCGGCGCCTTGACGGCAATGCGATCGCCGATCTCACCGGCAAGCCAGGTCACCGTGCCGCTGACGGGCGAGGGAATTTCGACGGTTGCCTTGTCGGTCATGACGGCGGCGATCACCATGTCCTCGCGCACGGGATCGCCGGCCTTCACATGCCATTCGACAAGCTCTGCCTCGGCGACGCCTTCGCCGACATCCGGCATCTTGATGATGAATTCGCCCATGGTTCAGGCCTCCATCACTTCTGCAAGCGCGCGCCCGAGGCGGCCGGGTCCGGGGAAATAATCCCATTCCTGCGCATGCGGATAGGGCGTATCCCAGCCGGCGACGCGCACGACCGGGGCTTCCAGATGGTAGAAGCAATGTTCCTGCACCAGCGACACGACCTCCGCGCCGAAACCCGAGGTCAGGGTGGCTTCATGAACGACGACGCAGCGTCCGGTCTTGGTGACGGATTTGACGATCGTATCGAGGTCGAGCGGCAAAAGGCTCCGGAGATCGATAACCTCCGCATCGATGCCGGCATCTTCGGCGGCGGCGAGCGCCACATGCACCATCGTGCCGTAGGCAACGACCGTCACGGCCGAGCCCGTGCGCCGCACCTCAGCCTTGCCGATCGGGATCGTAAAATGTCCCTCCGGTACCTCGCCGAGATCATGCTTCGACCATGGCGTCACCGGCCGCTCGTGATGGCCATCGAAAGGTCCATTATAGAGCCGCTTCGGCTCCAGGAACATGACAGGATCTGGATCCTCGATCGCGGCAATCAGCAGGCCCTTGGCGTCATAGGGGTTGGACGGCACCACCACTTTCAGGCCGCAGACATGGGTAAACAGCGCCTCCGGGCTCTGGCTGTGCGTCTGGCCACCGAAGATGCCGCCGCCGGTCGGCATGCGCACGACGATCGGGCAGGTGAAATCGCCGTTTGAGCGGTAGCGGATACGCGCCGCCTCCTGCGTCAGCTGGTCGTAAGCCGGATACATATAATCCGCGAACTGGATTTCGACGCAGGGCTTCAGCCCATAGGCCGCCATGCCGATCGCCGTACCGACAATGCCGGATTCGCTGATCGGCGTGTCGAAGCAGCGCGTCTTGCCGTATTTCGCCTGCAGGCCCTGCGTGCAGCGGAAGACGCCGCCGAAGTAGCCGACGTCTTCGCCGAAGACCACAACATTGTCGTCGCGCGCCATCGAGACGTCCATGGCGCTGCGTACGGCCTCGATCATCGTCATCCGGGCCATGTCAGTACCCCGCCTTCTGCCGCTGGCGACGAATATGCGGCGGCATCTCGGCATAGACGCCTTCGAAGATGTCGCGCACCGAGGGCTTGCCGCCGTCATGCAGCGTGCCGTGCCCCTCGGCCTGGCGTTGGGCCTCGATCACCTCATCCAGGATCTCCGCTTCGGCCTGGGTATGGCGCTCCTCCGACCAGACGCCCCTGACGATCAGGTGTTTCTTCAGCCGCAGGACGGGATCGCCGAGCGGCCAGGCTTCCGATTCCGTCTTCGGGCGATAGGCGCTCGGATCGTCGGAGGTCGAATGGGCGCCGACGCGATAGGTAACATATTCGATCAGCGTCGGGCCGAGATTGCGCCGGGCTCGCTCCGTCGCCCAGCGGGCGACGGCATGGACGGCGAGATAGTCGTTGCCATCGACCCGTAGCGCCGGAATGCCGAAACCGAGGCCGCGGGCGGCAAATGTGCCGGAGCCGCCGCGGGCAATGCCCTGGAAAGTGGATATCGCCCACTGATTGTTGACGATGTTGAGGATGACAGGCGCCTTGTAGGTGGACGCAAAGACCAGGGCCGAATGGAAGTCCGATTCCGCCGTCGAGCCGTCACCAATCCAGGCCGCGGCAATGCGGCTGTCATTCTTGATCGCCGAGGCCATGGCCCAGCCGACCGCCTGCACATATTGCGTGGCGAGATTGCCCGAGATCGTGAAGAAGCCGTGCTCCTTGGAGGAATACATGATGGGAAGCTGGCGTCCGCGCAGCGGATCACTCTCGTTCGAGTAGATCTGGTTCATCATCTCGACCATCGGGTAGTCGTCGGCGATCAAGAGGCCAGCCTGGCGATAGGTCGGGAAATTCATGTCTCCCTTCTGCAGCGCCTTGCGGAAGGCGCAGCTGACCGCCTCTTCGCCGAGATGCTGCATGTAGAAGGAGGTCTTGCCCTGCCGCTGCGCCATCAGCATGCGGGCATCGAAAGCGCGCAGCTTCACCATGTTTCGAAGCCCGGTCAGCAATTCTTCGTCCGTCAAAGACCCTGCCCAGGGGCCGACCGCCTCGCCGTCGCGGTTCAGCACGCGAATGATCGAATAGGCAAGCTCGCGGATGTCTTCAGACGCGACATCGACCTCCGGCCGCGGCACCGACCCGGCCTTGGCGATCTTGACATTGGAAAAATCGGGATGGCCGCCCGGGCGGACGGCGGGTTCGGGGACATGCAGGCTCAAACGAGCAGATTCCACCATGTGGTCTTTTTCCTCCCTCTATCGGCCCGCTCCTCTCCTCCAGAAGCCAGGCCTTATCGTTATAGGTTGCGGGCAATCACCATGCGCTGCACGTCGCTTGTTCCCTCATAGATCTGGCAGATGCGCACATCGCGATAAATCCGCTCCACCGGATAGTCGGCTGTGTAACCATAGCCACCATGGATCTGGATCGCATCTGAGCAGACACGCTCGGCCATCTCAGAGGCAAAGAGCTTGGCCATCGAAGCCTCCGACAGGCATGGCTGTCCCGCTTCCCTTAGCGAGGCCGCATGGAAGACGAGCTGTCGCGCCGCCTCGATCCGCGTCGCCATGTCGGCGAGCCGGAAGGCCACGGCTTGGTGTTCGACGATCGGCTTGCCGAAGGCAGTCCGCTCGCGAGCATAATCGCGCGCCGCCTCGAAGGACGCCTGCGCCATGCCGACGGCCTGCGCCGCAATTCCGATCCGCCCACCCTCCAGATTGGCAAGCGCGATACGATAACCCTCGCCCTCCTCACCGAGCCTGAGCTCGGCCGGAATGCGCATGCCGGTGAAGGCGATCTGGCAGGTGTCGGAGGAATGCAGGCCGAGCTTTTCCTCGACGCGGATAACCTCATAACCCGGCGTATCGGTCGGCACGATGAAGGCAGTGATGCCCTTTTTGCCGGCATCCGGATCAGTGACGGCAAAGACAATGATGACCTGTCCGTTCTTGCCCGAGGTGATGAACTGCTTGGCGCCGTCGAGCACATAGTGGTCGCCGTTGCGCCGCGCCCGCGTTTTCAGGTTCGAGGCATCCGAGCCCGCCTGTGGCTCCGTCAGCGCAAAACCGCCGATCCACTCGCCGCTGGCAAGCTTTGGCAGGAAACGTTGCCGCTGCTCTTCATTGCCGAATTTCAGGATCGGCACGCAGCCGACCGAACTGTGCACACTCATGATGGTCGAGCAGGGTCCGTCGCCGGAGGCGATCTCTTCCAGTGCCGCAGCATAGGCGATGACGCCAGTATCCGATCCGCCGTAGGTCTCAGGCACGAGCATGCCAAGTAGACCGAGTTCGCCCATTTCCTTCAACTCTTCGCGCGGAAAGAGATGCTCCCGATCGCGCTTGGCCGCGCCCGGCGCCAGCCGCTCGCGGGCGAAGTCGCGAGCGAGATCGCGGATCTGCTGCTGAAGTTCGGAAAGGATCATCGGCCCTCCTCCTTCCCTAGTGCCGCTCGATGGCGACGGCGGTTGCCTCACCGCCGCCGATGCAAAGTGCGGCCATGCCGCGCTTCAGGTCGTAACGCTCCAGCGCCGACAGAAGCGTCACCAGAATACGGGCTCCGGACGCACCGATCGGATGGCCAAGCGCGCAAGCACCACCATGTACATTGACCTTCTCATGCGGCAGGTCGAGATCGCGCATCGCTGCCATGGCGACGACGGCAAAGGCCTCGTTGATTTCGAAGAGATCGACATCGGAGAGCGGCAGGCCGGTGCGATCCGAGAGCTTTTGCAAAGCGCCGATCGGCGCGGTGGCGAAGAGATTGGGGGCCTGCGAATGCGTGGCATGGCCGAGGATGGTGGCAAGCGGCCTCAGGCCGCGGCGATTCGCCTCCGAGCGGCGCATCAAAACAAGCGCAGCCGCACCATCGGAAATCGAACTGGAATTGGCGGCCGTCACCGTGCCGCCGTCGCGAAAAGCCGGCTTCAGGGTCGGGATCTTGTCAGGCCTCGCCTTGCCCGGCTGTTCGTCGCGGTTTGCCACCTGCTCGGCCTTGCCGGATTTCACCGTCACGGGCACGATTTCGCTGTCAAAATAGCCTTCGGCGATCGCCTTCTGCGCCCGCGTCAGCGACTTGACCGCATAGGCGTCCTGCGCCTCGCGTGTAAACTGATAGGCTTCGGCGCAATCCTCCGCAAAGCTGCCCATCAAGCGCCCCTTGTCATACGCATCCTCCAGCCCGTCGAGGAACATATGATCCACGACCCGCCCATGACCGAGCCTGTAACCCGCACGGGCACGATCAAGGAGATAGGGCGCATTGGTCATGCTTTCCATGCCGCCCGCGACCGCCACCGAAGCGCTTCCCACCGCAATCAGGTCATGGGCCATCATGACTGCCTTCATGCCGGAACCGCACATCTTGTTGACGGTGCTCGCCCCTGTCGCAAAAGGCAGCCCGGCATGGATCGCCGCCTGGCGGGCTGGCGCCTGACCCTGTCCGGCCGGCAGAACGCAACCGAAAACGACCTCCTCGATTGCATCCGCCTCGACGCCACTGCGCTGCAGGGCCGCACGGATTGCCGTTGCACCGAGCTCGGGGGCCGCGGCATCCTTGAGTTCACCCTGAAAACTGCCGATCGGCGTGCGGGCTGCGCCGACGATGACGATAGGATTTTGCAGGGCCATGTTTCCTCCTTCGGGCCAGGCGCTTAGCGCGCGCCCATGCGCAATGCGCCGTCGAGGCGGATGACCTCGCCGTTCAGCATGCTGTTTTCCAGGATATGACGCACCAGCGCGGCAAATTCCGCCGGATGCCCGAGACGCGATGGGAAAGGCACGCTCTTGCCAAGTGCTTCCCGCACCTCCGCCGGCATGCCAGCCATCATCGGCGTTTCGAAAATGCCGGGCGCGATCGACACGGTGCGGATGCCGTGACGCGCAAGCTCGCGGGCGATCGGCAGCGTCATCGCGGCGACACCGCCCTTGGAGGCGGCGTAGGCTGCCTGACCGATCTGTCCGTCGAAGGCGGCGGCCGAGGCCGTATTGACGATCACACCCCGCTCGCCCTCCGCATCCGGTTGCACAGCCTGGATAGCAGCGGCGGCAAGCCGGATCATGTTGAAAGTGCCGATGAGATTGATGCCGATCGTGCGGGCAAAGCTCTCCAGCCGGTGCGGTCCATCGCGGCCGACGACCTTTTCGGCCGGCGCTACGCCGGCGCAGTTGATAAGCCCGCGAAGCGGGCCGAAAGCATTCACGGCCGCGGCAATCACCGCCGCACCGTCCTCTTCTTCGGTCACGTCGGCCCTGATGAAGCGCGTATCCTGTCCCAGTTCGCGAGCGATCGCCTCGCCTGCATCGAGATTGAGATCGGCGATCGTCACGCGCCCGCCGGCTTCGACGAGCATGCGTGCCGTTGCCGCCCCGAGCCCTGAGCCGCCACCGGTAACGATGAAACTTGCGCCGCGGATTTGCACGGATCGCTCCTCCCTGCCCGGCAGACATCTCCTCCAGGGTCCGCCTGAACAAGGATTCTATTCCCTCGCCCTATTGCAAGCGATGACAGAATTGCCCCATTATTTCGGCCAGTTTTGCCATATTGGCTTACCGGAGTGAAATAGCGATGGCCGAAATCGAGCGACGCATGATCGCACCGGGCTTCGTCGAGGAAGCGCTCGATAGCCTGCGCCGCCTTGGGAAGCCGACGGCGTCTCTTCTGACCAAGCTCGGCCTGCCGCAGCGGATCGATCAACCGGTTTCAGCTGAGGCCTATGGCGCATTGTGGCTAGCGATCGCCGCCGAACTCGACGATGAATTCTTCGGCATGGGCGCCCGACCGATGCGCAGCGGCAGCTTCACCCTGCTCTGCCATTGCGTGCTGCACGCGCCCACGCTCGGCCACGCCCTGCGCCGCGCCTTGCGTTTCCTCGACGTGGTGCTGGACGATCCGCGTGGTACGCTCGTTATCCGCGACGGGCTGGCTCAGATTGAGCTTCGCGACGCAGGCGAGCCGCGCTCGGCCTTCGCCTATCGCACCTACTGGATCATCCTGCATGGCATCATCTGCTGGCTTGTCGGCCGGCGTATCCCGATCCGCCTTGTCGATTTCCGATGCGAAGAGCCAAACCAGGGCGCCGATTATCGGCTCTTTTTCGGTGCGCCGGTGCGCTTCTCGCAACCGATCAGCCGGCTCGGTTTCGACAGCGCTCTGCTCAATCTGCCTATTTCGCGCAGCGAACAGGCGCTGAAGCAATTTCTGCGGGGCGCACCCGCCAATATCCTTGTGCGCTATCGCTATGATGCCGGCATTGCTGCTGCGGTGCGCCGTCGTCTCTCGCAAACCTCTCCCGCCGCCTGGTCGAGCTTCCACACGCTCGCTGCCGAGATGCGCCTGCCATCCTCGACGCTCCGCCATCGCCTGCATGACGAGGGCCAGAGCTATGCCGGCATCAAAGACGATATCCGCCGGGATCTCGCCATCGACATGCTATTGAACACGTCGAAGACCATCGGCGAAATCGCCGCGCAGCTCGGCTATTCCGAACCCAGCGCCTTCTTTCGCGCCTTCAGGAAATGGATGGGCAAGAGCCCCGATGCTTTCCGCCGCGAGGAAGCGAAATCGGCGCAATGGGAATAGGCTTCGTTCGAGGGTGCTTTGAAGCGGCAGCAACCCGCGCTACATATTGTAGCGGGAGGAATGCCATGTTTGATTTTTCGCTCGGCGAAACCGCGGACGCGATCCGCGACGCGACGGCGCGATTTGCCGCCGATACGATTGCTCCGCTCGCTGCGGAGATCGACGAAAGCAATACGTTTCCACGTCAGCTCTGGCCGCAGATGGGCGCGCTTGGTCTTCACGGCATCACCGTGGAAGAAGAATTCGGCGGTGCCGGTCTCGGCTATCTCGAACATGTCGTTGCCATGGAGGAAGTCTCGCGTGCCTCGGCTTCCGTGGGCTTGAGCTACGGCGCCCATTCCAATCTCTGCGTCAACCAGATCCGCCGCTGGGCCACACCGGAACAGAAGCAACGCTATTTGCCAGAGCTGATTTCCGGCGAGCATGTCGGCTCGCTTGCCATGTCCGAAGCCGGCTCCGGCTCGGATGTCGTTTCCATGCGGCTCAAGGCGGAGCGCAAGGGTGATCGCTACCTCCTTAACGGGACGAAGTTCTGGATCACCAATGCGCCGCATGCCGATGTGCTCATCGTCTACGCAAAGACCGATCCGGCCGCCGGACCGAAAGGTATTTCGGCTTTCATCATCGAGAAAGGGATGCCCGGTTTCAGCGTTTCAAAAAAGCTTTCCAAGCTCGGCATGCGCGGCAGCGATACGGCGGAATTGGTCTTTCAGGATTGCGAGGTACCGGCAGAAGCACTGATGGGCCGGGAAGGCGACGGTGTGAAGATCCTGATGTCCGGCCTCGATTATGAGCGTGCAGTGCTCGCTGCCGGTCCGCTTGGCATCATGCAAGCCTGCCTCGACGTGGTATTGCCCTATGTGCGGGAGCGCAAGCAGTTCGGCAAGGCGATCGGCGACTTCCAGCTGATGCAGGGCAAGATCGCCGATATGTATGTCGCGCTGAATTCGTCGCGCGCCTACGTCTATTCCGTGGCGCGTGCCTGCGATGCCGGCCGCACGACCCGCTCGGATGCGGCGGCCGCGATCCTCTTTGCCAGTGAAAATGCCGTGAAAGTGTCGCTGGAGGCGATCCAGGCGCTCGGTGGCGCCGGATATACCAAGGAATGGCCGGTCGAACGCTTCCTGCGCGATGCCAAGCTTTACGATATTGGGGCCGGAACCAACGAGATTCGCCGCTATCTGATTGGCCGGGAGCTCATCGCATCATGACGGTGATTTCCTCTAATATCGATCGCGACAGCGAGACCTTCAACGCGAACACAATCAATAACAAAGGACTGATCGACGAGCTCTACGACCGCTCAGTAAAGATCCGTGGAGGCGGCTCACAGGCAGCGCGCGAGCGCCACACCGGCAAGGGCAAACTCCTGCCGCGCGATCGCATCCAGTTGCTGCTCGATGCCGGCAGCCCCTTCCTGGAGATCGGCACGCTGGCGGCGAACGGCATGTATAATGACGAGGCGCCGGGTGCCGGAATCATTACCGGCATAGGCCGCGTTTCCGGCCGCGAGGTGATGATCGTCGCCAATGATGCGACGGTGAAGGGTGGTGCCTATTTCCCTGTCACGGTGAAGAAACATCTGCGGGCGCAGGAGATCGCCATGCAGAACCGGCTGCCGTGCATCTACCTTGTCGACAGCGGCGGCGCCAATCTCCCGCATCAGGCCGAGGTCTTTCCTGATCGCGATCATTTCGGGGCGATTTTCTACAATCAGGCACAGATGTCGGCCGAGGGTATTCCGCAGATTGCCTGCGTCATGGGAAGCTGCACGGCAGGCGGCGCCTATGTGCCTGCCATGTCCGACGAGACGGTCATTGTGCGCAATCAGGGCACGATCTTCCTTGCCGGCCCGCCTCTGGTGAAGGCGGCGACCGGCGAGATCATTTCGGCCGAAGAGCTCGGCGGCGCTGAGACCCATGGCCGCCGCTCCGGCGTCGTCGATCACGTCGCCGAAAATGACGAGCACGCGCTGCTTCTCGTGCGCGATATCGCCGCCAGCCTCAACAGCGTGAAATCAGTCGATATCGACCTTCAGGCACCACGTCCGCCAAAACTCGATCCGGAAGATCTGGGCGGTATCATCCCGGAGGATGTGCGCTCGCCCTATGACGTTCGTGAGGTCATCGGCCGCATCGTCGATGGTTCCGAGCTGCATGAGTTCAAGCCGCTCTATGGCACGACCCTGGTCTGCGGCTTTGCCCGTATCTGGGGCATGCCGGTCGCCATCATCGCCAATAACGGCGTGCTGTTTTCTGAAAGCGCGTTGAAAGGCGCACATTTCATCGAGCTTGCCTGCCAGCGCCGCGTGCCACTTCTGTTTCTGCAGAACATATCGGGTTTCATGGTCGGCGGCCGTTATGAGGCTGGCGGTATCGCCAAGGACGGGGCGAAGCTGGTCACAGCGGTCGCGACCGCCACCGTGCCGAAGGTCACCGTCATCATCGGCGGCAGTTTCGGCGCCGGCAATTACGGCATGTGCGGCCGCGCCTATCGCCCACGTTTTCTCTTCACCTGGCCGAACAGCCGCATCAGCGTGATGGGCGGCGAGCAGGCGGCCTCCGTGCTTGCCACCATCCGCCGTGATGCGATGGAGGCGCGCGGCGAAAGCTGGCCGGTCGAAGATGAAGAAGCTTTCAAGGCGCCGATCCGTGCCGGCTACGAGGCCGAGGGCAATCCCTACTACGCCACCGCGCGTCTCTGGGACGACGGCATCATCGATCCGCGCCAGACGCGCGATGTGCTCGGCCTTGCCTTTTCCGCCTGCCTGAATGCGCCGATCCCCAAAGGGCCGCGCTTCGGCGTCTTCCGGATGTGAGGTGGCGCGATGATGGAAAGCTTGCTCATAGCCAACAGGGGTGAAATCGCTCGTCGGATCATCCGCACGGCGAAGGCCCTCGGCATCCGCACCATTGCTGTTTATTCAGATGCCGATGCCGGCCTGCCCTTCGTGGCAGAGGCGGACGAGGCTCTTGCCATCGGCCCAGCGCCTGCTCGCGAAAGTTATCTTTCACAGGAGCGTATTCTGGAGGCCGCCCGCAGGACGAGTGCGGCCGCAATCCATCCCGGTTACGGCTTCCTGTCGGAAAATGCCGAATTTGCCGAAGCCGTCGAGAATGCCGGCATTATCTGGGTTGGTGCGCCACCTGCCGCGATCCGTGCCATGGGGCTGAAGGATGCTGCCAAGCAGCTGATGCAGGCCGCTGGCGTGCCGGTCACACCTGGCTATATGGGAGCGGATCAGAGCGAAGAAAGGCTCGCTGCCGAGGCCGATGCGACGGACTATCCCGTGCTCATCAAAGCTGTCGCCGGCGGCGGCGGCAAGGGCATGCGCCGCGTCGACCGAAGAGAGGACTTTGCTGAACTGCTTGCCTCCTGCCGCCGCGAGGCGGCCTCGTCCTTCGGCGACGATCGCGTGCTGATCGAGCGCTATATCGCCAATCCGCGCCATATCGAGGTGCAGGTCTTCGCCGACCGCTTCGGCAATTGCGTCCACCTCTTCGAACGCGACTGCTCGCTGCAGCGCCGGCACCAGAAGGTGATCGAGGAAGCCCCCGCCCCCGGCCTCGACGCCGCCACCCGCGCCTCAGTCTGTGAGGCGGCGGTCAGGGCTGCGAAGGCGGTGAACTATGTCGGGGCCGGCACCATCGAATTCATTGCCGATGCCTCGGAGCGCCTGCGCCCGGATCGTATCTGGTTCATGGAGATGAACACGAGGCTGCAGGTGGAACACCCTGTCACCGAAGCCATCACCGGTGAGGATCTGGTACTCTGGCAATTGAATGTCGCCGCCGGCGAGCCGCTGCCGAAGGGGCAAGACGATATCCTCATCAACGGCTGGGCTTTCGAGGCCCGCCTTTACGCCGAAAACCCTGCTGCCGGCTACCTGCCCTCGATCGGCCGCCTGGATCATCTGCGCTTGCCCCAAAATGTCCGGGTCGACAGCGGCGTCGAGGAAGGCAACGAGATCACCGCCTTCTACGATCCGATGATCGCCAAGATCATCGCTCACGGCCCAAATCGTGACGCAGCCCTCGCCAGGCTCGCCAGGGCCTGCGAAAGCATCGAAATCTGGCCGGTGAAATCCAATGCCGGCCTGCTCGCCCGTATCGCCGCCGATGCGGATTTCCGCGCGGCAAATCTCGATACGGGCTTTCTCGACCGTCACGGTGAGGCCCTGCTGCCGAAGGAGCCCGACGAGACGACTATCGACAGGGCGGCGACAGCCTTGGCAGCAAAGGAAGAGACCGATCCCTGGTCGGCCCTCGCCGGCCTGCGCATATCAGGAGCAAGCGATAGCCGCACGCGCGTCCGCATCGGCGACCATCTCTATTGGGGGCATGTGCGCCCGAGCCTCGACACCAATGCCGTCAGGTCCGGCGATACCGTGGTCCTCTTCGATGGCGGCAATGCCTGGCCGATCGGCCTTCCCGTCGCCAGTGAAGTCGAAGCGCATCAGGGCGCCGGCGATGGCGCAATCCTTTCGCCAATGCCGGGCCTCGTCATTTCCGTCGATGTCGCGGAGGGCGATCACGTTGTCAAAGGCGACAGGCTGCTGACGGTTGAGGCGATGAAGATGGAACATACGCTGCGCGCACCCTTTGACGGCATTGTCGGCAAGCTGCCAGTTTCCGTGGGCGCCCGGGTCTCGGAAAACCAACTCGTCGTCAGCGTCATGAAGGAAGAACACTGATGGCCGGCCGCTACTTCGACGAATGGACGGTCGGCGACCGGGTTGCCCACGAGATCCGCCGCACGGTCACGGAAACCGACAACCTGCTCTTCACGACGCTCTCCCATAATCCGCAACCACTGCATCTCGATGCCGATTATGCGGCGGCTACGGAATTCGGCCGCATCGTCGTCAACGGCACCTTCACCTTCGCGCTCACCGTCGGCCTCTCGGTTGGTGACACGACACTCGGCACGCTGGTCGCCAATCTCGGCTACGACAAAGTGACGATGCCGAAGCCGGTTTTCATCGGTGATACGCTTCGTGTGGAAACCGAGGTGACGGAGCTCAGGCGCTCCAACTCGCGGCCCGATGCCGGGATCGTCGTGTTCAAGCATATCACGCTGAATCAGCGAAACGAGATCGTCTGCCAGTGCCTGCGCACGGCCATGCTGCAGGTGAAGCCATCATGAGGCTGCGCTCGCTGCTGTTCGTGCCCGGCGACCAGCCGGAGCGTTTCGACAAGGCACTCGCCTCCGGCGCCGATGCCGTCATCCTCGATCTGGAAGATTCCGTTTCCGCACAGAACAAGCAGGTGGCGCGAGACGCCGTGCACGACTTCGTCACACGCCGCGCAACCGATGCGACGCTTGTTATTCGCATCAATCCCCTCACCACGTCAGCCTGTGAAGACGATCTCGTTGCGCTCGGCAATATCAATCCCTTCGCGATCATGTTGCCGAAGGCCGAAGGCGCAGCTTCGGTGCGCCAGCTCGCAGGCCGCCTGTCATCCGCTGTTCCCATCCTGCCGATCGCGACGGAGACACCGGCCGCCATCTTCGAGATCGGCAGCTACAGGGATGTCGCCTCTCATCTCTTCGGGCTCACTTGGGGCGCGGAAGATCTTCCTGCCGCCATCGGTGCTGCGACCGCCCGCGAGGCAGACGGACGTTATACCGCCCCCTATGAGTTGGCCCGCTCCCTGGTGTTGTTTGGCGCGCACGCCGCAGCGGTTCCTGCCATCGAGACCGTCTATCCCGACTTCCGCGATCTCGACGGTGTCGCGGCCTATGCTGCTCGCGCCCGACGCGATGGTTTCTCGGGGATGATGGCGATCCATCCAAGCCAGGTCGAACCGATCAACCACGCCTTTACACCGGATGCGGCGGAGATCGCCTGGGCAGAAAAGGTCGTGGCTGCCTTCGCCACCTCACCGGACACCGGCGTCATCCAGATCGATGGGCGCATGCTCGACATGCCGCATCTGAAACTCGCAAAACGCATTCTGGAGGCCGGAAAACTGGCGCATGAAGGATGATTGGCCTCTGGCCCGGTCAGGCGACAGCGAGAAACCGGCAGGCGCAGGAACTTGGATACGCGGTTCACCGATACCGGAAGCGCCCAAGAAATAGGCAAAATGATCGAAATGTCGCAAAATGAATACCATATGTCGTATTTTTGCGGCTCAACGCACAGCTGTGCAAAGCTATTTCCGAGGTCGAATTCTCCTGACAGCAGGTTGTTTCTGGTCGAGCTTTCCAGAGATTTCTGAAATCGACCTAATAATAATGGCTATTAATAGAATTGAATAGGCACGGCAGCTTTCACCATTCGAGCTATATTTCATATAGAAACGGAATATAGGCGATCACGCCAGTGAAGCACGGAAACTCAAGGCATCGATGTTCAATGAAAAGTTCACAAAATTTGCACATGAATATTTTGTGACGGAAACCTTCTACTCTATTCATGTCATAGAAACTTCATTGGTTACCGCAAATTGAACCAGTTAATAGGGCGTGCGCTCAAGAGGGGGCGCGTCCTATTTTTCGAGGGTTCTCATGCAAGCCAAGCTTCTCGGCGCCGTAGGCGCCCTTCTCGCTACAGCCTTCCTTGCTGCTGGTCCTGCCGCCGCCGCCGAAAAGACCAAGATTGATTTCTGGTTCGGTAACTCGGGCGACATCGCAAAGCGCGTTCAGGAACAGTGCGACCGTTTCAACCAGTCCCAGGGCGACTACGAAGTCGTCTGCACCAGCCAGGGCTCCTACGACGCCTCGCTGCAGAATACGATCGCTGCCTTCCGCGCCGGTAAGCAGCCGACCATCGCTCAGGTTTCGGATGCCGGCACGCTCGACATCATGCTTTCGGGCGCCTACTACCCTGCCAACAAGCTCATGAGCGACATGGGCTACAATGTTGACTGGAAGGACTATTTCTCCGGTATCGCCGGCTACTATGCAACGTCGAAGGGCGAGATGTACTCCTTCCCCTTCAACTCCTCGACGGCTCTGCTCTATTGGAACAAGGACGCCTTCGCCAAGATCGGCAAGGACCATGCTCCGGCAACCTGGAAGGAAGCAGGCGAAGACTTCAAGGCCCTCAAGGACGCAGGCTATGCTTGCCCGCTCGGCTTCGACATCTCCAACAACGAAGTCTGGCAGTACATCGAGCAGTTCGAAGCCGTCAACGGCGAAGCGATCGCTACGAAGAAGAACGGCTTTGAAGGCCTCGACGCCGAACTGGTGTTCAACAAGAACCCGATGCTCGTCAGCTACGTGAAGGACCTGAAGTCCTGGTACGACAACAAGCTCGCCGTCATCAAGAACAAGGCTGTCGGCCAGACCTTCGTTGAAGCCTTCGCTGCTGGCGATTGCCAGGTCATCCTGACCTCGGTTGGCGATCATGGCAACGTCGGCCGTACCGCCAAGCAGGGCATGAACTGGGGCGTTTCGATGCTCCCGACCTATGGCGACGCGACGCGTCACAGCTCCTACGTCGGCGGCGCTTCGCTCTGGGTTCTGAAGGGTCATTCGGATGCCGAATACAAGGCTGCTGCTGCCTTCTTCAACTTCATCGCAAAGCCGGAAGAAGCGCTCACCTGGTCAACCGTTACCGGCTACATCCCGGTTCGTAACTCCGGCTTCGAATACCTGAAGAAGCAGGGCTTCTACGACAAGGCTCCCTATGCCGGTCGCGAACTCGCCATTCAGAGCCTGACCGCTTCCCCGGCTGGCGACACCTCTGCCAAGGGCATCCGTCTCGGTGGCCTGCTCCAGGTCCGCACCGAAATCGCTAACGGCCTGCAGGCAATCTTCGTCAACAATGCCGATGTCCAGGCTTCGCTCGACTCTGCTGCCGATCGCGGCAACCAGCTCCTGCGTCGCTTCCAGCAGACGTACAAGGGCGTTCAGCTCCCCTAATCGACTGATATGAGCCGCACCCGGACCGCTTTGGCGTGCCGGGTGCGTCTTTGCACATTCCCTACCGGCTGCGGAAGCGACATCGCCGCCCGCGCCAGAACCAAACCAGGACGAAAACGACCACTCATGGAAAAGCGCGTCACTTTCTCCTCGACGACAATCGGCCTTCTCTTTGCATTTCCGATGCTGCTGCTGATCTTCGTCTTTTTCTACTGGCCGAGCGCGCAGGCGCTGTATTGGGCGTTCACGCTCGAGCAGCCATGGGGCGGGGGCAATGCCTGGGTCGGTTTCGACAATTTCAAACTGCTGCTAAGCGACCCGATCTATTGGGACTCCGTCATTCGCAGCATGATCTTCGGCTTCAGTTCGACTGTTATCGCCATGGGGCTAGCGCTCATCCTGGCGCTTCTGACGGATCGTGAACTGCGCGGCCATAAAATCTACCGGTCGGTCTTCATCTGGCCCTATGCGATTGCCGCTCCCGCTCTCGGCCTTGCCTTCCGCTTCATCCTGGCGCCGGAGGCTGGTCTTCTGTCGGTCATCAACCAGGTCTGGCCGGGCCTCTGGAACCCGGCGCTCGACGGCAAGGACGCCATGATCGCCGTCGTCATCGCCTTTTCCTGGAAATATATCGGCTACAACTTTATCTTCTTCCTTTCGGCACTGCAGGGCATTCCACGCTCGCTGATCGAGGCGGCCGCCATGGACGGCTCCGGGCCGCTGCGCCGCATGCGGGATATCCAGCTGCCGCTGCTTACACCGACGCTGTTCTTCCTGCTCGTCATCAACATCACCGAAAGCTTCCAGGATTCCTTCGGTATTGTCGACGTCATGACCCAGGGCGGTCCGGCGCGCGCCACGGATCTCATGGTCTACAAGATCTACTTCGACGGCTTTAGGGGCCTCGATTATTCCGGCGCTGCAGCGCAATCCATGATCCTGATGGGGCTCGTCATCCTGCTCACCATTTTCCAGTTCCGCTTCATCGAGCGGCGCGTGCACTACAAGTGAGGTCGCAAACATGATCGAACGCACGCCAATATTCAATTTCGCCTGCTACACCCTACTCGCACTCGGCCTGGTGATCGCACTCTTGCCCTTCCTGATCGTCATCGTCGCATCGACGCTTGATCTCGAGACCGTCAACCGCGTGCCGCTGCCGCTGGTTCCGAGCAGCCATTTCTGGGAGAACGTGCAGACTGCCTGGGTTCGCGCCGATCTTGGCAACAAGCTCTTTCACAGCGTCATCTTCGCTGCAACCGTCGGTGCCGGCAAGGTCATGCTCTCGGCCATGGCCGCCTTCTCGATCGTCTATTTCCGCTTCCGCGGCCGCTATCTGATCTTCTGGATCATCTTCATCACGCTGATGCTGCCGCTGGAAGTGCGCATCGTGCCGACCTATTCGATCGCCGCCAATGCGCTTCAACCCTTCCAGGCGATCCTTGATGTCACCGGCATCAGCTGGCTTGTCGCCCAGGTCACCGGCATCCAGATCAAGCTCGAATGGGGTCTTCTGAACTCCTATCCGGGTCTCGTGCTGCCAATGGTCGCCACCGCGACCGGTACCTTCCTCTACCGCCAGTTCTACCTGACGGTTCCCGATGAGCTTGCAGAAGCATCGAAGATGGATGGCTCGGGTGCCGTCCGCTTCTTCTGGGACGTGCTGTTGCCGCTGTCGCGTCCGAACATGATTGCACTTTTCACCATCATGTTTGTCTGGGCCTGGAACCAGTATCTCTGGCCGCTGCTGATTACGACCGATCCGAAGTTCGGCATCGCCGTCACTCAGCTCAAGACACTCATCCCCTCCGAATTCGGCCTGCCCGACTGGAACGTCGCGATGGCCGGAACATTGATCATCATGTCGCCGCCACTGATCCTCGTCATCCTTATGCAGCGTTGGTTCGTGCGCGGCCTTATCTCCACCGAGAAGTGAAAGGAACAGACCCTTGGCACCGATCTCCATCCGTGGCGTGAAAAAGAACTATGGCAAGAACGCCGTCGTTCATGGCGTCGATCTCGAAATCCAGTCGGGCGAATTCATCGTCATCCTCGGTCCGTCCGGCTGCGGTAAGTCCACGTTGTTGCGGATGGTCGCCGGCCTGGAAGAAATCACCGGGGGCGAAATTGCCATCGACGGACGCGTGGTCAACCAGCTCGAGCCGCGTGAACGCGGCTGCGCCATGGTCTTCCAGAACTACGCGCTCTATCCTCATATGAGCGTTGCCGAGAATATCGGCTATGCGCTCAAGGTCGCCGGCGTGCCGAAGGCCGAACGTGACCGTCGCATCGCCGATGTCGCCAAGGCGCTCAGCCTCGAGCCCTTCCTGGAACGCCGCCCGGCCGCTCTCTCAGGTGGTCAGCGCCAGCGCGTCGCCATGGGCCGCGCCATGATCCGCGAGCCGAAGGTCTTCCTCTTCGACGAGCCGCTGTCGAACCTCGACGCCAAGCTGCGTATCGCCATGCGCGCGGAAATCCGCCGCCTGCATCGCCGCCTCGGCGCCACCTCGATCTTCGTCACGCACGACCAGAACGAGGCCATGACCCTTGCCGACCGCATCATCGTCATGAATGCCGGCAATGTCGAACAGGTCGGCACGCCGGAAGAAGTCTACAACTATCCTGCAAGCCGCTTCGTCGCCGGCTTTGTCGGCACGCCGGCGATGAACCTGCTGGAGGGCCGCGTCAACGAAAATGGCACCTTCATCTATGATGAAGGCCGTACCGTCGCCCTTCCGGCCGAGCGTGGCAAGCAGCTTGCCGGCCAACGCGTCGTTCTCGGCGTACGCGCCGAAGCTGCCCGCCTCGTCTCTCCGGATGCACCGGGTGCCCTCGTTGCGACCGCAGACTTCATCGAAGAACTGGGCGCAAGCCGCGTCGTGCATGCCGATATCGATGGCCTGCCCTTCGCCGTCGCCATGACCGGTTCGGTCTCGCTGAAGACCGGCGACCGGATCGGCATCGCGATCGATCAGGATTCGATCCATCTCTATTCGGCCGACACCGGCACAGGCCTCGTCGCCCCGGCTCGCACCGGCGCCGAGACCGTCGACGCCTGAGCCTGCAGCCATGAACAGCTTTTTCGATCTCGCCACCGGCGACCGCAATCTCGTTGCGGTCGCCGTGGAGGCGCTTGCCGCACCGTCAACCGACTTCTTCGCCGAGGCACGAGCTGCGCAGCTAACGCAGGCCGAACATGACCGGCTGGCAGCTACGCAGTCGGCCCTGTCGACGATCGAAGTGGTCCATATCGAGAGCGGCACTCATATGGGCGACGACCTCGTCGTCGCCGCATGGAATGCCGAACGGCTAAAGTATCCTGCGCCCTCCGTCGAACTCGTTCGCCAGAGCGGCGCCGATATCCTGTTGCTGACTGAGGCAGATCTCGGCACAGCACGCGCCGGCAACCGCCATACCGTTGCCGATCTCGCCCGCGATCTCGGCATGTCTTATGTCTTCGGCGTGGAATTCATCGAACTCGGCCTTGGGGATTCCCGCGAGCGCAAATGGCATGAGGGCGAAACGAACTCGGTTGGGTTCCACGGCAATGCGCTGCTCTCCCGCCTGCCGCTCAAGGACGCGGCACTCATCCGCCTCGACGATGGCGGCACATGGTGGACGGATGGGAAGGATGGTCAAGGCCGGATCGGCGGACGCATGGCAATTGCCGCGAGGGTCGAAACCGCAGTCGGGCCGATCCTCGCCGTCAGCGTGCATCTGGAAAGCAAGACCGATGTTGAGGATCGCGCCAGGCAGACAAGCCGGCTGATCGCGGTGGTAGAAAAGCTCGCTGGCGATCTGCCCGTCGTGATAGGCGGCGACTTCAATACCAATGTCCTTCCCGCCGGAACGCACCAACCGGAAGCGCACGAGCCGCTGTTCGGCCTGCTTGCCGAGGCTGGCTATCACTGGGAAGCTGCCAACGACTTCGCGCTCACGCAGCGCACGCGCCCGGACGGCACGCCTGAGCCGCCTTTCGCCCGGCTCGACTGGCTGTTTACCCGCGGCCTTGCGGCAAGCGACGCCACGACTGTTCCAGCCATTGATGCCGATGGTGCTGCAATATCGGACCACGAACTGGTCAAGGCGCGGTTTTCCACGCTCTGATCCGTCAGCGGCGAAGGAGTCCAGCAACAGATCAATGATGACCGTGGCGGTCCTTCGCCGCTTCCCTGGAAACCTTTCATGAAGTGTTGCATTCACGCACTAGCGGGAATGCTTTAGGCATTGCTAACATTTCGATGATCGGCGGGGGCCGGCTGCAAGCGTTCGACGAGGGGGCGCTTGCATAAATGGGATGGCTATGCATTGCGGATCTGCAGCCATCCCATTCTCGCTTGAGCCGAAGGCTCATCGCATCGGGGCCATGTTTTCGCAGATCCGATGAGGACCTCCCGAAACAAATCACACTCCTTGCAAAGCCTGCAGAGCAGCCGATTTGCACATTCGTTCGCGTGTGGCTCGATCATGACCCGACATGAGAAACGCGTGGCGGCACAAGTTCATTTTGCCAACAGCGGAACAGTCGGATCGCGCCCTCGTTATGTTCGCAACGAATGGAGGACGACATGTCTAACGTGTCACGAACAGGAAACGACGAGATCAACAACGCGACAAATCCGAACACGTTTGGGCGTTCGGTCGAGAGCAAGGCGCAAATCGCGGACGCGACGGCGGAAAGTTCAACGCTCCCGGCAGGCGAGCCCCTTGCTATCTATCGACTTGAACCGATCGCAGCAGCAGACGATCCGAGATGGGAAAATTCACCGGGTCATGGCGTCGTGGTGGTCGCAGCGAGAACGGCGGGCGACGCCCGGATCGTGGCGGCTGGGCGCGAGCTCGACTTCATGGAGGTCGACGCGGCACCCGCCGACGATGTGACCACGACGCATGCGAGCGCATTTCGCGACGACAAGCTTTACACGGTCGTCGAGATCTCTCGGAATCGCACGGATGTCGTGCGAGGTGTAATTGAAGGCGATATCTCGGTTGATACGATCAGGCCTGTGCAGCCCGATTGAGCAAGGCAGTCCGAACCTTTCGCGATTCTGCCTCCAAGACTCGCTTCCGTGAGCAAACTTAGTTTTCCATGGCTCCAGATTAATCCGCTATTTCACTCGGTGCAGCGGCCCCAGCGGCTTTGCGCAGGCCCATGGCCTTCGGCGTTCATCCGCGCCTGGCGCCATGGGCTGACGGGCAGGGGATCGACCTGCAGGCCGCATATTCCATGGAACTTCGATCATCGCCGGTTGTTTTCAAAGGATTGGAGAACCACCATGGCATCAATGACAAAAGAAGAGCTGTCGAAGCATCTGAAGAAGCTGGATTTCTGCATGTTTTCGACACGTGGAGCCTCGAACTGGATCAGCACTCGGCCAATGAGCAACAATGGCGACGTCGAATATGACGGGGATTCCTGGTTCTTTTCCTATGCGGATACCCGCAAGATATTTGACATTCGGAAAGACAACGCGGTCCAGTTGACCTTCACCGCGCCGCCGCATCTTCTCGGAAAACCGGGCATATTCATCGCGATCGATGGTAACGCTTCGCTCATCGAAGACGTCTCGGAATTCGAGCAACATTGGGTCAAGGGACTGGAACGATGGTTTCCGGAGGGCACGCAGACGCCTAGGCTTATCCTGATCAAGGTTGCGGCACGTTCGATCCAATATTGGGACGGTGAAGAAAACGGCAAGGTCGAGGTCTGATATACGCAAGCGATGCCTCACCAACGCTGATCGTGCCGTCGGCGGCAGCAGGAATTGGTGCCCAACTTGTGCCGAGCCAACCTACAGACGAGCTACTGCTTCCCCGAGCTCCTTGCGAAGCTTTTCAAGCCGATCTCGCGTCTTTTCCCTTTGCGCCCGCAACGCCTTGATCGACTTCTCCTGTTCCGTCAGGTCCTGAAGGAACTGCTGCTTGAGCGGTGCGTCGCCGACAGAGGAAAGCAAGCCTGAAATCCGCGAGGATTCCGACGTCGTGTCTTCAATTGCCTGCATGATCGTCGACAGGTCCCTCTCCGCTTCCTTTTGTGCCTTCCTCGCCGTCACGAGGCCCTGAAGTTTCGAGGCAATTTCCGGCGACGGCCCTTCGTCGAGCCATTGCAGGATCACCGTGTCATCGATATCGGCAATCGCCTGCGTCTCGCTCTCGGCCATGCGCCATTCGATGGTCGTCGAAACCTTCTTGCCCGGGGGAACGATGACAGTAACCCGCGCACCTTGCGGTATCTCCTCGACGCCTTCAGCCTTGACCAGTTCCCATCCTGGCATGCCCGGGTCTTCCGCGACGAACGTCCTGTCGGCATCCGCACCCCAGACACTGAAGGTCTTTCGCAGCCGCCGCTCTAGTGTGGCCTCGAGATAACCGTCCTTGACGACGACAGTGCGAAAGGAACTGGATATGGCGCTTGCCACTTCCTGCTCGATCTTCTGATCGGCGGCAAACGTCGCCTTTTCCACGCCGCCCGGCTTCACGTTGCCTAGGCGTGCGTCGCCGACATAACGTCCTTTGTCGTCATAGACTGCCGCCACCGCCGGCGGTAGCGAAGTCCCCGTGTCGTTGGTGAGCACGAGGGCTGCATCCGGATGTTGCGCTCCATCGTGATAGAGAGCGACGAACTCTGCCTTGATCTGGCGATCGAGGATCGGCACGGAAATCGTCTCACCGTTTTTCAGGTCATATGTTCCTGGAAGATCGAAATTTGCCACCACGTCGCCCTCGTCGGCAGTCGCAGCGATGGTCGCGGCTGGAGCCGCCTCAACGGGAGCGGGAGCCTCGGCCAGCGGCTTGTTCGCCAGCGCGCCTCCAAACTTGTTCCGTTTGGCGCCTCCAACGTCCAGATAGGCGAAATCCACTTCCGGGCGCGATGGCCATGTTCTTGCGTACAATCTCTGGCGGAGCGTCACGGGCTTGCCCGATGTCAAGGATATGGAAACCCCGCGCCAGTCTTCACCGGAAGCATTCTCCAGGACGGCCCACGCCTGCAACCGCGCTTTGCCTTTGGCATCGACAATGATCCTGTAGGACGGTTTCCAGAGCGGCGCCGCGACGACATAGGAAATGTCCACGGCCGACGACGCCTTGCCTTCGAGCGCAATGGTGACCGCACGCGTCCCCTGCACCCCATCGCTCGACAGCAGTTCCGCAGCCCGGCTCACCATCTCGGCATCCTTGGGATCGTCGAGTTTATAGGTCATGGCGCCGCCGATCTCGGCAACGTCGAAGGCGCCGCTATCGAGCAGCACGATCAGCCGCGCCCTCTGCTTTTCGGTCGGCGGCTCCACTCCGACGATTCGTCCCTTCACCTCGTTCGCAGAGACGGGCGCGCCTCTCAGAGCCCTCAGCACCCCGGCGGCGGAATCTAGATCCTGCGGCTTGATCGGCAACGCCTTGAATGTTTCGCCGATCATGCCCGGTCCGGTGGTGGAAAGCCCCTTTACGGGCGCCGGTCCCGATACCACGAGGGTCTTCAGAAAATCATCCATCTGGTCTGTCGGCACCTCGACGACGGCGTTGCCGTCGTCCCTGACATTGAGAGTGCGCACATATTCGGCCACACCACCGGAGGACAGCCGGATCGACTTGATCGTTCCGGTTTGCGCGAATGCGGTTGTTGACAGCAGTACAGCGGTAAGTGCCGCGCAGACAGCGGATGCGTATTTCATGTGGCCCCCTCGGCGTCAATCCCGCCCGAGAATGAGCGTAAAAAAGGGGCGGCATTTCGGCATGCGATCGCTTTTGCAGCTGCTATCGGCTGGCCCGTTCGGCGGCGCAACGGGTCTGCGTCGGAGGTGTCCGTATTCGATGCGATATCAGGCAAAGATGTCGTGAAATTGAGAAGACGAACGCCTATATACGTCGCACGAGTCTGTTTGAAAGGAAATCCGTCATGACTATCAATGGAAGCCTGCTCGTCGCGGGATCGGAAAAGCGCGGCACGCGCGGCGAGTTCTACGGTGTCGAGGCAGCCACGGGGACGGCGCTGCCCGTCTCTTTCGGTGGCGCCTCCGGCGAAGACGTCGAAGAGGCAACCAGGCTTGCATGGGAGGCCTTCGCTTCCTACCGGGAAACCGATCTGGAAACACGGGCTGCCTTTCTTGAAACCATCGCCAGCGAGATCGAGGCCATCGGCGACGAGCTAATCGTGCGGGCAATGGCGGAAACCGGACTTCCGCGCGGACGTCTCGAGGGCGAGCGCGCTCGCACGATGGGACAGCTTCGGCTGTTTGCGAAAGAGGTTCGCGAAGGCCAGTTCCAGGAGCTTCGTTTCGACGGTGCGGATCCCTCCCGCAAACCGGTTCCGAAGCCTGATCTGCGTCTTCGCAATGTTGCGCTCGGCCCCGTCGCCGTTTTCGGCGCATCGAACTTTCCGCTCGCCTTCTCGGTCGCCGGCGGCGACACGGCGTCTGCGCTCGCGGCAGGATGCCCCGTCGTCGTCAAGGCCCACTCCGCTCATCCGGGCACGTCGGAACTGGTCGGCCGTGCCGTTCAGCGCGCCGTCGCCAAGGCCGGCCTGCATGACGGCATCTTCGCGCTTCTCTTCGATACCGGCTTTGAGGTCGGACAGAAACTCGTCGCCGATGCCAGGATCCGGGCGGTCGGCTTCACAGGATCGCGCCGCGGCGGCACTGCGCTGATGAAGATCTCTTCCGAGCGCAAACAGCCGATCCCGGTCTATGCGGAAATGAGCAGCATCAATCCGGTTATCTTCTTCCCGAATGCCCTGAAAAGCCGCGCAGCAGAGATTGCAACGGCCTTCGTGGGCTCGCTGGTCCTGGGCGCCGGACAGTTCTGCACCAATCCCGGCCTCATTCTCGCCGTCGATAGCGAAGGTCTGGACACTTTCATTGCCAAGACACGGGAGCTTCTGCCTGATGTCGGCGCCCAGACGATGCTCACGGGCTCCATCGCCAAGGCATTCTGCGATGGCGTCGCCCGGCTGGAAAAGCATCCCGAAGTCCGTCTCATTGCCAATGGCAAGCAGGGCAGTGAATTCGAAGGCACGGCCGCTCTTTTCGAGACGACAGCTGCGGCATTCCTCGCACATCACGAGCTTCAGGACGAGGTCTTCGGTGCGGCCGGCCTTATCGTTCGCTGCCGCGATCTCGCCGAACTCGAGCGCGTCCTCGATGGCCTCGAAGGCCAGCTGACCGTTGCCCTGCACATTGCGAGCGAAGACGAGCCGGACGCAAAGCGCCTTGTTCCCAAGCTGGAAATGCTGGCCGGAAGACTGCTCGTGAACGGCTTCGGAACCGGCGTGGAAGTGTCGCCTGCCATGGTGCATGGCGGCCCCTATCCGGCAACTGCCGACGGCAGATCGACCTCCGTCGGGACGCTCGCCATCTACAGGTTCCTGCGGCCCGTTTCGTACCAGGATTTCACCAGTAACCTGCTTCCGCCTCCGCTGCGTTGATGTACCGGAGCTTGACAGACTTCAGACCGCGTCTCTAAGGGGACCGCCGAAGAGATTGGCAAGCTCCCGCACCGGCTGCAAGCAGACACCAGCTTGACTGATGACAGCTGTCTCCAGCCGGTGCGGCGGCGCCAGGTGCGGCTCCTCGTTTGCAAGACCGTCATTTTGCCAGTGACATCGGCATCATTCTCTGCAAGAAAGAGTGCCGTTGAGAGACAGGGGCGCCCGTTTGTGGGAATGGGCTGAGAAGCACCCTTCGAACCTGAACCGGATAATGCCGGCGGAGGGAGTCGCTCGGGTCGCCGTCTGCTTCACGCACGATCGTTCCCGCGCCTGCCCCGCCTGAAAGGGGTACTATGGAGAACAAGACACCCGGAGCACTGTTAACGGCGATGCGCGCGAAACCGCCGCTCGTACAGTGCATCACCAATTATGTGGCCATGAACATCGCCGCCAATGTGGTGCTTGCGGCCGGGGCATCGCCCGCCATGGTTCATGCCGCCGAGGAAGCGGGAGAATTCGCCGCGATCGCGGGGGCTTTGACCGTCAATATCGGCACGCTCTCCACCCAATGGCTCGACGGCATGCATGCCGCGGCAACGGCTGCCAACGCGGGCGGCAAGCCCTGGGTCCTCGATCCGGTCGCTCATTATGCAACATCCTTCCGGCGCAAGGCTGCTGCCGATCTCCTGGCGCTTCGCCCGACCATTATCCGCGGCAATGCTTCCGAAATCATCGCACTTGCCGGCGGCGAGAGCCGTGGCCAGGGCGTCGACAGCCGTGACCCGGTTGAACAGGCCGAAGCATCCGCCCGGCTGCTTGCCGATAGGCATGGCGCCGTCGTCGCCGTCACCGGCGTCGTGGATTTCGTGACTGACGGCGCGCAGGCGCTGCGCATCGAAGGCGGCTCGCCGCTGATGCCGCAGGTGACCGCGCTCGGCTGCTCGCTGACCTGCCTGACGGGTGCCTTCGCCGCCACCATTCCCGCAGACCCTTTCGCAGCCGCGGTCGCTGCACTTGCTGCTTTCGCTGTTGCCGGCGAGGAGGCAGCGAAAAGTGCAGATGGTCCCGGCTCCTTCTCCTGGCGCTTCCTCGATCAGCTCGCCGCGCTCGATGGCGCGACACTCGATGCAAAGGTCAGGATCAGCGCCGCATGAAACGCTTCGATCTCTCCCTTTATCTGGTCCTCGACCCCGATCTCAGCGCCGGAATCGGCATGGTCGAGACGGCGCGACTCGCCGTCGCCGGCGGCTCAACTATGGTGCAGCTTCGCGACAAGCATGGCGGAACGGCAAGGATGATTGAGACCGGTCTGGCGCTCAAAGATATCCTGAAGGGTACCAGCGCTTTGCTTGTTATCAACGATGACGTGGAAGCGGCCGTTGCGATTGGCGCCGACGGTCTGCATATCGGCCAGGACGATATGGGACCCGCCGCCGCCCGTGCGATGATTGGGCCGGACATGATCCTCGGCCTATCGGTCGAGACCGAAGCGCTGGCTGCGGCCATCGACCCCGCTATTGTCGACTATGCCGGCATCGGACCGGTCTTTGCCACTCCAACCAAGACCGATCATAAGCAGCCGATCGGCTTTGACGGGCTGGCGAAGCTGGTCAAGGCGGCGCCCGTTCCAACGGTTGCGATCGGCGGGTTGAAGAGCGAGCATGTCGCTTCCGTTTTCGCGGCAGGTGCCGATGGGCTCGCTGTCGTCTCGGCAATCTGCGGTACGCTGGATCCGCGGGCCGCGACAATTCGCATCGCCGAGGAAATCCGAAAGGTTCGCCGATGATCCGCAACGTCTTATCCATCGCCGGCTCCGATCCCTCCGGCGGCGCCGGCATTCAGGCTGATCTGAAGGCTTTCTCGGCCCGCGGCGTCTATGGCATGGCGGCGCTGACAGCATTGACGGCGCAGAACACCCAAGGGGTGACCGGCGTGCATCTTGTGCCACCGCACTTCGTCGCCCAGCAGATCAAGGCGGTCTTTGCCGATGTGCGCGTCGACGCGGTCAAGATCGGCATGATTGCCAATGCCGGCATTGCCGAAGCGGTTGCCGAGGCGCTGACGCCTCATCGCGGCATCCCCATCGTCGTCGATCCGGTCATGATCGCTAAGGGTGGAGCAGCGCTCCTCGACCCGCAGGCCGTCGATGCGCTGACGCGGTACCTGCTGCCGCTCGCCACGCTGCTCACCCCCAATCTGCCGGAGGCGGCCGCGCTGCTGCACGAAGAAGTTGCTGAAAGCCGCGAGCAGATGGCGTCACAGGCTGAGCGCCTACGTGCGCTCGGCCCCACCGCGGTGCTGGTCAAGGGCGGCCATCTCGACAGCGACGAAAGCCCCGACGTCCTGTCGACCGCCTCTGGCCCGCACTGGTTAGAGGCGAAACGCGTACCGACCAAAAACACACATGGCACGGGCTGCACCCTTTCCAGCGCGCTTGCCGCCGAACTCGCAAAGGGCGCGTTGCCGCAAGTGGCCGTCGCGACCGCGAAAAACTATCTCGCGCAAGCGGTCGCTGCCGCAGGCGAATTGGCGGTCGGTTCCGGCCATGGACCTGTCCATCATTTCCACGCCCTGTGGAAAGACGCCGGGATCTGAGCTCGATTACAATTTAAAGATTGCCCAACGGCCCGGTCAAACCGGGCCGTTTTGTTTTACCTACCCTCAGTTGAACCGCGCTGCCTCGCAAAAAAGCCTGTTGACATGGCCGGCCATATATCCAAAGCTATGTCATTAAAAGGGGATACATTCCGTAATAAAGGAATAAGGGGAGGAATTCGGGTGTCGGACCTGCTTGTGAGCTTATATTCCACGAAGCTCGCGGAACTGAAAGAAAAAGCCGGCTCCGTCGGCATCACAATCCGTCCGGCTCTGCCGCCGGAACTTCATGTCGTGGCCGGATGGGTGCGGGAGCACTTCAGCGAAAACTGGGCAAGTGAAGTCACCGTCGCTTTTTCCCGTCAGCCCGTTGCCTGCCTGATCGCCGTTGAGAACGGTAAACTGCTCGGCTTTGCCTGCTATGACACGACGGCCCGCGGCTTTTTCGGCCCGACCGGCGTCGATCCCGCGGCGCGTGGTAAGGGCATCGGCCTCGCCCTCTTTTCCGCCTGCCTGCAAAACCTGAAGACGCTCGGCCACGCCTATGCGTTCATCGGCGATGCCGGCCCGGTCGATTTCTACGTCAAGACCGCAGGCGCGGTCGAAATTCCTGCCCCCGACAAGGGCGTTTACGAAGGCATGCTGCGAAGCCAGCCGAAATGACCATCTGATACCGGAGTTTTGAAATAGTGTCCTCGACCCCGCTCGCTCTCTTTGTCGGCCTCCCCAATCCGACGCTTTCGGACGATGAATTCGCCCTCTTCCGCGACACCAATCCGCTCGGCCTCTTCGTCGGTCGCCGCAACCTGCGCAATCCGGAACAGGCAAAGATCCTGATCGACCGTTTCCGCGAGGCTGTCGGCCGCGACGATGCTCCCGTCTTCACCGACCAGGAAGGCGGACGTGTGCAGCATATGGATGCCGGCCCCTGGCCGCTCTTCCGCAGCTTCGGCCAGTTCGCCGAACTTGCCCGCCGCGATCTCGACCTCGGCAAGAAGGCGCTGCGCCTTTCCGCCCAGGCCATGGGCGCGATGATGAGCGAACTCGGCCTTTCGAGCGGCTGCTCGCCTGTTCTCGATCTCGTCTTCGAGACGACGAGCGCTGTGATCGGCGCCCGCTCCTTCGGCCCGGATCCGGATTTCATTGCTGCGCTCGGCCGCGAAGTGGTCGATGGTCTCCTGGAAACCGGCAACATGCCGGTCATGAAGCATATCCCCGGCCACGGCCGCGCAACGCTCGATTCCCATAAGGAGCGCCCGGTCGTCGACGCCTCGCGCGAGACACTGACCGCAACCGACTTCAAGCCTTTCGTGACGCTGAAGGACACGCCCTGGGCGATGGTCGCCCATGTCGTCTACTCCGCCTATGACGCCGAGCTGCCGGCTTCCATCTCGCCGATCATGCATGACGTAATCCGCAAGGACATGGGTTACGACGGCGTACTGATCTCCGACTGCATCTTCATGGAATCGCTGCAGGGCACCCTGCCGGAACGCGTCTCCCAGGTGCTCGATGCCGGTTTCGACATCGCACTGCACAGCCACGGCTGCGTCAAGGACAGCGAAGCCGCCGCCAAGGCCGCACGCCCGCTGACCGAAACCGCACAGAAGCGTATCGCCGCCGGTAAGGCACGCCTCGGTACTCTCAAGATCGACTATCGCGCTGCCCAGGCGGAAGTCGAATCCATGTTTGCAAGTGCGCTGGTCTCCTGACCGGAGCGACGATTTTTCACCGCATAAGAAAAGGGGAATTTGACATGAAGAAATATATTCTAGCGGCCGCCGCGCTGACCATGCTGTCAGGCTCGGCCATGGCGCAGACCATCCTGACGGCCAATATCGAGCCGGCAACGACTTGGGTGCGCAACTTCAACCCGTTCAACCAGACCTCGTCGCGCCAATCGACCCTCGACTTCATCTATGAGCCGCTGGTCATCTTCAACCGCTTCGACAGCAACAAGCCGGTCTATCGCCTGGCTGAAAGCTTCAAGCTCTCCGACGACCTGAAGAGCATCGACTTCAAGCTGCGCCCGAACCTGAAGTGGTCGGACGGCAAGCCTTTGACCTCTGCCGACGTCAAGTTCACCTATGACTATCTGAAGAAATTTCCGGCGCTCGACTTCGTCAGCATCTGGAGCTTCATCACCGACGTGCAGGCAGTCGATGCCCAGACGGTACGCTTCACGCTCGCCAATCCGAGCTCGCTTGCCGCCGAGCAGCTGTCGCAGCTGCCGATCGTACCCGAGCATGTCTGGAAGGACGTTGCCGATCCGGTCACCTACGCCAACGAAACCCCTGTCGGAAGCGGCCCGCTGACGGAAGTGCCGCGCTTCACCGGCCAGACCTACGACCAGTGCCGCAACCCGAACTACTGGGATGCCGAGCATCTGAAGGTCGACTGCATGCGCTTCCCGCAGCTTGCCGACAACAACCAGATCCTGACGGCGACGGCCGACGGCACGCTCGACTGGGGCGTCTCCTTCATCCCCGATATCGACAATGTCTATGTCTCGAAGGATCCGGATCACTATCACTACTGGTATTCGCCGAGCAGCATGGTTGCGTTCCTGTTCAATCTCGAGACGTCGAATGAGGCCAACAAAAAGGCCTTCAACGACGTGAAGTTCCGCCAGGCGGTCTCCATGGCGCTTGACCGCAAGACGATGATCGATGTCGCCGGCTACGGCTATCCGACGCTGAACGAAGACCCCGGCCTGATGGGCGAGCTCTACAAGAGCTGGGCGGACCCGTCGGTCAAGGCCGACTTCGGCAAGTTCGCCGCCTATGACGCCGATGCCGCCAAGGCGCTGCTCGACGAAGCCGGCTATGTCGACAAGGACGGCGATGGCCTGCGCGACAATCCGGATGGTTCGAAAATCGCCTTCTCGATCATCGTTCCGAACTCCTGGACAGACTGGATCGACACGGTCAATATCGCCATCGAAGGCATGCAGGCTGTCGGCATTGATGCCAAGATCGAGACGCCGGAAGAGGCCGTCTGGACCTCCGATCTCATCGACGGCAAGTTCGATGCGGCGATCAACAGCCTGCCGGCTTCGGCCTCGCCCTACTATCCCTACAAGCGCGCATTCAGCGCCTCGGACAAGGGCAAGACGCGCTTCACTGCGCAGCGCTGGTTCAACCCGGAAGTGGAAGATCTGGTCACCCAGTTCACCCACACGGCCGATCTCGACAAGCAGAAGGAAGCGATGAACAAGGCGCAGCGCATCGTGGCCGAAAACATGCCTGTCATCCCCGTCTTCAACAATCCGAACTGGTATCAGTACAACACCAAGCGCTTCACCGGCTGGTCGACCAAGGAAAACCCCTTCGTTAATCCGTCCATCTCGCGTACCAACCCGGCACGTCTTCTGAACCTGCTGGCGCTCGAGCCGGTCAAGTAAGCCATTATTACAAACGGCAGGAGCGGCGCGGCAAGCGCCGCTCCTGTTTTGACGGAGTCCCCATGGCCTTTCTGCTTCGCCGCCTCGCCTTTTACCTGGCGGCCTTCATCGCGGCAGCGACGATCAATTTCTTCCTGCCCCGGCTGATGCCGGGCGATCCCGTGCGCATCATGTTTTCGAGTGCGGGCGCCGAACTGCCGCCGGAAAGCCTGCAAGCGCTGAAGCTCACCTTCGGCTTCGTCGAAGGGCCGCTCTGGCAGCAGTACCTCACCTATCTCGGCAGCATCTTTACCGGCGATCTCGGCCGCTCGATCAAATATTTCCCGCTGCCGGTGACGTCCGTGCTCGGCCATGCGCTGGTGTGGACCGTCGGCCTGATGGGTACGGCAACGATCATCAGCTTCGCGCTCGGCACCTTCCTCGGCATCGTCGCTGCCTGGCGGCGCGGCAGCAAATTCGACGTCATCGTCTCGATCGGCGCGATCTTCGCGACATCGGTACCGGCCGTCGTCACCTCGCTGATCGTGCTGTTTTTCTTCGGTTTCACGCTCGGCTGGTTCCCGAACGGCTATGCGGCCGATCCCTCGCTCGATCCGGCCTTCAGCTTTCAATATATCGGCAGTGTCGCCTATCACGGCATCCTGCCGATGATCACGCTCTGCACCGTGCTGGTCGGCGGCTTTACCGTCACCATGCGCAACAACATGATCAACCTGCTTGGCGAGGACTATATCGTCATGGCCCGCGCCAAGGGCCTGTCCGACCGGCATGTGATGCTCTGGTATGCGGCCCGCAACGCGCTGCTGCCGACCGTCTCAAGTCTTGCGATCGCCATCGGCACCATTCTCGGCGGCTCATTGGTGACAGAGGTCGTCTATAACTATCCCGGCCTCGGCAACATCCTCTACCAGGCGATCCTTGCCCGCGACTATCCCGTCATCCAGGGCCAACTTCTCATCATGACCGCGACCATGCTGATCGCCAATTTCATCGTCGATGTCAGCTACGTGCTGCTCGATCCGCGACTGAAGGGAGCGTGAGATGAAGAGCCTGCTCCGCAATCGCAAGGCGCTGATCGGCCTCGCCATCATCGCCTTCATCGTCATCGTGGCAATCGCAGCCCCGCTGCTGACGCATTACGATCCCGCCGCCCGCACCGGCCGTCCGCACCAGCCTCCATCAGCCGAACATATTCTCGGCACGACACGCATCGGCCAGGATGTCTTTGCCCGGCTGATCTATGGCGCGCGCACCTCGCTTGCCGTCGGCTTCGGCGCCGGCCTGTTGATCACCGCCGTCGGTACCGCGCTCGGCATCATCTCCGGCTATCGTGGCGGCAAGACGGACGAGGTCATCAGCTTCTTTACGAACATGGTGCTCGTCGTGCCGAACCTGCCGTTGTTGCTCGTTCTCGCAGCCTTCATCGGCCAGGCGAGCCCTGTTGTCATCGCGCTTATCCTTGGCGGCACATCCTGGGCCTGGGGTGCGCGCGTGACCCGCGCCGAAACGCTCTCCGTCAAGCAGAAAGACTATGTCAAATCGGCTGAGATGATGGGCGAGCCGCAATGGCGCATCATGACATTCGAGATTTTCCCCAACGTGATTTCCATCGTCGGCATCAATTTCATCGGCAGCGTCATCTTCGCCATCATCACCGAAGCAACGCTGGAATTCCTCGGCCTCGGTGATCCGCGCGTCGTGTCCTGGGGCACCATGCTCTATAATGCGCAGAAGGCTTCCGCACTTTCGGTCGGGGCCTGGTGGGATATTCTCACGCCCTGCTTCGCGCTCGCTTTCCTCGGCATCGGCATGTCGCTTCTCAATTTCGCCGTCGATGAGATCGCCAATCCGCGCCTGCGCACCGGCAATCATCTGAAGCGCTGGTCCCTGCTCGTCCGCTCCGGGGAGGGCCGCCTGTGACCCAACCATTGCTTTCCGTAAAAAACCTCACGATCGACTATATCGGCGAGGAGAAGGACTTTCGCGCCGTCGATAATGTGAGCTTTGACGTCGCCCCCGGCGAAGTCTTCGGCCTCGCCGGTGAATCCGGCTGCGGCAAGAGCACGATCGCCTTTGCCATCAGCCGCCTGCACAAGCCGCCGGCGCTGATCCGCAAGGAAAGCCGGATCCTGCTTGCCGGCCGCGACGTGCTGGACCTCGACCCGAAGGCACTTGCCGCATTCCGCTGGCGCGAAGTCGCCATGGTGTTCCAGAGCGCCATGAACTCGCTGAACCCGGTGCTGCGCATCGAGGACCAGTTTTATGACGTGCTGCGCACCCACAAGGGCATGACGAAGGCCGAGGCGCGCGAGCGCACGGCTGAAATGCTGCGGCTCGTCGATATCGCGCCGGATCGCATGCGCAACTATCCGCACCAGTTCTCGGGCGGCATGCGCCAGCGCATCGTCATCGCCATCTGCATGGCGCTCGATCCGAAGCTCGTCGTCATGGACGAGCCGACGACAGCACTCGACGTCGTGGTGCAGCGGGAAATCCTGCAGCGCATCAACGAGCTCCGGAAACAATTCGGCTTCTCCGTGCTCTTCATCACCCACGATCTCGGCCTGATGGTGCAGTTCTGCGACCGGATCGGCATCATGCTCCAGGGCAAGCTTGTCGAGCAGAACGATGCCGAAGCGATCTACAAGACGCCGCAGCACGAATACACCCGAAAACTCTGGGCCTCCTTCCCCTCGCTTCACGGAGGCGTACTGCTATGAGCGATGCCATCCTCGCCCTCGACAAGGTCACCAAGACCTTCGGTCACGGCGCTTCCACGGTTCATGCCGCCCGCGCCATCTCATTCTCGCTCCATGCCGGCCGTGCGCTGGCGCTGGTTGGCGAATCCGGCAGCGGCAAGACGACCTGCGCCCGCATGGCGATGCATGAATATTCGCCGACAACAGGGCAGATCCTCTACAAGGGCCGCCCCGTCGAAGGCGCCAAGGCGGACGAGACCGCCCGCTACCGCCGTTCGGTGCAGATGATCTTCCAGGATCCCTTCGCCTCGCTAAACCCGGCCCACACGATCGCCCATCATCTGCAGCGGCCGCTGAAGCTGCATCGGCCGGATATCCGCGGCAAGCAGATCGACGCGACGGTGCGCGACCTGCTCGAGCGCGTAAAGCTCGATCCCGATATCGTCGCGCCGAAATATCCGCACGAACTTTCGGGCGGCCAGCGCCAGCGCGTCAATATCGCCCGCGCCCTTGCGGCGCAGCCGGAAGTGATCGTTGCCGACGAGCCGACTTCGATGCTCGATGTCTCCGTGCGCCTCGGCGTTCTCAATCTCCTGAACGAGATGAAGAAGGAGATGAATCTCGGCCTGCTCTACATCACCCACGATATCGCCACTGCCCGCTACGTGGCGGAGGATATCGCCGTCATGTATTCCGGCCAGATCGTCGAATGGGGCAATACGGCCAAGGTGATCGACAATCCGCTGCATCCCTATACCCGCCTTCTGCTCTCGGCGGTGCCGGATCCGGACGTGCGCTTCGACGATCCGCGCACACGCCTGCAGCCGCAGGAAGTGGACGATATCCGTCGCCGTTCCGCCGCGCCGCAGGAACAGGTGGTGGAGCACGAGCCCGATCATTTCGTGCGTGTGGTCTGAGCGCGACTTGCTGGCTTCGACCGTCGCCCTATGCTAGGGGACGGTCCCTTTCAGCGAGACGAAACTGCCATGCTTCCCTGGATCCAGCTCGATTCCGCGACCATTCCCGGCGGCGATGAACTACGGCTGAAGCAGCGCGGAACCGAATTTTCCATCATGCTCGGCACCAACGAGTTGATGAACAGCCGCCTCAGCGGCTCAGAAGAAGCGCTCGCCACGCTCTCCTTCGAGCGGATCAAATCGCATCCGAAGCCGAAAATCTTGATCGGTGGCCTCGGCATGGGCTTTACGCTGCGGGCAGCACTGGCTGTAGTGCCCGAGGATGCCGGTGTCGTCGTCGCCGAACTGGTGCCGGCGGTCGTCGCCTGGGCGCGAGGTCCAATGGCGGAGGTCTTCAAGGGCTGCCTCGACGATCCGCGTGTCTCGATCCATCAGGGCGATGTCGGCGAGGCAATCAGTGCCGGAAAGGCCAGCTATGACGCTATCCTGCTCGACGTCGACAACGGCCCTGACGGGCTGACCCGCAAATCCAACGACCGGCTTTATGATTTTGCCGGGCTGAAATCCGCGCGCGAGGCGCTCCGCCCCGGCGGCGTGCTCGCCGTCTGGTCCTCAGGGCCTGATCCATCCTTCACCCGCCGGCTGAAGGATAGCGGTTTTGCGGTCGATGCGATCAATACGCGCGCCAACAGCAAGCGCGGTGGTGCACGGCATGTCATCTGGCTGGCCGTGAAGCCCACCCGCTGATCCGGCGTCTCCGCAAAGGATGTCATCTCGCATGGCGGCCGGGCAATAAAATGCTCCTTTCTCTGACAAGGCGACGGAAGCGCACTCAAGAGAGCTTGAGATTGGTGCGATAATAATCGTATCCCATAGGTCATGGATCGCGAAGACGAGGAGGTCTCGCGGCCGCTCATCGGCTGGAGGCATGACATGCCAGCCCTCGATTGGATACGAGTATGCGCCTTTCAGACTGCCATAATTTCCATGACTTCCGCCGTCTCGCCAAACAACGCCTTCCCGGGCCGATCTTCAACTATATCGACGGCGCAGCGGACGATGAGGTTACCTACAGGCGCAATACATCTGCTTTCGAGAGCTGCGATCTTCTGCCGAGCGTGCTGCGCGGCGTCAGCGAGGTCGACATGTCGGTTACCGTCATGGGCCAGAAACTCGCCATGCCGGTCTATTGCTCGCCGACGGCCCTGCAGCGGCTCTTCCATCACGAGGGTGAAAGGGCGGTTGCACATGCCGCCGGCAAGTTCGGCACGATGTTCGGGGTGTCGTCGCTCGGCACGATCAGCCTGGAAGAGGCACGTAAGATCAGCAGCGGACCGCAGGTCTATCAGTTCTATTTCCATAGGGATCGCGGCCTCAACAACGAAATGATGGCGAGAGCCAAGCAGGCCGGCGTGCAGGTGATGATGCTGACCGTCGACAGCATCACCGGCGGCAACCGCGAGCGCGACAAGCGCACCGGCTTTGCCATCCCCTTCAAACTCAACCTGTCAGGCATGGCGCAGTTTGCCGTCAAACCGGCATGGGCCATCAATTATTTCACGCATGAAAAATTCCGCCTGCCACAGCTCGACAGCCATGTCGACATGGGCAGCGGCACCATGTCGATCAGCCGCTATTTCACCGAAATGCTCGATCCGGCGATGAACTGGAACGACGTTGCCGAGATGGTGAATATCTGGGGCGGACAATTCTGCCTGAAGGGCATCATGACAGTCGAGGATGCCAGGCGCGCCATCGATATCGGCTGCACCGGCATCGTGCTTTCCAACCATGGCGGCCGCCAGCTCGATGGATCGCGTAGCGGCTTCGACCAGCTGGCAGAAATCGTCGAAGCTGTCGGCGACAGGATCGACGTGATGGTCGATGGCGGCATCCAGCGCGGCACGCATGTGCTGAAGGCCCTCTCGCTCGGCGCCAAGGCGGTCGGCGTCGGCCGCTACTATCTCTTTCCGCTGGCGGCGGCCGGCCAGGCCGGTGTGGAACGGGCGCTGCTGCAGATGCGCACTGAAATCGAGCGCGGCATGAAGCTGATGGGTGCCGCCTCCGTCAGCGACCTCTCGGCCGGCAATCTGCGTTTCCGCGCCGCTTGAGACGAAGGCCCCGCCCATCGAGGGGCGTGGCTTTCAGGCGCTGACGATCTCCCGGGGCGCAGAAGCACCTGCGTCCTTCTGGCGCTCGCGAATGATCGCCGAGGCCTCGCGTGGGTTCGGCGGCAGCACGGCGTTCTTCAGGGCGATCGAATATTCGTGCTGCGGATTGTCGAGCACCGTGCGTGCATCGCCGCTTTCGACCACTACTCCCCTGCGCATGATGATGACCCGGTCGGCGATATAATAGGCGGTCGCCAGATCGTGGGTGATATAGATGATCGATACCTTCAGCGTATCGCGCAGCTCGCGGAAGAGATTGACGATCGACATGCGCAGCGACGCATCCACCATTGAGACCGGCTCATCGGCAACGATGAGCTTCGGCTCGGGGATGAGGGCGCGGGCGATCGCGACACGCTGCAGCTGGCCGCCCGACAATTCGTGCGAAAAGCGTCCGCGGATTTCTGCAAGCGAGAGGCCAACCCGCTGTAGCGATATATCGGCAAGTGCTTCCCGGTCCGCCCGGCTTTTTGCGCCCTTGAAGCGATGGGCGGTGGAGAACAGATATTCATCGATGCGCGTCAGCGGATTGAATGCCTCGAACGGATTCTGGAAGACCGGTTGAACCCTCGTCATGAAGGCTTCGCGGGCACTCCGGCTGCGCATACCGGCAACATCAGCGCCATCAAAACGGATCGCGCCGCGGTCGGCCGTCTCGCTGCCGAGGATCATCTTGGCAAGCGTCGATTTGCCGGAGCCGGATTCGCCCACGATCGTGAAGATCTCCGGCCGGCCGGTCTCCAGCGCAAAGCTGACCTCGTTGACCGCGGTCATTTTGGCCCGGGAGAAGAAGCCCCCGATCGGGAAAAACTTGCTGACATTGTCAAGCTCAAGAAGGTGCTCGCCACTCATTGGATCTTGTACTCCCCTGCCCTGAAACAGGCCACGCGCCCACCGGTGACACTCGGTTGCATGACCGGCACCTCTTTCGAGCATCTGTCGATCGCAATCGGACACCGTGGGTGGAAGCGGCATCCCGAGGGTGGGTTCGAGAGCGCGGGTGGTTTGCCCGGTAGGCTTTTTCTGGTTTTAGTATCGCCGATCCGCGGCAGGCTGCCGATCAGGTGGACCGTATAGGGATGCTGCGGATTGTCGAAGATCGCCTGCGTCGGCCCCTCTTCGGCCAGCCGCCCGGCATACATGATCGCGAGGCGATCGGTGATTGCGGCATGGACGGACATATCGTGGGTTACAAAGATGACCGAGGACTGCATGCGAGTCTGCACCTCCTTGATCAACGCCAGAACGTCCTGCTGCACAAGAACATCGAGCGCCGTCGTCGGCTCATCGGCAATGATGAATTCCGGTTCGCAGACGGTCGCAAGCGCAATGGTCAGTCGCTGGCGCATGCCGCCTGAGAGTTGATGCGGAAAGGCTTCGAGCACATGCGGATCGAGATGCAAGCGGGCGAGATGCGCCTCGATCCGCTCACGAAAGGTAGCCGGATCAAGGTTCATGTGCCGGAAGGCGAAATCGTTGAAAGCGTGCTTCACGCGCCGGACTGGGTTCAGCACGTTCATCGAGCCTTGCATGATATAGGACAGGTGGCGCCAGCGCGCAGACCGCATTTTCTGCGGTTCGCCGTAGACGTCGATCAGCTTTCCATCGAAGTTGAAATTGACGGTGCCGCCGACGACCCGCATCGGCGGCCGGATGGCCCCGGCAAGCGTCTTGATCAACGAGGTCTTGCCGCTCGAGGATTCTCCGGCGATGCCGTAGATCTCGTTCTTACGTACCGCCAGGCTGATGTCATCGACGGCGCGAATCTCGCGCCGGACGCCGAAATAGTCGTTGACATAATAGCATTTCAGCCCGTCGATCGTCAGCGCGTCCCGGGAATTTTCGACGAGGGTCAAAGGCGCTTTCCTCAAAAGGTTCTGCATCGTCTCAGGCTCCCATCCGGGCGAGCCGCGAGCGGGGATCGATATATTCGTTGACCGACATGGCGAGCATGAAGAGGCCGAGGAAGAGGATCACCACGAAGAGCATCGGGAAGGCCACCCACCACCAGATGCCGGCGACCATGGCGGAATGGGCATTGGCCCAATAGATCATGCCACCGATCGTCGGCCGGTTGATGTCGGAGAAGCCTAGCACGGAGAGTGTCACTTCCAGGCCGATCGCCCAGATGAGATTGTTCATCGTCGTGAAGAAGACGATCGGCATCACATAGGGAAGATGCTCGCGGATGAGGATCTGCGACGTGCGCATGCCCGCAAAGACCGCATGCCGGGTGAACTCGCGGTTGCGGAGCGAGAGCGCCACTGAGCGGATCAGCCGGCTGTCATGTGTCCAGCCGAGCAGGGCCGCGACGATCGCCAGCATCGACCATGTCATCTGGTCGCGCAACACGAAGACCAGGAGAAGCAGGATCGGAATGTTGGGCAATGCGCCGAGCGTATCGTTGATGCCCATGATGATCTGGTCGGTGCGTCCACCGATATAGCCGGAGACCAGGCCGACGACCAGCGCAATGAGGCGGCTGATGACGGCAACGATGATGCCGAAGAGGAGCGTGTTGCGAAGCGATGCTGCAATCTGCCAGAACACCTCCTGGCCGCGCGATGTCGTGCCGAACCAGAATTCGGCAGACGGCGGCATATCGGGGGCGACGACATAGATGGCATTCTCGTCATAGGGTGAGAAGAAGGAGGCCACGATCAAGCCGAGGATGATCAGGATCAGGATCGTCCCGAACAGGAATTCCTTGTTATAGCGGAGCAGGTCTCTGAGGATCTTGAACATCGCAATTATCCCAGTTTTACGCGCGGATCGATCAGCGGATAGATGATGTCGATCACGAAGACGGCGGAGGCGACGGCAATGATGGCAATCGTCGTCACGCCCAGCACCAGGCTGTAGTCACCGGAATAGATGCCCGAAATCAGCAACTTGCCGATGCCTGGGTAGTTGAAGACGAATTCGACGATGACGGCGCCACCGAAGACATTGCCTAGGCTGAGCGCGAGCCCCGTGACCTGCGGCAGCATGGCGTTGCGGGCCACATAGTGCGAAAAGATGCTGCGTGAGCGCACGCCCCCGAGCTCGGCATAGACGACATGGTCGTCGGTAACGATGTTGGAGACGAGCGAGCGCATGGAGATGAACCAGCCGCCGATGCCGACGAGCACCAGTGTCAGCGCCGGCAGAATGCCGTGTTCGATGACCGAGCTGATGAAGGTCCAGTTGAAGGCAGGCGCGAGGTTGACCTGCGCGCCGTCACTGATCGGCAGGATCGGCCAGATGAAACCGAAGAGGATGACGAGGCTGAGACCGATAATGTAGGTCGGGATCGGCTGTAGTGCCATGATGACGATGCCGGTGAGCTTGAGAAGCCGGCTGTTGCGGAAATAGCCGGCAAGCGCGCCGAGCAGATTGCCGATGATCCAGGCGATGATCGTTGCGAGCGACAACAGCCCGACGGTCCAGGGCAAGGCGCGGCCGATGACCGTCATGACAGGCGTCGGGAAGGACGAAAGCGAGGGACCGAAATCGCCGGTCAGCACCCGCCCCCAGAAAGTGAAATACTGATCGAGAAGCGGGCCACCGGTTCCATAGAGTTCCCGCAGCGACTCGCGCAGGATTTCGACCGCCTGCGGGTCGGTGGAGCCGAAGCTCGTCAGCAGCGATACGGTCTGCTCGACCGGATCGACTGGCGAGAAATGGGCAATCAGAAATGCGAGCGTGATGCCGGTGACGACGACGAAAAGGAACTGCAGGAAACGTTTGCCCGCATAGATCAGAAAGCCATTCATGGCATTCACCCTCCAATAGCATGAAGGGAAGCGGCCGGCTGCCCGGCCGCTCCCCATATCGACGCGATCAGTTCTTGGGAGCGTCCGGATTGGCCTTCAGGCCGGTCACCATGTAACGAATGTTCGACCAGTTCGGGCCAGAGGCGGAATAAGGGTTTTCGGCACTCGGATAGTTGGTCCAGTAGGTCGTGTCGAACGGCGCGAACTTGTTATAGGCCATCAGCGGGATCATCGGCATCTCCTCGACGGCGAGCTTCAGGAAATCCTGACCGACCTTGGCGACATCGGGTGAATCGAAGGCGATGGACCGGTTCTTCGCGATGATCTGATCGAGACGCGGATCCTGCCAGCGCTGCAGGTTGCGCGGCGGCTGGATCTGCCCCAGCGGCTTGATGAACTCCGAATGATAGCTGTCCAGGAAGAAGGACAGATCCGGATGGCCGCCCCAGGTTTCGATGCTCCAGTAGATCGCCGCTTCGAAATCGCCGGTGCTGAGACGCTGGCCATTGGTCGGGCCGGCGACATCCACCTTGGTGGCGATACCGTTCTGGCTCCATTGCTGAGCAATGACCGTGCCGGCACGTGCGAGTGTCGGAATGGCGTCGCCTTCCACCTGCAGGCGGATCACAAACGGCGTGCCGTCAGGTTTCAGCCATTGATTGCCGCTCTTCTTGAAACCAGCCTTCTGCAAGAGTTCGGTTGCTGCCTGAACGTCCTGCTTCCACCAGCCGAAACCGAAGGTGCGCTGCAGTTGTTTCGGATCGGTCGGGATCTGATCACCCCACTGGCCACGGACCATGGTGGCAATCTGGGCCGAGATATTGGGATCATAGGGCTTGATCTTGCGGCTGCCGGTATCGAGCTCGAAATTTGTGAGCCAGTCCTGCATCGGCGCATAATAAGCATCCGTTGCCGAGCCGGTCGGCGGCGTAGCGAGAGCTGCGAGGTTGGCGGCACCACGGTAAGAACCAAGTGCGACAGCACGGATGTCGATCATCAAGGCGAGCGCCCAGCGCACATCCTTGTTGTCGAAGGGCGGCTTCTTGGTGTTGAGCAGCACGGACGGAAGCGTCGGATCGGGATGGGCGAAGGGGAAGCCCTTCAGCCAGGAGGCAACGCTCTTGCTGTCACGCATCATGGCAAACATGCCCTCGGGCGCCATGTCGTTAATGACGTCGAGATTGTGATTGCGCTGTTCGATGACACGGGCCTCCGGATTGCCGGCGGCGCGATAGACGACATATTTGACCTGCGGCGGTTCCTTGGCGGCCATGCCGATTGAGGTGCGCTCCCAGTCATCACGCAATTTCCAGATCGTCCAGTTGCCGCCCTTGTCATAGCTCTGCAGCATATAGGCGCCGAGCGAGACCGGCGGATTGTTCTTGAATGCCAGGGGATCGCCGGCCCTTTCGAAGACATGCTTCGGCATGATCCAGGCGGCATTCCAGCGCACGGTAAAGAGCGTGTGGAAGCGCGAATTCGGCTTCTTGAGGTGGAAGATCACCGTTTGCGGATCGGGATTTTCCATGCTGGCGACATTGACGGTGAAAGGCGCGCTCCAGGACATGCCCGGATGGTCGATCTGCGTCTGGACCGTGTAGACCACGTCATCGCTGGTGAATTCGACGCCGTCACTCCAATAGACGCCCTTGCGCAACTTCACTGTCATCTGCGTGAAATCGGCATTATAGGCCGGCGGCTCGGTGGCGAGCGCATTTTGCCAGGCATCCGGGCCCCCCTCCGGATTGATGAACCAGAAAGTGTCGGTCGTCAGTTGCTGCAGGCCGTTGACATTGGCCGCCCCGCCGCCGCCCGGCGCCCAGACATTGAACCAATCGGCATTCTGCTGCGGCGTGCCCTGAATGATCAGCGTTTCGTTGCGCGGAATACCGGCAATGAAATCCTGCGCGTAAGCAGGGAGGGCGGCGAGAGACATTAGGGCAATCACTGCAAATCTAGGGAACTTCATCGGACGCTCCTCCTCCTCGGCCCGCATGGGCGGGCGCTTCCCGTAATCCGTTATCGATCGCGTTCCGGCGACAGCGTCTGCATAAGGATCGAGAGATCCATATGACTCCTCCAGACGTTCAGCTTCGCCGCAGCATTTATCGACAATTTTTCACCAAACGGCAACAGGTAATTTCTTAAATGCCAGAAACTCCCGGAATTACCGGCATTTTTTCACCGCCACATAACCGAGACTTTTTATATTATTGACAAAATGGTCATTTCGCATAGCTTTTGCGACGAGCGCGGCATCCTCCCAAGACAGCCGCACCTCATCACCATATTGGTCGGTTGGCCTTCGGGAGGAGGCTGAGGCATGACCGTTCAAGAGGAAAAGACGATGACGAGTTCCTATGACGTGACCATCAACGTTCACGCCGGCAGGCCGACAGGTCCCTATAAACCGCTGTGGAACTGGTTCGGCTATGACGAGCCGAACTATACCTATTCCCCGCACGGCAAGAAGCTCCTGAAGGAGTTGACCGAACTCAGCCCCGTCGCCCCGCGCATCCGCGCCCATAATCTATTAACGAGCGGCGACGGCAAGCCAGCCCTGAAGTGGGGCTCGACCAATGCCTATACCGAGGATGCGAACGGCAATCCCGTCTACGACTGGACGATCATCGACCAGATCTTCGACGCCTATGTCGAAGCCGGCAACATTCCGCTGATTCAGATCGGCTTCACGCCGGAGGCGCTTTCCGATTTCGATGGCCCCTACAAACATGAATGGGAGCCGGCGGACAAATATGCGACGATCACCACCGGCTGGACCGCTCCGCCGAAGGACCTGAAGAAATGGGGCGACCTGATCGAGGCCTGGGCGCAGCATCTGGCCGATCGCTACGGCGAGAACGTCGTTTCCTCCTGGCCCTGGGAAGTGTGGAACGAGCCCGATGGCCACTACTGGACTGGCACAATCCCGGAATTCTGCGCCATGTATGATGCGAGCGCGCGCGCCGTAAAACGTGCGCTGCCGAAGGCCCGTGTCGGCGGCCCGCACACCTGCGGTGCCTTCGCCAACGAGAAGGCTCAGACCTTCCTGCGCGCCTTCCTGCGCCATGTCGTCGAGAACACGCCGCCGCTCGATTTCATCGCCTTCCACGCCAAGGGCAATCCGGTGATCTATGACGGCCATGTGCGCATGGGCCTGCACAAGCAGCTGCGCGATATCGAAACCAACCTCGCCATCATCAACGAATTCCCCGAGCTTCGGCACCTGCCCGTCGTCATCGGAGAGTCCGACCCCGAGGGATGCGCGGCCTGCTCGGCCCGGGTCCACCCGCAGAATGGCTATCGTAACGGCCCCCTTTACGGCGTCTATGTCGTCGAAAGCATGATCCGCACCTACGAATTGTCGCGTCGCGCCAATATCGAGATCGAGGGCGCCGTCACCTGGGCCTTCCTCTTCGACGACCAGCCCTATTTCGACGGCTTTCGGGATCTGGCGACCAACGGCGTCGACAAGGCGGTGTTGAACGGCTTCCGCATGCTCGGCAAGCTCGGCGGCGAGTGGCTCGAATCGGAGAGCGACTATCGCCGCGATATCGAGGACATCATGAGCCACGGCGTTCGTGACAAGCCCGACGTCAATGTCGTGGCGACCCGCGACGACAAGGGCGTTTCGGTTCTCGTCTGGCACTATCACGACGACGACGAGGCAGGCCCCGCCGCCGAAGTCAGCCTCTCGATCGACGGCTGGGATAATCGCCCAGCGGCGCTCAAGCACTTCCGCATGGACGAGCAGCATTCCAACTCCTTCCGCATCTGGAAGGAAATGGGCAAGCCGCAGGATATCGAGGGTGCCGACTACGCCAGGCTCGAAGCCTCCGGCAAGCTTACCCAGATCGATGACAAGGCATCGGTTTCCGTCAAGGACGGCAAGATCGACCTCCGCTTCTCCCTGCCGCGTCAGGGCGTTTCTCTCCTTCGCCTCGACTGGTGAGACGGCAGGAAAAGAGGGAGCGCAACCCTCCAAGTTGCGCTCCCTGATTATCCCTGACAGATTGGACGCGCGGGCCTCGTTTTCTCGACCGCGCGTCTTTTCCATGAGCCACCGATGGAACCATCGCCCGTCCGCCGGCGATATCTCGGACTGCGCCGAAGACGCGCTTTGCGCACATTGATGTGCACGTGTTGAAACAGCCTCAACGGCGACATCGCCTATGGCTGAGGCTCGCACACGGCTCCAACAATCCACAGCCCCCACACCCAAAGCCTACATTCATCACAAACAGGTTTACAGGAAACGACTGACATGTTAGTCGATACATACTGACTTATAGGAGATGTATTGGTGACGGGGTTTGGTTTGTCTGTCGCGTTGGCGACACCTTTCGACAGCAGCGGCACGATTGCCGATAAGGTCATGCTCGCTCAGGCAAAACGGAGCCTCGATTCGGGTTGCGTCAGCGTCACGCTGTTTGGAACGACCGGTGAAGGCGCATCCATTGGTCGCCAGGAGCGGGAACAGATCCTCGAAACGTTCGTTGCCTCCGGCATCCAGCCGAGACAGATCGTTGTCGGCGTGCTCGTAGATGCGGCCGAGGATGCCGCCCAGCAGATGTCGCAGGCCTTGTCCAAGGGCGTGCGCAATATTCTTCTCGCCCCACCCTCCTATTTCAAGAATGTGAGCGATGATGGCATTTTCGCCTGGTTCGCCGACGTCTTCGCGCGGGTGGGCAGCGCAGCACGCGACGTTCTGGTCTACAATATTCCCTCGGTGACGATGGTCGCGTTGAGCGTCGACCTGATCAGCCGGCTGCGAAAGGCGTTCCCCTCGATCGTCACCGGCGTCAAGGACTCCTCCGGCGACTGGCCCTACACCGAAGCGCTGCTGCGCCAGCATGGCGACCTGATCATCCTGATTGGCGACGAACGGCATCTCGCCAAGGGCGTGCGCATGGGCGGCCAGGGCGCAATTTCCGGCATGGCCAATTTTGCGCCGCATGAAGTGCGGGCCATGGCCGTCGACGGCAATGACGATCCCCGCGTCGAACACTTCGTTGCCGAACTTCTCAAGCATCCCGTCACACCGGCTGTGAAAGTCATGGTGGCAAAGATGACAGGCGATGATACATGGCTTGCGGTTCGCCCGCCTTTGACGTCAATTTCCGTCGATGGCAGGCGCGAGCTTGTTCTTGCCTTTGACGGACTTTTTCGCACAAAGGCAGCATAGCGCTCGTGTATGAGGAGAACCCGATGGATGGAGCCGACGAGCAGCCGACGCTGAGGGAAAAAGCTTATGAGAGCTTTACCCGGCATCTGCTTGCGCGTGACGTCCGTCCCGGGCAATTCGTCTCGCAGCGCAGGCTTGTCGAACTGACCGGCCTGACGCTTGGCGCAATCCGCGAACTCATTCCGCGGCTTGAAGCCGAGGGCCTCATCAAGACCGTGCCGCAGCGCGGTCTGCAGATTGCCCATATCGATCTCAACCTCATCCGGGAAGCCTTTCAGCTCCGGCTTTTTCTCGAAAAGGAAGCCGTTGGCATCTTCACTGAGACGGCAAGCGACGAGACGATTGCGGCGCTCCTGAAGCAGCATCGCGAGATCGTCGCGGCAATCGAAAGCGGCAATCATTCGCATGAACTCGAAGTCCACGCCCAGGCTGTCGACTGGGGCATGCATGATGCCTTCATCGATGCGCTGGGAAACACCATCATTTCCAACGCCTACCGCGTCAACTCCATCAAGATGCGCCTGATCAGCCAGGAGCGCTTCCGCATCGACGGGCGCGTCGGGCCCGTCATGGGCGAACATCTTCGTGTGCTGGAGGCGATTGAAAAAAGAAATGCACAAGAGGCCGTCGAGGCGCTTGCCGCACATATCAACCACGCGCGAAGTCGCGCGCTGAGAATTTAGACTGACACCTGCGGTGAGGAGATCGCAGGCCACACAAGAGGAGGAGAGCAGCATGTCATCATCATTCATTCGTCCCACGCGCCGAAACTTTCTGGCCGGTTCAGCAGCCATCGGCGCTGCCGGGCTGCTCGGCATCAAGCCTGCTTCCGCAGCCGTCGACTGGAAGCGCTTTGCCGGCACGACGATCGAGGTCAATCTCGTCAAGAGCCCGCGCAGCGAGACGATCCTCAAATATCTGAGCGAATTCGAAGCGCTGACCGGCATCAAGGTCAACGCCGAGGCGACACCGGAGCAGCAGCAGCGTCAGAAGACGACGATCGAGCTCAGCTCCGGCAAACCAAGCTTCGACGTCGTGCACCTCAGCTACCACGTCCAGAAGCGCCAATTCGAAAAGGGCGGCTGGCTTGCCGATATTAGCGGCTTCGTCAAGGATCCCTCGCTGACCGATCCGTCGCTGGTCGAGAGCGATTTTGCAGAAGCCGGCCTCCAGTTCGCCAAGGATTCGCAAGGCGTGCTGCGCTCGCTTCCCTTCTCGGTGGACTACTGGATCGTCTACTGGAACAAGGAACTGTTCGAGAAGAAGGGCCTGTCCTATCCGTCGACATTCGACGAGATGGCGAGTGCCGCTGAAGCCCTGACCGACAAGTCCTCCAATACCTATGGCTTTGTTGCTCGTGGCCTCAAGAATGCCAACGTTCCTGTCTGGACGACCCTGCTGCTCGGCTATGGTTCGACGCCGCTCGGCGCTGATGGAAAGCTGCGCACGACTTCGGATGAAGCCGTCGAGGCGGCCAAGATGTATCAGCGTCTGATGACGAAGTCTGCGCCTGTCGGCGTATCCGGTTTCAACTGGGCGGAAGCACAGTCTGCCTTCCTGCAGGGCAAGGTCGGCATGTGGCTCGATGGTGTCGGTTTCGCACCGCCGATCGAGAACCCGGAAAAGTCCCGCGTCGTCGGCAAGGTCGGTTACGGCATCATGCCGAAGGGACCGAAGGCCCAGGCGGCCGCGACGACCGGCGACGGCATTGGCGTGACGGCGGCGAGCAAGAACAAGGAAGCAGCCTACCTCTTCTGCCAGTGGGTCATTTCCCACGACATGGGCGCACGCCTTCTGCAGGCAGGTGCCGGCGTTCCTTTCCGCAATTCGATTCTCGAAGATGCCAAGGTTCGCGAAGGCGTCACGATGCCGAGCTCCTGGGTCGATGCCGTTGCTGGCTCGGCAAAGGTTTCGCAGCTCGCGCTGCCGGTCATCATTCCGGTCACCGAGTTCCGCGACATCTACGGCGTCGGCCTGACCAACATGATCGGCGGCGCCGATCCGGCAGCGGAACTGAAGAGCGCCACCGAGCAGTTCGAACCGGTACTGGCCCGAAGCGAGGGATAATGGCATCCGTGAGCATGTACACCACGCGATCGAAAAGCATCGCAAACGGGAGGAGCAAGCCTGGCAGGCTTGCTCCGAACTACTGGCCCTTCGTTGTCCCGGCACTGGTCGTCATCGCCGCGGTCATCGTGTTTCCCTGGGTGTTTACGCTCTGGATGAGCGTCAACAGCTGGACCTTGGGCCAGCCGGTGGTTTTTGCCGGCCTGGACAATTACACCCGGTTGCTGGTGGACATGCGCTTCTGGGAGTCCCTGTGGCACACGGCTCTCTATACGCTGCTTGCGGTCGTCGCCCCGCTGTTTCTCGGCACGCTCGCAGCCCTGATTTTCGACGCGCAGTTTCCGTTCCGCGGTTTGCTGCGCGGCGTTTTCGTCATGCCAATGATGGCGACACCCGTCGCCATCGCGCTCGTCTGGACCATGATGTTCCATCCGCAGCTTGGCGTTCTCAACTACCTGCTGTCGCTCGTGGGCATCGGGCCGCAGGAATGGATCTACAACCAGAGAAGTGTCATTCCTTCGCTCGTGCTGGTCGAGACCTGGCAGTGGACACCGCTGATCATGCTCATCGTGCTTGGCGGACTCGCCGCCGTTCCGCGCGAACCCTATGAAAGTGCCGAAATCGACGGCGCAAACGCCTGGCAGAAATTTCGATATCTGACCCTGCCGATGATCGCGCCCTTTCTGATGATCGGCGTCATGATCCGGAGCATCGATGCGGTCAAGAGCTTCGATATCATCTATGCGATGACACAGGGCGGTCCGGGCACCGCATCCGAGACGATCAACATCTACCTCTATAACACTGCCTTTTCCTACTACGACATCGGCTATGGATCGGCGATGGCAGTCGTCTTCTTCATCATCATCGTCGCGCTTTCCTTCGTGCTGATGATGATCCGGCAGCGCGCCAACTGGTCCGACACGGAGACACGCTGATGAAACGCAAGACGATCGACCGTATCGGGCTGCTGTTTGTCGCCCTCGTCATGGTCTCCCCGGTCATCCTGTTTTTCCTCTGGATGATCTCCCTGTCGCTGAAATACGAAATCGACAACGGCGCCTATCCGCCGATCTTCATCCCCGAGCGCTTCGCCTGGTCGAATTACATGAAAGTCTTCGAGGAGAATAATTTCTTCCTCTATTTCTGGAATTCGATCCTCGTGACGGGTGGGGCGACCTTGCTCGCGCTGCTGATCGGCGTACCGGCCGGCTACGGCATTGCGCGGCTCAAGGCGGAGCGTTCCGCCATGGTCATCATGATTGCCCGCATGACGCCCGGCCTGTCCTTCCTCATCCCGCTGTTCCTGCTGTTCCAGTGGCTGAACCTTCTCGGCACGCTCTGGCCGCAGATCATCATCCATCTGGTGGTCACAGTGCCGATCGTCGTCTGGATCATGATCGGCTATTTCGAAACGACGCCGATGGAGCTTGAAGAGGCAGCCAGCATCGACGGCGCGACGTCCTGGCAGGTCTTTCGCCTTGTGGCGCTGCCGATCGCCAAGCCCGGCATCGTCGTGGCCTTCATACTCTCGGTCATCTTCTCCTGGAACAACTTCGTATTCGGCATCGTGCTTGCGAGCCGCGAAACCAGAACCCTGCCGGTCGCCGTCTACAACATGCTCTCGTTCGAGCAGGTCAGTTGGGGGCCGCTGGCGGCTGCCGCGCTCATCGTCACCCTGCCCGTGCTGGTACTGACCATGTTCGCGCAGAAGCAGATCGTTGCAGGCCTGACGGCTGGTGCCGTCAAGGGCGGCTGACCCAGGCATTCAAAGGACCATCAACATGGCAAATGTGAATATTCGAAACGTCCAGAAACGCTTTGGTGCTGTCAACGTCATCAGGGACATCAGCGTCGATATTGCCGACGGTGAATTCGTCGTGCTGGTCGGCCCGTCCGGCTGCGGCAAGTCTACACTGCTGCGCATGATTGCCGGCCTGGAGGAGATGAGCGACGGCGAAATCCGGATCGGTGCGCGCGATGTCAGCAACCTGCGGGCGCGCGACCGTGATATCGCGATGGTTTTCCAGAACTATGCGCTCTATCCGCATATGAGCGTCGCCGACAATATGGGCTTCGCCCTGAAGCTGAAGAAGGCCGACACCTCGGAGATTTCCGAACGAGTCACTAAGGCGGCTAACATCCTTGGCCTTGAAAAGCTGCTCGACCGTTATCCCAAACAGCTCTCAGGTGGCCAGCGTCAGCGTGTCGCCATGGGCCGCGCATTGGTGCGCGATCCGCAAGTCTTCCTGTTCGACGAGCCGCTTTCCAATCTCGATGCGAAGCTGCGCGTGCAGATGCGCGCCGAAATCAAGTCGCTGCATCAGCGCATCAAGACGACGACGATCTATGTCACGCATGACCAGATCGAGGCGATGACGATGGCTGACAAGATCGTCGTTCTGCATGACGGCGTCATCGAACAGGTCGGCGCTCCTCTGGAACTCTATGACCGCCCCGCCAATCTCTTTGTCGCGGGCTTTATCGGTTCACCGTCGATGAACTTCATCGACGGCAAAATCGAAGAGGGTGTCTTCCGTACGGAAAAGGGCCTCATCCTGCCATTGCCGGAAAATATCAAAAGCGCACCGCCCGCCGGTCAGCTCGTCTACGGCATCCGTCCCGAACATATCCGCGCCAGCCAAGGTGGAATTGCCGGTCGCGCCGAGATCGTCGAGGGAACCGGATCGGAAATCTTCGCCAAGCTGGATTGCAATGGCGAACAGATTTCCTGCCTCTTCCGCGAACGGCTGGCAATTGCATACGGCGATACGGTTTCGATCGCGATCGATCCGGCAAGTGTTCATCTCTTCGACAAGTCAACTGGCCGACGCACTTGAGCCCGACCGTCTCCGATGCGGGCGGCAAGCCGCGCCACGTGCTTTGCGTCGGAGCAGCCGTACTCGATACGCTGTTTCGTGTTCGTACGATTCCGCAGACGCCGGGCAAGGTCCTGCCCTATGAAATGCTGCAAGTGGCCGAGGGCATGGCTTCCAGCGCGGCCTATGCGATCGTACGCCTCGGTGGTCTGGCAAGCCTGTGGGGTGCGGTCGGCGACGATCCGACCGGACAGCAGATCCTGTCGGAGCTCGAACAAGCCGGAATTGATGTCGGCGGCAGCGCCCAGGTTGCCGGCGCCCGCTCGGCCGTTTCTACAATCCTCATCGATGACGATGGCGAAAGACTGATCGTTCCCTTCTACGATCCGCGACTGCATGAAGACGTCCGGGAGGTCGCCGCCGAAGATCTCGCGGCCTTCGATGCCGTCATGGTGGATGTGCGCTGGCCCGCTCTTGCCCTTAAGGTCCTGCAGGCTGCAAGGGCGGCAGGAAAGCCCGCAATCCTCGATGGCGATGTCGCGCCGCCTCATATTATCGACATGCTGGCGAAACATGCCGACCACATCATCTTTTCAGAGCCGGCAGCCAACAGCCTTTCGCAGATCGACGATCCCACTGGCATGGTGCCGCTTCTCAAGACGCGATATCCGCAAGCCTTGATCGTGGTCACCGCCGGGGAGCGCGGCAGCTATTGGTGGAACGAAGAAACAGCTGACGTCGCGCATGTGCCTGCATTTCGGGTCAAGACGGTCGACACGCTGGCGGCGGGGGATATTTTCCACGGCGCCTATGCGCTGGCGGTCACAGAGGGATTGACGACAGAGGTTGCTATCCGGATGGCCTCCGCCGCCGCGGCATTGAAATGCAGCATCTTTGGCGGGCGGCTCGGCGCACCGGAGCGTGCCGAGGTTTCAGCTTTGCTGGGGGATGGCAATCGCACGCCAACGGCGACGGCCGACATGATCGCCGATCAATCCGTCTAGGACCTCAATTTTCGCTCACATAAGCAAGATAGCGCTTCTTGCTCGGCTGCAGGTGATCGACGCAGAGCTGCGCCAGAACCCAATTGTCCCTGCCTTTCAGCATCTCGATCATCAACCGATGATGCTCGTGCGAGATCCGCAGCGATTCCTTACTCGACATGGAATTGGCGCGCACCGGCAGACTGAGACGCATATAGAGTTCGATCGACTGGACGAGATGGGAATTGCCGCAGGCGCTGAAAAGCGTCAGATGGAACTTGTCGTTTGTCTCGTGCACGCCGCGCAGGTAGCCGGCTTCGACGTTCCGGCCGTGCTCTTCATGCAGAGCCGTCAGCTCGGCGATCAGCTCGTCGGGCGCGGGCAAGGGAATCCAGAGGGCCGCCTGCCGCTGCAACAGTTCGCGCACATCGTAGATCTCCTGCACCTGCCGCGGGGTCAGCGAGCGGACGGTCGCGCCCTTGTTACGCTCGCGCACGACGATGCCCATCGTCTCCAGCTGGACGATCGCCTGGCGGGCAAAATGACGGGTCACATGGAAGCGCGCCAGCAGCGTGTCTTCGGTGAGCCGTGTGCCCGGCGCCAGTCGCCCAAAGATGATGTCTTCCTCAAGCGCGCGCGCGATGCTCAGATCGTCGTGTTCGATCTCGTCTTCACTGATATCGTCGAGCGTCTGCATCAATAGTCCTCCGGCGGCGGGCCATCTTATCGCGGTTTGCGTTGAGCGTCGAACCGGCTCAGCCGATAGATGTCTTCGACCAGTGCCAGCGTCTTCAGGTTATCGTCGGGCACCGTCTCCATCACCGCACGTCCGTCCAGCCCGTCAAGGAAATGCGCGATCGTCGCATCATAGGCGCCCTGGTAGACGGCATCCGCATCGAATTCCTCCTTGCGCTCGGCATGGCCCGTTGCCGAAAGACGGCTTCCATACAATTCCAGCGTCGCCCGCGTGCCAAAAATCCGTAGATGATCGCGCGGCGCTGGCGGCGCACCATGCACCGCCAGATTGGCGTTTACAGTGACGATCACCCCGTCGTCCAGACGGCGTAAGACGACAGAGGCAACATCCTCGGCGACAATGTCGTCATTGCTGCGCTCAAGCCGTGCGGCAACCACCTCCATTTCGCCGAACAGGTAGCGCAGCGTATCCAGATGATGGATCATCACCTCCATGACCAGCAGACGCTGCTGCCCGCGGAAAAACGGCTGGCGGATGAGCGCTGGCCTATTCCCGTCAGTATCGGCAATCATGCCGCTTGAGAAGAATTCGAACTGGACCTGCCTGATATTGCCGGCAATCCCCTCCTCCAGCCAAGCCTTCAGCCGCCGGTAATAGGCGCGAAACCTCCAGTTCTCGTGCACCATCAAGCGGATCGACGGCGGCAGACCGGCAACGAGAGCAATTGCCTGGTCGTAATCGGGCGCGAGCGGCTTCTGGCAGAGAATATCGACGCCCCTGGCCGCCGCCAACTGCACGAGCTCCACATGCACCTCGCGCGGGGCGCAGATATCGACGGCGTCGAGCACTTCTTCTGTCAGCATGACCTGCGCGCGCTCATAAGTGCGAGGGATGCCGAAACTCTTACTCCTGGCCGTGCGGGCCACCACCGAGGGGTCAGCAATCGCAACGACCTCCGCACGGGTCGACTGCTTCATCCATGCCGGCAGGTGGTACTCGCTGACCCAGCCGGCGCCAATGAGCCCTACCCGCTTCCGTCCGATCTCCGCCATGCCTCGCTCCGTCTCATTTTATCGATAATTTAGAGGCTATCCCGTCGAATGCCAATGTGCAACGCGAGATTAAAATTGAAATTATCGCGAATTATCTTGATGTTTCTCGGTTAAATTTGATGATCGCGGCGATGAGCATGCTTATCGACGCATCTTATTTATTGACAATCCTGCATATCCCACTAGGTTTGAACCCAATTTAAGGGACGAGGGAGGAACAATGTCGAGCGGTCTTCGTCGCAAGCTGACGAGTTACGGCGATCAGGGTTTTTCCCTTTTCCTGCGAAAGGCCTTCATCAAGGCGATGGGCTATTCGGACGACGCTCTCGATCGCCCGATCGTGGGGATTGCCAATACCTACAGCGATTTCAACCCCTGCCATGGAAACGTGCCGCAACTCATCGAAGCTGCCAAGCGCGGTGTCATGCTGGCCGGCGCAATGCCGATGGTCTTCCCGACCATTTCCATCCACGAGAGCTTCGCCTCGCCGACCTCGATGTATCTTCGTAACCTGATGGCGATGGAAACCGAGGAGATGATCCGCGCCCAGCCGATGGATGCCGTGATCCTCATTGGCGGCTGCGACAAGACCCTGCCGGCGCAGATCATGGCCGCTGCCAGCAGCGATATCCCGGCAATCTTCCTGCCGACCGGGCCGATGGCCGTTGGCCACCATAAGGGTGAGAGGCTCGGCGCCTGTACTGATTGCCGGCGCTTCTGGGGGCGCTTTCGGGCCGGCGAGATCGATGAGGCCGAGATCACCGACGTCAACAACAAGCTCGCCAGCTCGATCGGCACCTGCACGGTGATGGGAACGGCAAGCACCATGGCCAACCTGACCGAAGTGATGGGCCTCTGCCTGCCGCGGGCAGGATCGGCGCCCGCCGCCGAATCCGAGCGCGTGCGGCTTGCCGAAGAGACCGGACGCATTGCCGCCGGACTGGCCGCCAACCCGGATGCGCCGACGGTGCGCGATATTCTGACGCCTTCGGCCATCCGCAACGGCCTTGTCGCCCTGCAAGCCATGGGCGGCTCCACCAATGCCGTCGTTCACCTTGCCGCCATCACGGGGCGCCTTGGCATTCGTCTCGACATGGCCGAACTCGACAGGCTCGGCAAGATCATCCCGCTTCTCGTCGACCTACAGCCGTCCGGCCAGCATTATATGGAACAGTTCCACGAGGCCGGCGGTGTGCAGACGCTCTTGAAGGCGGTGCGCCACGAGATCGACGGCAGTCAGCAGACGATCTATGGCAAGACGATCGGCGAGGTAATCGATGCGGCTCCCGACGAGCCCGGCCAGACGATCATCCGCACGGTCGATAAACCGTTGAAGCCCATCGGCACGATTGCCGTGCTCCACGGCAACCTTGCGCCCCGTGGCGCCGTCATCAAGCAATCGGCGGCATCGAAGGATCTGCTGCAGCATGAGGGACGAACAGTAGTCTTCGATTCCATTGAGGACATGACCCTGCGGATCGACAGCGACGACCTCGATGTCAGCGCCGACGATATTCTTGTGCTGCGCAATGCCGGCCCCAAAGGCGCGCCGGGCATGCCGGAAGCCGGCTATCTGCCGATCCCGCGCAAGCTCGCGCGCCAAGGCGTCAAGGACATGGTGCGCATCTCCGATGCCCGCATGAGCGGCACCGCCTTCGGCACGATCGTGCTGCATATTGCCCCGGAGGCCGCAGCCGGCGGGCCGCTAGCGATCGTGAGAACCGGCGACCGCATCCGCCTCGACGTCAAGGAGAGACGCATAGACCTCACCATTGACCAAGCGGAATTCGACCGACGCATGGCAGAGCTTGGAGAGATATCGGCTGCCGAGCCGGTGCGCGGCTACGCCAAGCTTTATCACACGCGCGTGCTGCAGGCCGATGAAGGCGCCGATTTCGATTTCCTCCAGCATGAGGAGTTGGAACAGAAATGAGCCTGGCGGACAGTCAAGCGCCACTCTGCCTACCGCACCTGCCGCTGACCCGTCTTCCGGTAAAGCCGCTGCCGCAGGGCACGATCGATACACATTTCCATGTCTTCCGGCCGGACGCACCGCTGAACACGCCGCGCAGCTATACGCCCGATATCGCAACGATCGCCGACTGGATCGCCTTTGCCGACCGGCTGGGCATCAGCAGGGGCATCCTCGTGCAGCCGAGCGTCTATGGCCGCGACAACCAGGTTCTGGTCGAGGCATTGGCCGCCTTTCCGGACCGGTTGCGGGGCATCGTCGTCATCGATCCTGAGACAGACCCCACGGAGATTGCCCGTCTCGACCGACTTGGCGTACGCGGCGTTCGCATTAACACGCGCAACAAGGGCGGCCTACCGCTTACTGCGGCCGAAACGCTTGCGGCAGGCATCCGCGATTTCGGCTGGTCGCTGCAGCTTCAAATAAGCCCAGACCAGATCGACGACCTTGCCGGGCGGCTGCCGCATCTGGGCGTCCGCTTCGTCATCGATCATCTGGGCTTCATACCGCTCGCCGACGGCGCATGGCGCCAACATCTTCCTGCGCTCCAGAGGCTCGCCGATAATCCCGGCGGCTACATCAAGCTTACGGCTCCCTACAGGCTGACGCGCGAGCGCGGTTATGCAGGTTTTGCCGAAGTGGTGCGGGCGCTTGCGGCCAGCCATCCGGACAAGCTGCTCTGGGGGAGCGACTGGCCCCATACCGAGCTCTGGAGCGATATGCCCGATGACGCCGACCTGATCGATAGGATGCAGGACGCCATTAGCGCCCCTACGCCTGCCCGCAGCGTCTTCATCGAGAATGCCGAAATGTTGTTCTTTGGCCGCTGAACAATCCTTTTATCCTTGAGGAATGGCACGACGGCTTCTGGAAACAGACCCCTTCCGTTCGAGAATCACGATGGAGTTCCTGCCCGGCAGGGCTCTGCGCGCTGGCTACGACCATCAGCTCCAAGGCGGCTGGAATGATTGGTAACGATTACCAGCAGAGCTTCAGCCATTGAACGCCGCCCATTTTGACGCTATATAACGTCAGTATAAACGGCAAGGAGATGGGTCATGGGCCTCGCACAATATGCAGACGACGGGATGTTTGCACCGCGCAAGATCGCCGATGCCTTCCGCACGACGAGCGAGGAGATTGCCCGCACCGCCGGGCTCGGCAAGGATGCGATCCAGCGCAAGGACCGCCTCCGCTCCGACAAGACGCAGAAGCGCCTGCGCGAAATGATCGAAGTCGTCAACAAGGTCGAACCCCGCTTCGGCTCGGCGCTGATGGCCTATGCCTGGTATCGTTCCGAGCCACTATCGGGCTTTTCAGGCCAGACTGCCATGCAGCTGGTCCGCGACGGACGGGCGGAGGACGTTCTCGATTATATCGATGCGATCGACGCCGGCGTCCACGCCTGATCCCCGATAATGCGCTACGAAGGGAAGCTCTATCGCGCGCTGAACCCGATCTATGCACGCCAGCCGCTTTCCGGCCGGGGCGCCGAACTCTATGGCGGACGATTTAATCCAAAGGGAATGCCGGCACTTTATACGTCGCTATCCGTGCTGACGGCGCTCAGGGAAGCCAATCAGGTCGGGAGCCTGCAGCCGACCACCCTCGTCTCCTACGAGGCCGATATCGAGCGCGTCTTCGACACAAGGGGCGAGGCCGCTCTTCAGGCGCTCGGCATGGATGCCGAAACGATTGCCGCAGCAAGCTGGCGCGACGAGATGAAGGAAAAAGGGGAAGCGAGGACACAGTCCTTCGCACGTCGGCTCGTGTCCGATGGCTATCATGGCCTCTTGGTCAGAAGTTTTGCTCCCGCGGCCAGAGGCGACGATCTCAACCTCGTGCTTTGGCGATGGAGCGACGCGCTCCCCTGCCGTCTAACCCTGATCGACGACGAAGGCAGGTTGTCCTGAACCATTGGGATCAGCGCCGGCCTATCGGCCAGCGCTGATCCTATTCGTGCGCCTCAGGCGGCGCGCACCTTGCTGGGCCGTGCCCATTCCGGCAGCCAGTCGCCATGGGTTGCAAGCAGCTCATCCACCAGCGACCAGATCTGATCGAGGTCGAGCTCGGCAGCCGTATGCGGATCCATCATCGCAGCATGATAGATATGTTCCGGATTTTCGGTCATCAGTGCCTGAACCGTCAGTTCCTGGACATTGATATTGGTGCGGATCAGCGCGGTCAGCTGCGGCGGCAGGTCGCCGATATAGGTCGGCTGGATACCGGAGGCATCGATCAGGCAGGGCACTTCGGCAGCGCAATTGGCCGGCAGCGAGGTGATGCAGCCATTGTTGCGGACGTTGCCGTAGATAACCGAGGGTTCGCCGGTCCAGACCGAATTGATGATCGAGGAGGCATATTCCTTCGAGGGCTTGACCTCGATCTTGTCGGCCGAGCGATAAGTTTCAGCCTGGCCCTTCCAGCGGGCAATCTGCTCGATGCAGCGCTTCGGATATTCGTCGAGCGGAATGCCGAATTTCTCGATGAGGTCCTCGCGACCTTCCTTGATGAAGTAAGGCGTGTATTCGGCGAAATGCTCCGAGCTTTCGGTGACGAAATAGCCGAGACGCGTCAGCATCTCGTAACGCACCTTGTTGGGGCAGCGCGGGTTCCAGCCGGGCTTTGGCGCACGTCCCTCGCGATAGGCGCGTACGAGATCCGGATAAAGGTTCTTGTAGGAACCGTCCGGCTGGCGATGCTCGAACTTCAGGTAGAAGGCCATGTGGTTGATGCCGGCCGAGCGGTAGCGGATTTCGTCATAGGGAATATCAAGATCGTGGGCCAGCTCCATCGCCGTGCCCTGCACGGAATGGCAGAGGCCAACCTGCTTGATGTCAGGGTATTTCTCGGCGATCGCCCAAGTATTGATCGCCATCGGGTTTACATATTGCAGCATGATGGCGTTCGGGCAGACGGCGCGCATGTCCTCGCAGATCTTCCAGAGATGCGGCACGGTTCTCAGACCACGCATGATGCCGCCGACGCCGAGTGTATCGGCGATCGTCTGGCGCAGACCATATTTCTTTGGCACTTCGAAATCGGTCACCGTGCAGGGCTCGTAGCCGCCGATCTGGAAGGCGACGACCACGAAATCAGCGCCAGATAGTGCCTTTCGCTGATCACCATAAGTCTCCGCCTTCGCCTTCACGCCGAGTGTCGAAATCAGCTTGTTGACGACAATGGCGCTTTCCTCGAGCCGCTGCGGGTTGATGTCCATGAGCGCGATCGTCGCGCCCGACAGCGCCGGACGCTGCAGGATGTCGCCGACGATGTTCTTCATGAAAACGGTGGAGCCAGCTCCGATGAACGCTATTCTGGGATTTGCCATATGAACCTCCGGCATTCTGAAATCAGGCTACCTCGAAAGCGGCTTTGACGAGCCGTTCGGTGTAGGGTGTCTTGGGATTGGAAAGGACTTCGTTGACGGGTCCCTCTTCCATGATCTTGCCGTGCTGCATGACGATGACACGGTGGCAGAGGGCACGCACGACCTTCAGGTCATGCGAAATGAAAAGGTAGCTCAGACCCCGCTCATCCTGCAGCTTGCGCAAGAGCTCTATGATCTGCGCCTGGACCGAGAGATCGAGCGCCGAGGTCGGCTCGTCGAGCAGGATGAATTCCGGTTCGAGCGCGATCGCCCGCGCAATGGCGATGCGCTGGCGCTGCCCACCCGAGAATTCATGCGGGAAACGCGAGAGGATGTTGCCCGGCATGCCAGCGGAGACCAGAGCTTCGCGGACCCTGTCCAGACGTTCGCCCTTGGTGGCACCGAGCTTGTTGACGACCAGCCCTTCCTCGATGATCTGACCGATCGTCATGCGCGGATTGAGTGACGAGAACGGGTCCTGGAAGACGACCTGCATGCGCGAGCGCAAGGGCCGCATTTCTGCCCGTGACTTGCCGTGGATCGGCTGGCGGTCGAAATAGATCTCGCCATTATCCGTGTCATTGAGCCTCAGAATAGCCTGACCGAAGGTCGTCTTGCCCGAGCCGGATTCACCGACGAGGCCCAGCGTCTCGTGTCGCCGCAGCGTGAGATTGAGACTGTCGACGGCGACCAGTTCGCGCAGCTCCGGTCTGAAAAAGCCGCCATGGCGCAGCATGAAGGAGACGCGCACGCCGCGGGCGTCGAGAATGATATCCGATCCCTCCGGCAGCGGGTTGGCCTGGCCACGTGGCTCTGATGCCAGAAGATGCTTGGTATAGGGATGTTGCGGATTGGCGAAGAGCTGCTCTGTTATATTGTGCTCGCGCATCTCGCCGTGCTGCATCACATAGACATAGTCGGAAAACTTGCGCACGACGGTCAGGTCGTGGGTAATCAGGATCACTGCCATCCGCAATTCCGTCTGCAGGTTGCGGATGAGATTGAGGATCTGCGCCTGGACGGTCACGTCGAGCGCCGTCGTCGGCTCGTCGGCGATCAGGACATCAGGATCATTGGCAAGGGCCATGGCAATCATCACGCGCTGGCGCTGGCCGCCCGAAAGCTGGTGCGGATATTGCCGCAGACGCGCTTCGGGATCGGGGATCTGCACTTGTCTCAGGAGCTCGAGCGCCTTTGCATCTGCCTGCTTGCGGCTCATCTTGCGGTGGACGCGGATTGCCTCGACGATCTGAGCGCCGATCGTGTAGATCGGGTTCAGCGAACTCATCGGCTCCTGGAAAATCATCGAGATCCGGTCGCCGCGCAGTTTGCGACGCGCCTTTTCCGAGAACTTCAGGATATTGGCGCCGTCATATTCTACGGTAGACCTCGGCGAGATCACCGCACGCTTGGAAAGAAGCCCCATGACGGTGCGCGCCGTCACCGATTTGCCGGAGCCGGATTCACCGACGATGGCGATCGTCTCGCCGCGGTATAGCTGGAAGGATATATCCTTTACGGCTTCGACCGTGCCATGCTCGACCTTGAAGTTCACGCCGATATTGCGCGCATCGATGATCGGACTTTCCTTGCGGCCGTCATGATCATGGCGGACGGGAGGAGCGAAAGAACTGACGAGAGCAAGGGCCATCTTCAACACCTCAATAGGGATCAACTGCATCGCGCAGACCATCGCCCAGCGCGTTGAACGCAAAGACGGTGACGAGCACGAAGGCAACCGGGGCTAGAATCCAGGGATAGGTGCCGATGACGGAATAATTGGCCGTATCCTGCAGCATCAGACCCCAGGAAATCAGCGGCGGCTTTACGGCAAAGCCGAGGAAACCGAGGAAGGATTCGAGCAGCACGACGCTTGGAATATGGATGGTGACGGCGACGATCACATGGCTCATCACATTCGGAAAAATATGCTGGAAGATGATGCGCCGGTCGGTCGCGCCGACCGCCATTGCCGCCCGCACATATTCGATACGCGCCAGCGCCAGCGTCTTGCCGCGCACCTCGCGCGACATCTGCGCCCAGCCAAGCGCCGACATGACGAAGATCACGAAGGCGAGGAAGACGTTGGTCGGCGCAGTGATCGGGATCAGCGATGTCAGCGCCAGATAAAGCGGCAACTGCGGGAAGGCGAGCACCAGCTCAACGAAACGCTGCACCCAGACATCGAAGGCTCCGCCGTAATAGCCCGAGACCATGCCGACCGTCGTGCCGACGACAGTGACGATGAAGACCACCGTCAGTGCGATCATCAGCGAGATGCGCGAGCCGATGATGGCACGCGACAGAACGTCACGACCGAACTTGTCGGTGCCGAGGAAATGCACCGGCTCGCCATCGACCGTGCCGAAGAAATGGCGATTGGCGGGGATGAGACCGAGCAGATTGTAGTCCGAACCCTTGACGAAGAAGCCGAGCAGACGCGGATTGTCATAATCCAAGCCGACGACCGGCTGGAAGGTAACCGGATCGAGTTCTTCGGAATCCGCCAGCGCATAGACGCGCGGCCAGACGAGACTGCCCTCCTTGTCATGGATGCTGATGAGCTGCGGCGGCGCAAAGCCGACATCGGTCGCCTTCGGGTCCATCGGCGCAAAGAAATCGGCAAAGACAGCCATGATGATCAAGAGGCCGACGAGGATCAGGCCGATCATGCCGGTCCAGGAGCGCCGCAGCCGGCGCCAGACCAGCGCCATATAGCTCTCATTACCATGGTAGGTATTCTTGACCGCCTCTTCATGCGGTGGCGGCGGGGAAGAGTCGAAGGCAAACATATCAGGCTCCTCCATATTGACGGACCCGCGGATCGAGCATGGCAAGCAGCATGTCGGCGATGATATTGCCGACGATCAGCGTGGCCGACAGAACCAGCATGAAAGTCGCAGTAACATAGACGTCACCGATCGCCATCGAGCCGACGATGGCCGGCCCGACAGTCGGCAGGGCGAAGATGATCGCGGTTTCGATCTCGCCGGTCAGCATGTAGGGGAGCACGACGCCCTGATACATGATGAGCGGATGCAACGCGTTTGGAACGGCGTGACGCATGACGACCGCGCCGCCCGAAAGCCCCTTGGCACGCGCCGTCTCGACATATTGGGCATTCAGCGTATCGAGCAGATTGCCGCGCATGACGCGCATGTTGTAGGCAAGCCCGCCGAAAGTGGCGATCGCGACGACCGGCCAGACATGGCTGACGAGATCCATGAATTTCGCCCAGGACCAAGGCGCCCCGCCATATTGCGGCGAGAAGAAGCTGCCAATTTCCGTGACGTTGAACTGGAAGACCAGCAGATAGACGATAATCAACGCCATCAAGAAGCGCGGCACCGTCATGCCGAGGAAAGAGATGCCGGAGAGCAGGCTGTCGATCCAGCTATATTGGCGGGTCGCCGCCCAGATGCCGAAGCTGATACCGAGGATCGATGCGAAGATATGGCAGACCAGCGCCAGGGCCAGCGTGCGCGGCAGGCGCTCGCCGACCACGTCAGCGACCGGCTTGTTGTAGAACATGCTGTAGCCGAAATCGCCTTTGGTCACGATTCCCGTGATCCAGTTGACGTACTGGACGACCATCGGTTTATCGAGGCCATGTTCGATGCGGTAGGCCTGAGCCTGGGCATCCGCCTGGGCGAAGGAAGCTCCGCCCTGATTGATCAATTGCGAACGGATATAGTCGGCATAGTCTCCAGGCGGCGCCTGGATGATGGCAAAGGTCACCACACTCAGGATGAAGAGGACGGGGATCGCCGAGGCGATGCGCATGAGCAGGAATCGTAGCATCAGACGGTTCGCTTCTCCTTGCCGCCAGTCGCTCGTCTCAGCGCGGCCGGCTTGTTGATTCTGACCGGCCGCGCGCAGCACGCGCGACCGGAAGCTCTTGTCGTTCGGGAGGGAGCTCCTCGAACATCTCCATTTTTCTTCGAGCCATGGAGATGCTCGATCTCTTTGTTTTTATGCAATCCCAGACGCAAAACCGCTGCGCACTTTTGCTGGGAATTGCTCTTAGTTTATTGGACCCTTGTCTCCAGGCTTGCCGGGAAGCTGTTGAGGGAAGAGTTCGTACTTGCCCTGCTTGTCGGCAGCCACCCACAGACGCTCGCGGATGACGGAATCCTCGGCCCAGTTGAACATCATGATCGGCGTACCCGCGGGAATGTTCGAGAAGCGCTTGTTGATGATCAGCGCGCCCGGATATTCCGTCAGTCCGACGGTATCCACATGTTCGGTGGCCGTCTTCTGATACTGCTTCATGAGTGCCACGCGTTCGTCATTGTCCTGGCTCGTGCGGAACTTGTTGACGATGTCGGCGAGCTCCTTTTCATAAGGCAGGAGGTCGAGCTGATTATCCTTGCCGGCGCGGTGGTGCCAGCTGGTGCGTGGGCCGACAGCGGCAAGCTGTTCGGTGTTCTGCACCACGGAGGCGAGCTCGGTCGTGTTGCGCTGGATCAGCCAGTCGAACTGGCCGGCATAATGCGCACTATCGCGCTTGGGACCAGCAAGAGCATTGATGATGACCTTGATGCCGAGCTTCTCCATCTGACCGACGACGCCTTCGGCAAGGCTCTTGTCGGTGGTATAGTCGTTGTTGACGAGAAGCACGATCTCGACGTTCTTGCCATCAGCTGTTCCGGCCGGGAAGTTCACGAAGCCATCGCCATCCGTATCCTTCAGGCCGACCTTGGCGAGCAGCGACTTGGCGCCCTTTAGATCGAAGGGATAGTAGACGGTCGAGTTGCGATCATAGAAGCTCGTGCCGGAGGAAAGGCCGCCTGCGTAGATCGCCGTGAACGGTCCCTTGACGAGGGAGTCGCCGATCGCCTTGCGGTCAACCGCCATGGTCACGGCCTTGCGGAAGTCCTCGTTGCGGTCGAGTTCGCGGATCGCCTGACTGCGGGCATCAGGATCACCCCAGCCATTGGCCGAAAGGTTCATGCGAAGATTATAGCCGATGAGGCGTGGGCCGAAGGCGAGACGCGCCGGAGCGGTCTTTTCGGCGGCACGCTTCAACGAGGCCACGAAGTTTTCCGGCTGCTCGAGGTTCGAGAAGTCGGCAGAACCGGCAACGGCCTGCACGTCACGGTCGGCCCAGGTCGAGAGCTTGTAGTGCAGCTCGTTGAGATAGGGCAGCTGATTGCCCTTCTCGTCGACCTTCCAGTAGTAGGGGTTGCGGCGCATGACGATGATATCGTCAGGCCGATATTCGACCGGCACCCAGGCGCCCATGACCGGCATGTTCATATATTCCGGCGGGAAGGCGTTCTTGAACTGATCGTAGGTGTTCTTCGAATATTTCGGGTGCTGGGGTTTAAGAATATGCGACGGACCCGGGCAGAAGTTCGGATAAGCCATCGTATAGAGGTACTGCTTCGGGAAGGCTTCCTTGAAGGTCCATTCGACCGTGTAGTCGTCGATCTTCGTGAGCGTCGTTCCCTCGCCGAAGGCTTCCGGCGATGCACCGCCGCCGAGCGGCGAAACGTTCGGGTCGATGACTTCGTCTTCCCAGTAGAACATGAGGTCATCGGCATTGAAGGGCGCGCCGTCGGACCACTTGGCGCCCTCGATCAGGTGCATGGTCAGCTTGTGACCGTCCTGCGACCACTCCCAGCCCTTGGCGAGGTTCGGCAACGGCTCGGTATCCTTGGCTTCCACCTGGAAGAGCGGGGCGGTGCGCGTCAGGCATTCGGAGAGGCCGATATCGATGCCACCCCAGCCCTGCGTCTGGCCCGCACCATAGTTCCAGCCTTCCGGCCGGCCGCCGATGACATGGCGCATCACGTCACCATAGACGCCGATGCCGTCAGGCATATTCTCGGTCTTGAAGACCATCGGCTCCTTGGGCAGGCGATCCTTGACCGCCGGCAGCTTGCCGCTATCGACGAAATTCTTCGTCACCCAGTCCGGCTCGTGATATTCCGGCAGCGCCTTGAACTCCAGGATGGAGTCGCGGGACACATATTTGATCTTGCCTTCCGCCGGGAAAGCCGGCGGAGCCGGCGGCACTGTCGGCTCGGACGCGTAGGCATTCAGGGCCACGACTGAAACGCCAAGCGCCAGTCCTGCCAGGATGCCGATCTTACGGAAATTCGTCATCGTCTCTCCCTCTTGTTCCGGAGCGCTTGTACGCGTCTCCGCTTCTCCTCAAACGACGGTGGAGGAAGCTTGTGCGCGGGCGACCTTCCTCCCGAAGAGCCGCCGCAGCCTCCTTCACCCTGATTTTAGACGGCCTGCTTCAGCGCTGCCTTTTCAACGCGAAGCTCCTCAATTGAGCGGACATTGCGGCGCGCGGCCCCTTCCCACTCTCTCGTCTTGACCTTGGAATTGGCAAGCCGCTCCTTGGCGGCTGGCACAGCATGCGCATATTGCGGCAGCCAGCGGGCCTGGGCAACGACCATCTCGTCAACCATCTGCCAGACCTCTTCCGGCGTCGAAACGGCACCGACCAGCGGATCGTGCAGCACGGCGAGCTTCAGGAGATCGATATCGCCGGAAATCGCTGCATGCACCGACATGCGCTGGACATTGATCGACGAGATGCAGGTCGCAGCACAGGCTTCCGGAATGGTGATGCCGGAGACCATGTTGATACCGAAGCGATCGACGAAGCCGGGCGACTCGATGATGGCATCGGATGGCAGGTTGGTGATGACGCCGGTGTTCTTGACGTTGAAGTGGCCGCGATAGACGCGACCGGTTTCCAGCGCCTCGAGAATATGGCTCGCATGTTCGTTGGAGCGCTTGGATGGATCGATCGGCTTTTCGGCCGAAGCGAGGAATTGCGGGAATTCCGTCTCGAACCAGTTACGGGTCTCGGTCGAGTGGCGCAAATAGCCGCCAGTCTCGCCGTGGATCCAGTCGGACATATCGATCCAGCGGGTAATTTCCTCCGGCCGCTTGCGGTACCAGGGTAGGTATTCGGAGAGATGGCCGTTGCTCTCGGTCGAATAGACGCCGAAGCGCTTCAGCACATCAATGCGCAGCTTCTCCTGTTGCGAATAGACGGGATGCGCCTCGAAGGCGGCGATCAGCTCGTCCTTGCCGATCCTGCGGCCGTTGAGACGCAGATCGACGAACCAGGTCTGATGGTTGATGCCCGAGCAGATGTAGTCGAGTTCGCTGTGTGACTTGGCGCCGAGCACTTCGGCAATCTGTTCGGCGCCATGCTGGACCCCGTGGCAGAGACCGACCGTATCGACCTTGCCATATTCGATAGCCGCCCAGGTGTTCATCGCCATCGGGTTGGCATAGTTCAGGAACTTCGCACCCGGTGCTGCGACCTCACGGATATCCTTGCAGAAGTCGAGAATGACGGGGATGTTGCGCTGGCCGTAGAGGATGCCGCCAGCGCAGATCGTATCGCCGACACACTGGTCGATGCCATATTTCAGGGGAATTCTGATATCATCGGCATAGGCTTCGAGCCCGCCGACACGTACGCAGCTGATGACATAACGCGCGCCTTCCAGCGCCTTGCGACGATCTGTCGTCGCCGTCACCTTCGTCGGCAGCTTGTTTGCCTCGACGATCTTGTCGAGAATTGCCTTGATCATCTGGAGGTTATGTTCGCTGAGGTCGGTCAGCGCGAATTCAATGTCCTTGAATTCCGGCACGCAGAGAATGTCGGTGAACAGCTTCTTGGTGAACCCGACGCTGCCTGCTCCGATGATAGCGATTTTGAAACTCATATCCTTCACCTCGATCCGATCAAATGCTAGGTAGAAAGACAGCTAAGGAGGCTAGGCGGCATGCTTGCGCATACCGTCTGAAAATACTGGAAAATGGTGCCTGTATTCCTCCCGGCCGTTCTTTCGACCGCGATCTCTTCCTCTTGTGGAAAAGGATTATGCGCATATTCGCAGGAGCGGCCAGAGAAGGATTATGCTTTCGAGGGTAATTTTGTGCTGCAGGATTTGATCGCCAATGGACAGTCGATGAGAACCGTTTCGCTACCGCGCGGACGCCAGCGTCTGCATGCGATGCCGACAAGCGCCGGTTACGAGGTGCGTGAAAACGAGACCTATGATTGGGATGGCAGAAAGCGTGGCCTGACGCCCTTCACGGTGCTGCAGCATACGATCAGCGGCACCGGCCGCCTGCGCTACCAGAATCGCAATTACAAGCTCCAGAGCGGCGACACGATGATGGTGCTCGTGCCGCACAATCACCGCTACTGGCTGGAAAAGGGCGAGCGATGGGAATATTTCTGGATCTCGATGAATGGCGAAGAAACGCTGCGCATCCACAAGATGGTTCTGGCGCTGGCAGGCCCGGTCTTTAAGCTGCAGCAATCGACCATCGATCATCTGGCGGACTGCAGCCTGCGCTTGGTCAAAGGTGCAAACACGCCAGGTTCAGCCTCGGCGGTCGCCTATGAGGCCGCCATGGCGCTTTATGATGACATCTTCGGCGCCTCCGCCTCCATGGCCGAACAAAGCGCCATGCAACCGGTGACCGACCATATCAACGCCAATCTGGAAAAACCGCTGCCGGTCAGCGAGCTTGCGGCGATCGTTGGCCTCAGCCGCGCACATTTCTCGCGTAGCTTTGCCGAAAGCGAAGGCGTGCCGCCCGCCGAATATGTGCTGCAGCAGCGCCTGCAGCGTGCCGCAAAATTGTTGACCAAGGCGGATTTCCTGCCGGTCAAGGAAGTCTCGATCATGTGCGGCTTCGAGGATGCAAACTATTTCGCCAAGGTCTTCCGGCGCGTCTACGGCATCACGCCGACCGAATTTCGCACGACCGGGATGTATGCGAGCATCGGCCGCGGCCGGTAAGAGATCGGTTGAAGACCGAATGCATCCGGCGACAGACCCGGTGGTCACCATGACCGGTCACTTAAGAGATCGCACGGATCCGACCGTTTGTGATGCCGGCAGCTATATTCTCAAGACACTGACCGTCTTGCCGCCCGGCCGCAACGCGTTAAGCTATTGCTCTGCGTTTGGGAGGTGGGCTTTGGCGGCTGGAGGTTACTCATGCACGAGCAGGTCATGAGCGTTGCAAGTTACGGCGCCGAGCCGGGTTTGCGTTTCGCCGTGCTTCTTGACGGCAACGGCGGCTGTCGCACCCTCGACATGGAAGCAGTGCGTCGGTGGACGCCAGATGATGGCGTCATCTGGCTGCATTTCGAACGTGATCATCCGGCCGCTGCCGAATGGGTGACGACGAGAGGCGGCTTCGATCCGCTCGTTGCCGAAGCCTTATTGGAGGAGGAAACGCGCCCGCGCGTTGAAGCCATCGATGACGGGCTGCTGATCATTCTTCGCGGCGTCTGCGCCACGCCGCCCGAAGAAGCAAAAGCCACGCCCTCCGAAATCGATCTCGTTCCCCTTCACGTATGGGCCGATCAGCGCCGGCTGGTGACCCTGCGCGACAGCGGCCACTATATAACCGCCTTGCGCGATATTCGCCTCGCCCTGGACAAGGGCAAAGGCCCAAAACAGACGGGGGAACTCCTTGCTCTCGTCAGCGAAAAGCTGGTCCGCGACCTTGAGCCGGTGCTCGACACGATGGACGAAGAGGTCGACGAGCTGGATGAGTTGATCTTTCACGGCGAAGCGAGCGAAGTCCGCGAGCGGCTGAAGCAGCTTCGCCGCCGCTCCGTGCAGCTTCGCCGCTACCTCGCACCTCAGCGCGACGCTTTGAACCGCATCGAGCATGATGACGCCCCGTGGCTGAAGGAGCGTGATAAGCTGCGTTTCCGCGAGGTCATCGATAAGCTGATGCGCTTCATCGAATATCTCGACGCCATCCGCGACCGTACCGGCATTCTTCATGACGATCTGTCCACGGTCATCAGCGAGCGCATTGCCCGCAACTCCAATCGCCTCGCCGCACTCGCCGCTCTGCTGTTGCCGCCAAGCGTGGTGGCCGGCCTTTTCGGCATGAATGTTGGCGGTATCCCTGGCGTCAACGACACCTGGGCTTTCATTATCATCGTTGCCTTCGTCGCGATCACGTCCGTCGCAACGCTGATGGTCCTCAAACGGATCAACTGGCTTTGAGTGGCTGAAGGCAAAGATCCAACGTCGCCCCTTAGGATGGTTTCAACACAAGACGATCATCGTACGAGGGCAAGGGCTCACGTGCTCATTGTTAGACCTCCTTGTGTCCAGGCTGAATTCGGATCGCTCAGATCCCCGCGTACCACTCGTAGCCGCGGTCTTCCCAGAAGCCGCCATGACCGCCCCACAAGCTGGCAAAGCTGTCGACGATCTCAATGCGCATGATGTATTTGGCCTGCTTGTAGCCAAGTTGCCGTTCGACCCGCAGACGCAGCGGCGCGCCGTGTCCGACAGTCAAATCCTTCCCGTTCATCTGATAGGCAAGGATGGTCTGCGGATGGAACGCGTCGATGAGGTCGATGCTCTCATAGTAGCGGCCACTTCCATCCAGCGTCTTCTCCAACTCGTCGGCGCAGTGAAAGACCGCAAATCGCGCGTTCGGCCTGAGCCCCACCGAGCTCAAGACAGCTCCAAGCGGTAAGCCCGTCCATTTCCCGATCGCGCTCCACCCCTCGACACAGTCGTGACGGGTGATCTGGGTGCGAGCCGGAAGCCTCTTAAGGTCAATAAGGGACAATTCCTGGGGCCGATCGACGAGGCCGTCGATCTTCAATCGCCATTTCGCGAATTTGTCTTCGGCGAACTCGGCGTAGTCTTCGCCGTCTGGTGCGCTCGTGCCGTTTACCCTGAAAGACGGAGAAATGTCCGTCTCGGCAAACTCGCGAGCCAGAGCATCCCGCCCCTGCAGAAGTCTTTGTGCCTTCATCGTCAGATTTTCGGCCGAGCGGATAACGCTGCCCACAGCCGTATTCTGTTCTAGTATGTCGCAGCCGGCGAGCGTGAGTGCAGAGGCGCCGAGCGTGCTCCCGATCAGAAAACGCCTGCGGGTCAGGAAGCTACGCGTCATGAATGTGGACCTTTCTCTCTGATGGCATAGCGACCCGTGATCATCGAGCGCATATTGTTCCAGGTTCCCGACAGCACGACCATCGCCACATGCACGAGCACGAAGAGCACGAGAAGCGTTGCGGTCATGAAGTGGATCGTGCGCGCCGACTGACGCCCACCGAATACATCCACCAGGCTCGGGACGATGGCATCAAAGCCGGGGGACATCGTCAGGCCGGTCAGCAACATCGTCGGCAGCAGGATGACGATCACAGCGAGGTAGGTGAGCTTTTGGAGCACGTTATAGTGCCTTGCTTGTTCCCCTTCCGGGAAACGCAGACGCGCGTGGTCGAGGAGTTCGTGCCACAGATGACGCGGGGAAAGGTCCCTGCGCGCCGGGGCCAGGTCACGTCGAAAATGGCCGGTCAGGACGCTGAAGCCGAGGTAGAAAATGCCGTTGACGAGAAATAGCCACGCAAAGAAGAAGTGCCAGCGGCGGCCGGTTGCGAGATCCTGAAACGACGGGATCGTCGCCCAAGCTGGAAACGCCCGCGGCGTTGGATCTCCCTCAAAGGTCGAGACGCCAAGGACACCGGTCGTCGGCACTTCGACACCAGCGATCCGGACGAAACCGCGCATATCCTCGCCCTGTCCGCTCGAGCCGATCGTCAGGACAGACGGATCTCCGTCTGCACCATAGTGGCCCCAGTAAAGTTCGGGATGAGCGTTGAAAATCTGCAATCCGCTCAAGAGCAGGATACTCAGGCAGATCACGTTCAGCCAATGCGCCAGCCGCGTGACCAGGGAATGACGATGGATCATCAGGGTCCGGGGATATTGTATCTTGTCGTTGTCAGGACTGTCGCTCATGGATGCGGCCCTCCGGTCAGGCTGGATTGTTGCTTGTTGCAATGAACAGCGGGATGCCGCCGGTCGGCCAATGGGCGGAAGCTGACCGGCGGCGACGTGGCTCACATGGGGGGCACCACGCCATTCTTGCCAACGATAACGCGATGCGCGACCGTCCCGCTCGAAGCCTTCTCGGTCGGGATGAACACGACCGCTCCTGCGACCAGGTCCTCCTTGGTTGCCGGGGCGATGGTCACGACCGGCGTACCGTCCGGAATGGAGATTTTCTTTTCCTTGCCGTGGTAGGACACGGTAACGGTGCGCCCGTCGACGTCCTTGACCGCATCGGCGACGGTGGCATTGGTCATGCTGCTGTTCGGCTTGAGGTCCCAGCCGAAGCTTCCCTCGCCGGCTCCCTTGAGCGCAGGCGGAAAGATCAGAACTTCAAGAGCGCCGTCTCCACCCTGCTCCTTCGGCAGGGACGCGATGCCCACATAGTCTCCGGTCTTAATATCGGAGACCTTCGCGTTGGCGACACTGGCGACCTGCCAGTCGTCGGCAAGAGCGACGTCAACGGTTTCTCCCTCGCGCGTCTTCACCTTCAAGGTAGAACCGGCCAGGTTGACAACACTGCCCCGGATGTTGAGCACAGCCTTTTTTTCTTCGGCATGAGCGGACGCTGGCGAAACAAGCGTTACTGGAAGGGCAGCCAAGCCGGCGACCATGATGACTGGAAGAAGTCTGCGCAACATTTGAGGTTCCTTACCTACTAGTTGGGAGTTTTGACGGCGTCTTTTACCACGCATTTCCCCCCGGCGCGCCGCCCCCTCGCCGGGAATTAGATCACCGGGGCCGCAGCCGCTGAAGACTTGGCTCAAGAATCAGCTCAAAGACAGCAGGCGTTCCATAGGCTCGGGCCGACAGCATTGCGCCATGAACGGTGGCCATGAAAGCCTCTGCCTCTACGCGCGCCGGGCAAGAGATCGCCAGGGCTCCTTGCTGATCACCACGCTCGATGACCGATGTCAGCCATCCTGAGAGATGTTGGAAATAGGCACGCACTTCGACCGCGACCTCCAAAGGAAGGGCCGGCAGCTCGCTTGCAAGAAGCGCGCAAACACAAAAGGGACGGCTTGCATCCTCGATGCATTGAGCCCAAAAACCGGCATAGGTCTTCAGCAGCTCGAACGGATCGCTAAACTTGTTTTCGACCTCGGCCAAGCCAGTCTCGGCGTTTGTGCGGTAGCGGGCGACAAGAGCACGCACCAGATCGACCTTGCTTGGAAAATGATGATGGATGCTGGCCTTGCGGATGCCAACGACGGCAGCGATGTCGGCATAACTGAACCCGTTATAGCCGCCTGATACGATCAGCTTTTCCGCACTGTTCAGGATCTCGTCATAGGTATTCAAAAGACTACTCATACACGCTTGCCTACCTTCTAGTAGGGAGTTTGTCAATCCCACATTCCATTCTAATTGTTGGGACCGGGTGTGATGGTCGCCGTGAAAACGAATAGAAACAGCGGCAACAAGTATGGTTGGCCGGGTGATTTCCTGTATCCTTGGCTATCTGCTTGAGGAGGGGCCTGATGAGAAAGGCCCCATGTTTTCGCCGGAGGCAACAGTTCAACGATCAACCTCGCAGATCTATCGGGCAGTTCCTCAAGGGCTTGCCCGACATATTTTTCCCGGGGTTCAAAGAACCTCGATGACAGTCAGGATCATTCGGTGGCTGCAGCGCTACTGCCGCTTGGCTGCGAGAGGCTGACACCCGGCTGGACGAGAATCTTCCCGCCCTCCGTCGTCGTGGCTATGATTCCGTCGCTGTAGATTTTGACGGAAGCAATCGTCCCTTTGACCGTACCGTCTGCGCTTTCGATGTAGCTGCCGATGTAACTGCCGGCCTGGGCAAGGTTGGAGCCCGCCAGCAGGGCATCCAGTTTCTGATTCGTCTGGATCGTCTGTTCGACCTGCGAGAAGCTGGCGAGCTGCGCCAGTTGTTGACTGGCATCCACGGGATCGGTCGGATCCTGGTTCTTCAGTTGCGCGATGAGAAGTTGGAGGAAGTCGTCATAATTCACCATCGCCTTCTGCTGCGCGGTAGCCGCGCTACCCGCCTTGGAGGCGCCGAGGCCTGTGAGAGAATTTATCGTCATAGTCGATCTCGGTTGTTGGGTTAAACTTGCAAGGCACCTTGCAACGTTTGGGACCATTACCTACTAGTCGGTAGATAATGGTGCACATCTTCGGCGTGAAGACAGTGTTGGTAGGCTCGGTTCCTTTGCGCAAACGGACGACACGCCAACGATGGGGATGACGCACCAGAATTAATGAAGCGCACAACCGGTCTACCTACTAGTAGGTTTTATGTCAATGCCGATTACCGCATCCGCACGCTCCGCGTTCCTGCCACTGTCGGATGGCGGACGGCCACGTGTGGAAGAGCCCAGGTTTCCTGGCGAATTTAGATATCCGCGGTGATCGGCAACCGCATTTCGGGACCTGACTTCATGACTTCCGATAAGTGCCGCTTATCGGAAGTGATCCGCACAGACACGTTTACCCGCTCCAGATCGGCGCATGACATCGGCCAAATCGGCTCAGTGCCTGGTGACGCTCCCGGATGCCTTGGTCGGCTTTGACGGCGGGGTTGTCGTCGGAACGCTCTGGGCGCCGCCTTTAGCCTTCGTTGCGCCTTTCGGCTTCGCAGGAGCGTCAGTCGCCGCGGCCTTTCTGGAGCGAGGCTTCTTGGCAGACTGACCGTCCGTCTCGGCGCTCGCGGCGATTTCCTGAAACGCCTGCAGCCAATGCTTCAGGTCCTCGCCTTGTGGCCGACCTTCCCGCTCCCAGATCTCGTAGGCACGCTGTCTGATGCGACTCTCGTTCGATGCCATCTGTCTCTCCTGTGAAGCTGTTGCCAGGAGCAATCAGATGGCGCGACGCGCCCGGAGGGCAATGGCTGCCCGCGCATTTCCCGACACCATCAAGCGGAACTGTTGCCAGCACGTCTTTCGAACACCAGTTCCCATTGTGGCGTTCGTACGGAATGCTTACGAAAAAAGACCGGCTATCGCCCGCCAAGAGCTCAGTTTTGGGGGCCGCACACCGAGGCGGGCACCCAAGCCTGCGCCGAGCGGCCAGGCCCGATCATCATGTGGACGCTGGCGATGGTGGCTGTCATGCCGCCCCGGCGGCTTTCCGCCACTGGATCGGTGGCGAGTTCAGGGCGCCAATTGCGGTCGCGGTCATCAGCGCCCTGATGGTCTCAACGGTGCTGACGTGGCCATCGCATGGTTGCGTGGCGACGACGAGGTTTACGCTGCGTCGAGCGCCAGGGTGAGATCGGCAATGAGGTCGTCTGGATGTTCGATACCGATCGACAGCCTGATCGTTGCATCAAGGACACCGATGCGCTGGCGCACCTCGGCCGGCACGCCCGAATGCGTCATGGTTGCCGGATGCGATGCCAGGGATTCCGTTCCGCCGAGGCTGACGGCAAGCTTGAAGATTTTCAAAGCGTTCAGAAACCGGAACGAGGCTGGCTGGCCGCCTTGGATATCGAAGGAGAATGTCGAACCAGCGCCGCTGCATTGGGCCGCAAATGTCCTGCCGGCGGCGGAATCGGGATCACTGTATGGAAGGTAATGGATCGTCTCGACCTTGGGATGCTGCTTCAGGAAATCCGCCACCGCCTTCGCATTGCTGTTGGCCCGCTCCATGCGGATCTGCAGCGTTTCGAGCGAGCGCCCAAGCATCCAGCATGAATGCGGATCGAGCTGAGTGCCGATGGCGCCGCGAAGCGCCTTCACCTGCTTAATGAGTGCCCGATTACCAAGCGCGGCCCCGGCGATCAGATCCGAATGACCACCGACATATTTGGTCAGGGAATAGAGGGAAATGTCTGCGCCATGCTCGATCGGGCGCTGGAAGACCGGGCCGAGCAGCGTGTTATCGCAGGCGACGACAGGTGTATGGCCTTGCTTCTGACCGATCACATCGGCAATCCGCCGGATCATCGCGACATCGACAAGGCTATTGGTCGGGTTTGCGGGCGTCTCGACGAGGATGACCGAGACACGCCCCTTGGCCATTGCCTCCTCGGCCGCAGCCTTTACCGAGACTTCGCTGATACCATCGGCAAAACCGACGGCGGAAACACCAAAATTGAGAAAGGTCTTCGCAAGCAATGTTTCCGTCCCGCCATAAAGCGGCTGCGAGTGGAGGATGGCATCCCCCGGACGGACGAAGGCAAGCAGGACCGTGGCGATGGCGGACATGCCAGACGAAAACACCGCGCCGCTCTCGGCCCGCTCGTAGACCGCCAGACGATCTTCGATGATCTCGCTGTTGGGATGATTGAAGCGCGAATAGACGAGACCGGCCCCCTTGCCTTCCGGCGGTTCTTTCCGACCGGAGACGTAGTCGAAGAAATCGCGACCGTCTTCGGCCGAGTTGAAAACGAACGTGGACGTCAGGAAAACGGGCGGCTTGACCGCGCCTTCGGAGAGTTCCGGATCATAGCCATAGTTCAGCATCTGGGTTTCCGGATGCAGTGGATGATTGCCGATATGGGTTCTTGGAGGATGCGGTGCAGTCATGAAACTCTCCCTCAACAGCGGCTTGGCGGCATCAATGTGCCTTCGCCTTGCTATTATCTGGAGCGCTGCAGCGACAGAGAAACACCTACTGGCAGATGGCCTGGTAAATTTACTGAATTGAACGGCCTGGCGCGCGCGATGTGCAGGTTCGGATGCGTCAGCATTCGCTATCACCTTCCGATCTCTTCAACGTGACACCAGACCGCAAGAAGCGGAGTGGTGGTGCAACGCATGGCAAATGACTGTCCCGCTTCAGCAGCAAAGACGCCGCCAATTCCGGTCGAAAACCAGCTCTCTCCGGCTATTGAAAGTTCGCAAGGGGAAAGCAGCAGGAAAGCCCGCGAAAACCGCTGCACGTGATCCGGGAACCGGCTGTAGGGCTCCATGTAAGTGAGACCGACCCGGATATCCGCCCGGTCTTCCAAGCCGCCTGGGCCAACAATCACGCTGTGTGCATGGGCCCTCTCGAAATTCAGGCTGGCAAACGGTCCACTTCTGCCTCTGATCCATACGAGCGCATCAGCGAGGCGCCAAACGCTCTGCGCGACCTCGGCGTAAATGTCTCGAGCGGCGATTGCGTTTTGAAGAGCGGCCTCAAGGCCGGAGGGAATTCCGGTATCGTGGGGCCGCTTGTCGCGCAGCGTTCCCGTGCGTTCAAGCTTTTGAAAGACTTTACCCGCGACAAAGCTCGCCATCGTCGAAGCAGATGGATGCAGCATCGCGCGGGCCAGCAAGTTCAGGAAATTGTCGAGCTCCACCGGGCGCTCCGCAGCGCCTCGCTCGCGCAGCCTGTGTTTCACCGGCTCTTTCTCATCGGTGATGAGGAGATCTGCGTCTCGTTTGATTGTCCGGCCCATGACCTTCTCCGTGCAGAACCTTCCCTACAGTGCCCAATCCAGATCCGGCAAGACCTCTGATCAATCTCCTCCGGGGCCTGATAGCAAACGAAATTTATCCGCAAATGAACTTCAGGCACCTTTCTTCCGCATTTATCTGGGAAAAACGGCTTGGCTCTTATCGTTCGAAAGCGGACCAGGGAAAGCTGTTCCCAGGCCTTGCGGTTTTGCACGTCGATCCTTTTACTCTCATGCTTCATTCGGGCATTGCAATCGAATGGTCCCGATACAGAGAATCCAAATTTCAGCAAAATGTTATTAGCGTCGCAGCGCTGATCTCAAAAATATTATATTACTTTCGGTTGCATTTTGACGCAAACCTCGCAATGATCATCCGTGACCGGAGGTTCCAGCCATGAAGGCCAAATCGCCCACATCGATCGATGCCTATGTCGGCAGCAGAGTGCGGGCCCGCCGCAAGCTGCTCAGGCTCTCACAGGTCGCCCTTGCCGAACGGATCGGCGTCACCTTCCAGCAGATCCAGAAGTATGAAAAAGGCATAAACCGTATTGGCGCGAGCCGGCTGCAAACGATCGCCGAGACATTGGGCGTACCCGTTCAGTTCTTCTTCGAAAACGACACCGAGCCGACCACCTATAACCTTGTCAGCAACGGCAGGGACGATCTGAATGCGTTTTTGGCGTCGAAGGACGCCCAAGCCCTCAATCGCGCCTTCATGGCGATCGAGAGCCCGGCTATCCGGCAGAAGCTCGTCGCGCTTGCCAAGAGCCTGGCCAGGAACACCCACCCTGATGTCGACGTCATTCATCCAGAAACCGGCGCCTGAGGGCTTTCGTGATCCATCTCCAGACCTTTGGCGAACTGCGACTGACAGACGACATGGGAGCGCCGATCCGCTATCCGGTCAAGGCTCTGGTGATGCTCGCCTATCTGTATTGCTCGCCGGATCAGCGGCGCAACCGACAAGAGCTTGCGCGGTTCTTGTGGAACGAGACCGGAGATCATCTTGCCGATCTCAATTTGCGGAAGCTGATTTCACGCATTCGCGACACAACGACAAGACCCGACGAACAGATACTGAATTTCGGGCCACCTTTCATCAGCCTGAACAAGAACGTCCTGTCCGTCGATCTCGACATATTGCGCAAGGAAGAGCAGCCGGTGGCACAATTGGCGGCCGTCAGCGATCTCGTGCAACGTGGCTTCGTTGCCGGTCTCAGCGCATCGACCAAGGCAATCGATGCATGGATCGAGCGCGAACGGCAGCTGCACCTGCTCACCTTAAGGGATATTTTCGTCAGGGCTGCAGATCATATTCGTGATGACGGGGAACGTCGCCTTCTGCGTCGCACGGGACTTCAACTTCTTGAAGTCTTTCCCGGTGACGAGCAGATCCGATCGATCCTTCGTGGCACGGCAGAGGATCATTCGCAACGCCGCCCGCAGGCGGCGAGAGCCGTGGGAATGGCACGCAGTCTCATCGCCGAGCAGCAAGACGCCGGCATGCCGCAAATCATAACCCCGACATCTGCGCCGCGGCTCGTACTGCTGCCCCCGGGTGCGGCGACCCTGACGCGCGAGGCGGCAATTGCCGACGCCCTTATCGAGGATGTCACGATCGAGCTCTGCGCCCTGCGCAACATATCCGTCGTCGCGCCCCATACGGCCGAACAGATCCGCCGCGACTCCGACAAGGCTACCATCGTTCAACGGCATTCGATTTCCTACCTCCTGGACACACGGCTTTCCGGAGAGGGACTTTTTGCACAGCTCATCTATTTTCCGACAGACGAGATTTTGTGGGCGGCCCGGTTCGACATGGCGGTCGAAACACTGCCGACACAGAGGCGCTTGATCGCCCAGAAACTTGCCGACGCCGTCTCAGGACAATTGAAGCGGAACGAAAGCATTCGCCTTCGTAACGAGGCGGATCCGCAGGCCTACCATTCCTATCTCCTCGGTGCCGGTCTGCTTACCAAGCTTAGCCTGCCGGATATCCGGCGTGCGCGGAAATCCTTCAAGCGCGCACTGTATTTTTCTCCGGACTATGCCCCTGCCTTCACAGGCCTGTCGCGGACATTCACCAGCGAGTGGCTGTTGACCACGCAAGGAGATCCCGCCCTGCTGCAGCTTGCCGAAGATCAGGCACTTCGGGCGATAGAAAGGGATTCCGAATCGGCAGCCGGGCATCGGGAACTTGGCGTGACGAAACTTTACCAGGGTGCTGTCGATGACAGCGTTGCAGCACTCGACCTCGCCGAAAGCCTCAGCCCGCACTATGCCGATGTGATCTATAGCCATGCGGACACGCTGGTCCATGCATCGCGGCCGCAAGATGCGCTGGAGAAAATCAAGAAAGCGATCTCGCTCAATCCGATCGCACCCGACGCCTACCTCTGGTGCGCGGCCGGGGCGAGCTACTTCCTAGAACAGTACGAAGAGGCGCTCGCCTATGTCGATCGGATGAAAGACAAGGCACCGGCCTACCGCATCGCGGCCGCCAGTTGCGCGATGATCGGCGATCGAAAACGGGCACAGTTTTATCGGCAACGCGCCGAGCTCCTCAATCCTGCTTTCGAGGTCGAGAAATGGCTCGCCTTGGTGCCCTTCAAGGAGCAGTGGCAAAAAGAGCTTTACCGAGACGGTCTTTTCAAGGCCGGTTTTTCAAAAACCTGAAGGAGAATATTATGGCAAAAGTTGTTGTACTGGGTGTAACAGGCGAAAAGGGACTCTGGCTCGTGGATATCGCCGCGGGCACCGTAACACCGGTGCAGGTGCCTGCCAGCGGCGATCTGGCGGCAGCCGTCAAGCAGCGCGATGCCGGCGGCGTATTCATCAAGAATGTCGATTTCGCAATTGCCGTCTCCTCGGCTGATACGGTCTTCTCCGGCCACGTGGACGGCTAAGGCGCGCGACGCTGACCGGTCATTCCGACCTTTATTCCGACCGAACAAGTGCGCCGCGGGACACATTGTCCCGTGTCGCTCCCTATTTGGAGGCGATGGGCATCACGCGCCTGTCACGACAGACTGATCTCGATCGTGTCGGTCTTCCGGTCTGGTGCGCCTATACCCCGAACTCCCGCTCCATCGTCATTGCCCAAGGCAAGGGACTTGAGGATATCGACGCCAAAGTCTCCGCGGCGATGGAGGCCCTGGAACGTGCGGTGGCGGGCGACCCCATCACCATCACCACGGTTTCGTCGGCACGAGACCTGCGACGCCGGGGCAATCGCGTCGAACCGCTCGATTGCCTGATCGCAAGCGGCGAGCAGGTCGTGGGCGAAGACGAGCAATTGGCCTGGAGCCTGGCAAGCGAGTTGCTCCACGACCAGCCGATCCATGTCCCGCAGGATGCTGCCCTCCTCGACCGAACGCGGCATAACCGGTTCTGGATGTCGTCGGATGGTCTTGCCTCGGGCAACACCATGGAAGAAGCAATATTCCATGGCATTCTGGAGCGCATCGAACGCGATGCCCACGTGCTTTGGCAGATTGCCAGCGATGACAAGCGCTGCGCATGCTGCGTCGATCCCAGGAGTTTTGCTGATGCCGCGCTCTCAGGCCTGATCTACAGGATCGAGGCCGCCGGGCTCATCTTGAAACTCTTCGATATCACGAGTGATATCGGTATCCCCTGCTATACCGCACTCGTCGCCCCATCAGCGATCGACGGCAAAGTGCCGCTCCGGTTCATCGAGGTCACGGGCGGCAGTGGCGCTCATCCCTGGGCCGTGCGGGCGGCAATCCGCGCCGTAACGGAAGCGCTTCAGTCAAGACTGACCTATATCAGCGGCGCCCGCGACGATGTCTGGCCCGAATTGTTCACGACGCCGCTTCCGGCACAAACCCGCACCACCTTTCTTGCCGTCCCTGCTTCTGTATCTGCCGCCACCATCACAAGACCGGCCGGGAACATATCCATCCTGCTGCACGACCTGCTGACACGACTTCGCACTGTCGGAATCGGCTCGGTGATTGCCCTTCCCCTGACGCCTGCGAACCTGCCATTTTCGGTGGTGAAGATATTCATACCCGAGCTTGAGAACCCCGAGGGCAACAGGCTCCATCGTTTCGGCCAACGTGCCCTTGCAAGGGCGATGCGCTGGTGAAGGTCGTCTTCATCGGCCCGAGCTTGCCTGATGCAGCAAGCCACGCTGCCACGGATATCGTTCTGCGGTCGCCCGCTGTTCAGGGAGATGTGTTAAGGGCGGTGGAAGATGGCGCAAACGTCATCGGTTTGGTCGACGGCGGCTTTGAAAATACCGCACCGGTTTGGCATAAGGAAATTCTCTTCGCTCTCTCCCTCAATGTCACGGTTCTGGGCGCGGCCAGCATGGGTGCCTTGCGGGCCGCCGAATGCCAAGCATTTGGAATGATCGGCGTTGGCCGGATTTTCAACGACTATGTCAGCGGAACCATCGTCGATGACGCCGATGTCGCGCTTCTGCACGAACCGATGGAACTGGGCGGCAGACCGCTGACCGTGCCGATGGTCAATGTGAGAAGCACTTTGGACGAGATGGAAAGGCAGCAGCTCTTTGATAAAGCCTTTCGCCTGGCTGTCGAACAAGCCGCGGCAGATCTCTTCTTCAAGAACAGAAGCTGGGCTCTCATCGTTCGCGCATGCGCTGCGATACAGGCATCGCAAAAGCCGCACTGGCTGAACATGCTGAAGACCCACGCAATCGATCAGAAGCGGATCGATGCCCTGGCTCTCCTCGAAGTTGTTCGGGATGCGGATGATCAGCGCGTGCCGATAGATCGCCATTGGGAATTCAGGAAAACCACGCTTTGGTCCGAACAACTAGCCCGCTCAAAAGCCCGGATCCCATTGCACCCATAAAGTGTTTCACGCGTTTTTCACGCACTTTAGTACCGAACTGTCCTTATGGTCATCTACGCAATCTGGAGAATTGATATGACGGTCATGGGGTCGGGAAAGCTTCAGCACGCAGCGGCGGCAGACATGGATGATCTTGACGAGCTCATGGCTTTGGCTCGGATGATCAGCTATGCAAAGGCATTGGCGGAAGATTTGAAGATCGAACTGGGCGCTCGGTCTCTCGATCTGGCATTGACGGCGGTTACGCGGGAACTGCGCAGGGCGACGGACGCCGATCTTCCCGGTCTGGAACCGTTGCTCGCAGACATGAATATCGAGCTGCACTGATCGGCCCTGCGGCCAATGCCTCAGTTGTTGTTTCACTAAAGGTTGTTGAACGTTCGCTCATTCAAGATCCTTGGCGCCCAACCAATGTTCGCAGAAACGAACTGGGACTCGGCAGGTGATGTCGCGCCTGTCGACGCCGTCAGCCGAAAGCTGCACCCAAACAATTCAGAGAGAGCCAATCTCGAGAATAAAGTCAGGTTGTCAATTTCGAGTTCACCGCGATACTGTCACGGCGAATGAACCGGCTCGGAATGACGACGCGCAGTTCTCGCTTCTCATCCGACTTTTCCATCCTGGCAATCAGGAATTCTGTCGCGGTCTCGCCGAGAGCCTCCATGGGTTGCTCGATCGTCGAGAGAGAGGGCGAGCAATATTCGCAGACAGGCGAGCCGTCGAACGATACGACCGATAAGTCTTCGGGGACGCGCCAGCCCATCTTCTGAATCTTGCTCATGAAGGAAATCGCCATGTCATCACTTGCTGCCACGACTGCAGTCGGCTTTTCGTCAAGCCGGGCGAAGTCCTCGGCCGCTTGGAGGCCCGTTTCGAACCCGAACTGGAAGGTAAGATTTCCTCCGGAACGCGTGATGTAATCTGCGGAAAGGCCTGCGCCATTCAGTGCCTCGACGAGGCCGGCATAGCGCTCGACCTCATGGTAGTTTCCGGTCGGGCCTGCTATATAGAAGAAACGCCGATGGCCAAGCGCCAGGAGCTCCATTGCCGCTTCTTTCACAGCCAACCTGTCATTGGTGATGATGCTTGGAACGGACGTGCCGCTCACGTCGAGCAGAAGAGATACGATCGGCAATCCCGCTTCGGCCAGCGACCTGTTGTCGACAACCGGCAACTGCGACGACAGGATCAACGCGCCCCTCACCGTCCCTCCGAATGCAAGGTCGAGAATATGCCGTTCTGAACTTTCATCGCGGTCGAGATTGGCAATCATCAAATTATAGCCGTTGCGGATGACGGTGCGGTTCACGGCTTCCAGAACTTGAGGGATAATCTGCGAGGCGCCGTAGTGAGGCGAACCCGGCAGGATGATCATGATAACATTCGACCTTCCGACCCGCAAGCTGCGGGCAGCGGCGTTGGGCGTATAGCCGAGTTGTTCGGCTGCGGCTGCAATCCTTGCTCTGGTCTTTTCGTTGACCCGCCCCGGATTGGCCAAGGCGCGGCTGACTGTGGAAGTTGCGACACCCGCCAGCCGCGCGACATCGGCCATCAGGGCGGATGATCCCTCCGTGGATAAGCTGTCTTCGGTTTTCTTCATCAGTCCATCCACTTAGCCGGGCGCACCCCAACCTTGGTCGGTTCGCGAATCCCGTTATAGCAAACGATTGCCAAAAACTCGAAGAAAAGCATTGCATATTTTATCGGCTTGACTAATATCCAGGCATGGCAATCGATTGCCAATTACCAATATATTGAATTCACTGGATAAACTTCGACGCGAGAGACGCTCTTCGCGATGGAGAGCTATGCCTGGATGGAGGGGATGAATAATGGCTGAGGGTGACAATCTGCGTTTTGGTGTGGACCTGGTCACCTTCTTTCATCCGAGCTTCTGGGGCGTCGACAGCTATGACGCAATCGTCGAACACGCGAAGTCTCAGCCGCGGCAGTTCTGGGACAAGATCCTCGACAGCATCCAGGCCTCGGGCGTGACCGGTGTCGAGCTGACCTTCTCTCCGTTCAACTGGCAGGATGCGATCAGGACTTACGGGTCCGTGGAGACTTTCGGTGCCGAGCTTTCTACTCGCGGGCTTCAGCTCGCATCCGGCTTCTTCGCGGAGCTGGAAGCATCGCGCGATTTTACCGAGGCTGCCGCACAGGCAGCCATCATCGCCAAGGCCGAACAATATGCCGACTTCATCAAGGCCTGCGGCGGCGATATTATGGTCATTGGCGCACCGATGCGTCAGACGCCAGGCGAAGAGCCCGTGCGTTTACGCGATTTCGAACAGGCCAAGATCATCGCCGATTTCCTGAATCGGCTCGGAGCCATCCTTTACAAGAAGGGTGTCAAGCTCGCCGTGCATACGGAAGCACATTCGATCTTTGCAGCTGCCCGCGACGTCGATCTTCTGATGCTGCTGACGGATCCGGCTTACGTGCATATGTGCCCGGACACGGCGCATATCATTCTTGAGGGTTCCGACCCAATCCAGCTCGTCGATCGCCATCACGAGCGCATGATCATTGCCCACTGGAAGGATGCGGTCGGCAAAATGCCGGCAGACACACCGATCGGCACCGACATCCACGAGCGCCACCGTGCCTTTTTCTGCGGCTTCGGCCTTGGCCGCGTCGACTGGCCAGCCTGGATCCGCCTGCTTCGCGACCGCCAGTTCAATGGCTGGGCAATTCTCGAGCTCGACGCCGCAGCCGATCCCGTTGGCGACATCGCCAATGGTCTGGCCCTCGTGCGGCAGGCGCTGCTGCCGATCTATCGCTAACCGTACCTTGCAACCAAACGGCCCCGCAAAGAGGGCCTATTCAAGAGGTGGAACAATGAAGAAAATGACGCTCCTGCTCGCCGGTACCATGCTGCTTGGCGTTGCCGGCCTTGCGAATGCAGACGACAAACTGAAGGCCGAGGTCTTCACCTCCTGGACATCAGGTGGTGAGGGCCGCGCCGTCGATGCCATCAAGAAGGAATTCGAAAAGCGCGGCGGTGTGTGGGAAAGCTCCACGATCGCCGGCTTCGAAAATGCCAATGCCGCCTTCCAGAACCGCATTGTCGCCGGCGACCCGCCGACGGCAAAGCAGGTGGTCGTCGGCAAGGATCCGGCGGAGTTCATCGAGCAGGGCCTGTTCAACCCAATCGACGAAATTGCTGCCGCCGGAAAATGGAAAGACGTGATTCCGAAGGCGATTTACGACTACATCACCTATGACGGAAAGGTCTACCTGACCCCCACGGGCATCCATGGCGAGAGCTGGATGTTCTATTCCAAGGATGCTTTCAGCAAGGCCGGCATCACGGAAGAGCCGAAGGACTGGAATGCGTTCTTCGCCGACATGGACAAATTGAAAGCCGCAGGCGTGACGCCGATCGCCTGGGGCGGCCAGGCTTGGCAGGAGCTCAAGGTCTTCAACATGATCCTGCTTTCCCAGGTCGGCATGGATGGCTTCATGAAGATCTACGTCGACAAGGACAAGACGGTCCTTGCCTCGGATGGCGTCAAGAAGACACTGGAGATCCTGGGCAGGATGCGGGGCTATGTCGACGAGGGTGCGCCCGGCCGCAACTGGAACGACGCGACCGCGATGGTGATCACCGGCAAGGCCGGCGTGCAGTTCATGGGTGATTGGGCCAAGGGCGAATTCACGGCGGCAGGCAAAGTTGCCGATAAGGACTTCGGCTGCGCGATCTCCCCGGCCTCGCCCGGCCTGATCTATATCTCCGACGCCTTCGGCTATCTCAAGACCAGCGATCCGAACCAGGACGCCGCGCAGAAGCTGTTGGCCGAAGTGGTGATGGATCCCGCGGTCCAGGTCGAATTCTCCCTGAACAAGGGCTCGATCCCGCCCAGGATCGACGTCGACAAATCGAGGTTCGATGTCTGCACGCAAAAGGGCATGAGCTTCCTCTCCGAAGGCAAGATCGTTCCCGAGCATGCGATCACCATCACGCCGGAGCGGGCTGGCGCGCTCACCGACTTCGTCGGCGAGTTCTGGGCCGATCCCTCGGCCGACATCGATGCATCGGCAGCACAGCTCGCTACCGTCTTCGAATAATCGCGACAAGCCGAGCCGCGCATGTGCTCTTGCCATGCGCGGATACTCGGAGGCCAATTCGGAGGCGATCTCATGAAACGGAAGAACACCGGCTCGACCGCGGCGCTCATCGCTCTCATCCCGACCTGGGCTGCGGTGGTCGTCGCCTACCTCGGCACCATGGTCTGGTCGGTGACCCTGTCCTTCACCAATTCGCGGCTGTTCCCATCATGGACCTTCGTCGGGTTCGAGCAATATTCCAAGCTGTTTAAGTCCGCCAAATGGCTGGTCTCCTTCCAGAACCTGATCATCTTCGGGGTGCTTTACGTCTTTGGCTGCCTGTTTATCGGCTTCCTGCTTGCCGCAGCCCTCGATCGCAAGGTACGGTTCGAAAGCGCGTTCCGGACGATCTTCCTCTACCCCTATGCCATGTCCTTCGTCGTCACCGGCCTGATCTGGCAATGGATGATGAACCCGACGCTCGGAATCCAGGCAAGCGTGCGTTCGCTCGGCTGGCAGGGTTTTTCCTTCGACTGGATCGTCGACCGCGACATGGCGATCTATGCCGTCGTCATCGCCGCGCTCTGGCAGGGCGCAGGCCTCGTCATGATTCTTGTGCTGGCCGGCATGCGCGGAATCGACGGCGAGCAATGGAGGGCGGCGCGGATCGATGGCATTCCCGTCTGGCGCACCTATGTTTCGATCATCCTGCCGCAACTGACGCCGGCCTTTGCCGCCGCCGGCACGCTGCTCTCCATGGGCGTCATCAAGACCTACGATATCGTTGTGGCGCTCACCAATGGCGGACCGGGATCGGCAACAGAGGTGCCGGCGAAATTCATTATGGACAATCTGTTCCAGCGTCAGAATCTCGGCCTTGCGACAGCAGCGGCGACCGTCCTGCTTTTAACCGTGCTGATCATCGTCGCGCCCTTCCGCTATGCCCGATATATCCGCGCCCTGCGCAAGGCAGGTACGCTATGATCCATCCCCGCGGCCCCAGGCCGACACAGATCACCGCAGCGCGCATCGGCCTTTATGCCTTCCTCATCTCTGCCGCACTGTTCTTCGCCGTGCCGCTTTACGTGATGATTGTCACGTCGCTGAAGACCATGGACGAGATCCGGCTGGGGCAGATTTTTGCCCGGCCGCTGGACCTCGACTTTACCGCCTGGCAGACGGCCTGGGCCGGCGCCTGTGCCGGCAGCGAATGCACCGGCGTGCGCGTGGGCTTCCTGAACTCGGTGAAGATCACCGTACCGGCCGTTGTCATCTCTGTCCTGATCGGCGCGATCAACGGTTATGCACTCTCCTTCTGGCGCCCCAAGGCAGGACGCCTGATGTTCGGCCTGCTGATGGCCGGTGCGCTGGTGCCCTACCAGATTTTTCTCTATCCGCTGGTACGCGCCATGGCGGTGATGGGCTTCTACAACAGCCTCGGCGGCATCATTCTCGTGCATGTGCTGTTTGGTCTGCCGCTGGTGACGCTGCTCTTCCGCAATTATTTCGTCACCATTCCGGAAGAGCTCTTCAAGGCAGCGCGCGTCGATGGCGCCGGCTTCTGGCGGATTTTCATCGAGATCATGCTGCCGATGGCGCTTCCGATGATCGTGGTCGCCTCGATGTTCCAGTTCACGGGCATCTGGAACGACTTCCTGCTCGGCGTCGTCTTTGCCGGACGCGACAATCTGCCGATGACAGTACAGCTCAACAACATCGTCAATACGACGATGGGCGAGCGCAACTACAACGTCAACATGGCGGCCACCATCCTCACCGCCATCATTCCGCTCGCCATCTATTTCCTGTCCGGACGCTGGTTCGTCCGCGGGATCGCGGCCGGCGCCGTCAAGGGGTAAGGCTGAATGCACTCTGCTGTTTCCATCAAGGACCTGAAGATCAGCTACGGCGATCATACGGTGATCGAGCAGATGTCGCTCGATATCGCACCGAAGGAATTCCTCGTCCTGCTCGGCCCGTCCGGCTGCGGCAAGTCGACCTTGCTGAACGCGATCGCCGGTCTTTCAGACATCACCGACGGCGAAATCTGGATCTCAGGGGAAAACGTTACCTGGGAAGAACCGAAGGACCGTGGCATCGGCATGGTGTTTCAGTCCTATGCGCTCTATCCCCGCATGTCGGTGCGCAAGAACCTCTCCTTCGGCCTCAGGGTCGCGGGTCTGCCGAAGCCGGAAATCGACAGCCGGGTCGAGCGGGCAGCATCGCTCCTGCACCTTGAAAAGCTGCTCGACCGCCGCCCGGCTGAGCTTTCGGGCGGCCAGCGCCAGCGTGTCGCGATCGGCCGCGCGCTGGTACGCGAAGTCGATGTCTTCCTGTTCGACGAGCCGCTGTCGAACCTCGATGCCAAACTGCGCAATGAGCTGCGCGTCGAGATCAAGAAGCTGCATCAGCAGCTTGGCAACACGATGATCTATGTCACCCACGACCAGGTGGAGGCACTCACACTTGCCGACCGCATCGCCATCATGCGCGATGGCATGATCCAGCAATTGGGCACACCTGTCGAGATCTATCACCGGCCTGCCAATCTCTTCGTCGCCGGCTTCATTGGCGCGACTTCGATGAATTTCATTCAAGGCAGCATCGAACGGGACGGCGATAAGGTGCTGTTCAAGGCGGGCGACCTCACCCTCGACATGTCTGGTTACGATTTTGCCGCAAGGCCGCAGGCCGGCCCGGTAAAGCTGGGCGTGCGTCCGGAACATCTGAGTATCCGCCCGGATGCCGGGGACGCCGCGCTTCATGCAGCCGTTTCAGTCCTGGAGCCGATGGGTTCCGATACGGTTGTCTGGCTCACCTGGAAGGACACGACCCTGTCGCTGCGGGTCATGGGCGATCTCGCGCTCCAACCGGGCGATGTCATCGGCATCGGTCTCGATCTCTCCAAGGCATCGCTTTTTGCGAGCGATGGCAATCGCCTCTGAGCCGTGCTCTCCCGGCAGCAGAGAGATCGTGCCGGTCCCATTCCATTGATGAAGTCAGGTTTTAAACGACATGTCTGAGAAAGTGTATGATGCGCTGGTGATCGGCTCCGGCGCGGCCGGCTCCTTTGCCGCTATGGAATTGACTGCCAATGGTCTATCCGTCCTGCTTCTCGAGGCTGGGCCTGAGATCAGCATGAAAGATTTCGATCCCACCCGCAAGAAACCACCAGCAAGCGCCATCAATATCTGGGAGCGGGCGCGGGCAACCTTCAAGGGCCAGCCGGTGCAGGCGCGCGCAGCCTTCTTCACCGAGCGCTTCAGCCGCTTCTTCGTCAATGACCGGAAGAACCCCTATACCACGCCACGCGGCGAACCCTTCCTGTGGATCCGCGGCCGGCAGTCGGGTGGGCGACTGCACAGTTTCGGGCGCGTGCTGCTGCGCTGGAGCGACGACGATTTCAAGATTGAAAGCCGCAGCGACCGCGGCGTCGACTGGCCCGTCTCCTATGACGAACTCGCCCCCTTCTATGCTGAAGCCGAAAGCCACCTTGGCCTCTACGGCAATCAGGATCATGTCTCGACCTTGCCGGACGGCGTCTATTCCCGCCCCGCCAAGCTCACGCCGGCCGAAGAGCTCTTCAAGAAGACCGTCGAAAGCCAGGCGCCCGAACGGCATGTCGTATCCTGGCGTTATATCGCACCGGACGCCGAGCGCGTACCACGCCCGCTACGCGAGGCACGCGCCAGCGGCAAGCTGACGATCCGCCACGATGCGATCGTGCGCCGCATTACCACAGCTGCGAAGACAGGCCGGGCGACGGGCGCAGAATACGTTGATCGCAATTCCGGCAGCGTCCATGCGGTCAAGGCCGAAAACGTCGTCCTCTGCGCCTCGCCGGTGGAAAGCGTTCGCCTGCTCCTGAATTCGGCATCGGCAAAGCACCCGAACGGGCTTGGCAACAGTTCCGGCACGCTCGGCCGCTACTTCATGGACCAGCTGCCTTGCCTAGCCTTTGGAACCTTTCCGCCTGCTCGCGGCTGGTCGCATGATGATTCGGCGCCGCAGGACCCGTTCTACAATCCCTCGGGCGGGATCTTCGTCCCGCGCTTCGACAATGTGGAAGGAAAGGCGCCGCGCGGCGACTTCGCCTATCAGGGCAGCGTCGGCCGCGCACCGGTCGGCGACAACGAGCCGTCGAGCCTTGCCTTCTTCGGCTTCGGCCTGATGTTGCCGCATGCCGACAATCGCATCACTCTCGATGCCCGCCGCAAGGATGCCTGGGGCATTCCGGTACCGCACATCCGCTGCGTCATGCATGAGCCGGAGCAGGAACTGATCCGCAAGCAGGAAATGACCCTGATCGACATGGTGAAGAGTGCCGGCGGCGAGCTCGACTTCATCGGATCGCCGCTTGGCCTGAGGGAAATGGGCCGTGGCGCCTTCCCGGATGCCGACCCTTTAAGCCGTTTCCTGTTCCGCAAGTGGTTCCGAAAGACCATGTGCATGGGTGCGGCGATTCATGAAAGTGGCGGCGCGCGCATGGGCACCTCGCCGGAAAATTCCGTCCTCAACGGATGGAATCAGAGCTGGGACGTGCCCAATCTTCTTGTGACCGACGCCAGCGCCTTTCCCGGTGGCGGCACGGCGGGTACGACCTTGACCGTCATGGCCCTGACCTTGCGCGCCTGCCGGAAGCTCGCGGCGCAATACCGCGGATCTGCTGACATCTCCGAACACGGTGAAGTGTTGGGATGATTGGAGCGACACCGAAGGCTAGGCCGGGCTGGCGGCCAGCGCGATCGAGTCGGCCACGTCGCTTAGCCGATCAGACAATATGGCCGTCGCCACGCGAAGATGTGCGCTTGGAAGAATGGAAAATTTAGCACCGGGATGAACCGCAATACCTCGCGCCGCCAGCGTGACCATCGCGAAAGGTTCGGATGCAACCGGCACCCAGGCACACAAGCCGCTGCCATGTTGCACGTCGATCCCACGTTCCCCCAGGGCGTCGACCAGATCGGCCCGACGCTGGAAATAGATATCGCGAGAGAGTTGCAGCGAGGTTTGCGTCGCGGGATCCCGCAGAAGCCATGCGGTGGCCGCCTGAAGGATGCGGCTTGTCCAGCCGGCGCTGAAGCTGCGGTAGGACTGGATCTGTTCGACGATCGCCCGCGAGCTTGAGAGCACAGCAAGCCTCAGATCCGGACCATGCGTCTTTGAATAGGAGAGAATGTGAATGGTCCGGTCGGCAAACCGGCCACCAAGCGAATGACGCGGAGCCGTGGAAATGTCGGCAATGCCGTCATCCTCGACGATCAAGGTGTCCGTGCCGTCGAGGATGTCTCCAAGGTGTTGCAACCGCTCGCCGCTGACACTCTGACCGGTCACCGAGTGAAGCCGCGGCTGGAAAATGAAGGCGACGGGCCGCAGCTTCATTGCGGCTTCGAGCGATGCGGGCAGCGGGCCTTCCCGATCGCACTGGACCGGAATGATCTGCACGCCGCGATCCTCCAGAATATCAAGAAGCCGCATGGCGGTCGGATCTTCGATTGCAACGGAAGCACCGGGCATGACGAGCGCCTGGATAAGCGTGTAGACCGCGTTATAGCCCCCGTTCGTCGCCAGGAATGCCTCCGGTTCGTATGGCCAGGTCTTTCGAACAGCCTCTTCGAGTTCCGGAAGAATGCGGCTTCGCTCGTAGCTGTTGAGATTTTCGGCCGAGGCTCCATAGGCCATGGCTTCGGTAAGCTTCGGCAAAAGCCGAACATCCGGCACGGCCGATGTCAGGTCGAGGACGTCGGCTCCATAACGGCCGGAACTGCCGAGCCGTTCGGGTTTCGCCACGAAACGGTCGCCGCTCACCCAGGTGCCGTTCCGTCCCCTGCCGGTAATGATTTTCTGGCGTCTCAGCTCGCTCCAGGCCTCGGAGATCGTCGCCGGACTGATCCCGAGCGCAAAGGCGAGATCGCGGATCGGCGGCAGCTTCGTTCCGACGGGAAGCGCCCCGGCGCGGATCAAGGCACTGGTTTCAATCGCAATTCCTCGAATTGTCCGATCGGTCAATTTTTGGGCAAACCATGCCGCATCGACAATATCGCTCATTTAATCGCCATTTTTAATGTTCAATAACGTAATAACATTTGATCGGATAAATTTGAACATTTAATTGTTCCGAAAACAAGGTCTTTGCGAGTGAATGCCCATGCCCCTTAACCTCCGACTTGCCCTGCGTGACTGGGACTACATGACGCCACTGGTTCTCGGCGATGTCTCCTCTCCCAAGCTTGACATCAAGGTCGACCGCGTCGGCACATTGCTCTCGCATCTCGGCAAGAGCGACCACTACGATGTCGCGGAAATGTCCTTCAGCCGCTATACGCAGCTGCGCATTGATGGCGACGAGAGCGTCGTCGGCATTCCGAACTTCATCATGCGCGGCTTCCGTCACCGTTGCATCATCACCTGCAAGGACGGCCCCATCACCGAACTTCGCCAGCTCGCCGGAAAGCGTATCGGCGTCACCGGATGGCGCGACTCCGGAAACACCTGGACCAGAGCGGCGTTGCGCCGCGAGGGCGTCGGCGTCGAGGATGCCATGTGGTATGCAGGCCGCCTGACGGAAGCGCATCCGATCGTCGATCGTCTGGACGGATTCGGCCGGCCCGGCCGCATCGAAGCGGCTCCCGGCGAGCGCCCCATGGTCGACCTGCTCAAGGAAGGCTTCCTGGACGCGATCTTCACGCCTTTCATGCCTGACGGGTACTTTTGCGGAGGATCGCCGTTCCGGCAAGTCGTTTCCGATTTCAGAGGTGCCGAACGTCGATATTTCGATGATGTGGGCTATGTTCCCGGCATGCATCTGATCGGCATCAAACCGGGCATCGTCGCGCAGAACCCGTGGGTGATCGAAGAACTCAGCAAGCTGATCGACGAATCGCAGCGGATGTGGCTGAGCAAACGCCGCAAATACGCCGACACCACGCCCTTCATGATGGACGAGCTGTTGAAGTCGGCCGCCGAGCTTCCAGTCGGCTGGGAGGCCAGCGGCTTTGCGGTCAACCGCAAGATGATCGCCGACTTCGCCAGCGAGCTTCACGTCCAGGGCATCCTGCCGCAACTGATGACGCCGGAAGACCTCTTCTCCTTCGATGTGGACGGTAGCCGCATCGGGTGAGCGCAACACGAAACGCATAAATTCGAACCAAACAGGGGAACTAAATAATGTCGATCAGGAAAACTGCATGCCTTGCTCTGACGAGCGTAGTGATCTCGGGAACGGCCTTCGCTGAAGATGCCGCCCTGCCCAAGCTTTCGGTCAACGACGCGCTTCATGCGCAGTTGCCCGAAGCGATCCGCACGTCCGGCAAGATGATCTCCGTCAACAATGGCTCGTTTCCTCCCTATGAAATCGTCACAGGCACCGAGATGACCGGCGCCAGCGCCGATCTGACCGACGCGCTCGGTGAGGTTCTCGGCGTCAAGATCGAGCATGAGACCGTCGGTGGCCTGCCGGCGCTGCTGGCCGGTGTCAACTCCGGCCGCTACCAGTTTGCCTTCGGTCCGGTCGGCGATTTCAAGAGCCGCGAAGAGTCCAACGACTTCGTCGACTGGGTGCAGGAATTTGTGGTCTTCTCGGTGCAGAAGGGCAATCCGAAGGGCATCACCTCGCTCGATACCGCCTGCGGCAACCGCATCGCCGTCATGGCCGGCGGTTCGGCCGAAAAGGTCATCCAGGTGCAGGCCGAAAAGTGCAAGACCGATGGCAAGGGTGCAATCGAGGTGCAGTCCTTCACCGACCAGCCGAGCTCGATCCTTGCCGTCCGCTCCAAGCGGTCGGATGCCTTCTTCTCCTCCCAAGCGCCGCTCACCTATTTCGTCTCTCAGGCCAACGGCCAGTTGGAACTGACCGGTGTCGGACAGAAGAACGGTTTCGAGAATCTCTATCAGGGCGCGGTTGTCGCGAAGGGCTCGCCGCTTGGTCCAGTCCTGCGCGATGCAGTCAAGGTGCTGATGGACAATGGCACCTATGCCACCATCATGAAGAAGTGGGGCCTTGAGAACAACATGATCAAGGAGCCCGGCATCAACCTCGGTGGGACGCTTCCGAAATGAGCACACAAATACAAACGCTCGCATCGCCCCCCGGCGATGCGAGAAGCCGGGATGTGGCCCATGCCCACAAGCCCTTCCCCAAAGGCCGCGTTGCGGCCTGGGCCATCACGCTTGCGATCGCCGCCTACTGGGCCTGGTCGGTCGCGCATAATGAGAATTTCGGCTGGCCGGTCGTCGCACACTATTTCTTCGACCCGACCGTCATCAGCGGCCTTTACGTCTCGCTTGGCCTGACGGTCGTCGCGATGATCATCGGCATCGGGCTCGGCCTCGTGCTGGCCGTCGCGAGAATGTCCAGCGATCGCCTGGCAAGTTCGCTTGCCTCGCTGTTCATCTGGTTCTTCCGCGGAACACCGCTCTTGGTGCAGCTGATCTTCTGGTACAATCTTTCAACGCTCTTTCCGACGCTGTCGATCGGCATTCCGTTCGGTCCGACCTTCATGAGCTGGGATACGAATTCGGTGATCAGCCCGATGACGGCTGCGATTGCCGGTCTCGCACTCAATGAGTCCGCCTATATGGCGGAAATCATCCGCGGCGGGTTGCTTTCGGTGGACAAGGGTCAGTTCGAGACTGCGGAAGCCTTCGGCATGACGCGCATCCGCGCCCTTCGCCGCATCATCATTCCTCAGGCCATGCGCTCGATCGTTCCGCCGACTGGCAATCAGCTGATCAGCATGATCAAGGCGACCTCGCTCGTCAGCGTCATCGCCATGGCCGATCTCCTCTATTCGGTGCAGTCGATCTACAACCGCACCTTCGAGATCGTGCCGATGCTGCTCGTCGCCGTTCTCTGGTATTTGCTCATCACGTCGGTCCTGAATATCGGTCAGGCCTATATCGAGCGCTATTACAGCCGCGGCGATCGCCGCACGGGCGCCGCCAAGCCCGCAAAGGAAGCGGCCGTCGTGGCACAGGCAACGGAGGCAGGCGCATGAACGAGATCGCCACCATCGAGCCTCTCGTCAAGGCACGCAATGTCCACAAGTCCTTCGCAGATCTGGAAGTGCTGAAGGGTATCGATCTCGACGTCGCGCCCGGCGAGGTCGTCGTCGTCCTTGGTCCCTCCGGCTCCGGCAAGTCGACATTCCTGCGCTGTATCAATCACCTCGAATCCATCAACCAGGGTTCGATCGAGGTGGACGGTGAACAGATCGGCTACCGCCTGCACAAGGACCGGCTTTTGCAGCTGTCGAACCACGCGATCGCCCTGCAGCGGCGAAAGATCGGCATGGTGTTCCAGCAGTTCAATCTCTATCCGCATATGACGGCACTGCAGAACATCATCGAGGCGCCGGTCGGCATACACGGCGAAAGCCGCAAGGCCGCGACCGAAAATGCGCTGAGGCTCCTGGAACGGGTCGGGCTTTCGGCCAAGGCAGATAGCTACCCGCGCCAGCTTTCCGGCGGCCAGCAGCAGCGCGTGGCGATTGCCCGCGCGCTGGCCATCAAGCCGAAGCTGATGCTCTTCGACGAGCCGACCTCGGCACTCGACCCTGAGCTGGTCGGCGAGGTTCTCGCCACCATGCGGGATCTTGCAAACCAGGGTCTGACGATGATCGTCGTCACCCACGAGATCGGCTTCGCGCGGGAAGCGGCCGACCGCGTCGTCTTCATGGATGGCGGCAAGGTCGTGGAACAGGGCAAACCGGAAGACGTGATCGGCAATCCGCAGCACCCCCGCACCAGAAGTTTCCTGTCGCGCTTCATCTAGCGCGGCAGCTCCCCCATGCTCTTGCCCTGCGGGCTGGCTTTACCGTGAGCCGGCCGGCGATACCGCGCCCATCAAACTGGAATTGCCATGTCTCTCGACAATGATTTTGCCCGCCTCTCCGATTTCGAACCGATGGAAGCGGAGCTGACGGCCATCCGCCGGCATCTGCACGCCCATCCCGAGCTCTCCTTCGAGGAGGCCGAGACGGCGCGTTTCGTTGCCGAAAAGCTGGAATCCTGGGGTTATGAGGTGACCCGCAACGTCGGCGGCCACGGCGTGGTTGCGCGCATGACGGTTGGCGCCGGAAAGAAGAGCATCGCCATCCGCGCCGACATGGACGCCCTGCCGATCACCGAGGAGACCGGTCGCCCCTATGCCAGCACGGTTGCCGGCAAGATGCATGCCTGCGGACATGACGGCCACACGACAATCCTTCTCGGCGCGGCCGAATATCTGGCGCGCACGCGCCGCTTCAACGGCACCGTCAATCTCATTTTCCAACCGGCCGAGGAGGCAGGTGCGCTGAGCGGTGCGCCCGCAATGATCGCTGACGGCCTGTTCGAACGCTTTCCCTTCGATGTTATCTTCGGGCTGCACAATCATCCCGGCGCCCCCGAAGGCACCTGGTTGATGCGGTCAGGCCCGCTGATGGCGGCTGCCGATAGCGCCGAGATCACCATCAAGGGCAAAGGCGGCCACGCCTCGCGTCCGCATCTGACCATCGATCCGGTGGTCGTTGCCTGCAACCTCGTCGTCAGCCTGCAATCGGTCGTCTCGCGCAGCATCGATCCGACACAGACCGCTGTCGTCACGGTCGGGGCGATCCATGCCGGCGAGGCCGCAAACGTCATCCCCGAAAGTGCAAAACTGCTGCTCAGCATTCGCTCCTTCGACCCGAAGGTGCGCGAGACGCTGGAGGCCAGGATCCGCAGGCTCACCGAAACGATTGCCGACGGTTACGGCGCAACCGCGGAAATAGAATACACTCGCGGACATCCCGTGGTCGTCAATTCGGAAGCGGAAACCGAATTCGCCCGCATGGTCGCCGAAGAACTCGTCGGTGCTGACAAGGTAGCTCTCTGCAACCTCATCCCCGGCAGTGAGGACTTCTCGCATTTCCTCGAGCACAAACCAGGCAGCTTCCTGCGGCTTGGCAACGGTGTGGAATCCGCGATCCTGCACAGCGCGAAATACGACTTTGCCGACAAATCCCTGACAGTGGGTGCTGCGATGTGGGCACGCCTGGCCGAACGCTATCTCGACAACTGAAGCATCCTGGCAATAGACCGTGAACTCCCGCGTCCTTGCGCTTGCGGCGCAAACATTGCGAAGCCGTCCTACCAGGCCGGAAACGGATCTTCGAGGGTGGCCCAATCACGCGGATCAGCGCTGGCGAGGCAATCGTCCAACGCGGTCCGCACACCCGTCTCGTTCATGCCAACCCCGATGAATACCAGTTCCTGCCGGCGGTCGCCCCAGGCGGCATCCCATCGGCTCTGCAGGTGCTGATGAAACTGCTGATGGCTCGGCCAGTCCTGCCGGGGAACAGCTGCCCACCAAAGCCCCATGGGTTCGCAGCGTCGCTGCACTCCTGCGGCCGACATCAGGCCCACGTGACGCGGGCGCGTGGCAAGCCAGAAATGGCCTTTGGCACGAAGCACTCCCGGCCAGGGCTCGTCCAGGAATGCCCGAAACCGCTTGGGGTCGAAGGGACGCCTCGTGCGATAGACAAAGCTCGATACCCCGTATTCCTCCGTCTCCGGAACATGTTGGTCCGCGCTATACAATTCCTTGTGCCACAAGGGGTGCGCAGCAGCTTTTTCTTCATCGAAGAGGCCGGTATTAAGGACGGTTGCCAGGGAGACCTTGCCAAGATCCGTCTCCACCTGGTGCGCATCCGGGTTGAGAGACGCAACGATCTTGCGGACCTCCGCACGGACGTCTTCAGTCGCGTCCGAGATCTTGTTGATCACGACGACATCGGCAAACTCTATCTGGTCGACCAACAGGTCGATGAGGGTACGCCGGTCTTCACCGTCCCGTTGCAGACCGCGGTCGGCAAGCAGATCGGCGCTACTGTAGCCGGCTAACAGGCTTGCAGCATCGACCACGGTAACCATTGTGTCGAGTCTGGCAAAATCGGAAAGCGAAACGCCGTTTTCATCGCGAAAGGAAAATGTTGCCGCGATGGGGCGCGGCTCGGCGATGCCGGTGCCTTCGATCAACAGATAGTCGTATCGCCCCTCTTCGGCCAGACGCCGCACTTCCGTCAACAGGTCATTGCGCAGGGTGCAGCATATGCAGCCATTACTGAGCTCGACCAATGTCTCTGTCGTATGCGACAGATTGCAGCCGCCGTCTCGAATGAGGCTTGCGTCTATGTTCACTTCGCTCATGTCGTTGACGATGACCGCAACCCGCAAGCCTTCACGATTGTTCAGGACGTGACTGAGAAGCGTCGTCTTACCAGCGCCGAGAAAACCGGCGAGCACGGTTACCGGGAGCCGCTCGATCCTGTTCATCGGGATGTCCTAGATATGGACACCGAGAGCGATTGACGCTTGCGTCGCATAGGCCTCATTCGAACCCTGTTTCTAATCTCCTTGCGATGGCTCATGCGGCGAGCTGCGGCCGGAAGATCACATCGGCATAGTAATTCGCTGAATCGTAGGTATTGCTCGGGAAGAGCCCCGCGGTAGCGGACCCGCCATAGGCGTAGACGCCGTTGCCGCCGGCCGCAGCACTGGACTGGGCCGTCAGCGGACCGTTTGTCACGGCGTTGTTGAAGAAGGCGTCCGTCGCCACATAGGCACCGGTTGTGTGGTAGGAGGCGACATAGTTGGTGTTGGCGGCAATCGTGACAGGTGTTGCAAAGTTTACCGTCTGCCAGCCGCTCGCTGTGGTGTTGGTGAAGGTGGCGGTTGCAAGCTTGGTGCCTGTCGTGGTCCACAGGTCGACGACATTCTGGCCGTTGTCGTTGGCGCTGCGATAGAACCTGATGCCGGTAATGTCACCGGCAACGTTCGCCTGGAACTTGACGCCGAGCTCGAGCTGCTGACCGTCGTTGAGGTTCGTCTGGGTCGGCGTGCTGGAAGCGGAGAACAGGCTGTAGGTGGTTGGCGCCGTCGACACGGCGACGTTGAAGGTCTCGTTGGCCGCAAGACCGCCGAGGTCGGTCGCCGT
>UCKU01000013.1 GCA_900473185.1 Hyphomicrobiales bacterium | reverse complement strand
ATACCGATATCGGCGACAGTGCCGCGGGCGGCGCCGGTTACGACGAGGGGGAAAATGGCGTCGTTCACATGCAATGTGCTGCTGATCAGCGCGATGGCCGTGATCCGGCTGAAGATTTTCGGGGAAATCACCTGGCCGAGTGCGGCGAGATAGGAAAGATGGTGGGTGGCAGCACGATCCGTGCCGCTCTGTCGGGGCAATAGGAAGCCGACGAGCCCCACACAGACCAGGCAGGAAATAGCGGCGAAGAGATAGGCTGGCAACATGGTCGAAGAGGAGGAGAGCAGAAGCCCCGTGAGCCCGGGAACCAGGACCCAGGAAAGCGAGATCATCGCCCGCACGCCGGAATTGACGGTCGCCACGTCAGCCGGTGCCATTCCATGGGCTGCGGCACGGACATTGGCAAAGAGCAACGAGTTCAGACAACCATAGACCGGCAGCAGCAGAAGCGCGCTGAGGACAAATATATTCTGCGTCGGAAAGAAGAAGACCGCGCCGTACCCGACAACGCCGAAGGTCGCCGCAACAAGCATCATCGTACGATATTCACCGAGCCGGTCGGCAAGATTGCCGAGCAGAATGCTGACGATCACGTTGACCGCCGCCGCAGTGAAGATCAGCGCCGCATACAGTTCATTCGACAGGCCGAGCTCGCGGATGCCGACCACGGACCGATAGGGGGTCGTCGTCGCTCCGGCAAATCCGAACGTGAAGATGGCGATCATGCTCACCCGGATTGCAGGATTACGGAAAACGTCGGGAATCAAGCGGTTCATTATCGTCGCCAGCTGGCTTTGAGGCGATCCTTGTGCGGGCGGGGAAAACCGCGTCCGCACAAGGATCGCCATGATCAATCTCGGTCGCGCCCGAGGGTGGAAGGGCGCGCATGCGGCGTGTAGCCGAAATCCTGATTCAAGGGAAAGACAAAGCGAGCGGCCTGACGCTCATCGGATATTCGATGCCTTGATCGACCCCCCCGGTTGGGGCCGGCGAATATCACCCCGATGTCAATTTTCATCGTGCCAGCTCAAAGCTTCGGGCTAAGCGTCACGATCGCCGCGAAACGGTCCCAGTCCTTCGATGCTTTCGGGGTCCAGGCAGCCTCTGCGATTGCCGGAAGACGCGGGAAGACGAGGCGGTTGAAATAGCCGCGCGACAGGAAGTGCTCCGACCAGATGCAGGCCTGGACGCCTTTCAGCTTGTGCTTCAATTCCTCCGGGAATTCGCCGGCTGCCTCATAGGCATAGGTGTGGGCCGGCGGTACCGTACCGGCCCAGCTCGCGCCGGGCTCCTGGAAGGCTTCGGCCTGGACCATGTCGAGATAGTAAGCCTGACCCGGCGTCATGACGACGTCATAGCCTTGTCCGGCAAGCTCGATGCCGACCTGCGGATTTTCCCAGGCCATCAGCAGGCTGTCCTTCGCCGCGACCCCGCCGCCATGGGCGACCTCGTTCCAACCGGCGAGCTTGCGGCCGCGCTTGTCGAGCATCGTCTTGATCTGCTTCAGGAAGTAGGACTGCAGCCCGAAGGTGCCGGAAATGCCTTCTTCGGCCATCAGCTTCCTGGCAAGGGGCGAGGCGAGCCAGGAGCCGTTCGCCACTTCGTCGCCGCCGATATGGATGTAGGATGAGGGGAAGAGCTCGACCATTTCGTCGAAGACCTTTTCCAGGAATTCGTAGGTCAGCGGCACGGCAGGATTCAGCGCGTTGTTCGGATAGCCCTGAACCGAATGGTAGCTATCCGGCGCCTCCTGTCCATCAGTCAAATCAGGAAGGGCAACCAGCGTCGCCGCATTGTGGCCGGGGATGTCGATTTCCGGAACCACCTCGACATGAAGAGAACTCGCATGTGCGACGATGTCTCTGACATCGTCCTGCGAGTAGAAGCCGCCGACAGGCTCCGCACCATTGCCGAGCTGCGGCAGCAACGGCTCATCCGGGCCTCGCAACACGCCCGTTGTCGTCAGTTGCGGATAGGCCTTGATCTCCAGACGCCAGGCCTCGTCATCGGTCAGATGCCAGTGGAAGATGTTGAGCTTGAACCAGGCAAGGATGTCGATCAGCCGCTTGACGTCATCAACCGGATAAAACTGCCTGGCAACGTCGAGATGGCAGCCGCGCCAGCTGTAGCGGGGCCGATCGGAAATCGTTCCGGAAACCGGGAAGCGGAATTTGCCCTTGCTTGCCCGCGCACCGTTCAGCATTTGCGCGAGCGAGGTCAGGCCATACTGGCGCCCTGCGGCGCCGGAATAAGTAAGTGTCACGCGATCGGCCGAGAAGGTCAGCCGGTAGGCTTCGACGTCAAGCGAGGCGTCATTGCTGAAAGTGAGCGCGCGCCCCTGCGGCGAGGCGACCAGATTGAAAACCGAATGGTCGCTTTCGAAAAGGCGGCGTGTCAGAGAGATGCAGGCGGATATTGCCGACAATTCGTATGTGCTGGCACCTTCCGGATAGAGGATGACCGGAAAACTATCGCCCGGTTTCGCATCGATTTCGGCCGGCCACGGCTGCAGCGCAAAAGGCAGATCGAGCCGGCCCTCGGGCAAAAGCGTGGGCGGAGGCTCGCTCACGCGGCCTTCGAGAAGCAGATCGGAAACGGCGACCGGCACATGCTCTCCGGAAGACAGCCTCAGATAGGCGGACTTGGCGCCATCAGTGCAATGCCGCGCCGGGCGGTGCAGGCCGGCGACGGTGAACGTCCAGCTTTCGCCGGCAGCGAGGATCAGGCCTGCCGGCGGTTCGAATTCATGAAAATTGGCGTTGCGTCTTAGAAAAGTGGCATTGCCGCATGCGGCGGCATCGATGACCCGTGTGAGCGAGGTGTAGACAAGCTTGAAACCGGAAAGCGCCTTGCTGGAAAGATTGAAAAGCGTGAAAGTGAACGCGCCATTCGGCCCGCCATTGGGGTTCCAGCTGCCTTCCAGGCGATAGTCGGCCGGTTTCATATCTCGTTCCTCTCGGTGTATCCTGTGATTTTCAGTAGTGCTCGGACTGGGAAAAAGTACGGGCAAGCTCGGCCTGGCCGGCTGTCAGGCCGCAGTCGACAGGCAGGCAGACGCCGGTGATCGCCGCAGCCTGGGGACCAGCCAGGAAGGCGACGGCATTGGCGACGTCCTTCGGATCGACGACTCGCTGCAGCGGATACCAGCGACGGGCATCCTCGAAGACATTGGGATTGGCGGCCGCGCGGGCTTCCCAAGCCTGCGTCTTCACCGTCCCGGGGGCAACGGCATTCGCGCGGATGCCGAATTTTCCATATTCGACGGCGACCAGCCGGGTGAAATGCAGAAGGCCGGCCTTGGCGGCGCTGTAAGCCGGATGCCCGAACACGTTCATGCCGTTGACCGAGGCAATGTTGATCATGGAACCTCGCGACGCTTTCAGCTGGTCTTCGACGGCCCGAAAGCAGAGAAATGCCGCTTCGAGGTTGAGCGCATTGTCGGCACGCCAGATCTCCGGCGTCGTATCATGCAGGCTGACGGCGCGGGCTGCACCCGCATTGTTGACAAGGGTGCGCAGGCTGCCGAGCTGGGCTGCGCGCCTGGCAAGAGCCGCAACGCTCGTCTCGCTGGTCACATCGCATTCGACGGCGACGAAACGATCGGCCGGTCCAAGCCTGCCGGCAACGGCTGCCGCAGTGACGAGATCGATATCCGCAAGCAGAATGACGTCATGATCGGCGGCGAGTCGATCGGCGATCGCCGCGCCGATATCGCCTGCTGCTCCTGTCACAATGGCCACTGATTGCGTCATTGTCGCTCCCTCTTGTTGATCAGTCTCCGAGCAGCTGCTTGTCATCCCCATCGCGGTGTGTGACCAGCTGCTGCTTGATGCGTCTCAGCGTCGTCGTCGCCTTCGGTTGGATGGCATAGGCGACGAGGCTCGCCAGGATATCGACGGTTGCGATATAGGCGATACGCGTCGATGTCGGGCGGAAGATGTTCGTTCCTTCCGGAAGATCGATCGGCACGACGATCCCGGCGGCTCTCGCGACCGGGCTGTCGGTTTGCGTCAGCGCAATGGTCCTGACCTTGGCCTCGCGTGCCAGTGCAAAGGCCCGCACCAGCTCTGCGTTGCGCCCTGAAAAGGACGAGCCGATGATCACATCACCGGCCTTCGCTGCCGCCGCCATCATCAGCTGCATGCTGTGGTCGGAACTGGAGGTGATCCTGAGACCAAGGCGAAAGAGCCGATTCTGTAGCTCATCGGCAATCATCGAGGAATTGCCGCCCGATCCGAAGGCATAGATCATCTCCGCCTTGGCGATCTGCGCAACAGCAGCCTCGATCGCGGTGAGGTCCAGAGAGCGATGCAACAGAAAAAGGGCGTTCTGCGCCTTGGTGATGATATCCTGAGCGACATCGGCCGGATCGCTGCTCTTTGATTCCGGCTTCAGATAACGCACGCCGACATGGGCGGTGCGGGCAAGCTGCACCTTGAAATCGGAAAAGCTGTCGCAGCCGAGACGGCGGCAGAAGCGTGTGACTGTCGGCGGCGAGACTTCTGCGCGTTCGGCAAGCTCGATGATCGAGGCATTCACCGCGAATTCGAAATCGTTGACGATGATGTCGGCGATGCGGCTCTCGGAGGCGGAGAGCCCGCTCCTGTCTTCCTGCAATGTGGAAAAGATATCCAAGCCGATCCTCCCGCCGATCCCTCAGTCAACTCTTCTTCTTATAGGCAACGCAGTCGATCTCGACCTTGCAATCCACCATCATCGACGATTGGACGCAGGCGCGGGCCGGCGGATGTGCGCCGAAATAATCCTGATAGATCTTGTTGAATGTCCAGAAGTCGCGCGGATCGTCCAGCCAGACGCCGACGCGTACCACGTCCTCGACGCCGTATCCGGCCTCGTCGAGAATGGCGAGCACATTGGCGATCGTCTTATGCGTCTGGGCAACGATATTGCCGTCGATGATCTCGCCGTTTTCCATCGCCACCTGGCCGGAAACATAGAGCCAGCCATCTGCCTCGACCGCACGCGCGAAAGGTAGCGGCTTGCCGCCGGCGCCGGTCTGAACAGTGCCATATCGCTTGATGGACATGTCGGGATCCCTGCAAATTATTTTCTTGATAAGTTGACAAGGGACCATAGAAAGCAGATTTTGACCAGTGAAAAACGCCATTTATGAAAAGAATTTAAATCGGGAGCGAAGATGCGTGATCCTTTCAAGAATCCTTTTCCGTCCTCCGATACTGCACGGCATGCCATCTGGGAGATGCTCGTGCCCCGTGACATCGATGCATTTCTGGCAGCCGACTGGTCGATGGTCGAAGGTGATTTCGTCGAGGACGGCTTTATCGGCATCGATGGCCGCAAGGAGATCAGCCCCGACAAGTGGCGTCTGGCATTTCCCGCACTTTCGGCCTATCGCGACGAGTGGCTGAGGCAGGCAAAGGATTTTGCGACACAGAGCTTCGCGGAGGATACTCGCACCGCGATCTTCACCACCACGACGCTCGAGGACATCGAGATCGAGGGCGACATGGCGCTTGTCCGCAAGAAGTTCGACGGCGGCCTGACGAAGAGTGATGGCACCCGCGATATCATGCAGTGGCAGACGCTCTATTATTGCAGGCTCCACCAGGGACGGTGGAAGATCTGCGGATTTACCGGCTACCTGCCGAACCCGATGGGTTGAGGCGGAACCGCAAAAACAAGGCCAACTCATTTGCGCATTTTCACGGCAGCACTGGCGACCGAAACCAATACGTTTTCCCCGATCTGTGTGGACCGCCGCGCTTTCGAAGCGTCTCTTTATGCCCCGCCCGGCCAGCATCCGGAAACGCCCACACTCTGCACCGCGCCGATCACTGTCGGTCGCCGCGTCGCCGCTGAAAAGGGCTGGGAACTGATCGAGGGCACAGCAGCCTGGGCAGACCCGGCCGGCCTCGTCAACCGCCAGGCCTATGAAGGGCTGCGAGACGAAATCCTCGACCAGCTCCGTGCCGCAATGCCTGTCGATGCCGTGGTGATGGGCCTGCACGGGGCAATGGTGGCCGCGGGATATGAGGACACGGAAGGCGACCTCCTGACGCGCATTCGCGACATCGTCGGGGCTGATGTGCTGATCTGTGCCGAGCTCGACCCACATAGCCATTTGACCAGGAAGCGCATCGAGGCGCTGAATTTCGCGGTTTATTTCAAGGAATTTCCGCATACGGATTTCGTCGACCGCGCCGAGGATCTCTGGCGCATCGCCGTCGATGCGCTTGAGGGCAGGGTCAAGCCGGTCAATTCCGTGTTCGACTGCCGGATGATCGATGTCTTCCCGACCTCGCGCGATCCGATGCGCTCCTTCGTCGACAAGATCATGCGGATCGAGAAGGAAGATCCGGAAATCCTGTCGATATCCGTGGTCCACGGCTTCATGGTCGGCGATGTGCCCGAGATGGGCACCAAGCTGCTTGTCGTCACCGACAACAATCCGGAAAAGGGTGCGGCGCTGGCGCGCGAACTCGGCATGGAGCTGTTTTCCAAGCGCGGCACCTTCATGGTGCCGCAGATCGACGAGAGGCAAGCCGTATCCCGGGCGATGGCCGCCAAGACCTGGCCGGTCGTGATTGCCGATGTCTGGGACAATCCGGGTGGCGGCACCGCCGGCGATGCCACAGTCATTCTCGAAGAGATTCTGGCCCGCGGTGTGGAGAGTGCTGCAATCGGCACCATCTGGGATCCGATCGCCGTTCAGATCTGTTTTGCCGCAGGCGAGGGGGCCGAAATTCCGCTGCGCTTCGGCGCAAAGTCTGCACCCGGGACCGGTAATCCCGTCGACGGCATGGTGAAGGTCGTCAAACTGGTGAAGAATGCCGAGATGCAGTTCGGCGAAAGTCTCGCGCCTTTCGGTGATGCGGCCCATATCGTCCTTGATGGTATCGACATCATTCTGAACTCGACGCGGGCACAGAGCTTCGATCCGAGCCTGTTTTCGGTGATGGGCATCGATCCGACTAGGCAGAAGATCCTGGTGATCAAATCGACCAACCATTTCTTCGCATCCTTCTCGAAGATCGCCGCTGAAATACTCTACTGTTCGGCAGGAACCCCCTATCCCAACAATCCGGCGACGACCCACTATCGCCGGGCACCGAAGACCATCTGGCCGATCGTGGCCGATCCTCATGGAACCGAACGCGGAGCTGCCTGAGATGCATGACAACCGGTTTGCCGTCGTCGCGAAGGCTGGAGACAGGATCGCGGATCTTTCCACGCCCCGCCCGATCATCGACGAAGACAGACTGGCAGCCAACATATCGAGGGTCCAGTCCTATATGGACGAGCATGGGCTGAATTTCCGCCCGCATATCAAGACGCACAAGATACCGGCGCTTGCAGCCGCTCAGGTCGCGGCCGGCGCCAAGGGCATCAATTGCCAGAAGGTGACAGAGGCAGAGGTCTTTGCCGAAGCCGGCTTCGAAGACATCCTGATCACCTTCAATATTATCGGAGTCCCGAAGCTCGAACGGCTCGCCGCCCTGAACGACCGCATTTCCGGTCTCAAGGTGGTTGCCGATAGCGACGTGACGGTCGATGGTCTGTCATCACATTTTTCTGGCCGCAAACCGCTGATCGTCCTCGTCGAGTGCGACACCGGCGGCGCACGCTGCGGCGTCCAGACGCCCGAGCAGGCGGCATCGCTTGGCAAGCGCATCGCTGCGGCCGATGGGCTGACATTCGGCGGTATTCTCACCTATCCGAAGCCGCAATCGGCCGATGCCGTCGAAGCTTTCATCCAGGCTACCCTGAAACAGCTGGCGGAAGAGGAAATTGCCTGCCCGATCGTCAGCAATGGCGGCACGCCCAGTCTCTTTCAGGCGCATCTGGTCAAATCGGCGACGGAGCACCGGGCCGGGACCTATATCTACAATGACCGTCAGATGGTCAGGATGGGACATTGCACACAAGACGATTGCGCAATGCATGTCCTGGCAACTGTCGTGTCACGGCCGAATGCGGACCGCGCCGTTATCGACGCAGGTTCGAAGGCGCTAACCTCCGATCTTCAGGGCTTTGCCGATTTCGGCCTCGTCGTCGGATATCCCGAGGCTAGAATTACCAGTCTGTCGGAAGAGCACGGCGTCATTGACCTTTCGGCCTGCGCCGGTGCGCGGCCGCAGATCGGCGAAAAGCTCTCCATCATCCCGAACCACACGTGCGTGGTTTCGAACCTGTTCGACACGATGGTCTTCCATCGCAACGGCATCGTCACGCGCGTCGAGGACGTCGCAGCGCGCGGGCTCGTCTGGTAACTGATCAATCGGCCCTTCAGGCCGTTGCAGGTGCCAGCAGGTTCATGTCGATATCCGTAAGCTCGACGCGGCGTTCGAAGGCGACACCTTCTTCGTCGAAGAGATGGCAGTCGGCCGCGTTAATGCCGACGGTGACTGGCACATCAGTGCGGATGCCGACACTGCCGGGCAGCATGGCGCAGAAGTTTTCCGTTTCGCTACCGAGCGCGGCATAGGCCACGGTATTGGCGCCAAGCCGTTCGATGACGCTCGGTGTCACCGTCAGCGAAATGTCGCCGGAGCTGAGCTGGATATGCTCAGGCCGGATGCCGAGCGTCAGCGGCTTACCGACCATACCGTCGCGCGGCGCTACCGGCAGGGTCGCGGTCTGGCCGCGATAGTCCACGGTCACGCCAGCCTCGCTTGCGGATGTGCAGGTGACAGGCAGGAAATTCATTTTCGGATTGCCGATGAAGCCGGCGACGAACTGGTTGGCGGGCTTATGGTAGAGCTCGAGCGGTGCGCCGGTCTGTGAAATATTGCCGGCATCCAGCACGACGATGCGGTCGGCCATCGTCATGGCTTCCACCTGGTCGTGCGTCACATAGATCATGGTTGCCTTCAGCTGCCGGTGCAACTTGGCAAGTTCGATGCGCATGTCGGCGCGAAGGGCGGCGTCAAGATTGGACAGCGGCTCGTCAAACAGGAAGATTTTCGGCTCGCGGACGATGGCGCGGCCGATTGCGACGCGCTGGCGCTGTCCGCCCGAGAGCATGCCGGGCTTTTGCTGCAGCCGCGTTTCGAGATGCAGGATGCGTGCGGCATTCTCGACCTTGGCCTTGAGCTTTTCCTCCTCCATCTTCTCGACGCGAAGAGGGAAGGCGATGTTTTCGAAAACCGTCATGTGCGGGTAGAGTGCATAGGACTGGAAGACCATGGCGATGCCGCGCTTGACCGGTGGCAAGTCGTTGACCCTGACGCCATTGATGATGATGTCGCCCTTGGTCGTCGCGTCGAGACCTGCGATCATGCGCAGGAGGGTGGACTTGCCGCATCCCGAAGGCCCGACGAAGACAACGAACTCGCCGTCCCTGACATCGAGCTCGACCCCTTTGAGAACTTCGTAGTCGCCATAGAATTTTTGAACCTTGTTGAGCTGAAGCTGTCCCAAAAATCTGTCTCCGGTCCCGGCCTGAACGCGCATGAATTGGTCGTCGAGGATCGCAGATCGACGATCTGCGATCCTCGACGTCGATTTACTTGAAGGCCTCGATCTCGCCTGCAGCCTTCTTCAGAGCGGCTTCAGGCTCGGCCTTGCCGGTGACGACGGACTGGACCATCTCGATCATCGAATTCTGGAAGCCCTTGTAGTCGGTAAAGAGCGGCTCGGGACCACCGTAGCTGATGCCCTCGATGAACGGCTTCCAGAAGGGGTCCTTGGCAACGAATTCGTCGACCTTTGCCGAGGGACGCAGCGGGGTGAGGCCTGCGCCGCCCTGCAGCTCGTATTCACCCTGGATGTCGGGTGAGGTGATGTACTTGGCAAATTCGATCGCCTTGTCCTCAACGCCCGAGCCCTTGAAGATTGCAAGGCTGTCGGTGATGAGCAGCGTGCCTGCGCCCTTGGCGTCAGGACCAAGCGGCAGCGTGGTGACACCCCAGTTGATCTTCGTATCCTTCAGGCGATAGGCGGCACCTGAGCCAGCCTGGATCATCGCGACCTTGCCATCGAGGAAGATAGCGCGGACTTCGTTCTGCTCATAGGCAGTCGGGCCTTCTTCGGCAGAGGCCGAAATGTCCTTATATGCCTTCAGCGCTGCCAGGATCTGCGGGCTGTCGAGCGTGATCTTGCCGTCGGCATCGGTCACCGCGCCATTGTTGGTGTAAACCCAATGCATGAACTGATGCATCGTGTTGTCGAAGGTCTTCGCGGAGAGGCCGAAGCCCGGAATGCCGGTCTTTTCCTTGACGGTCTTTGCCATCTGGATTTCTTCAGCCCAGGTCTTCGGCGGCGTCTCGGGATCGAGGCCGGCCTGCTTGAAGAGATCCTTGTTCCAGTAAAGCGCCTTGGTGGAGAAGGCGATCGGAACGCCCCACTGGTTGCCGTCGAAGGTGACCGTGTCGACGATATGCGGGTAATAGCCCTTCTTCTCGTCATCGGTCATCGGAACGGGAACGATGAGGTCGTTCTGTGCGAATTCCTTCAGCGTGCGCGAGCCGACATAGGCCATGGCGACCGGCGTTCCGGCGGCAGCCAGCGTCGTTGCCTTGTCCTGGCACTGCGCCCAGCCGACGACTTCCGGCGTGACCTTCCAGCCAGCGTTCTTGGATTCCCATTCCTTGATATATTTGGTGTGGATCGGGTCGATCGTGTCGCCACAATAGATCCAGCTGATTTCCTTGTCTGCTGCCTGGGCCGTGACCGCGGTCAGTGCCGTCGAACCAAGCAGGGCGAGCGCCATAAGGCCAGTCTTGATGGTTATGCTCACGTCGTTACTCCCATTCTCGTTGTTAGCTGTTCACTCTTTATTGTTGGTCTTATTGTTTCACCGCACCGGCGGTCAGGCCGCCGACGAGATAGCGCTGAAGGAAGAAGATGACGATCATCGCCGGCGCAATGCCGACGAAGGAGGCCGCCATCAGTTCGTTCCAGATGACCTCCTGCTTGCCAAAGTAAGCGAAGAGTCCCACCGGCAGGGGCATGTATTCAGTCTTCGAGTTGAAGGTCAGCGCGAAGATGAACTGCTGGGCATAGGCGCCGATGAAGGTGGTGATCGCGACGACGATAATCCCCGGCATCGCAATGGGCAGAATGACACGGCGAAGCGTATAAAAATGGCTGGCGCCATCCATGTAGGCCGCTTCGTTGAGTTCCTGTGGAATACGGATCATGTAGGTGCGCAGCAGCCAGATCGCCGAAGGAATCAGGAAGGCGACGCCCGGTACGATCATCGCAAGATAGGTATTCAAAACACCGATGCTGCGCATCAGGCGGAAGAGCGGGATGAGCAGGACGGCGCCGGAGAACATGTTCACCGTCAGGAAGGCGCCGAGCAGGATGCCCATACCCCTGAACTCGAACTTCGCGAATGCATAAGATGCCGGAATGACGAGGCAGAGCACGATCACGGTGACGATGATCGAGATGAAGAACGAGTTGAAGATGTAGCGACCGAAGCCCGGTACGCTGATCCACATCGTCCGGTAGGCTTCGAACGAGCCGTTTTCCGGCCAGAAGCGGTAGGGCGAGGAGAAAAGCTGGCTGAGCGGCTTCAGCGAGACGAGGAAGCCTTCGACGAAGGGCGAGAGAACGAAGAACAGGAAGAGCGCTATGCCGCAATAGATGAGGATGATTTCCCACCAGCTGTAGCGATCGATCATAGGACGGCTGCTCATGCGCGCTTCTCCGGGTTCAGGCGGCGGGTGACGCGGAAATAGGCGAAGCAGAAGAGCGACAGGAAGATGCAGATCAGCACCGCGCGCGCTGCCCCTTCGCCATATTTCTTCGAGCCGATCGCCGTCTGATAGGTATCGATGATCATCGTCGTCGTTTCGCCGCTCGGACCACCCTGCGTCAGGATCCAGATAATGTCGAAGGAATTGAAGGTCGCAATCAGCGACAGCATCGACATGGTGATAATAGCGGGAACCATCAGCGGCAGCGTGATGCGGCGGAAACGGTACCAGCGGCCAGCGCCGTCGGTCCATGCTGCTTCGTAGAGATCCTTCGGGATCGACTGGATTGCGGCGAGGAAGTAGATCGTCACCAGCGGCACGCCGATCCAGACGTCGGTGACGATCGTCGCCCAGAAGGCGGTGCTGCCATAGGCGAGGAAGGCGACCGGACCATCAACGAGGCCGAAGCGCTGCAGCAATCCGGAAATCATCCCGAACTGGCCATTATACATCCAGCCCCACATGAAGATGCCGATTGCCATCGGCACTATCCAGGGCGGCATGGTCAGCAGTCGAAACAATGAACGGCCGGGCACGGCGGCGTTCAGCATGGAAGCGCCGAACGTGCCGATGATCATCTTCAGGGCGACCGAAAAGAAGGTCCAGATGAAGGTTCGGACAATGACTTCCGCGAAGGTGGAATTAAAGATCTTCTCGTAATTGACCCAGCCGACCCAGTTCGTCACCTTGCGCAGCGATGCATCCGTAAAAGACAGGATGAACGTATCGACCAGCGGATAGGCGACGATCGCGAGCACATAGAGGACAGCCGGAAGGAGAAGGATCCAGGCGAAGATGACGGCACTTTTTTGAGCACTCATCTTGCCGTTCTCCTCAGGCCGCTCTGGCGTGTAGCGCCTCGTCGAACCGGTCCCATATGGGACGAAGGTCGATCACGGCCTTCTTCATGCGGGCTTCATCCATGGCAAGTGCCAGGATGCCTGCCTCCAATGCGTTGAGCGTCGAGACCGGCAGTTCCGAACCGATGCGCACGCTTTGCAGAATATCGGCCGCCATCTGCTCGTCGGCGCCGTAATGCTGCGAGAGTTCGGTCGCGGCATATTTGTTTTCGACGATCTTGTTGCCGGTCAACTGCTCGTGCACATCGAGATAGCCGCGGACGAAGTCGCCTTCGGCCATGCCGCGCGAGCCCATGATGGCGAAGCGGCGGAACTGGTCGGGAACGTTCAGGTTGGTGTGGAAATTCATGCCGACGCCATTTGCGTATTCGACGATCGCCACCTGATAATCGATGATGTCGGCGTCGCTGTCGAACACCTTGTCTGAGCCCATCCAGCCGCTCGGCTTGCGGTGGAAGAGCTCAAGATCGTTGATGCCCTCGCGTGCCGGATCGTTGGCGGGGATAAAGCTCTTGCGGCCGCCGAAGCTTGCGACGCGTTCGGGGCGAGCGCCGATCACACCATTATAAAGGTCGAGGTCGTGGCAACATTTTTCCAGCATGAAACTGCCGGAATAGCGCTCGTAACGGCGCCAGTCGCGCATGAAGAAGGCGCCATGATAGGGCTCGATATGTTCTGAGGCTTCGATCGAGACGATATGGCCGAGCTTGCCTTCGGCCTGGATGGCGCGCAGGTCCTTATAAAGAGGAGAGTAGCGCAGCACTAGACCAACCATCAGCCGCTCATGGCCGAACTTGGCCATCAGATGGGCAAGTTCGATGCTCTCGGCGATCGTGGTGACGATCGGTTTTTCGCAGAAAACCTTGAGGCCAGCCTCAAGACCGAGGCGGATATGATCGAGATGCATGTGGTTGGGAGAGCCGATCATCAGCAGATCAAGCTTTTCGGAGGCGAGGAGCTCCTGCGGCGAACCATAGACCTTGCCGACAGAGACGCCCTTTTCCGTCAGTCCGGGAAGCCCCGCGGGGTCCGGATCGACGTAACCGACGATCTCGAAACTGCTGTCGATTGCCTTAAAGACATAGCCAAGATAGCCGAGCCGGAATCCCAGCCCTATGATTCCCACTTTCATGCCGACAATGTTCCCAATTCGTAATTTATTTTCTTCAAGTTGGGACAAAAAACGAAGGCCGTCAACTGAAAACGGGGTTCAGAGCTAGTTGATGAAATTAATTTTCATCAACTAGCTCATGGTTCTCGACCAGGCTGAATGTCGTCATCCTTGCGCCCAACGTTGGCGTTGACCAGAATGTCGAGAGGCGAGACTGTCGCATCTCTAACTGGCCCAACTGCCGCATTACTAAATAGCCACTGTATGTGACGTGGCGGCGAAGTTGGAATGTCGGTCTTTGCGCAAAATGGAAATGCCGCTGCAGGGCATGACGATCGGCCCCGATGTGGACCGGTAGCAAGATCAGACCGGGGCGGCTGAGACACACCCCTTTGGCTTTGGCTTTGAGACTATGCGATCAGCGGTTCAATCCGCAGCGTTCGGGCGACGAAGAGAGCTCGAGGCGGGCTTTAGGGTTTCAAGTCATAGGCTTGGTGAGATGCACGAAGCTCTGCCAAAGTCTTGCCGACGCAGCTGCCGCCACTTGCGCCGCCGGTTGCCTTCGCTTGACCGTCCAGGGTGATCGTACCGCCCATGCGTTCGGATGCCACATAGGTTGCGACACCGTCCTCTGAAATACGTGATATATAGAAAGCGTGATAGGTTTCCTTGTACTTGCACTGGATAAGTATTGGAAATTGATCAAACGGAGGGGTCTGCGCCTCAACAGTCGCGAGTGGAAGGCCCGTTAGTGCTATCAAGCTTGCGAGGACCACTTTGGCTGATGCGTTCATTCTTCGACCAGATGCATGCGTCATTGTTCAATCCCCTTTTTCAAGATCGACCTTCGAAATCCGCTGCAGCTATATCGTCAGTGCGACGAGCGCATCACGGTCGAGAAGTCGGACAATGCGTTGCAGTTTGCCGTTGAGACAAAGAATTCGTTTTTCGCGTAATTTCGTAAAGCAACGGGCAACGGTCTCGACCGTCAGCCCGAGATAGTCGGCAATATCGCTGCGCGACATCATCATATCGAATTCGCAATCTCCGGGATGACGATCAGCCGTTTCACAAACAAAGGCGGCCACCCGCTTCAGTGCGCTTTGCTCGGTGATGACGAGCTGTTTGTGCTGTGCCTTCGCGAGGTTCGTCAGAGCAATGTGGAGAAGGTCTATGGGGACGACTGCCTCCTGATTGGCGCGAAAAGGCTTTATACAGGTTTCACAGACAGCTTCTGCAAAATCGGTTCGTACATTGCCCGTCTCGAGCCCGAACCATTCGCCCTTGCCGCAAAAGGACAGAATATATCGCTGCCCGCTTGCCGTGAGGCGGTAAATCCGCACGGCGCCCGCTTCGACCTGGTAGATCGCAAACGCGTGTTCACCTTCGCTATAGATTGTCTCGTCGGCCTTGAGCCGGATCGATTGATCCTTCGCCACTCCGGCAACGCTGCCATAGCGATGGCCAGGAACTTTAGTGTGCTTTGCGATCATTTGGTTTTGAAGCATATGCGTCGCTCCCATCCACATCGCAGCATAGGCAATCGCTGCCCGCCCCGGTATTCGATATATCCCTTACGTATTGTTACGGAAGCCCCGAACCACCAATAGGTGTATAAAGCCATTCCCCTTGATGAGAGCGATACGAAGGTATTGCGGGAGGTCTGGATGGTATCGGAAGAGGGAGGGGGGGAACACGCACTTCAAGACTCTGCAAGCGTGCGTGCGCAGCTTGACCTTATACTCGCCAGTCCGGAATTCCTTGCCCCGGAGCGCGGGCGCCGCTTCCTGCAGTATATCGTTGAAGAGACACTTGAAGGGCGCAGCGAACAGCTCAAGGCCTATACAATTGCACAAGCGGTTTTTGGCCGTGATGCCTCCTTCGATGCACAGAATGATCCAGTTGTCCGCATCGAGGCGGGGCGGATCCGTCGCGCGCTCGAACGATACTACCTCGTCTGCGGAAGCAGTGATCCAATCCGGATTACCGTCCCCAAAGGAGGTTATGCGCCGCGCTTTTCGAGCGTAGAAGACAGTTCGTATGCAGCAGAAATTTCCGCCCCGCAGAACCGCGAGAACAAGCGGCGCCCCCCTGGGCGGGAGCGGCCGGTGAGCTATCGTGATTTCCTGTTGCCGATCGGCGTCCCCGCGCTGTTCGGGGCAATGGCCATACTCGCTCTTGTTCGACCGCTTGAAGCCTATCTCTCCCCACCAAAGACGTCGCCGGCACCCGCCGCATCAATGTCGGAGAGCAAGGTCAGGATTACCGTCGAACCCTTCGTCGCTCTCGGCGGCAGTGCACAGGGAGCTGATTTCGTGAAGGGATTGGCCGATCAGCTGATTGAAAAACTCATGAAGGTGGAGAGCCTTACCGTGCTTGCTCCAGGCCGATCCGGGACGGAAATGACCGGTTCGTCTTTCAGCCTGCAGGGAAGCGCGCTCATCGAGGGTACGATCCTTCATCTGCATGTCCGCCTGATAAATGCCTCCGATGGCGCGGTCGCCTGGGCAAATCAATATGATCGAGACCTGCGCGGCCAGGCCATTCTCGACGTCGAGGACGAGATTGCCGCACAAATCGCTGTGGCGATTTCGAACAGCCACAGGCTGAGCGGCGCGGGCGCCGATCCGTAGCACTTCATCTCGCTGACAGGGGGCTGATAACCAATCCCGAGGCGCGCAGCCCGTTCAGGAACCGCTCCTGGTCCTCCGGCCGCTGCAGGCGGAGCGAGACTTCCTGGCGGATATTCGTCATCAAAGTGGGCGCGTGAGTATTGAGCCAATCCTTTTCCAGCATGGCTTCATCAGTCTTTCCCGCAGCACCGAGAATGGACAGCAGCACAAGGCGATGCATGGGATTATTATCGAGATCGGACCTTCGCGACCACTTCTCCGCCTCTTCGATATCTCCTTCCATGAAGGCGCACATAGCCATACCGACTTCGTAATAACCTCTGGTGCCGACACCCTTGTTAAGGGCGATCGACAGCAACTCGCAGCCTGATTGCCATTTCCCAGACATTGCCAATCGGAAGCCGTACTCGCCAGCGACTTCCACATCATCAGGGTTTGCAGCATAGGCTGCAGTGCCTGCCTTTAAGGCTTCGTCGATATCTCCCCTGAAGAAGCTCACCAGCATCTGCGCCTGCAGCACACGGGGATTGTCCGGCGCGAGCGATGCTGCCCGCTCCACCGCAGCGCTCGCCAGCGCGAGAGGCTGGGTCGACGATACTGTACCGAGCGTATTGCGGAATCTGATTTCGTCGAGATAGACCATGGACAGAAGCGCCCAGGAGGCCGCATTGTCGGGAAAACGCCGGGTGGCCTGTTGCAGGCATTCGCGCGCCGCGCTGTGACTTTGCGCGGTCATGGTCTGACGATAGCTGGAATAGGCGAGTGTACATTCATAGGCACCCCGATCTTCTGTCTGTGCCGTTCGCGCTGCCATATCCGTGTGGGTTTGAAAGATGGCGCCATAGGGCTGTGCGATCGCATTGGCGATTTTTCGCGCGAAATTGCCTTGAATCACAAGCCGGTTCTGGTCCTGAAGATCCCCGTCGAAATTATTGGCCCAGATGACCGCTCCATCCACTTGATGCACCAGCCTGGCAGCAGCACGCAGCCTGCTTCCATCGATCTGGACGTTACCCTGCAGTATGTAGTCGGCCGCTGAGACGCGCTCATCACGGAACGGATCAGCGACGACGACGATGTCATCAAACTGGGCGAGTTGCCCGATAATGTCGTCCCTCAGGCCACGCGCAATATCCGAGCCAACGTCAGCAGAGCTGCTCTCGGCAAAAAATTCGACGATCACCTTTGGCTCAGGACGTGTCGCCGGCAATGCTGCGGTCGGAGCATCACGCGGAGACAATGCGAATGCGAGGGATAGGAGCAGAAGAGCGAGGACGACGGCCAGCGCAGTCCCGAGACCAATGAGGGTGAGCAATCCCGGCCGAGGTGTTTCCTCAAGCGAATGACTTTGATCTTCGTCCTCGACATTCTGCAAATCGTCCGAGGTCCCGATGGGCTCAGTCGGAGTGGGCGCACCCCGCGCATATTCGAAATGCGGGACATATCCGCCTTTTGGCACGGTAATGACGACGTCGTCCCTCTCGCCTGCGACGAGATAATAACGCTCGAGCGCCTTTCGTATTCGGCCGGCTTCGATCCGGACAACCGGATCATTCTGCGGGTCGAATGAAGCTTCCCGGCCAAAGACCACATTTGCTATCGTAAATGCTTTCAAGAAGTCCGATCGACCGGCTAGCGTCTCGTTGACGACAAATTCCAGGAAATTTCGTCCGCGCTTCGGCGCGTGAAATTCCTCGCTTGTAAGGATTCGTTCGACCTGTCGGCAAACTTCGTCAGCCGTCGGCCCAAGACTGCTGAAAGCATTGACCTTTGCGCTTCTCATGACCGTCCCTACGACAAAGATCACGCAACTATATAAGTCAATTCTAACGCATCATACCCCACAAGCCCGAGGTTGCAAGATTTTGCTTTAGGATTACCGAACATAAGTTGACCAGCTGCCGGTCGGCAAAGCCTTTACGGTTTCAGGCGATTGGGTCGCAGCGTCGATGGCAATGGCCATGCGCATGAGCTCTGCCAGATTGCGCGCGCCCATTTTAGCCATCACATTGGCGCGGTGGACCTCCACGGTGCGCGAGCTGATGCCAAGTTGATACGCAATCATCTTGTTCTGTAAGCCATCGAGTACGCCGATCAAAACCTGGTATTCGCGCTCCGTGAGCTGGCGGAGCCGTGTGGCGGCGTTCCCGGAATCAGGTAAAACGCTGCCGGCCCGCCTCTGTCCCATCGCTCCGTTTATGGCCGCAATGAGAACGTCCTCCTTCAGAGGTTTTTCCAGGAAATCGAATGCCCCCGCCTTCATTGCCTGTACAGCCGCGGCAATATCTCCCCGGCCCGTAATGACGATCGTCGGCACGTCTACATTGAGACGCCGCAGACGATAGAGTAATTCGATGCCGTTGATATGCGGCATGCACAGATCAGTGACCAGACAACTTCGCCCCGACAGCGGCAGAAGTTCCAGGAAGGCTTTCGCACAGCTATGTGCACGAACAGCAAAGCCCGCCGACACCAGCAAAAACGTTAGAGAGCGCCGGAGCGACTCCTCGTCGTCGACGAGATGGATCGTAAGGTCATTCGCCATCGATTGCGATCTCCGCCAGCGGAAGCGAAAATGAGAGGATCGAGCCTCCCTGTATTCCCTTGCGCGCACTGATGTGGCCTCCATGCGCTTCGATGATGCGTTTGGACAATGCCAGGCCCATGCCAAGTCCGCGCGGTTTACTGGTCACGAAGGGACGAAACAGCGCCTCTTCGATCTCGGCGGCAATTCCGCATCCATTGTCGGATACGTCGACAACGAGATGCGAGAAATCGTCAGTCCTGGTGTGGATCGCGATAGTCGGCTGTTCGACGCCGTCGGTCGCCTCTACGGCATTATGAAGAAGATTTATCAGCACCTGGACGATCTGTACGCGATCTGCGACCACGATGTCCCGCTCCGCTTCGAGCTGCAAATCGATGTGAAGGCCTTTCCGGGTCGATCCAGTGAACCCAAGCGTCGTCGCTTCTGGGATCAACGCATGCATCGCCTCCCGTCGTCTCTCGCCGGAGCCGCGCTTTGCAAATTCCCGGATGTTCTCGACGATCGTTCCCGCCCACAAGGCGTGCTGTGTGATTTCCGACAAGGCCTGACGAAGCTCCACACCGTCCTGATGGCAGTCGTTCGTCATAAGGCGCCTGCAACCTTCAGAGTAAGCGGCGATCGAAGACAGCGGTTGGGACAGTTCGTGTGCCAGCGTCGCTGTCATTTCCCCAAGTGCGACTATTCTTGCGAGACGCGCCAGCTCACGTTGAAGCTCCTGAACCTGTTGCAATGTCTCACGCTCTGTCCGGAAGTCCTCAAAGATCGCCGCAGCGAAGGTTTGTCCTTCGCCTTGTTCTCGGATGATGGTCAGGGCAGTTGGAAACTGAACGCCGGTTTTGGTCATTGCCAGACCGGCACGCACCGCGCCCTGGTCTGCCCAGCGGCCCCTGATCTGAACATCCGGCGTTGAAGACCAGACGAAGTCAATCTTACGGCCGAGCAATTCATCTTCTTCATAACCGAACAGGGTCACCGCAGCCCTATTACAGGCTGAAATTCTATTGTCGGCGGTCATGAAAAACACTGCGTCAGGCATGTGTTCGTAGAGTTGCCGAATCCAGTTCGCCTGTGGCCCGTTCTCTTTGCACAAACCTCGCGCGGACTTATGGCGTGCTATTCGCGAGCCGATGAACGAGGTTCGTCCCGTCAGGCTTGAGACAAGGGAGCTGAATTCGGTAACATGCGGCGCCTCCATCTTGGTGGACATGATGGTCTCCTCCGCGCTTTGAGAGGCGATCCAGTGCCTCGACGGCCTTTCCCTCCTCAACAATGACAAGAGTTTACCATCTTTGGATGGGGGATCAGTGTAGTATCGCGTAGACTCTATTGGTCTTTTTCCACAGCCGGACCTGCTGAAAGCCCGGCGAGCTGGCGCTTTGGGCCAACCTCATCTCCATTGATCCGGCTCAATGCCTCTGGCTCGTTGTTCCGCTACTCTGGGACGCGATGGGTTTACAGCCATCTTGAGGGAGCTGGAAGATGAGGAAGTTTGCCCTTGCTATTGCTATTGCGACCGCTGCGTCGTTGGTGACCCCTGTCGGCGCCCAGCAGAGCCGCAAGGAATTCCGGCGCATGAACTGGGCCGAAAACCTGCCGGAGCACATCAGAACCTATCACGACAAGCGGTTTTCCATTGTCAGTTTCCGAACCGCAGTCGAAGTCGGCGCGATGCCGAGGCCGGGCAGCGCTGAACATGTCAAGGAAATCCGCACGGCTATCCGTTCCAACCCATGGCTCGTTCAGCAGCTGAAGGCCAAGAAATTGACACCCAATCAGATCGAATGGGTGACGCGCGCCCGTAACGGCAATCTGACGTTCTACATCGAATGAGCGGACATGCAGGGTTCCGACGAAGAAGCCCGCGCTGTCGCGAATCCATCGAAAGGCAGGTCATGGCGGAGGTCTTTGCGGCATCCGTGCGAATAGGAAAACCACGCCGGCCGAGTGACTGGCACGCCGAAACAGGGCCCGTTGTCGGTCGACGCTCGTGCATCGTCGGGGAGGGTTCGGTGGTGTGGCGGTTGGTCGTCGAAGCTCCGTTCGAAGAGGATATAGAACTTGCCGTGATCGACGACGAAGGCGTCCATGCCTTGGTTTTTCCCTGCCAGCGTCTGCCTGGCGGATGGGCAAATGCCCTGACCGGCGAGATGCTCGACCTCCACCCGACCCATTGGCGCGCATGGCAGATGCAGCGACGCGACACGTCTGACCTTCATTGAGTAGATCGCGTTCTCCTCATCCCGCTTGGCCGGAAATTGTAAATGCTGCACCGCACCTTGTCTGCAATCAATGACATCGCTGTGCCTGCCCAAGTAGCTTGCCGAACAGGCTGGATGTGTTCAGCGGCCGGCGGCGCGGCCGCCATCCTGGAGGCTGGAAGGAGGACCGCATGCGTGGTTTCGGTGTTCATTCTGAGGTCGGAAAGCTGAGAACCGTCATGGTCTGTCGACCGTCTCTGGCGCACCAGCGGCTGACGCCCGCGAATTGTCATGACCTTCTTTTCGACGATGTCTTGTGGGTGCATGAGGCGCAGAAGGATCACTATGATTTTGTCCTGAAGATGCAGGAAAGAGGGGTCGAAGTTCTCGAGATCCACGACCTGCTTGGCCAGACGCTTTCCAACAAGCAGGCGCGCGATTTCATACTGGATCGACGCATTACCCCGAACGTGCTCGGCTCCCAAGTCGCCGAGGCGATGCGGCCATGGCTCGACGAGATGCCGGCCAAGCAGCTTGCCGCCTTCATGGTCGGCGGCATTGCAATCTCCGACCTGCCCGATGTCAAAGCGAAGTCGCTGATGCTGAGCGCCCTGCCGGAAACCGATTTCGTCATCCCGCCGATCCCCAACACCCTATTCCAGCGCGACCCCTCGTGCTGGATCTATGGCGGGGTGACCTGCAACCCGATGTTCTGGCCGGCCAGACGCGCCGAGACGCTGATCCAGCGCGCGATCTACAAGTTTCACCCTATATTCCACGGCGGCGACTTCCGGATCTGGTGGGGCGATTCCGATAATCAGTTTGCCAATGCCTCGATGGAGGGCGGTGACGTCATGCCGATCGGCAATGGCACTGTTCTGATCGGCATGGGCGAACGAACTACCTATCAGGCCGTTGGCCAGGTGGCGCAGGCTTTGTTCAAAAACAAGGCCGCAAAGCGAGTGATCGCCTGCCTGATGCCGAAGAGCCGCGCGGCCATGCATCTCGACACGGTTTTCAGCTTTTGTGATCGCGATCTTGTCACACTCTTTGCCGAGGTCGTCGATCAGATCCGATGCTACAGTATGTATCCGGTAGACGACGACGGCACATTCGAGATCCATCCCGAAAGCCAGCCGATGCTCGATGTCGTCGCCGAAGCGCTCGATCTGCCGCTATTACGCACGGTTGAAACAGGCGGCAATTCCTATCAGGCCGAACGCGAGCAATGGGATGACGGCAACAATGTCGTTGCACTCGAACCCGGTGTCGTCGTCGCCTACGACCGGAATACCTATACGAATACGCTGCTGCGCAAGGCGGGCATCGAGGTCATCACCATCCGCGGTTCCGAACTCGGTCGCGGTCGCGGTGGCGGGCACTGCATGACGTGCCCTATCTGGCGCGACCCGGCTTGATGACGTTTTCACCCATGAAACAGACTGACGGAGTAAGACCATGAGCTTCAATCTGCGTAATCGCTCGCTTCTGACCGTGCAGGATTACACTCCGCGGGAGTTCCGCTATCTCCTTGATCTCGCGCGCGATCTGAAGCGGGCCAAATATGCCCGCACTGAGCAGGAGCACCTGAAAGGCAAGGAAATCTGCCTGATCTTCGAGAAAACCTCGACGAGAACGAGGTGCGCCTTCGAAGTTGCCTGCTCGGACCAGGGCGCCAACGTCACCTATCTCGATCCGTCCGGCTCGCAGATCGGGCATAAGGAATCCTTCAAGGATACGGCACGAGTGCTCGGCCGCATGTATGACGCTATCGAATATCGCGGTTCCGCTCAGAAGGGCGTCGAGACGCTGGCACGTTACGCCGGAGTGCCTGTCTATAACGGCCTGACGGATGAATATCATCCGACGCAGATGATTGCCGACGTCATGACCATGCGTGAACACAGCGACAAGCCGATCACAGCCATCAAATATGCCTATGTCGGCGACACGCGCTCGAATATGGGGCATTCACTGCTGATCGTCGGCTGCCTGCTCGGTATGGATGTGCGCATCTGCGGCCCGAGATCGCTGTGGCCGTCTGAGGAATATATGAAGATCGCCAAGGATCTGCAGCAGGCCTCGGGCGCACGCCTGCTAGTCACCGAGGATCCCAGAGAGGCCGTCAAGGACGTCGATTTCATCCACACGGATGTCTGGGTTTCGATGGGCGAGCCAAAAGATGTTTGGCGTGAACGCATCAAGCTGCTCACCCCCTACCAGGTCAATCAGGACCTGATGAAAGCGACGGGTAATCCGCAGACCAAGTTCATGCATTGCCTGCCGGCGTTCCACGATACCGAAACCACGCTTGGCAAGCAGATCGCCGAAGACTACGGCATGGCGAACGGCCTCGAAGTCACGAACGACGTCTTCGAGTCCGAGGCCAATGTCGCCTTCGAGCAGGCGGAAAACCGCCTGCATACGATCAAGGCCCTGCTTGTGGCTACCTTGGGAGATTAACATGCGTGTAGTCATTGCGCTGGGCGGCAATGCGCTTCTTCGGCGCGGGGAGCCTATGACTGCCGATACCCAGAGGCAAAATGCGCGCACCGCGGCCCAGGCGATCGCGCCCCTGGCGGCGGAACACGAGCTTGTCATAACACACGGCAACGGGCCACAGGTCGGGCTGCTTGCGCTTCAGGGGGCGGCCTATAAACCCGAGGAGGCCTATCCGCTCGACGTTCTCGGCGCCGAGACCGAAGGTATGATCGGCTACATGCTGGAGCAGGAGCTTGGCAATCTCCTGCCGTTCGAGCAGCCCTTGGCGACACTCCTCACCATGGTCGAAGTCGATGCCGACGACCCCGGCTTTCAGAATCCGACGAAATTCGTTGGTCCGGTCTACGACAAATCCGAGGCGGATCGGATACGTACGGAAAAGGGTTGGGTCTTCAAGCAAGATGGCGAAAAATGGCGTCGCGTCGTCGCCTCGCCGGCGCCGAAACGCATCTTCGAGATCCGCCCGGTCCGCTGGCTCCTGGAACAGCGCACGATCGTTATCTGTGCAGGCGGTGGCGGCATACCGACCATGTATGAAAAGGGTGCCGATCGGAAGCTGATCGGCGTCGAAGCCGTGATCGACAAGGATCTCTGCTCGGAGCTTCTGGCCCGCGAGCTTTATGCCGATCTCCTGATCATGGCGACCGATGCCGAGGCCGTCTATACCGATTGGGGCAAGCCGTCCCAGAAGGCGATCCATCGCGCTCGTCCCGATGATCTGAAGCAGTTTTCCTTCCCGGCCGGCTCGATGGGGCCGAAGGTGGAGGCAGCCTGTCATTTCGCCCGCGCCAACGGCAAGGCGGCGGCGATAGGCTCTCTTGCCGACATTGCCGGAATGGTACGCGGCGAGCGCGGGACGATCATCGATGGCGGCTTTGATGGCCTGAGCTGGCACTGATCCCTCAAGACACCCTATCCAGAAACGGCCGGGCGCGTTGATGCATCCGGTCCTGCCTCTTTGTCTGTCGCTCCAGCAGCGTTTCGCCTTTGCCAGACATAGACGGGGATTCCAAGCATCAGGAGTACCAGACCATAGAGCACCGGTTCGGCACCGGAGCCGTAAAGGGTGAATATCGCGAAGATAAAGGCGATGACTTCGATCACGGTGACCCTTGGCATCCGCCCAAGCCTCGCGCCTGCAACAAGGGTTCCGGCAAGTGAACAGAAGGCATAGGGAACGACGGCAGCCATCGTGCTCAACCCGACCATCAGACGATAGACCGCGGCGAAACCCTCCGAGCCAAGCGCCTGGACGAGCACCAGGATCGTCGCAAACGAGGCAGAGATGACCATCCCCCATGCCGGCACACCACGCTGGGACAGTCGGGCAAACAGTGGCGGAAACAGTCCATCGCGGGCAGCCGCCATTGGAACCTGTCCCATCAGCAGGGTCCAGCCGTTCAGCGCGCCGATCGAGGAGACCAGCACGGCGATCGAGATCACCAATTCACCGGACCGTCCCCACATGACCGCAGCGGCCTGAGAGAAAGGCGCGACCGAGTGAATGAGCTCTTCGCGGGGAAGGAGGCCCATCACCACGACGGTGCCGAGCACGTAAAGAGTGGCGGCGATCGAGATCCCAAGTACAGTTGAACGGGGAATGGTCCGTTCTGCATTCTCCACATCGCCAGCAGGAACGGTCGCCGATTCCAACCCCAGGTAGGCAAACATTGTCAGCGGCGCCAGCGTTGCAAATGACTGCAGCAGCGGCTGGCCGCTCGGATTGAATTCGGAGAAATGCGATGTGTCGATGTAGAGAAGGCCGATGATGGCAACGGCGCCGAACGGGAGAAGCTTGGCATATGTCGTCACCTGTGCGAACAGACCCGCCGCGTGAACACCGCGAAGATTGACGAGCACGATCGCCCAGATCACGCCGAGCGTCAGCACAGTCGCAGTGAAGCGGTTGCCGAGGGCAGGGAAGAGGTCGACCATCACGCCGGTAAAGGCGATCGCGATGACCGGCAGTGAGGTCCAGATGGAAATCCAGTAACCCCAGGCGATAAGAAAGCCGGCGAAATCGCCATAGGCGAGCCTCGTATAGGCGTAAGGGCCGCCTACAGCAGGCACCAGTCTTGCCAGCCGGGCGAAGGTGAGGCCGAGGCAGATCGCACCGGCACCCATGAGTATCCAGACGATAATCGCCAGGTTGCCGTAGGGTGCCACCGCGGCCGGAGAAAGATAAAAGCCCGATCCCACCATGTTTCCGACTACGATAGCGGTGCAGGCGGCAAGTCCGAGGCTTTTGCCGTTCGACGAGGTTGTCATGACGTCCCTCCCGTGAGTCGGCTTCCGGGAGCCGATGGCTCTTCTGACCGCGATTGTCGTTGCAAAAATGTGCTGCCGCAATCCGGATCAATGCGTAGTCTGCCGGGCTGGTCTAGCCTTCACCATAGAGATAAAGCAGCTAGAATGATGAGGCTGGAGGTGAAGTGATGATGCTGGGCGAGCAGGGGTTTCTCAGGATCTCCATTGCAGCGACCGTTGTCGTCGCGACGCTCGGCGTTGTCTTCGGCATACTCTCAGGCTCGTTCTCGATCGCCTTCGATGGCGTTTATTCCTTGGCGGATGCGGTGATGACCGGATTCGCGCTCTGGGTCTCGAGCCTCATCATCAAATCGACGCAGAGCGACGCCGAGTCTGGCAGGATTCGAAACCGTTTTACCATGGGCTTCTGGCATCTGGAGCCGATCGTCCTCATGCTGAATGGCTGTCTGCTGATGACGGTCGGCGTTTACGCTTTGATCGGCGCGATCATCAGCATCCTGAACGGCGGCCATGAACTGCAGTTCGGCATGGCGGTGGCCTATTCCGCGGCGACCATGCTCGTATGCGCTGTCATGGCCTTCATTGGCATCAGGCTGAACCGCAGCATCAAATCCGATTTTATCTCGCTCGACATCAAGGCCTGGATCATGTCGGGCGGGATCGCGTTTGCGCTGCTCGTCGCGTTTTTGATCGGCATCGCCGTGCAGGCGACATCAGTTGCCTGGCTTGCCAGCTACATGGACCCGGCGGTCCTCGCGCTCGTATGTCTTGTCATGATCCCGCTCCCGATCAGCACCGTCTGGAAGGCGCTGAGCGAAATCCTGCTGATTGCCCCTGTCGATCTGCAGGAACATGTCGATCGCGTTGCTTCGGACACGGTTCGCCGCCTCGGCTTCCTATCACACCGTGCCTACGTCGCGCAGGTCGGCCGCGCAAAACAGATCGAACTGTATTTCATTGTGCCCGAAGGGCTTCCCGCAAAGACCGTGGAGGAGTGGGATGCACTTCGCGACGAGATCGGGAATGCGATCGGCGACGAGAGTGCCAATCGCTGGCTGACGATCGCCTTCACCGCCGATCGGGAATGGGCGGAGTAGCGCGCATCCACGCTCCCCCATCGGCCCCGAAATGCTTCGCGTCACGTTGATTGCAATCAACGACGCTGCACTACCCGTCATGTACGATCCCTCCGACCTGAGATGCATGCGACTGCTTGGCGGCCGCAGCCTTTGACATCAGGGTTCTGGAGGAACGCATGGATTTCCAGACGGCATTTCCGATCGCTGTTATTGACGAGGATTTTGACGGAAAGAGCGCTGCCGGCCGTGGCATGCGCGATCTCGCCGGAGCCATTGAGAGAGAAGGTTTCCGGATCGTCTCCGGCGTTTCCTACGAGGACGCTCGTCGTCTGGTCCATGTCTTCAACACCGAATCCTGCTGGCTGGTCTCCGTGGACGGAACCGAGGACAAGGCTACGCGCTGGCAGGTGCTGGGAGAGGTCCTGGCGGCAAAACGGCAAAGAAATGACCGGCTGCCGATCTTCCTCTTCGGCGATGATACAACCGCCGAAGACGTTCCAGCCGCAGTGCTGCGCCACGCCAATGCCTTTTTCCGGCTATTCGAGGATTCGGCGGAATTCATGGCCCGCGCCATCGCGCAGGCCGCCCGCAATTATCTCGACCGGCTGCCGCCGCCGATGTTCAAGGCGCTGATGGATTATACGCTGGAGGGCGCCTATTCCTGGCACACACCCGGCCACGGTGGCGGTGTCGCTTTCCGCAAAAGTCCGGTCGGCCAGCTCTTCTATACGTTCTTCGGCGAAAACACGCTGCGTTCCGATATTTCTGTATCGGTAGGCAGCGTTGGCTCGCTTCTCGATCATGTCGGTCCTATCGCCGAGGGCGAGCGGAATGCGGCGCGCATATTCGGCACGGATGAGACCCTATTCGTCGTTGGCGGCACTTCGACCGCAAACAAGATCGTCTGGCACGGCATGGTCGGACGCGGCGATCTCGTGCTCTGCGACCGCAACTGCCACAAGTCGATCCTGCACTCGCTCATCATGACGGGTGCAACGCCCATCTATCTGACGCCGTCGCGCAACGGGCTCGGCATTATCGGTCCGATCTCGAAGGACCAGTTCACGCCTGAGGCAATCGCCAGCAAGGTCGCAGCAAGTCCCTTCGCCGGGCAGACGAGCGGCAAGGTCCGGCTGATGGTCATCACCAACTCGACCTATGACGGGCTCTGCTACAATGTCGATGCGATCAAGGCGTCGCTGGGTGACGCGGTCGAGGTGCTGCACTTCGACGAGGCCTGGTATGCCTATGCCAATTTCCACGAATTCTACGATGGCTTCCACGGAATTTCGTCGAACCAACCCGCGCGCTCGCAAAACGCCATCACCTTTGCAACGCACTCGACCCACAAGCTGCTGGCCGCCCTTTCTCAGGCATCGATGATCCATATCCAGCATGCCGAGAACAAGCGTCTCGACATCACGCGCTTCAACGAAGCTTTCATGATGCACACCTCGACCTCGCCGCAATATGGCATCATTGCCTCCTGCGATGTCGCGGCCGCCATGATGGAGCAGCCGGCCGGGCGTGCGCTGGTACAGGAGACGATCGACGAGGCGATCAGCTTCCGCCGGGCCATGAATGCGGTAAGAAAACAAACGGAGGGCAGCTGGTGGTTCGACGTCTGGGAGCCGACGGTTGCCGAGCAGACGCCGAGCGACACGCATGCCGACTGGGTTCTGAAGCCGGATGATCCCTGGCATGGCTTTACCGGGCTTGCCGAAAATCATGTCATGGTTGACCCGATCAAGGTTACCATCCTGTCGCCGGGCCTCTCGGCAAGCGGTGTCATGGACGAGCACGGCATACCGGCCGCCGTCATTACCAAGTTCCTGTCCTCCCGACGCATCGAGATCGAAAAGACCGGCCTCTATTCCTTTCTCGTGCTCTTCTCCATGGGTATTACCCGCGGCAAGTGGAGCACGCTCGTCACCGAGCTCCTCAATTTCAAGGATCTCTATGACGCCAATGCGCCACTGACTCGGGCGCTGCCGGCGCTGGCAGCCGCCCATCCGGAAGCCTATGCCGGCATGGGGCTGGAAGATCTCTGCGAGCAGATCCATGCGATCTATCGCAAGGACGACGTGCCGAAGGCGCAGCGTGAGATGTACACCGTCCTGCCCGAAATGGCATTGCGGCCTGCCGACGCTTACGATCGGCTGGTCAAGGGCGGGATCGAGAGTGTCGAGATCGACAATCTCATGGATCGCATCCTCGCTGTCATGATCGTTCCCTATCCGCCCGGAATCCCGCTGATCATGCCAGGCGAGCGGATCACCCAGTCGACGAAGTCCATTCAGGACTACCTGCTCTACGCCCGTGATTTCGACAGCAAGTTCCCCGGGTTCGAAACCGATATCCACGGCCTTCGCTTCGCGCCTGGTGACCGCGGACGCCGCTATCTCGTCGATTGCATTGCAGGGGAGGGGCAGGAATGATCCCGCGCGATGTAAAATCTCCGACGGTCGCCATACCGTTTCACAAGATGCTGAAGATCGTCGCCGTCATAGACCGCGAGAATTCTCAGGCACAGGCGCTGGTGGCACAGATCGCCGCCCAAGGCTTCGAGGTGGAGTTGCGCGACGACTATTCCGCCGACGTATCGGAAGATGCAGATGTCGGCGCCTATATCGGCTCGGTCGAGGGCGGCAAGCTGCCGGCGGCTCGCAGCTTTCTTCGTTCCGTCAGGGATATCGGCTTTCGCACGCCGATATGGGCAATGGCGGATACCCTGACGATCGCGGATATGGATGTCGTGGAAATGGCCGGCGAAGTGGATGGCTTCGTTTATCTCGGCCAGCAGACGCCCACCTTCTATGCCAAGCAGATCGTTTCCAGCGCAGTCAATTACGGCAAGTCGCTGCTGCCGCCCTTCTTCGGCGGCATGATGGCCTATGACGGCGAGGCGAACATCGCCTTCGATTGCCCCGGACATCAGGGCGGCCAGTTCTACCGCAAATCGCCGGCCGGGCAGCTCTTCTTCAAATATTTCGGCGAAAGCATCTTTCGCAACGACCTTTGCAATGCCGATGTCGATCTCGGCGATCTCCTGATTCACGAAGGTCCGGCTGTCGAAGCCCAGAAGCAGGCGGCGCGCATCTTCGGCGCTGACAGGACCTATTTCATCCTTAACGGAACGAGCACCTCCAACAAGGTGGTCGCCAATGCGGTGCTGCGCAGCGGAGATCTCGTGCTCTTCGACCGCAACAACCACAAATCCCTGCATCAGGGCGCCCTGGTGCAGGCCGGCGCCATCCCGATCTATCTGCCGACCGCCCGCAATTCCTTCGGCATGATTGGGGCTGTCGACTGGGCGGCCTGGGACGAGGCCTGGCTGCGCCAAAAGATAGAGGAACATCCGCTCGTTACCGATAAAAGCCGTGCCAAGGCGCAAAGGCCTTTCCGCCTGGCCTGCATTCAGCTCGCCACTTATGACGGCACGATCTACAATGTCGGCCAGGTGATGGAGAAGATCGGCCATCTCTGCGACTACGTGCTCTGGGATGAGGCCTGGATCGGCTACAATGCCTTCCACCCGCTCTTCGAGGGCCATAGCCCGATGCGGCTAAAGGACTTGTCGGCCGATATGCCAGGGCTGTTTTCCACCCAGTCGGTCCACAAGCAGGGCGCAGGTTTCTCCCAGGCATCGCAGATCCACAAGCGGGACGAACATATCAGCGGTCAGCGCAGGTTCGTCGAACACAAGCGTTTCAATGAATCGCTACTGATGCATGTCTCGACCTCTCCCTTCTATCCGCTTTTCGCCTCCCTCGATGTCAACGCCAAGGTGCATGAGGGCAAGGCCGGTGAGATGCTCTGGGACCGCTGCATCGATCTCGGGATCGAGGTGCGCAAGAAGCTGCGCGGCTTCGTGGATCATTACGAGACCAAAGCCGCAAGCCCGGAAGAACAGTGGTTCTTCGATCCCTTCGTGCCAGACAGGGTCTCGGTCTCAGGCTCGAAACATACCGGCGATCTCGCCGACACCAGGTGGGAAGATGTCCCAACACAGGTGCTGAAACGCGAGCAGCAATGCTGGCGGTTCGATCCGGAGGCAAAATGGCATGGTTATGCAGGCTATGCACCCGGTTATACCATGGTCGACCCCAACAAGCTCACAATACTGACGCCCGGCATTGACCGGAAGACTGGCGGCTATCGCGAATTCGGCATCCCGGCGACCGTCGTCGCCAACTATCTGCGCGAGCAGCGCGTCGTGCCGGAAAAATGCGACTTGAACAGTCTCCTCTTCCTGCTGACCCCGGCCGAGGACGAGAGCAAGCTGAACACGCTTGTTGCCAAGCTCGTCAAGTTCAAGAACTTGTGGGACCGCGATGCGCCGCTGCAGGAAGTGCTGCCCACCGTGTATGCGGCCAATCGTGAGCGCTATGCCGGTTATACGGTCCGTCAGGTCTGCCTGGAGATGCATTCCTTTTACCGAGAGGCCGGCGTCAAGGAACTGCAGCGCCTTTGCTTCCGCTCCGAGAGCTTCCCGGAACCGGCAATCGCCCCCAAGCAGGCCTATGAGGCGCTGGTCGCCAACAATGTCGACTATGTGCCGCTGACGGAGGCCGCCGGCCGTATTTCCGCGACGCTGGCACTGATCTATCCGCCGGGCATCGGCGTGATCGTGCCAGGCGAGCGTTGGGACGACAGAGCGCGGCCGATGCGAGACTATTTCCTGGCCTTCGAAGAATCCTTCAACCGGTTTCCGGGCTTCAACTACGAAGTCCAGGGCGTGTTCCAGGAGCGGATCGATGGGCGGATCAAGTTCCACACATATGTCGTGCGCGAGTAGGGGTAGGGAGGATTTCATCATGACCGACAACACAGTGCATCTTGCAACTGACGCTACGGCCAAGAAGAAGATGAACCTCGTGCAGCTCACCTTCATCGTTGCTGTCAACATGATGGGGTCGGGCATCATCATGCTGCCGGCTAACATGGCGCAGGTCGGTGCAATCTCGCTCCTTTCCTGGCTCGTGACCGCCGTTGGCTCGATGGCAATCGCCTATGGCTTCGCTCAGGCCGGGTTGTTCAATCAGCGCCCCGGGGGCATGTCCGCCTATGCGGAAGATGCCTATGGGAAAGACGGCTACTTCATGGTGTTCTTCCTCTATTTCCTCTCACTTGCCGTCGGCAACGTCGCGATCGGCATTTCAGCCGTCGGTTATCTCGCCGGATTCTTTCCGGTCCTGACCTCCACACCGATCATGACCTGCCTGGCGCTGATCGTGCTTCTGTGGCTGACCACGGCCGCCAATTTCGGCGGTCCGCGCATCACCGGCCGCATCGGCTCCATCACGGTCTGGGGTGTCATCCTGCCCGTTGGTCTGCTGTCGATCATCGGCTGGCTTTGGTTCAGTTCCAGCACCTTTGCCGCTGCCTGGAATCCGAAAGGGCTGACGCTGGCGCAAGGGATGGGATCGAGCATCTCGCTGACGCTCTGGGCCTTCCTCGGCATGGAGTCTGCTGCACAGAATTCCGATGCCGTCGAAAACCCGAAGCGCGACGTGCCGCTTGCCTGCATGTTCGGCACGCTGGGTGCTGCTGTCATCTACATCCTGTCGACGACCGTCATTCAGGGCATCGTGCCGAATGCAGATCTCGCCACCTCGACAGGGCCGTTTGCGCTCGCTTACGCCACCATGTTCAATCCGACAATCGGTTCGATCATCATGGCGCTGGCGGTATTGGCCTGCCTCGGCTCGCTGCTCGGCTGGCAGTTTACGATCGCCCAGACAGCGAAAACCGCTGCCGACGAGCGGATGTTCCCATCCATATTCTCAAGGGTAAATGAGATGGGCGCGCCTGTGAGCGGCATGATCATTCTTGGCATCGTGCAGACATGCCTTGCCCTGATGACCATATCGCCGACGCTGAGCGAGCAGTTTTCCGCGCTCGTCAACCTTGCGGTCGTCACCAACGTGCTGCCCTACATCATCGCTCTTTCGGCGCTGTTCGTCATGATGAAGGCCGCCCGGGTGCCGCAGTCGAAATACCGGCTGAATGCCACGATCGCCCTTGTCGGCATGGCCTATAGCGTCTTTGCCATCTACGCCTCCGGCAAGGATGCGGTGCTCGGCGGCATGATCGTCACAGGCATCGGTTTCATCATCTACGGCCTGATCGCCCCGCGTTTTGCCAGCGGCGTGAACCGGTCTCCGGCCATCTAGTCGAGGGAGGACCAGATATGTTGCAAAGAAATGGTCACCGGGCGGTGATCGCCGCCTCCGTCCTCGCGGTAATGGCAGCATCAGCGCTCACCGCGCCCGCGCAAGCCCAGACGCTCGACCGCGTCAAGACGAGCAGTGCTCTCAAGCTCGGCTACGATCCCGACGCAAGGCCATTTTCCTTCAATGCGGAGCAGGGCAGGCCGGATGGTTATGCCGTCGCCCTCTGCAACAAGATTGCCGATAGTCTGAGGGCGCAGCTGAATCTGTCGAAACTCGATGTGGAGTGGGTTTCTCTTTCAGGCGATGACAAGGCGAAGGCGATCGAGAGTGGCGCAGCCGATCTTGTCTGCGGGGCAGAGCCCGTGACGTTGACGCGTCGCCAGCAGGTCTCGTTCTCGATCTCGATCTTCCCGAGCGGCACCGGCGCGCTGCTCAGCACCAACTCTCCGCTCGCGCTGCGCGAGGTCCTGCAATATGGTGAGCCGTCGAGCCGTCCCGTCTGGCGCGGTTCACCGGCCCGCACGATCCTGGAACACAAGACATTCTCTTCGATCGCCGGTACGACGAGCGAAAGCTGGCTGACCGACAGGATCAAGACTTTCCAGCTCGCGGCGACCGCAACGCCGGTCAGCAGCTATCAGCAGGGGATCGAGCGTGTCCTGGATGGCAGTTCGGCCGTACTTTTCGGCGATATGCCGATCCTCATGGATGCCGCCGCCCGCAGCGACAATTCCGGCAATCTCATCGTCCTTCAGCGCCATTTCACCTATGAACCGCTTGGTCTCGAGTTGGCACGTGGCGATGAGGACTTTCGGCTCGCCGTCGACCGTGCGCTGAGCCAAACCTATGCCGCGCAGGATTTCCGGACATTCTTCACCACCTGGTTCGGGCCGCCGGATGAAGCGACCGTGACATTCTTCCGGCAGACGGCGCTGCCGGAATAGCACTGCGCATTGCGACGGGTCATCAACGGTCGAAGAAGGCGGCGCGCTCCGGGGCAGGTCAACCAGATCTGAAACCCGCCTGTAGGCCGAAGCGACAAATATGGATTCACGTTACCGGATGGGAGTGGTGGGGTGAGCCTCCTTTGGAAAGAAATTCGTGATAATCCGATGCTGTGGCTGCTCGTCGCGGTACCTGTGGTCTTTATCGCTGCCAGCGTCGCCCCCGAGGCTCATACTCTGCTTTTCATCCTGTCGGTGCTTGCGGTGATACCGCTCGCCGGTCTTCTCAGCCATGCGACCGAATCCGTTGCGGCAAAAACGGGCGACGCCGCCGGCGGGCTGCTCAACGCCACGCTTGGAAATCTGACGGAGCTCGTCATAGCGCTGGCTGCCCTTCGTGCCGGGCAATATACCCTCGTAAAATCATCCGTCGCCGGTGCGATCGTCGCGAATACGCTGTTCATGTTGGGGGCGTCGTTTTTGCTCGGCGGCCTCCAACATCACAGCCAGGAGTTCAACCGAGCCAATGCGCGCCTTCAGGCGGGCCTGCTCTTCCTCGCCACGATCGGCCTGCTGATGCCGTCAGCGGTTGCTTCGATGGATTCGGCGTCGGCGACGGCCGTCATCCAAAAGCTCAGCTTCGGCCTGGCGATCCTCCTCATCGTCGGATATGGGCTGGGGCTGTTGTTCACTCTCAAAACACATCGCGAGTCCTTTGCTGCAGCCGAGCACGCCCAGGCGGAAGAACCGCCGTGGCCGATTGGTATGGCCCTAGCCACACTTGCCGGTGTCACCGTACTCGTCGCGCTGGTCAGCGAGATCTTCGTCGAGTCCGTGCAGGAGGCAGCCAAGGTTTTCGGGATGACGCCTGCCTTTGTCGGCTTCATCGTCGTCGCACTAGTCGGCGGCGCAGCCGAAATGGCTTCGGCATTTTCCGGTGCGCGCAAGAACCGCCTCGACCTGAGCGTGGGCATTGCGCTCGGCAGCGCGTCGCAGATCGCGCTGTTTGTCGCGCCCGTGCTGGTATTGCTGAGCTATCTGATCGGCCCGACACCGATGGATCTGCAGTTTGCACCTGGCGTCGTTGTCATGGTTTTCCTGGCGACGATCACGGCGATGTTCGTCACCAATAGCGGGCGCTCGGCATGGTTCGTCGGCGTGTTGGTGCTGATGGTCTATATGATCTTCGCCATGACGCTCTATGTTTTGCCCGATCAGACGTTATGAGGCGACCTGCGGGAACAAAACATGCCCAAAAAACCTGGCCATGAATTGACCCATAGACAAATGCGGCGTCTGTTCTTCGTCGCACTGGTAAGGCAGCTTCGAGTGATCTGGCCAATCGTGTCCGGAGTGGTCTTGGTAATGATCGGATGCGGGCTTGCAATCTGGCGCATAGAAGACTGGCGCATCGATGAAGCTCTTTATTTCACGTTCGTCACGGGCCTGACCATCGGCTACGGCGATTTTACCCCCAAACATATTTCGGCGCGGATATTGTCGTTGGTGATCGGTTTTGCAGGAATTGTGCTGACCGGCATTGTCGCTGCCGTCACCGTAAAAGCTTTAAATGCCGACGATTGGGAACCTTGATCCCGCGTTCGGCTACGCTCTTACCCTCTGGATCGCGCAATTCAATCTGGTGCGAAGTGATCCAATCGAACCGTCCTTGCGAATAATTTCCGGGCAATTCATGGGGAACGAACGGCGTTTCCACCGAGTTCCTACGATTTGCGGGGGTGCGCAGATATACGGAGCTACTTTATGAGCCGAGAGCGTGGACGAAGGAAATTGATGCTCCGACTTCCCGATATCCGTCATCGTCTCGTTGGCATTACCAGCGAGACGCTCGGCGAGATGTTTGAGGCCTATGATCTTGCCGTCGATGCGCTGGACCGTTTCCGAACCCAGCAGCCGAAAGAAGACAAGCTGATTACCGAATATGAGGAGCTTTGCCTTGAAATAGAGCGGGAGGTTCTCGTCTATTGCGCTGACCGCTGAACCTGTCCGTCGAAACCGGCGGCAGGATCATGCTCGGGTCCGCCTGCTGCGGTCGCAGGCAAGGCCCAGGCTCGCAACAATTCATAGAAGACACTAAGGACCACTGGCCCCAGGAACAGGCCAAGAAGCCCATGCGAGAGCGTACCGCCGATGACCCCGATCAGGATGACGAGCATCGGGGTCGAGAGACCGCGCGCCATCAATATGGGCTTCAGGACATTGTCGACGACCGTGATCGGTATCGCGAGACAGGTAAAGGCAAGAGCGACGGCCGACGGCCAGGAAAACCATGCCCAGATGATCATGGGCAGAAGCACGAGCCCGGGACCCAGCTGCATCAAGCAGAGCATGAAAACGGCGAAGGTCAGCGCACCGCGTGCCGGAATGTCGAAGAAGGCAAAGCACAGGCCGCAAAGCAGCGTCTGCAGGAAGGCGACGCCGATGACGCCCCGCGAGACGTTCCGCACCGTCGTTCCTGCAAGCCGGGCAAAGCCGACACCCTTTTCACCAGCGATCCGGTTTGCGAGTAGCTGAATTGCCGACGCCAGTTTCGCGGCCCGCGTGAGAAACAGGCCGGAAAGCATGATAGAGGCGACGAAGCTCAAGACGCCGCCGCCGATCGACGCGAGTTTTGTCACGACAACGCCCATCACCTCGCGGATGGGCGCCTGAAACTTTATGATGGTGGAGGCCATATCGCCGGCAATCTGGTTCCAGGCATTGTGAAGCCGCTCCCCGACGACGGGCCATTCCTTGATGGCTGCCGGTGCTGCAGGCAAGGTGAACTCTCCCGTCCACAACTTGCCGATCAACGCCTGCACAGTATCTGCGAAATTGACCGCGACGAGGGCGAGCGGCGCGATGATCAGGACGAGACAACCGACGACGATGACGAGCGCCGCGATCACCGGCCTGTTGCCGATCAGTCGCGAGAGTGCGTCGAACATTGGAAACAGCGCCACCGCAAGAATGCCTGACCAGATGACGATCAGCGCGAAGGGAGCGACTAGCTCCAGGGTCCAATAGGCGAAAAGCCCGATGATGCCCAATCGGACGAGATCGCTGACGCGCGCCTCTACCGAAATCTGCCCCGCACTGCTCTTTTGCGGGGTCTGATCGTTGACCTGCTCCATGGCTGCATCCATCCCGGCGTGCCCAACCGGACCCATCGTCATGACGTCGTGTCGGGAACCACATGCCGGATCGTGTGATCCTCGACATAGGCCGATGGGCGTTTCTGGCGTTTTCCAAGGTCTGGCGCTTCGAATTTCACGCGTTCATAGGGGATCGATTGCAGGATATGCGAGATGCAGTTGATCCGCGCCCGCTTCTTGTCGTCGGAAGGTACGATCCACCACGGCGCGTGATTGCTGTCCGTCATCCTCAGCATCTCGTCATAGACGCGCGTGTAGTCCCACCAGCGCTGGTAGGATTCGACATCCATGGGGCTGAGCTTCCATTGCCGCAACGGATCGTCGATCCTGCGTCTGAAACGCCGTTCCTGCTCTTCCTCGCTGACCGTCAGAAAATACTTGAGCAGAATGACGCCGCTCTCGACGATTGCGGCCTCGAAACGCGGCACCAGCTCGAGGAAACGCTGCGCTTTCTTCTCGCTGCAGAAGCCCATGACCCGATCGACGCCGGCGCGGTTATACCAACTGCGATCGAAAATCACGACTTCGCCGGCGGCCGGCAGATAGGCGATGTAGCGCTGCATGTAGATCTGCGATTTCTCGCGATCGGTCGGCGCGGGCAGGGCGATCACGCGAAAGACGCGCGGACTGACCTTTTCCGTTATACGCTTGATCATGCCACCCTTGCCGGCGGCGTCACGCCCCTCGAAGACGATGACGATCCGCGCGCCGGATTTCTTGACCCAGGCTTGCAGATGGGCCAGTTCCACTTGCAGACGGGTAATTTCCTTCTCGTAATCCCACGACTTCTTTTTCTTTTTGCCCTTGCCGGTGCTGGATGCTTCACCATCGGCTAGTTTGGCCTCGTAATTCTCGTCCATGTCTCTCCCTCCTCCTGTGATTAAGGGGCAGTGCTCGCCGGTGCGGCATTGCCGATCTGGTCGATATCGCCGATCAGCGTCCGCAGGGCTTCTTCTCTGCCGTTGAAAATATTGTCGGCGCCGATGATCTTGATGACCCCAGCCCGTTCGAGAATGGCGCGGCTTTCATCGCTGAGATCGGCAAACGCAAAGATGATGCTTCGCTGCACAAGGAGTTCCGCCACCGCCTCAAGCGCGGTGGCGCCGGTGCTGTCGATTTGCGTAATGGCGCTGGCGTCGAGCACCAGGCATTTAGTGTCGGCGGGAAGCTCCTTTACTACCGACATCAGCCGAATACGGACATAATCTGCGTTGTAGAACAGGATACTGCCCTGGACCGCGAAGACGGCGGCGCCCGGGACGGGGCGGGCTTCCGGGTAGCGCTGAAGATCGAAGAACCCATGCCGACCTTCGATGCGGCCAAGCAGCCCGTCGCGCGGAAACATGGTCTGACGCAGCAGATAGACGAAGGTCGCAGCGACGGCGACGATCACGCCGTTGAGGACGCCGAAGCTGATCGCTCCCCACATGGCTATGAGTGCGAAGACGAACTCCATGCGGCTGATGCGCCAGATCTTCTTGAGTTCGTGAATATCGATGAGGCTGATGGCCGCCGTTGCAAGGATTGCCGCAAGCGCGGGAATTGGGAGGACGCGCAAAGCGGCATGAAGGAAAACCAGTGCCGCGATCAGGGTAGCGGCCGAAATCAATCCGGCGAGTTGCGAGACACCACCCGTGGACAGGTTTATCGCGGTACGGGAATCCGATACGCTGATCGGAAACGAGCCGAACAGGCCGGGTGCGATATTGGCGGCACCCAATCCAATCAGCTCCTGATTGGCATCAACCTCCTCACCAGTACGCGCCCCGAAGCTTCGCGCCGCTACGATGCCGGCGCCAAAGCTGACGAGAAAGATTGCGGCCGAACCGAGCACAATCTTATCGAGAGGCATCTGACGAAGTGCCGGCAGGGAGAAGGCCGGCATCCCGCTCGGCAAGTCGCCGACGACGGCAATGCCACGGCCCTGAAAGTCGAAGATCGCCGATAGGATGACCGAGATAACGACGACAAGGACAGGGCCCGGAACCCTGAAATGGAAGACCCGGACGATCCAGAGCAATGCGAACATGGCGAGGCCGAGGATGAGTGAAGGCCAATGGATCAGGCCGCTCTTGGCAAGCATTTCGACCAGCGGCGGGATCAATCCCTCCGATTCGATCTTCACGCCTGTGAACCGACCGATCTGTCCGACAAGAATCGAGAGCGACACGCCAGCGAAGAAGCCGACCAAGATGGGACGGGAGAGGAAACTCGCGAGAACGCCGAGCCTCAGCAGCTTCGCCGCAATGCAGCATATGCCAACCCCCAGCGCAAGCGCTGAAGCAACGGCAACCCGGTCGACATCCGCCCCTGCGGGTTCGGCTGCGATGATGGTGCCCATCGCCGCCGCAAGCACGGTCATCGTCGCAGCATCAGGCCCGACAACCAGGAGCCTGGAAGGCCCGAAAATCGCATAGGCGATCGGCGCGACAATACTCGCATAAATGCCGGTCTCAGGAGGCAGACCGGCAATGGCGGGATAGGCGATCGCGCTCGGCAGGCCGACGGCGGCGATCGACAGCCCGGCTGGAATATCGCTGCGAAGCCAGCTTTTGTTGAAACCGGTCAAGCCGCGCAAGATCGGAAGACTACCTATCATCGCTGGCTCCTCGTTCTGTCATCGTTACTCCCGTTGTGTCTTGCTGCTCCTCGCACCACCGGGATTGGAGCCAGCCTTTGCTTCAATGTTCGAGGAACACGTAGTTCATCCAGGCGTTCATCCGCAGCAGCACTTTGCGGAGGAGGGCGACGTGGTGCCAATAGTGTGTGTAAACAGCGACCTCAGCGACCACGCCGCCGGGCAATTGATACTGGTCGGTGTTTTCGAGCAGTTCGATTCGGGCCAAAGTCTGACCGGGTGATGTGCGTTCGGGCGATTGCGGGTCGATTAGCGCACCGCTCGGCTGCAATTGGCCCTGCGCCATCACATCGATCACCTCCGCCACTCGTGCCTTGAATATTTTGCCGGGCACAGCCTTGAAGGAGACCTCGGCTTCATCACCGACGCGGACACGCTGCAGCGAATTCTGGATGAAGGCTGCCGCTAGCATGCGGTCCTCACTGTTGATGAAGACCATGACCGGGCGTAGGGGTAGGGGATTGGCCATCATGCCTGGGCGCAGGAAGACCTGCGTGACATAGCCATCAGTCGGTGCCCGTACCGTCGTCTGGTCGAGTTCGTATTCGGCGTTGTTCAACTCGGCCTGCAGCCTCGCGACCGTCGGGTTCGTACCGTTGATCTCGGATTCATAAGCAAGCTTTGCTTGTGTCGCTTGCGCGCGTGCCGAATCGACCGCTGCCTCGGCGGTCAGATAAATGCCACGCCGGTTCTCGACCTCGAGCTCGGAGTAGACGGCACCTTTACCGCTCGACTTTGAATTCTCGTTCGATTGCTGGAATTTTTGAAAGGCCTGCAGCGACCGGTCTCGCGAGGCCTCGGCACCGATCACGGCTGAATTGGCGGCATCAAGCGCTGCTTTCAATTGCAGGACGGATTGCTTGGCTTCGGCAAGGGCCGCCGTCTTTTGGTCGACTGCAAACTGATATGGCCGGGGATCGATGCGGAAAAGAATGTCGCCCTTCTTTAATGGTACGTTCGCCGTGACCGGAACGTCGATGACCTGGCCTCCCACGACGGGGATGACCGGAGCCGACGTAAAATAGATGCGCCCATCGCTCGAATAGGGATGATTGTAGCTCATCAGAAGCACAAGGGCCGAGATGATGAATATCCCGCCGAGGACGGCAGTTGCGAGTGTCCACTGGTTTACCGGGATCCTGAATATCTTGAAGATCGTCCAGCAGATCGCGGCATAAGTCAGGATGAGAAGTAGCTCCATCAGGCGCTCTCCTTCTCCGGCGTTTGTGCCTCCAGTTCGGCGATCCGTGCGTGAAGACGGGCAATCTCCGCGTTCGCTTCCGCTTCCGGCGACAGCTTTCCGTCAGTGCGGATGCCCCAGCCGCGATCCTCGCGATAGAGCGTCGCCCAGATGAACAGGAACGGCCAGATCACATGAAGCGTGAAGAGGCTCACCCATCCGGCAACATGGATTGCGTCCTGGTGGGGGTGATTTCGCGCCTTGGCCATCAGATGAGGAATGTCGTGGATCGCAATCACCGCGTAAAACAGGGTGATGACGACAAAGAGCAGTACGCCCAAGGCAAAATAATCGAGAAACACGGCCGCTCCCTCCCGGCCGGTCCGGCCTAGCCGTTCGATTGCTATCGATAACAGGATAATAAGCCCGTTTTGGTGCTGAGGCCCGTAGCATCGCGTAACCTCTATTGAAGCATTGGAAGCTTTGCCGTTTGCGGAAATCATCTCTGCGTGAAGGTAAAAAGGCGGGATCAAAGAGGCATCGGTCATGTCAGCATCCGCGCCACGGATTCCAATGGCCTTTCGAAAGCCGGCTAACGTAAGATCGTGTATTTTACGTCTGCTGCCGATCGTTCTGTTATATACTTTTTCTCGTCTGCTTAGCGCAATTCGACAGCGGGGGCGGGGATGGTGCCGGGAGAACAAGGTTCGACATTTTTGTCCGCCCTGGAGACGGCTGAGACTTATTTTCCCGACCAGAAGCGGCTGGTGCAGCGGCTTTTTTATGTAAGCGAGCAATTTCACAGCATGTGTGAGGATCTCACTGCTGCGGCGCAGGCTTTGGCGCACGTTGAGCGGTTACCGGAGGAGGTTCGGGAGGCGCGGCGGTTGGAATATGCGGGTCTCGTCGATGCCCTGTTGAAAGAGATGGGGGAGGCGATCACCCAGTCGAAAATTGTGGTGCTCAGGCGGTCCCCGCAGACCGGCCCGAAATCTCCGTAAACGTATCAATCATTCAATGGTCCAAGGGAGTTACGTGCGTGATGAAAGCAATATCCCGCAAACTGCTTGGTGGATTATCGGCGCTGGCGATTATTGCGTTACAACCGGCGCTCCCAGCGCGAGCTCAAGTCCAAGCCCCGGCCCCTGCGGCGGCTCCTGCGCAGGCCGGTGCCGAGCAGCCCGCAGCCGCGCTTCTTTCCGATGACGAGCTTGAAGTGCTCGTAGCGCGGATCGCGCTCTACCCGGATGAGCTGGTTGCGGCAATTTCGGCAGCCTCGCTCTTTCCTCTGCAGATCGTCGAGGCGCAGCGCTTCCTAGAGGCAAAGAAGAAAAATTCCGACCTCAAGCCCAAGAGCGATTGGGACGGCAGCATCGTCTCGCTGCTCAATTATCCCGATGTCGTTAAAATGATGAGCGAGGATCTCGACTGGACCCAATCCCTTGCGGATGCGCTCACCAACCAGCAGAAGGACGTCCTGATCGCCATTCAGCAGCTTCGCGATGAAGCGGTGGAAAAGAACATCATCAAAACGGATGACAAGGTCACGGTCGTCACCGAAAACGACAACATCATCATCCGGCCGACCGATCCGGAGAAGATCTATATCCCGCAATATCCGCCGGAAATGCTGTATGAGCCAGGCTATGTGTCTGCGCCGATCTCCTATTATCCCGATTATTACGATAACTATTATTATCCCGGCGCGGCTTTCTTTGCCGGCGCTGTGACCGGCCTTGCCTGGGCGGCCATCGTCAACTGGGACGATTGGGGAGTATGGGGCGGCCGCTGGGATGGCGATATCGACATTGACTGCAACAATTGCCTGAACGACCGCAACTTCAACGGAAAGATGAAGTGGAACGACGTCGACTGGAGCAATGTCGACCGGAGCAAGCTGAACATCAGCAAGGACCAGCTTGCGAAGATAGACCGGTCGGCGATCAAGTCCGGCCTGCAGGGCGACAATCGCAACCAGTTGCGCAACAAGGCCAGTGATATCCGGGCGAGCCAGTTGCCCGCCAATCGGGCCAACTCGGCACGTGCGCAGGATATTCGCAAAAACACGGCGCAGGGCCTGAAGGACAGACCGCAGGCAAATCGGCCAACGGCAGGAAATCGGCCTGCGGCCGCAAATCGCCCAACGGCTGCAAATCGACCCGAGGCTCGTCCTCAGAAGGCAGCCAATCGGCCGTCCAAGCCTGCGCAAAAATCCGTCAATAGGCCCAATAAACCGCAGATGGCTGCCAGACCCGACAATCGCGGGCGCCAGTCGAGTGCGCTCGGCAATCCCCAGTCCGGTCGCCGCGAGGCCGTGGCCTCGAAACGAGGGTCGCAGAGCATGGGCGCCCATCGTCAGTCAGCCCGTCCCCAGCAGCGGTCGCGTCCAGTTCCGCATCGTGGTGGCGGCGGCCGAGGTGGTGGCGGTGGACGCCGGTGAGACCTCTTTCCAGCTCAGGGAGTTACATCATGAAACGTCAATCGACCGTAATTCCGCTTATGCTTGCGGCAGTCATTTGCGCGATGCCGGCAACGCCGGCGCTTTCGCAGGCCCAGACAGATCTCGCCGAATACAGGGCAGCAACGCCATCACCGAAATTCGACAGTCCGGAGCTTGCGCTCGGCAAACTGAAATCGGTGCTGGCTTCCGGCAACATCGACGATCTCGCGGCTCTGTTCGGCCTCAAGGCAGACAAGTTGCAATCCAGTAACGAAGCGATGATCGCTTATGGGCTGATCCGCGAAGGCGCCGGACGGCAGGCAGTTTTGCGGGATGTCGAAGGTATGAAGATCGTCGCCATCGGCGATCGGCTCTGGCCGCTCCCGTTCCCGCTAACCGATGGCAAGGACGGCAAATGGTCCTTTGACACCCAGCGCGGCCTGGAGGAAATCATCAATCGCCGCGTCGGCGAAAATGAACTCGCCACCATCGATACCATGCATGAATACGTGGCTGCCCAATACCAATATGCATCCGAGGACCGTGATGGCGACGGCATCTATGAATTTGCCAAGAAACTGATCAGCAGCCCGGGCAAACTTGATGGTCTTTATTGGGATCCGAACGTCTATCCCGAGGAAAGCCCGGCGAGCGCGCTCGTCGAGACGGCCGCCTTCGGCGCGGCCAAGCGGGGGGAGGGCTATTTCGGGTATCGCTACCGCATCCTGACATCCCAGGGAGACAACGTGCTTGGTGGCAAGCAGAACTACATCATCAATGGCTATATGACCGGTGGTTTCGCGCTGATTGCCTGGCCGGTCAAATATAGGGTTACCGGCGTTCAGACATTTATGGTCAACGGCGCGAACGTCATCTACCAGCGTGATCTGGGGCCGAAAACGGAAGAGCGCGCCGCGGCGATCAAGGATTTCAACCCGGACGCCAACTGGACCGTGGTCAGCGAATAGAATCTCAGCCGGCAGGGTCCTGCGCCGCTGGCGAGAGGCGCAAGGCAGCCGCCATGGCGCGGTTGGAATAACGCTTCTTACCCGTGACCTCGCGCCCCAGCCATTGAGGCAGGTTCGGCTGCTCATCCTCGCTCGCCATTTCGATCTCGGCGAGCGTCAGTCCCTCATAGGCGCCGGCAAAGACATCCACATCCCAACTCTTGCCATCATGGAGAACGCGGTAGCGGGTCTTTTCGATGATACGGCCTCCCGCGTGGAGCAAGAGTTCGCGGGCCTCCTCGACCGGAATCTCATACTCATATTCCTCCCGGGCAAGGCCTGGCGTACGAAATTTGATCGTTAGGCGTGCAGAGCACCCATCGATCAGGCGCACACGGATGGGGTTTTGATCGCGCCGGCAAAGATAGGCCTGTTGCAGCACATGCGGGTCGCCGGCGCAAACGCGCCAGCTGTCGTTGCAGACCAGGAACTTTCGCTCGATCTCGGTCGCTTTCAATTCGATATTCCTTCGTTCATGCCTGCTGTTGCCGGTCAGTGGATAGGCGGTTCCCAGGTGAGGAAGAAGCCCACATCTCCGGGCATGCTATCCGGAAAATTGATGATCATCGCCTTGAGCCCATAGCCCTGCGGTTTGGCGACCTCCTCGAACAGTTCGAGAATCTCCTTTGCTTCGCCCTGCAATGTCTTCTGCCAGCCGGGCAGGTTATTATTGATGGCGCGACCGCTATCCGTGCAGAATGTCGATGGAAAACTGTAGATCAGCGCCTCGTATTTACCGTCTGTGGCTGCTTTCGTAACCAGCCGTTTAATGACGGCGCGTTCCGTTTCTCCGATCTGTTTGCGGAAAAAATCCTCGACGAATTCGGCATGTTTCTTTGCCTCACGTGCCCTGATCTTTTCGCTGCGCTCCATTTCGAGAAGCTGGAGTTCCAGAGCATGTTTGCGCAGGTCCTCTGCGCTCGTCATAGATTGGGACGTGGGCGCCCACGTAATGTCATCGCCGCCTCCTCCAGGAATGAGGATGATGATAGAGCGCACAGGAAGAGGAGGGCAGTAAAATACACGTCCATTGCGGTAGGATACCGTATCTTACCCCGGCTTATGTCCAGCTGTAGTCACCCTAACGATCATGCGATCGATTTTCGAAATCCTTCCTTTAAATTAGCCTTTTCTACTAAATATCGTTGCCGCCATGACAACATGGGACTATCGTCGGCGACCGCATACTGCAGGTTGTGATCAATCGGATTCGGGGGAACCGATGACAAATGCAGGCGTTGACAGGGCTTGCGGCAGCGCATCTTCGCAAGAGGAGGTGCTACAGCAACTTGAGCGCATTCTATCCAGCCCGGAGTTTCGACTTCCCGAGCGGGCGGGGCGATTCCTTGAATTTATTGTAAACGAAACACTTGCGGGCCGTAGCGAGTATCTGAAGGCCTTTACCATAGCACAGGCTGTTTTCGGCAGAGATGCAAACTTCGATGCCCAGCAGGATCCATGTGTCCGCATCGAGGCCGGTCGGCTGAGGCGGGAACTGGAACACTATTATCTGACCGCCGGCAGCACTGACCGGATCATCATCACGGTTCCCCGCGGCGGCTATGTACCGGTCTTCGACGTGAGACAGGATATCGAGCACGCGGATATCTCAAGCTTCGGACGAGCCCCTCGGCCTATATCCGGACGAGATGACGCTGAGCAGGTCAATGTCATCAGGAACACGACCAGCCGAGACGGGGCGGGCAGGCATCTTTGGCGCCTCCGATATTGGCTTCTTGCGGGAGGCGTAGGGATCGTCCTGGTCTCGATGGCAGCAATGCTTCAGCATGCCAACTTGTTCGACACGGAAACCAAGGCGGCGAGGGGAGTAACCAGTCGCCCGACGATCGTTGTCGAACAAGTTGAAAGCGCCTCTGATGGCGGACATGCATCCGATATTTCTCGAGGTATCACAGACGATATCATCGAAAAGCTCGTCCCTTTCAACGATATTATCGTGGTCGCCCCCCTGCCGCGCAATCGAGAGGGCCAGGCGTCGCCGCAGGCACTCTATGCTCTACAGGGAAGCGTGCGGTTGGAAGGCAGTACACTGCGCTCAACCGCAAGGCTCGTGCGGCGGGTGGATGGAGTTGTCATCTGGGCAAACAATTACGATGCCGACATGAAAGTGCAGGGCATCCTGAAAACGCAGGCGAGCCTTGCAGACCACATCGCGACGGCGGTGGCGCGGCCATTCGGCGTGATGTTCAAGGCGGACACCGCAAGCATTGCCGGAGGTCCGGACGCTTTTTCCTGCATTCTGTCCTACTATAGCTATCGCAGCGAGATGACCGTGAAGGCCCACGAGGTTGCGAAGTCCTGCCTGCAGCGGGCCGTCGAGAAGGCGCCCGACGACTCCAATGTTGCGGCCTTCCTTTCGCTGGTTCATCTCGATGAGTTTCGCTTTCCGTACCAATTGAACACCAAGCCGACCGCCGCCACGCTCAATCTTGCAAAGGAGCTTGCCGAACGCGCCGTACAGCTCGACCAGAAGAATGCGCGTGCCCTTCAAGCGCTAATGCTCGCCAACTTCTTCAGCAATGACATGGTCGCAGCCCTGAGCGCAGGCGAGGCCGCCTATGCCAGCAATCCAAATGACACGGAAGTGGCGGGTGAATATGGTTTGCGTCTGTCGATGTCGGGAAAATGGAACAGAGGCTGTGAACTGATTTCCGAGGCCATCAGCAGGAACGCCGGGCCGCGCGGCTATTACGAGGTCGGGATGGCGCTCTGTGCCTTTATGCGGGGTGACACGCAAGCCGCGGAACTTTGGTCGCGTATGTCGGACTTGAACTACAACCCGATGCATCGCCTCGTCTTGCTCTCCATCCTGGGCACCCTTGGAAAAACGGCCGAAGCAAAGGAGCAACTCGATTGGATTCAGCTTCGGTCGCCCGCACTGGTCCCGAACGTCAGGCGAGAAGTCGCCAAGCGGCTCGCCCGGACCGAGGACCAGGAGCGTTTCCTTGCCGGATTGAAGGCCGCCGGACTGCCTGTTTCAGATGACAAGGCGTCCCTTAATTGAAGTGGGTATCGCATATTGCTGTGACAGCAGCACTGAGGTAGCCGTTCTCCAGCGAACAATCTTGCGGCGTTCGTCCAATCCAATCTGGGAGTAGGTGCAGTTCATTGCGGCGTCCTTGCGATTGGTAACTCATTGGGATCGTTAGCAAGTCGCACTTCATTCTAGAACCCACTAGGCCGCATACAAAGATCGCATAATCAACATTATGGAACTTAAACCATGCCCAAATCACATCGCCAAATGTTAGACTCCCAACCTACTGCTGCGAGGAAGCATGTCGTTAGAGTAGTTGTTCACCATTCCCCGAGAAGTCAAAGCCGACCAGGACGCTGTCGGATGATCTATCGAGCAATTTCGGATAATAGCAGAGGCATCGATAGCGGAATTGCCTCGGAGTAACATCGTGAAATCTCGATCGTCGTCCAAACTTGTACTTTCGGCCTTTGCGTTGCTGGCCAGTTCGACGCTTGCTTCCGCTGGCGGCTGGCAGACCGACACGCAAGGCACATCCAATTGGCATGTGACGCCGCCGATCGGGCAGTGCAACGTCAGCCGGGCCAGGAACAGAGCAATACGCGCCGGCATTTACCGCAGCGAGATCGTCTATCGCGACGAGAACGTGCTGACCTTCAGAGGGCTGACCATTAACGGGGATCGCAAGGAGATCACCTTCGGAAACGAGGCAAGCTGCCCGGAGCTGGAGTCGAGAGACATTCCGTAGATCGCCGGACAGGCCATATAGTTAAAGCCGGGCAGTGATGGGGAAAGTGCCGCGACTTCGGTGTTCAGCGCAGGCAAAGCCGCGCTGAACACTCGAACCATCGCTACACTCCGACCACTACGGCAAACCGTCCCACACCTAGGTGAACGCGTAGGGCTTGTAATCGGTATCATAGCCGAAGTAGCGTGGCCCCACCAAGGCAATCCCGGCCGGTGTCTGCCATTGCGGGTTGCACGGGAAGGCAAGCGCCACGAGGCGCAATCCATACCGCAAGGAGTCTGCAGTCACGGGAGCCCCCGTCTCAGCTTCCAGCAGCGTGATGAGATCGGGCGTCGTGCAGATTATCTTGCCATCCCGCTCAGCCATCAGGAATTCGTTCTGGAAATCCAGCCTGAAGCCGTGGCCCTTCCATTCGTCGAGCCCGTCGAAACGCGCACTGCCCCGGGCAAAGCCACCGATGGTGCGGCGATCGACATCCTTGACGCGGCCGTGGAAGATGATACTCGCGCCGAGCAACCTGGTGATGGCAGCCACCGGATCGGCATGTGCTGTTCGGGTTTCCCGCAGCGTGCGGCCAAGGTTGACGCAAAGCGACAGCGTCCCGCGCACAACCGCCTTCTTGGCCACCTCTCCGCTCATAGGATAGAAGGCGAGCAAGGCAGAACCGCCCATTTCGACAGTTGCGGCGCGCGCCAGCCGTTCCGTCCAGCCGTTACTCACGGTTTCCAGAACCAGTGAATTACCCTTGTCGTCGCAAAGCACCATCGGCGTTGCCGAGACGCCGTGCAGCGTAAAAGTCTCCATCTGCAGTTCGGGATAGGCGCGCCCCATGCCGTCGCCATCGACGAGCGGCAGGCCGCTTGCTGCAGCGACGACGAAAGGCGTGGTTGAATTGATACCGCCTGCCTCGCCGCAAAGCACTGCGTCGATCCTGCGCCCCAGCACTTTCTCGAGCTGACGGAAGGCATTCATCAGTTCGTCGCCCTGGGGCAGCTTTTCGGTCATGACGGTCGGAGCGCCCATCATGCAGACAGGCACGACCAGTGCGTCGTCCGGCAATTCCTCGACATCGATGAGCTTCACGGGGCCGTGCTTGCGGATCGCTTCCTGCGCCATCAGCTTGCCGACATAGGGATCGCCGCCGCCACCCGTGCCGAGAATGGCGCCACCGATCGCGATGTCTTCGAGATCTTCGGCATGGATCGTTCTCAACGTCTTCATCATTCCCCCTATCGCGCGGTCTGGCGCGTAACCAGCGGCTCGAATGTCAGCTCCGGAAAACCGAAGGCTTTCGGCCCGACGATTTCGAGTGCGCGCGGCGTTTTCATCAAATCGTGCACCGGCAGGCCGATGACGGCGACGCGCTGGCCATAGCGCAGCATCTCGGTGGTGATCGGCTCGCCAGTATCGATTTCGAGATTCATGATCAGGTCGGGCACCATGATGACGGGCTTCTCGTCGATCCAGAGCACGAGGTTTTCGTTCTGGATGGCGATGCGGGCTTCCGAACCCGTCCAGTCGCCGGTCCCAGTAATGATGGCATGGCCGCGCGCAAAGCCCCCCTTCAGCTCGCGGCGGATATCGACAATCTTGCCGGTGAAGAAGAGCTTGGCGCCAGCGCTTTCGACCACACGCTCGACGACATTCTGGCGCTTGGCGCGGGCATCGAGCACCGTGCGGCCGATTCCCAGTGCCTGGCTGACCGTGCCGGGGATGGCGGTGCGGCGGACGAAGTCGCCGCGCATCGGCGCGGTGGCGAAGCCGGCCCCTGCCCCCATGGCGACAGCCGTGTCGCGGGCGAAACGCTCGAGCCAGAACATGTCGATGACGTCCTTGAAGACGACGACATTGCCCTTCTCATCGGCGATTGCCGCCGGCGAAACCGGTGCGCCGTAGATCATGTAGGTCGTCATCTGTACCTCGGGGAAGGCACGACCCATGCCATCACCATCGACGACCGGCAGTCCCGCCATCGCAGCGGCAATGATCGGCTCGATGGAATTGGCGCCGCCGATCTCAGCGGAAATCACTGCCGAAACCTTGACACCCGCGGTCTCCTCGACCGCGCGCATGGCGCGATAGCATTCGCCGCCTTCCTCGATCTTCTCGACACCGACGACGGGAGCGCCGATGCCGCCGACCTCAGCGACCCAGCTATCCTCCGCAAGTGCCTCCAACGGCATCACCCGCACCTGTGCGCCCTTGCGCATCAATTCGCGGGCGCGCAACATTCCGATATAGGGATTGCCGCCACCGCCGGTACCGAGCAGGGCCGCGCCGATCGACAACGGCAACAGGTCCTCTTCCCTAAGCAGGTAACCTTCAGCGGGCATTGAGCTCTCCCACAGCCTTGACGCGGATGCGGGTAGCATTGCCAGGTAGATAGGCGAGCGGCACATCCTCGACATCGACGATCTCGATGGAGTCGCGTGCAGCGCCTGCCGCAACCGCTGCTTCGATGGCTCGGCTCTTGGCATCTTCGAGTGATTTCTCGCGCCCCATTTCGGCAAGTGCATAGACCCGGTCGACTTCACCCGAGACCTGCGCGATCGCCGCACCGACGGCGTTGGCGACGCCGAAATGCGATGGTTTGATCACCTCGAGTCCTGCAATCGGCCGATTGACGAGGATGGAGCCCCCGCCGACGACAATGACAGGCAAGGGATCGGGAGACAGACGGGAGCGCTCCACGCAATCCTCCAGCATGTCATGGATCTTTTGCTGTACGCGCTGCAGCAGATCGGCCGGAAGATGGGAAGCCTTGGCGGGATCGCCGAGTGTCGCGTTGCCGGCAGCAACGGTGATATCGGTCGTCGTCAGCGTCTTTCCGCCGAAGATGAGCGCTTCGGTCTGAATACGGTAGCCGACCGACAGCGGACCGACCTTGATGCCATTCTCCGTTTCGACGACATGCGAACCGCCGCCAAGGCCGATCGAGAAGACGTCGGGCATGCGGAAATTGGTGCGCACGCCGCCCACTTCGACGGCGACCGTGGCCTGCCGTGGGAAACCTTTATACAGGGAGCCGACATCCGATGTCGTGCCACCGATATCGACGACGATTGCATCGCTGACACCAGAGAGGAAGGCCGCGCCGCGCATGGAATTGGTGGGACCCGAGGCGAAAGTCAGCACCGGGAATTTCTCGGCGAAGGCGGCATCCATCAGCGTGCCGTCATTCTGCGTCAGGAAGAATTTGCCCTTGATGCCGGTCTCGGCGATCGCCTTGCGGAAGGCATCGATCACATGGGCCGAGAGATCGCGCAGGCAGGCATTCATGATCGCCGCATTCTCGCGTTCGAGCAGGCCGATGCGGCCGATCTCGCTGGACAGCGTAATATGAGCGCCTGGAAGAGCCTTTTCGAAGATCTCGCCAGCGCGCTTTTCAAAGTCAGTGCTCACAGGCGAGAAGACGGACGTGATGGCGATCGTGTCGATGCCCTTCGCCTTGATGTCGGCGGCGATCCTCAGCAGTTCTTCCTCGTCAAGCGGCGAGATCACCCGGCCATCGAATTCATTGCCGCCGTGAGCGAGATAGGCATGATTGCCGATTGCCTGCTTCAGATCCTCCGGCCAGTCGACCATCGGCGGAAGCGAGGCGGTGGCCGGCAGGCCAAGCCGCACGGCAGCCGTCTGGGCGAGATCGCGACGCTGAACGACAGCGTTGGTGAAATGCGTCGTGCCGATCATGACGAAGTCGACAGCGGATGCCTCCATCCCTGAGGCGGCGAGCACGTCACGCAGAGCGTTGACGACACCGCTCATGACATCTGCTGTTGTCGCCGACTTCACGCCGGCAATCACGTCCGGTCCATTCATGATGACGGCGTCCGTATTGGTGCCGCCGACGTCAATACCAATTCTGATCATCAGTCCTAACCTCGTTGGTGACTTGCTTGTTGATCGACTTCCCTGAGCGCCAGCAATTTCTCGGCTGTCGGGATCTCCCCGTCGATCAATGGAATTTTTGGGCGCATCGCCTCCTCCTCCTTTGAAATGACGGGAACGGAGGCGAGGAGAAGCCGTGTATAATCGTGGGATGGGTGTTCGAAGACGGAGGTGACCTGCCCCGTTTCGACGATCTGGCCGCGATAGAGCACGCCGACAGTGCCGGCGAAATTGCGCATCAGGCTCAAATCGTGGGAAATGAAAAGATAGGTGAGATCCATACGCCGGGCGAGATCGGTCAGCAGGTCGATGACACGCGCCTGTACCGAGACGTCGAGCGCCGAGGTCGGTTCGTCGAGCACCAGCAGTTTCGGCTCGACGGCAAGTGCGCGTGCAATTGCCACGCGCTGTTTCTGGCCGCCGGAAAGCTCATGCGGATAACGCTCGGCGAAATTCGCCGGCAGCTGCACCATCTCCAGGAGCTCGGAAATGCGCTGGCGCCTGTTGCCGGCAAAACCATGCGCATCGAGCGGCACGGCGACAGACTGACCGACCGTACGACGCGGATTGAGCGAGGAACCCGGATTCTGGAAGACCATCTGCACATGTCGCGAATGGTGACGTCCCGTTTTCGCAAGGCCTACGCCGTCAATCAGGATTTCGCCGGCATCCGGTTTTTCGAGCCCCATGATCATGCGAGCGATGGTCGATTTGCCGGAGCCGCTTTCGCCGGCGAGGCCGTAGACCCTCCCCTTCTCGATCGAGAAGGAAACGTCATCGACCGCCCTCACCTCGCCGATCTGACGGCCGAAGGCATTGCGAACGGGAAAGGATTTCGCAAGATTGCGGATCTCAAGCATCGGCGTGCTCATGCGCTGACCTCCCCGCTGGGACGCGTACCGCCTGTCAGCCTAGGCACGGCATCGATCAAGCTGCGGGTATAGGGATCGCGCGGATTGTCGAAGATACCGGCGGTCTCGCCATGTTCGACAATGGCGCCCTTGTTCATGACATAGACATAGTTCGAGGTCTCGCGCACGACGCCGAGATTGTGGGTGATCATCAGCAGCGCCAGACCGCGCTCTTCCACAAGATCCTTCAGCAGTTTCAGGATTTGCGCCTGCGTGGTGACGTCGAGCGCGGTGCCCGGCTCATCGGCGATCAAAAGCTGCGGTTCACTCAAGAGCGCCATGGCGATCAGCACGCGCTGTCGCATGCCGCCTGACAACATGATCGGGAAGGCCTGCGTAACACGCTCGGGATCGCGCATCCGGACCTGTTCGAGCACCTCATGGACGCGTGCCATGCGCTCCTTGCGTGAGCGCGAGCGACCGAGGCGCTTGTCGGCATATTTCAGGATCGTGCCCATCTGGTCGCCAACGGTGAAGACCGGATTGAGCGAACTCATAGGGTCCTGGAACACCATGGACATGGCGGTGCCGCGCAGCCGCAGCCGGTCCTTCTCGGGCATGGTCAGCAGATCGGCGCCATCATAATAGATCTCGCCGGATGTGATGCGGGCGGGCGGCTGCCGTAGCAAGTCCATGATCGCCTTCATCGTCACCGTCTTGCCGGAGCCGCTTTCACCGACAAGGGCGACCTGCGATCGGGCGGGAACGTCGAGGCTGACGCCATGCAACACGCGGCTGGTACGGCCATAGGTGGAGAATTCGACTGAAAGATTGCTGACACGCAGGAGCGGGAAACTCATCGGACCTCCTGGACGTCGAAGAGGTCTCGCAGGCCATCACCCAGCAGGTTGAAGCCCAGCGCGACGAAAAGAATGGCGGAGCCAGGCAGAACCGATTCCCACCAGTAATCCGGCAGGAAGGCGGCGCCCTGGGCAACCATCGTGCCGAGATCCGGCGTCGGCGGTTGGATGCCGAGGCCCAGGAAGGAGAGTGAGGCGCCGACGAGGATGACGAAACCGCAATCGAGCGAGGTCTTCACGGCAATTGCCGAGACGCAGTTCGGCAGGATCTCGCGGAAGAGGATATGGAACTTGCTTGCACCGAGTGTCTCCGCCGCCTCGATGAATTCCTGGGCGCGGATCTGCTTGGTGATCGAATAGATCAGTCGTGTGTGCCATGTCCACCAGAGCGCCGATATGGCAAGCAGCGAATTGATGAGGTTCGGCGACAGCACCGCGGCGACGGCGAGCGCCATAACGAGCGGCGGGATAGCGAGCGCAATATCCGTCACGCGCATGATCAGCACCTCGACCCAGCCTCCGAAATAGCCGGCGAGAATGCCGAGGATGGTGCCGATCGGAACGGCCGTGCCGAGCACGACCAGCGCCAGAAGCAAGGAGATGCGCATGCCGAAGATCACGCGACTGAAGATATCGCGGCCGACATTGTCCGTGCCGAACCAGAAGTCGCCTGATGGCGGCAGATGGCGGGCGCGAAAGTTGACGGCCGCGCCGACATGTTCGGGATGCGGCGTGATCCATGGTGCGAGAATCGCGGCGAGCACGCAGATGATGACGATCGCGGCACCGATGACGGCGGTCGGATTGCGTGAGAAGCGATACCAGTTCTGATAGGCATTCGAGAGGCGTTCAACCTCGATAGCAGGCGTATCGGACATCAGCGCCTCCCCCGGATACGGATGCGCGGATCGACAATGCCGACCAGCACATCGATGACGAGATTGACGATGACGAAGAAGACGCCGGAGACGATCACCACGCCCATGACGGCATTCAGATCCTTCTGCATGATGGTACGCACGCCATAGGCCGCCATGCCGGGCCATGCGAAAACGAGTTCGACGACGAAGGCGTTGCCGATCAGCGATGCGAATTCGAGGCCGGAAATGGTGAGCGGCGGAACGAAACTCGGCCGCAACATATATTTGAACACCCGCACACGCTCGGGAATGCCAAAGGCACGGCTCGCCTCGATATAATCCTGGCTGGAGACGTCGATCATCGAGGAGCGCGTGATGCGTGCGATCTGGCCCATGGTCGCCGCCGAGAGCGCGAGTGAGGGAAGAAGGAGATAGCGCAGGCCCTCGCCGAAAACGTCCAGCCGCCCGTGCAGCAGAGAATCGAGCGTGACGAGACCGGTAATATCGGCGCTGAAGACCATGCCCGGCGGCAGGCGCCCGGTCGTCGGCAGGATATGCAGCACATAGCCGGCAAGGATCTGCAATACGAGCGCGAGGAAGAAGCTCGGCGTCACGGCGGAAAAGATCGCAATCAACCGCACGAGATTATCTGGCCATTTGTCCTTCCAGCGCGCGGCGGCGACACCAAGGGGAACACCGAACAGGAAGGCGATGGTGATCGTGGCAAGCACCAGCTCGAAGGTTGCGGCGAAGGTCTCGCGGATATCGTTACTGACCGGGCGCTTGGTCAGCAGCGACAGGCCTAGATCGCCGCCGACGAGCCCGGATACATAGATCCCGTATTGCTGGATCAACGGCTTGTCGAAGCCGAGTGTCTGGCGAAATTGCTCGACCTGCTCATTGCTGGCACGAGGCCCGAGCGCCAATCTCACCGGATCCCCCGGCATGCCGCGAGCGATCGTGAAGATCACCACCGACAGTCCGAAAAGAACAAGCAGCGACCACAAAGCGCGCCTGACCAGGAAGAGGAGGAATTCCAATGTTCCAGCCCTGTTTCAATTCATGAAGGAGGATGTGGACGGCCCTTTCAGGCCGTCCTTTCCGGGCAGTTCGTCATGAGGGTGACGCTGCCCGAAACGCGCTCAGCCGCTACTTGCAGGTCCAGCGGTAGCGGGTGAACTTGTAGTCAAAGGACTGCATCGGCACGGCATGGAAGCCTTCCAGGCACTTGTCCATGGCATGCTGCACCGTCTGTGTTTCCAGGAAGACATCCGGCTGCAGATCGACGATCTTGTGCTGCAATTCCTTGTAGATCTCGGCCTGCTTGGCCTTATCGGGCGTTTCGCGAGCCTGATCGATCAGGGCATCGATCGTCGGATCCTGCAGCCATTCTGCCGAAGCCCAGGTGCCGGCCGCTTTCGAATGATATTGCGTGAAGAACATGGAATCCGGCGAAGGATAGGTCGGGCCGAAAAAGATCTGGTTGACGTTTGGCGTCGTTTCGACCTTGCCGGCAATTTCCGTCACTCGGTTCCACGGATCGGCCTGCTGTGTTACCTTGAAGCCGAGTTGTTCGAGGTTCGACTGCATCAGCAGGCTGAGCTCTTCCTCGAACTTGGTGCCAGCGACATAGCCGAGCGTGATCGGGATTTCGCCACCGGCATATTTCGACTGGGCGATTTCCGCCTTAGCGGCCTCGAGATCGTATTTCGGTGCCGGCAGGTCGCTCGCATAATAGTCGGCAAAGCCTGAAGGCAGCGGGCCGTTCAGCTGACCGCCCGGCACGATGACGCTGCGGATCGTGTCGTAGTCGGTCGCATAGGCAAGTGCGCGCCGGATATGGATATCGTCGGTCGGCGGCACCTTCGTATTGAGCTTCAGGTAGAAGCCGATCGTCGTATCTTCGCTGACGATGTTGAAGCGGTCCATTTCCTTGAGCGCCTTGTAGGTATCGGGCGCCTGGTATTGGCTGCTCATCGTGAGTTCGCCGGAGGCTGCAAGCGAGCGGACGGTCGCCTCGTCATTGGTGATGATCCAGCGCACTTCGTCGATCGGGCCGTCATTGAAGCCCTTGTAGTATTTGGGATCGCGTTCGATCGTCATTGACGCGCCGCGGTCCCAGTCCTTCAGCGTGTACGGGCCAGCACCGGCAGTCTTCGTCGAAAGATAGGTCTGGCCGTCATCATTGCCGGCATTGGCCTTTACCACGTCGGCATTGACGATGAAGACGGCCGGGACCGTGCTGAGGAACGGCGCGAAGGCTTTCGAGAGGGTGAATTTAACGGTGTGCTGATCGACGGCCACGACCGAGCCCGGCTTCAGCACGTCTGCAAAGAGATTGGCCGGGCCGAGATTGATTTTCAACAGCCGCTCGAAGGAATAGACGACGTCTGCGGCCTCAACCGGCGAACCATCGCTGAAATGCGCGTCAGAGCGCAGTTTGAAGGTCACTTCCTTGGCATCCGGCGAAACGGTCCAGCTCTCGGCGAGTTCAGGCTGCAGGTTGCCGCTGGAATCGACAGTCACCAGACCGTCATAGAGGTTCACGGCAGCCATATAGTCGGTGTAATCAGAGATCTTGGCGGGATCGATCGTACCGAAGATCTGAACGGTATTCATGGTCACGGTCGTTTTGGCCGCGGCCGAGCCCGCAAAGCCGGCGGCAAGCACGGCCATAGCGGTAGAAGCAATCAGCTGTAATCTGCTCATGATATCTCCCGGTTCAAAAGTTCCCTGCGACCGTTTTGATCGCTTTTGTTGGACCGCCTTCCACCCAGCACTAAACCGTACGGTCTGCTCGGGAGAAGCATCCGACACTTGGGTTGCCGGTTTGCCGAATTCCCTTCGCTGACCCATCCGATTGTCCGCCAGAGGAGGTCTGAGAAGAAGATTGCACATGCAAAGCAACCTGCTCAACAGATGACGGGTCTAGGTTTTCGTTTAAATGGTCTAGGTTTTGTGTCCGTGGAGAAGCCGATCTCGCCCGGATTCTGAATCAGCTGACAAAACCGAGCGCCCTAGCCGCGCTAATCGCCTCCTGCCGGTTGCGGCAGCCGAGCTTGCGATAGACATTGCCGAGATGGAATTTTACCGTCGCCTCGCTGAGGCCGAGCGTGCTGGCAATGAACTTGTTGGCAGCGCCTTCCGAGATCATCAGCAGGATCTTGCTCTCGCGCCGCGACAGGTCATTGCGCCCGCCCGCAGAGCGGCTCGACAACCTGCCGCTGTCGCGCAGCTTGCGGATGATCTGCCTGATAGGCAGCGACGTCGCCAGGAAGCCGCCGATGCGTTGGTTGTCGATCAACTCCTCCAGGAAAACGCGCTCTTCCGAAAGCGGAGCGATGGCGCCGAGCCGGGCACAATCCTCGAAGATCTTCTGCAGGATGGCGCGGGCGCGCGTCAGGTTGCGCTGGCGCTTGGCAATATAGGCAAGCCAGATCTGCGCACTCAGGCGCTGGCGATCGGTCAGATGCCTGTTGCCGATGATACCTTCGATCAGGCTTTCCAGGCCGGGGCGTGCGGGCTGCTCGTACGTTGTCTGGCGTAGCCATGCGAGCGCGAGCGCTATTTCGTCGCGATCATGCAGGTGGACCAGCTCTCCATCATTGCTTACCACCCGGTTCCGGTCGATGCGCGACGTGATTGCTGCAAGGCATTGCGATGCCTCCTGCCAGCGATTTGCATTCTGCAGGATGGCCGCCTCGCGGATTTCGATCATCGCCTGGAATTGGCGGTTGGACACCTGATAAACTCGCCAACGGTCGAGAAAGCTGCGCGCCGCGATCGTCGAGAAATGATCTCCAAGTGCCTGGCTGCCGTAATGCAACGCAAATTCCAGCAGGCTTGGCCAGATTTCGCTATGGGAGAAATCGTCGATCTCGAGGCTGAGAAATCGGGCAAGCGGTTCAGCCCGTCCGGTCTCGTATTCGACGCAGGCCTCAAGGAGCAATTGAAGACGCTGATCATTTCGGCTTTCGAATGGAAGCTCGCGAAGACTTTCCGCAGCCCGGAGCGAATGTTTGCGGGCTGCCAGCGCATCACCCATCAAGAGACGGATCAGCGCCTGATGGAGGCTGACATAAAAGCAGAGCATCGGGGCATTTGCGTGCTCGTAGTGGTGCATTGCACGCTGCGCCACTTCCTCTGCCTCCGCAAAACGCCGGTTGCGGATGTAGAATTCGAGCACCGAATTGTAGAAACTGCCGCGAAAGAGATGGTCGTCGAGCGGGAATTCGGCAACAAGCGCGAAACAGGTTTCCAGGAGCTTTTCGGAGAAGAAATAGTCTTCATAGATGAGCATCAGCAGCCGGAACGCCCTGAATTCCCGAGAAAATACGGCATTCTGGGCAAAGACTGCGTCCGGATCGTTGGCCAAATCGCCGAAACGGTCGGCAAGCAGTCGACGCGCACGCGACACATCCCCGAGTTTCAATGCCTGCAGTGCGAGTGCAAGCACCAGGACTTCGCTTTGCAGCGCGTAGCTTCGCGGAAAACCGGCGAGAATTCGATCATAGGCTTCCGGCCCATGGAAATAGAGGAGAAAGATGCCTTTCGCCTCGGTGAAGATCTTGAGCGCGCTGTCGTATAGACCGACGCGCTGGAATATCTCGATCGCCCGTATCGGATGGCGATGGGCCGCAAAACTGTCCGCAATCGCCTTGGCATCGGCCAGCACCTTTATCCGCTCCGCTATCACGGCATCGAGCGCACGATCAATCTCGCTGGCGATCGCCTTTACGCGCAGGCCGTTCTCCGCAACGAGGGGAAGGAAATGGGATTGTTCGCGAAAATCCCCTTTGCCCGTATCCAGAACGATGCGGAGATCGACCAGTACTTCGGGCGGTGCGGATTGAAGAAGCTCGCTTTCGAGGAATGCGCTCAAACGTTCCGAACTCAATGTTGGATTGAATGCAATCAGGGGCCACCCGCCTGATGCGTGCATGATATCAGCCACACCCTCGGCAAAAATCTCTGTCGCTTCGTGCTGGTCGATGAGCAGAAAAGCTTGGTCCACGACATAGGCCTGACCATAGGCGATAGCCCGAGAGAGGCCTGGCAGCAGCGTATCGGGGCGCTTTGCGATAAAAATCCGCGCCCGAGCCGACAGAAAGGCTTCAGGTAAGGCGGTCGGCTTGCCATGGGGTGGGATATCCCAGATGCAGACCTGATCAGGTCGCCATGCGGGTGCCGTTTCATCGGCGTGAATCTCGGCGCCGAAATGAGCGGCAATCTCATTCAGAGCCGACGTCTTGCCCATGCCGGCGGGCGCATCGAGAACGACGATCGGCTCGCGGCGCGCCAGAAGAGCATCAAAGACTCGAGGTCTGTGGACCAAATGCTGCACTCAATTCTCTGGGGTGAACATGCGTTCATCAACCCGCTTCACGCATTTCATAGCAGCAGTGAGGTGCCGAATGAACTACCTCCTGCGTGCTGGTCGCTTTGCTACAGAAACCGACTACTTCCTATTTTAGCCGATAGTTCGCGACCGCACAAATCTTGTGCGTTTTATCTACGCAATTTCGCGAGTTGCCTACCATATGGGCATAAGTATGCACTTTCACGGTACCGAACGATGCGCGACACATGCCAGCCTTTGAAAATCAACCACATAGGCGATCTGGCATAATGCTTGCTTCGATAGAGGCAGAGTTGGTGGCTAGGGTTCCGGCGTTTTCAAAAAAGCGCGACTGGTCCGAGAGCTACTACCGGCGGGGGAGAAATCCTGTCGGGTGCACGGCGGGACAAAAGCCCGGGAGACCTCGTAAGCCAAGGGATTGGCGGCACGATGGTCATTGCCGATCCCTTTTGAAGAAAAGCAAAAGGGGAATTTCAATGCAGACTTTTTCGAAGATCCTTTCCATTGCCGCCCTCTCCGCTTCGCTGGCACTGGGTTTCAGCTCCATCGCCAAGGCCGAGCAGAAGACCGAATTCAAGGTAGCCTGGTCCATCTATGTCGGCTGGATGCCTTGGGGCTATGCGGCCGATCACGGCATCGTCAAGAAATGGGCCGACAAATACGGCATCAAGATCGATGTCACCCAGTTCAACGACTACGTGGAGTCGATGAACCAGTACACGGCCGGCGCCTTCGACGCCGTCACACTGACCAATATGGACGGATTGTCGATCCCGGCTGCCGGGGGAGTCGATACGACCGCCGTCATCGTCGGCGACTTCTCGAACGGCAATGACGCCGTGATCCTGAAGGACAAGGCGAGCCTTGCCGATATCAAGGGCCAGAACGTCAATCTCGTTGAATTCTCCGTCTCGCATTATCTGCTTGCCCGAGCGCTCGAAAGCATCAAGCTGACGGAGCGCGACGTAAAGGTCGTCAACACGTCCGATGCCGACATGGTCGCTGCCTATAAGACAGCCGATGTCTCCGCCGTTGTCACCTGGAACCCGCTGGTCTCGACCATCCTCGAAGACCCGACGGCCAAGAAGGTTTTCGACAGTTCGCAGGTGCCGGGCGAAATCATCGACCTGATGGTCGCCAATAGCGGCGTGCTCAAGGACAATCCGAATTTCGGCAAGGCGCTCGCCGGCATCTGGTACGAGACGGCTGCCCTGCTGCGGGCCGATACTGCCGAAGGCAAGGCGGCCCGCGAGGCCATGGGCTCCGCTTCGGGCACCGATCTCGCCGGCTTCGAAGCTCAGCTTGCCGCGACCAAACTCTTCGACAAGCCGGCCGATGCCGTTGCCTTCACCGCCTCGCCCGGCCTGCCGAAGACCATGGATCTGGTGCGCACCTTTCTCTTCGAGAAGGGGTTGCTCGGCAATGGCGCGCCGTCCGCTGACGTCATCGGCATTGAAATGCCCGATGGCAAGGTGCTGGGCGATACCGGCAACGTGAAGCTGCGCTTCACAGAGACCTACATGAAGGCAGCCGCCGACGGTTCGCTCTGATCGCAATGGCGGCGCGGCTTACCCGCGCCCCTTCCCTTCACCAGCGGAGCATTTCCCATGCGTTGGATCAACACGAGGCCGAGCCGGGGCGCGCAATTTGCCTTGATGCTGCTGCCCTTCGTGCTGCTCGTTGTGGCCTATGCCTTTGGCTCGGCCGCACGGCTGGCGGAAAACGCCAATGACAAGCTTCTGCCGAGCCTTGCCGGCTTTGCCGATGCGATCAACCGTCTGGCCTTCGTCGCCGACCAGCGTACCGGTGAATTTCTGCTCTGGTCGGACACGGGCGCGAGCCTGATCCGCCTGCTCTCCGGCCTCGGTATCTCGACGGCAATTGCGCTCGCAGTTGGCATGTTGATCGGCATGTTGCCCTATCTGAGGGCGTTGCTTTCCCCTTTTGTAGCCGTGATCTCCATGGTTCCGCCGTTGGCGCTTCTGCCAATCCTCTTCATCGTTATGGGTCTCGGAGAGACTTCGAAGATCGCCCTCATCGTCATCGGCGTCGCTCCGACGATGATCCGCGACCTGGCACTGAAGGCGCTGGAACTGCCTCGCGAACAGATCGTCAAGGCCGAGACGCTTGGCGGCTCCTCCTGGCAGATCGGCCTGCGCGTCGTGTTGCCGCAGATCCTGCCGCGGCTGATCACCTGCCTCAGGCTGCAGCTCGGCCCGGCCTGGCTGTTCCTGATTGCGGCCGAGGCGATCTCCTCGGATTCCGGCCTCGGCTACCGCATCTTCCTCGTCCGCCGCTACCTCTCGATGGATATCATCTTTCCCTATGTGGTCTGGATCACCCTGCTCGCCGTGGTGATGAACACTTTGCTCGACCGTCTGCGCATTGCCGTCTTCCCCTGGTCGGAGCTGGAGAAGCAGGCATGAGCGAGTTGAAGATCGAAAAGGTCTGGAAGGAGTATGGCAACCAGATCGTGCTCGAAGACGTGTCGCTGACAGTCGCCTCGCGCGCCTTCGTCGCCCTTGTCGGGCCGTCCGGCTGCGGCAAGAGCACATTCCTGCGCATGCTGCTTGGCCAGGAACAGCCGACGAGGGGCAAGATCCAGCTCGACGGCGAGCCCCTGCCGCCGGAGCCGGGACCGGATCGCGGTGTAGTCTTCCAGCGATACTCCGTCTTTCCGCATCTGACGGTGCTCGGCAATGTGCTGCTCGGCAAGGAATTGTCCGCCGCGCGCTACAAGGCCAAGCTCTTTGGCGCGGCACGTCGCAACGCCATCGCGGAAGCACGCCAACTGATCGCCGAGGTCGGACTTGCCGGTTCGGAGGGGAAATATCCAGCCCAGCTTTCCGGCGGCATGCAGCAGCGCCTGGCGCTCGCCCAGGCACTCATCATGAAGCCGAAAGTGCTGCTGCTCGACGAGCCCTTCGGCGCACTCGATCCCGGCATCCGCGCCGAAATCCACACGCTGATGAAGCGGCTCTGGCACGAAACGCAGATGACCGTCGTCATGGTTACCCATGACATGCGTGAGGCCTTCACGCTGGCCAGCCGCGTCGTCGCCTTCGAACGACGCCGCGATCGGCCGGAAGAGAAGGAGCGCTACGGCGCCACCATTACCAAGGACATTTCCATCTGGCCGCCGCGCCTTGCCGGCCAGTCAACGATCTTCAGCCCCGACCGGGACGGCCCGGTCGCTTCCCTGGGGCACAGCCGGGACGACCTGGCACCATCAGGAGAGATGCTATGATGCATATAAGACGCTCGCCCGAAGAGATCGCCGCCAATCGCGCGCGCTATGAGGAGCATCAGAAGAAGGGCCTGGAATTCGCGCCAAAGGCCTTACCCGGTCCAAGCCCGCTGCCGGCGCCGGCCATCGATGCGAACACTGTCATCCACCAGGAGACCATCCCCGGTGGTTGGTACTGGTCGACGAAGCTTTTACGTGGCGAGGCGATCCGCGTCGATCAGGCCGAAGGCAATTCCACCGTGGCGCTCGTCGCCTGGAATGCCGATGATCCGAGCGAGCGGATCAATCTCGTCGATACCGCCAAGGTCCAGTGGACGACGGCGCTCGGCAAGGGGCGCGTAATCTTCTCCGACATGGGCCGCGTCATGTTCTCGATGATCGAGGACAGTTCCGGCGCCCATGACTGCCTGATGGGTGGCTCGACGGCCGCCTCGAACGCAGCGAAATATCCAGGCGAAAAGACCCGCAACACCCGCGACAACCTTGTCCTCGCTGCGGTCAAGCTCGGCCTCGACCGTCGCGATATTCCAGGCATCCTCAATCTCTTCGCGCCAGTGCGTCTTGCCGAGGCCGGCGGTTTCGGCTGGCAAGGCAAGCGCTCCAACAGCGGCGATTACGTCGAAATGCGCGCCGAGATGGACATGCTTGTCGGCTTTTCCAATTGCCCGCATCCGCTCGATCCTGATCCCGCCTACCAGCCGAAGCCAGTTGTCATCACCCGCTACAAGGCTGCAGTGCCGGCTGCGGATGACCTTTGCAGCACGGCAACCGCCGAAGCGGTTCGCGGTTTCGAAAACAACGCCCTGATGCAGGCCTGAGGAGACGACGATGTCCGATTTCATCCAGACCTCCCCTGCCCGCAGCCTGCAGAGTGCGGCCCAGGACCATTTCATTCCGGCTGAAGCCCCGTGGTCCGGCATCGTGCGCAAGGGCCAGACGATCCGCATCGAGGACAGCTATGGCCAGCAGGCGATCGACACGCTCTTCTATCGTGCCGATGATTTCTCCGAGCGCTATTCCAATCAGGATACGATGCGCATGCAGGGTGCCGCCTATATCGGCATCGGTACGAAAATCGTGTCGAACGAAGGCAATGTCATGCTGACCATGACGGCCGACAGCTGCGGCCGCCATGACACGTCCGCTGGCGCATGCTCCTGTGAGAGCAATACAGTGCGCTTCGGCCATGGCACGAAATACCTGCATGCCTGCCGCGACAATTTCGTGCTCGAAGTCAGCAAGCACGGCATGGGCAAGCGCGATATCGTCCCGAATATCAACTTCTTCATGAACGTGCCGATCCAGCCTACCGGCGAGATGACGATCGTCGACGGCATCTCCGCGCCGGGCGACTATGTCGAGCTCGTCGCCGAGATGGATGTGCTCTGCGTCATCTCCAACTGCCCGCAAATCAACAATCCCTGCAACGGTTTCGACCCGACGCCGATCCGGGTGCTGATCTGGGATGGCGAGGACTGACATGTTCAAGAAAGTCCTGATCGCCAACCGGGGCGAAATCGCCATCCGGGTCATCAAGACCCTGAGGCAGATGGGTATTGCCTCGGTCGCCGTCTATTCCGATGCCGACCGCTTCGCCACGCCTGCGATGATGGCCGATGAAGCAATCCGCCTTGGGCCGTCACCGGCGAGCGATAGCTATCTCAATGTCGATGCCGTCATCGCCGCCTGCAAGGCGACGGGAGCCGAGGCGGTTCATCCCGGCTACGGCTTTCTGTCGGAAAATATCGGTTTTGCCGAACGCCTTGCCGCCGAAGGCATCGCCTTCATCGGCCCTCGGCCCGAACACCTCTCCGCCTTCGGCCTGAAGCATACGGCGCGCGAACTCGCCAAGGCGAGCGGCGTGCCGCTCCTGCCCGGCACCGGCCTGCTTTCGAGCGCCGATGAAGCGCTCTCGGCGGCAGAAACGATCGGCTATCCCGTCATGCTGAAAAGTACGGCTGGCGGCGGCGGCATCGGCATGCAGCTCTGCGCCGATGCCGAAAGCCTGAAGGCATCCTTCGAAAGCGTGCAGCGGACGGCTCGGGCTAGCTTCGGCGATGCGCGCGTCTATATCGAGCATTTCGTGGAGGAGGCGCGGCATGTCGAGGTTCAGATCTTCGGCAATGGCAAAGGCAAGGTGATCGCGCTCGGCGAGCGTGACTGCTCGCTGCAGCGGCGAAACCAGAAGGTGGTCGAGGAAACTCCTGCTCCCGGTCTCTCGGCCGCAACTCGCGCCCGCCTGCACAAGGCAGCCGTCGATCTTGGTTCGGCAGTCTCCTACGAATCCGCCGGTACCGTCGAATTTATCTATGATCCCATACGTGAGGAATTCTACTTCCTCGAGGTGAACACCCGCCTGCAGGTCGAGCATCCCGTCACCGAGGCCGTTTTCGGTATCGATCTCGTCGAATGGATGATCCGCCAGGCCGCCGGCGAGGATGTGCTTTTGGGCAGCGAGGTGCTGCAGCCGAAGGGAGCGGCGATCGAAGTGCGCGTCTATGCCGAGATGCCGCATGCCGATTTCCGCCCGAGCGCCGGCCTGCTTACAGAGGTTGTCTTCCCTGAAGATGTACGCCTCGACGGCTGGATCGAGACCGGCACAGAGGTGACGCCTTTCTATGATCCAATGCTCGTCAAGCTGATCGTTTCCGCCGAGGATCGCCCGGCGGCAATCGAGAAGCTGAAGGCCGCACTCTCCGGCACGTCGATATCCGGCATCGAGACCAATCTCGACTATCTTCGCGCCATCGCAGGCTCCGAGCTTCTTGCCAGCGGCAAGGTGGCCACTACAGCGTTGCGGGACTTTTCCTTCGTGCCAGATGTCATCGAGGTGATCGCGCCGGGCGCACAATCGAGCATTCAGGAACTGCCGGGCCGCCTTGGTCTCTGGCACGTCGGCGTACCGCCGAGCGGCCCAATGGACGAGCGTTCATTCCGCCATGCCAACCGCCTCGTCGGCAACAGTGATATGGTTGCGGCGCTGGAGCTGACGGTTTCCGGCCCAGTACTGAAGTTCCATACCGACACTGTGGTTGCGCTTGCCGGCGCGAAGATGACGATGAGCGTCGACGGCGTGAAGCTGCCCCATGACGAAGCCGCAACAATCCGCGCTGGCCAGATCCTCTCGATCGGCAGCATCGATGGGCCAGGGCAGCGAGCCTATCTCGCCGTGGCGGGCGGTTTTGCCGCTCCCATCGTGCTGGGCTCCCGCGCCACCTTCGGGCTCGGCCAGTTCGGTGGCAATGCCACCGGCACGCTGAAGACCGGCCATGTGTTGCATCTTGCCCGTCAGGCCGCCGCCGAACCGCCGAAACCGGCAACCGAGCCGGCAGAACTGACCCACGAATGGGAGGTCAGCGTCCTCTACGGTCCGCATGGCGCACCTGATTTCTTTCAGGATGGCGATATCGAGACGCTGTTTTCGACGAGCTACGAGGTGCATTTCAATAGCGCCCGCACCGGCGTGCGCCTGATCGGTCCAGCACCGAAATGGGGGCGCAGCGATGGCGGCGAAGCCGGCCTTCATCCGTCCAACCTGCATGACAATGCCTATGCGATCGGCGCGATCGATTTCACTGGTGACATGCCGATCATCCTCGGACCGGACGGTCCGAGCCTCGGCGGCTTCGTCTGCCCGGCGGTGATCGCTCGCGACGAGCAATGGAAAATGGGCCAGTTCAAGCCGGGCGATCGCATCCGCTTCCATCCCGTCACGCGGCCTGAGGACCCGATTGCGGGTCCGGCGGTGCATCGTGCAACGGAAGAAACAGGCTCGCCAATCATCGGCAAGCGCGACGACGGGCCGGTCTCGGTCGTCTACCGCCGCCAGGGCGATGACAATCTGCTGGTCGAATATGGACCGATGACGCTCGATATCGCTCTGCGGCTCAGGGTGCATCTCTTGATGCAGGCCATATTGCAAGCCCGCCTTCCCGGCATCATCGATCTCACGCCCGGCATCCGCTCGCTGCAGATCCACTATGACGGTACGGCACTCACCCGCAAACGCCTGCTCGGCCTGTTGGCCGAGATAGAGGCGAGCCTACCGGCAGCGCAGGACGTCAAGGTGCCGAGCCGCATCGTGCATCTGCCGCTGTCCTGGAACGATCCGGATGCGGAGCTTGCCATGCGCAAGTATCAGGAACTCGTGCGGCCGAATGCGCCCTGGTGCCCATCCAATATCGAGTTCATCCGCCGCATCAACGGGCTGGCGGACGAACAGGCCGTGCGCGATGTCGTCTTTGATGCGAGCTATCTCGTGCTCGGCCTCGGTGATGTCTATCTCGGTGCGCCGGTGGCCACCCCAGTTGATCCGCGCCATCGGCTGGTGACGACGAAATACAATCCGGCCCGCACCTGGACACCGGAAAATGCCGTCGGCATCGGCGGCGCCTATATGTGCATCTACGGCATGGAAGGCCCCGGCGGATACCAGCTTTTCGGGCGCACCATCCAGGTCTGGAACACCTGGCGGCAGACACCGGTCTTTGCCAAGGACAAGCCGTGGCTTTTAAACTTCTTCGATCAGATCCGTTTCTTTCCCGTCAGCCACCAGGAACTGACGGAGGCGCGCAGCGCCTTTCCGCATGGCGGCTATCCTGTAAGGATCGAGGAGACGGAATTCTCCTACGCCGCCTACGAGAAGGAATTGCAGGCGAATGCTGCCTCGATCGGGACTTTCAAGGCGAGCCAGCAGGCGGCTTTCGATGCCGAACGCCAGCGCTGGAAGGAGGCGGGGCTCGACAGCTTCGTGACCGACGAAGGCTCCGGCGAGAGCCCGGATGGGGACATTCCCGAAGGTTGCTTCGGGGTTGCCAGCGCCGTGCCCGGCAATATCTGGAAACTTCTGGTCGAGCCGGGCGCACCGGTCGCGGCCGGCGACACGCTTGCCATCATCGAATCCATGAAAATGGAAATCAACGTCACCGCACATGCGCCGGGCCGCGTTCGCGACCTGCGCGCCGGCCCCGGACGAAACGTCAAAGCGGGCGATATCATTGTTGTTCTGGAGGAATGCTGAACCATGCTGCCGACCATTCTTGATCTGACAAGCCTTCGCGCAGCCTATGAGGCAGGCCAAAGCCCGCTCGATATTATCGAGACGATCATTGCCCGCCGGGCAGCCTCGAAGGATCCGGCAATCTTCATCACCCCGACACCTGATGATACATTGCGGGCCGAAGCACGAGCTCTGATGGAACGTGCGCCTCAGCCGAACAGCCTGCCGCTCTGGGGTATTCCCTTCGCGGTGAAGGATAATATCGACGTAGCAGGCCTGCCGACCACCGCCGCCTGCCCGGCTTTCGCTTATCATCCCGAGAAGGACGCAACTGTCGTCGCACAACTGCGGGCAGCAGGTGCGATCGTGATCGGCAAGACCAATCTCGACCAGTTCGCGACCGGCCTCAATGGCACACGCTCACCCCATGGAGCACCACGATCGGTCTTCGATGCCGACTATATTTCAGGCGGTTCGAGCTCCGGTTCGGCGGTGACGGTGGCATCCGGCCTCGCCACCTTCGCGCTCGGCACGGATACGGCCGGTTCAGGCCGCGTGCCGGCCGCTTTCAACAATCTCGTTGGCATCAAGCCGACTCCGGGCCTGTTGTCGAATACCGGGGCCGTGCCGGCTTGCAAGAGCGTCGACTGCATAACCATATTTGCCGCAACCGTCGGCGACGGCGTCGCAATCCGCAAGATTGCCGAGGGCTTCGATGCCGGCGACGCATTCTCCAGGCGTGCCAAGCCGGCTTCGCTTCCGGTCGCCGACCTGCGCGTCGGCGTTCTCGACGGCGCAGAGTGGGAATTCTTCGGCGATGTCAATGTTGAAGCGCTCTACGATCAGGCAATCGAGCGGGTCAAAGCGCTCGGGGCGACGATCGTTCCCTTCGATTATGCGCCCTTCCGTGAGGCCGCTTCTCTCCTCTATGACGGCCCATGGGTTGCCGAGCGCCTGGCTGCCGTCGAAGATTTCCTGGCGAGCAACGCTGCCGATTTCGATCCCACGGTTCGCAAGATCATCGAAGGTGCGAAAGGCAAGACGGCAGTCGAAGCCTTCAACGGCCGCTATAAGCTCGAAGATCTCAGGCGCAAGACGGAAGCCGAATGGGCGAAGGCGGATGTCCTGTTGCTGCCGACGGCACCGACGACCTATAAGGTCGCCGACATGCTCGCCGATCCGATCGTGCTCAACGGCCGGCTTGGCCGCTACACGAACTTCGTCAATCTGCTCGATTGCGCGGCAATCGCCATTCCCGCCGGCTTCGGCGCCAATGGCCTGCCGGGCGGCGTGACGCTGATTGCGCCGGCCTTCACCGACGATGCGCTGGCTCCGCTTGCCGATGCGCTGCACCGCGCTGCCGCCGCCGGCATGGGTATCGACCGGAATGCTGCCCTTCCCGAGCAAAGCCGGATCACACCGGCCGCAGACGAGTCCATCGCCATTGCTGTGGTCGGTGCGCATCTGACGGGAATGCCTTTAAACCACGAACTGACCACATTGGACGGCAAGTTCGTCAAAGCCTGCCGCACGGCAGGCGACTATCGCCTCTTCGTGTTGCCGAATACCACGCCTCAAAAACCCGGCCTGATCCGCGAACCTGGATATGACGGGCACGGGCTGGAGATCGAGGTCTGGGCGTTGCCCCCAGAAGGCTTCGGGCGTTTCGTCGCCAAGATCCCCGCCCCGCTGGGCATCGGAAAGGTCACGCTGGAGGATGGCTCAAGCGTATCGTGTTTCCTATGCGAATCCCATGCCGTTGTCGGAGCGGAGGAGGTGACCGCGCTTGGTGGCTGGCGAAACTATATGCGCAGCAAATCGGCTGCGTGACTCGGAGAGCACGGCTGTGAAATTCATACTCCGTCTGCTGATGAATGGGCTTGTAGCGCGAGCGGGCGCGCTGCGCGGTCGATCAATGGAGATCGCCGAGCGGTAGGATGCGCCCGAACGATGAGAGAGAATCGTCGTGGACACATAAAGCCCGCGACGATCGTCCTATCCGCCGCTCCCGAGTTTTTTGTCTGGAAATACCAATGACTTGATGACGACGGGGACGGCCCCCGACGTTTCCAGCATGGCGCCGATGTCGATGAAGTCGAACTCATCGAGTTTGATGCCGTCAATCGAGACGAGCGACGAGATGCCCGCTTCCAGCATACAATGCATGCCGACGAGACCGCCGACATCGCCATTGCCGACGAGGATCAGCGGATGGCCCTGTGAAAGGACCGGCTTCAAGCCCTCGATCCCTCCGCGGCAGAAACCGTCGAGCCGGCGATAGCTGGCCGATCCATCCCAGTCGTAACAGACGGCCACTGGGCTTTCGCCACCCCCAAGATCAAGACGCGACAAGGATTCGTTGATCCGGGCCGCGACATCTGCTGGGTCGATCTTTTCAATGAAATCGATCGCCGGCTTGATGACCGGTATATTGCGCACCGGCAGGAGGCTCAGCGGATGGACGCTGAGGCCGGGCGCATCGGGGGCGAAGCTCCTCGAGCTCTCCCTCGAGGAGATCGAAACGGCAATTGCCGCAGGAGCCGACATTGCATTCATAGGGAAAGCCGAAACCGGCGCGAATGGCGGATCGCATGATCGTGTCTCCGTCGGCGCAGGACCATTTCGTATCGGTCCCGCTCAATGTCATCACGGTCATGCGTTCCTCCCTGTCATCTTTGTCTGTAGCCCGCTCCGTGGCCGAGGCGGGATGAAATGGTGGCCACCGTGTCCAGCAGCGGTGGCACAAACTTTTCTATGGCTTCGAGCGAGAGCCGCAGCGACGGCCCGGCAACGCCGACGGCACCGACGACGGCACCAGTGGAATCGCGGACCGGGGCAGCAATCGCCCGAATGCCCGGCTCGCTCTCTTCATCCTCGATTGCAAAGCCGCACTCGCGGACTTCCGCGAAAATCTCGCGCACCCGCGCGGGATCGGTAATCGTATGCGGCGTGCGTCGCACGAGCGGCCCGGCAAGCAGGCGCTCGATCATCTCCTCCGGCGCGAAGGCGAAGATCGCGCGGCCGACCGCAGTGCAATGCGCCGGCCGGCGGGCACCGAGGTCCGATTTGATGCCGACTGCCTGCGGGCTTTCCAGATCGTAGACATGCATCACTTCGGTATCGGTCGGGATGCCCAGGATAATGGTCTCGCCCGTAAGTTTGCGAAGGTCGAAGAGGTATGGACGCGCCTCATTCGAAAGGTTCATGCGGCGACGCACCAACGTTCCAAGCCCGAACAGGCCGACTCCGAGACGGTAACGCTCGGTCTCAGGGTTCTGCTCGAGCAGCCCTTCAGCGACCAGTGTCACAGCAAGGCGGTGAACCGTGCTCTTTGCCACCTTCAGCTTCTGGGCCAGCGCGCTGACACCGATTTCGGCCTCATCCTCCGAAAATGCTTTCAAAAGGCGGATGGCCGTAGTGACCGAAGACAAGCGGTTGCGCTTGGCAGGGGCCTTTTTCGTGCGTGCCGTTTCCTTCACAGATGCATTCATGGCGTGCATTTTCCGTCTGTTTGCAAGGAGTAAAGGATCGTCCATAACACAGCTCCTGCAAATACTCACGCCACGCCCTGAAGCATTCTCAGACCCTCAGCGCGCTTAGCATCTCGGCGACATAATCGTCCCCATTGGAGATGACGAGCATCGCCGCAAAGGGGCGCATCGCCGTCAGCGTGCGGGCGAGATCGAGCGCGGCCACATCGGCCGAACTGACGACCGGGCCCGTCGTCATCTTGCTGCGCACGAAGCACGCGTTGCCGATGACTTCGGCCGCTTCTGCCGAGCTGCCGGCAGTCGTCAGCATGACGATGACATCGGCATCGGTGATTTCATCCACCAGCGCCGTACGCTTGCCGGAGAGATCCTCCAGAACCGCATCGACCGGCAGCATCTTCAGGGAATTGCTTGCGGGCTTGGCCTCAATGTAACGCAGGAAATGCGCATAGCCTCCGGCGTAACCGGCAGCCAGCCGTTCCAGCGTAACCTCGGCGGTCTTGTCGAGGGCGATAATGCGTGACTTTCGCGGCCGCGAGTTCGGATAGTTGATCCGGAACCGCGCCTCTTCCGCCGTATAGCCGCGCATCATTTTCTGACCTTGCAGTTCGGGACGTTTCAATCCAACTGCCGCGCCGCTTCGCTCAATACGCTCAGTTCGGACAGCAGCAGCACCATTTCATCCGTATCCGACTGCGAGATACGGCCGATCTGGCCGCTCCGTTCCCATAATTTCTGAACCTGTTCGGCAAGGTTCATCGCATTATGCATGATCGCGAGAAGTTCCGACCGGTTTTCCCAGGTCGCCGTCAACGCATATGGTGGCCTGCTGCCCTGCGCTACGCGTTTTTCGCCTGTTTTGCGCATAAACATCTTTCTATCGTCAGACCTCAATCGAGTTTGAAACGACAGGATTGCGCCGCGATCTTGTCGAGCCGGTAAAGCGCTTGAAACATCTCAAATGATTGTCGGGCGCAGGTACTCACCGGACAGCCGTCTTCATTGTTTCGATGTGACATCGCAACGCAATCCATGTCAGGGAACGCAGGAACAAGGGGTCGAATTGGAGCGATCGCTCACCGTCCCGGGGGGTGGGCCAGCTCCGCGATCGACGATCTTCAGCCGTTCTGCCAGCGGCTTTAGAATCGCCTCACTATAAAATGGGAAATTTTCCCATGTGTCAATTAAGTGCCGTCACGATGGCCCGTTACCGGAACCGTTCCGGTGGCCGCCCCGGCATTTTACCTGGACCTTTTTCCATTCCACGAGGCCCACGCATTCCAAAGGGGCCACCGGGCTGCATCCCGTTTGGCGAAAAGCCTTCAGGTCTGCGGAAGCCCGGTGGCGGCCCTCCGGGCGGCGGCCCGTCTGGAGGCATATGACCGCCTCCGGGGCGAGCATCGTGCGGAGGCCGTCCACCGTTGTGGATCGAGGTCATCCGGTCGGATCGGACCGAAACCGTCGCGAACGTTCGTCCATCCGGTCCGAACCGGATTTGCGCTCCTGGGCCGAACATCCCTATGCCGAGCTTCAGCGACCCGTTGCTGTTGCTTCCATAGGTCTCTACCTCGGCGGTGCCCTGTTCCAGTCCGGGGACCAGGGATTCGGAAGAGACCTTGGAAATAACCTTCCGATCGCGCACCGTCTTGAATGTGACCAGCGTCTGTCGTCCGGCGAAATAGCGATATTGTGCCCCGAGCGCCAAGCCACCAATGAAGATGTTCGTTCCGCGCCGGGCCGGCACACCTCTGATATGCCCAGGGTTCGTACCCCTACGGCGTTCGATAAGCCGCGCGATGATCGTTCCATCCACTGCCCTGATGCCGAAGACGGCCGCCTGATCGCCGACCTTGAGCCGGCTCGTATCCAGTTCGGTGGTATCGACTGTCTGCTGCAAGATCGACAGTTGCGATTTGCCGATCACCTCGATCGGGCCAAGCACTTCGCTGGTAATATCGATCCGCTGCGCCACACCGTTTTCGGTCAGAACACGGGCGACATGCCCTACCTTCATTTCCTTCGCCGACACCCGCTTGCCATCGATGCGAACCGGGGTGTCATCGTTGAAGGGAATGTGGACGTCGTTGACGATGATGGAGCCGAAGCCTTGAATGGTGCCGACGATGCCGGTTCCGCCGATGCCGTGATCGTCGTGCTCTCCGCCACTGACGGAAAGACCCGAACCACCGATGCCCTGGTCGCCGTTTGGCGCGCTCCGTTGCCCCGCTGTGGCCGCGCCGCCGCCGAACAGATGCAGAGCGACACCCAAAAGCAGCTGCCGTCTTGTGATTGCCAGGGACGTCATGATTTTGCCTCCGGCGTCTTTGAACGCGGCTGCGTGCTCGTTTCCACCGTTTCGGTCAAAACGTATCCTCCGGCAATCCATCGGCTATCGCCGCCCGGATCCCCTTGCACCAATTGATGCGCGATCTTGTTCAGTCTCAGGAGCATCGCCATCGTCTCCTCGCGTGCGATCAGGTCGAGACGACGGGCGAGATCGGACGATATTCGATCATAATGGACCGCGCGCTCGAGATGGGGCGCGACGTCGTTGATGACGTTAGATACGGCCGCAAGCGCATGGTCATGAAGGTTGCGGGTAAAATAATGCCGGCGCGCGTCGTCGTCGGCATTGGGGACGATCGAGGCAAGATCCAGCCGGACCATGTCCTGCGCGTCCACGGAAACGACCCCACGATCGACCCATTCGTCGAGCACAGCGCGGGGATGCACATCCCTGGTGATCTCTGTCACCAGCCGTTCGAAGGACGGGCCTTCGTCCTGCAAGGTTCTCGGCAGTGCCCGCGGGCTTCCGTCTTCATTGCAGTAGAGCGGGTCGGCAATCCAGCGCGCGATGATCCGGCCCGTCTGCGACACAGCCGCGGGCAGCGATGTTACACTCAGCGGCTCGCCGCGCAGGCGGCTGACGTCCTTGCGGTGGATTCCGGTCAGCAAGGATATGCGACTGTCCGTTTGCGCCTTGTCGGCGAGCGCGAAATCACGCTCAGCGACATCGATATAGAGCCGTTTCAGCAGTGCTGCGAAGGACGGGAAACTCAGTCCGGATGCCAGCGCGAGCTTGACGAGCGGCCGCAGCACGCGAATCAGCGCCAGTTGCAGTGTTTCCCCGGAAAATGGACGTTTCGCGCGTTGCATCGGCTCTGGGATATTCGCGTTTGCCAGGGTTGCACGCGATTTTTCAGCCGCATCACCCTTTCATATTGCCTAGGCGAAAGCCTCACGGCCTGCAACGTGGCGCGGGCGCCCAGCATGTGTGTCTTTCGCTTGCGCCGCCCGCCGGCGTGCAACGCGCAGCTGTTGCGCGGTTTTCAGCAAGATGGAGCCAGGATTGCTTTTGATTCACCCGAACAATATCTTAGCCTCTCGCATTGATGCGACGCCGCAATCAGATAACCTCGGAATGCAACGTCGTTTTCCGCCCCCCTTCCTTCACTCAAAGCATCAACTTCGGTCGGCGAACTTGTGGAAAACCTCGAAGTGCGATGACGCGCAGGCTCTTCGGAGCCGAATTGCTGTTCGAATGATCGTCATCTCGGATAGCTTTGCCCATGACACGTGAGTCTGTCGGCGATCATGGTTGCTTTTTGGTCGACAGAGGGATTATTCCCGGTCGGAGGACATGGCGGTATATCGCAACCGCAGTCATTGACCAGTGTCTTCCATGGCTTGGATAAGGGATTGAGTGTGCATGGCGGCGAGTGACAGCGGCGAAGAAATGCAACGCAAGCGCGGCCGGCCGAAAGCTTCGAGCGACGATCAAAAGCGCTCCCATATCATTGAAAACGCCGGCAAGATTTTTGTCAAACATGGCTATGCCGCCAGCACGACAGCAATCGTTGCTGCCGAAGCCGGGGTTTCCAAGCAGACGCTCTATCGCATCTTCGAGAGCAAGGAAGAGCTTTTTGCTGCCGTCGTTGGCGACCACAGACGCATGATGCTCGATTTGCCGCGTCAGCCAGAGCAGGTTCCGGTCTCCCTTTCCCTTGAGCGGATCTTCATGATCGACATGGACGAAGACAAGGACATGGAGCGCGCGGGCCTGCTGCAGCTGGTCTTTCGCGAAGCGCCGCAGTTTCCGGAGCTGATCGAAATCCTCAACAAGGAGGGACTGCTCGCCGCCCGCCAGCTTCTCACCGACTGGCTGGCAGAACGGCGGGCTGAGGGCCGGCTCCAACTGGACGATACCGCAAGCGGCGCGCGGATGCTGATGGACATGGTCTTCGGAGGCATGGGACCGCCGGAGGGCCGCGCGAGCGCATGGCCTGACCGCACGGCGCGGCTTGCCCACCTGCGCCGCTGTATCGCGGTCTTCTGCAGGGGCGTCGAGGCTGACTAGGCCCTTGTAGGGCAACCAGCCTGTTGAAATGTTTGAAAAAAGGCTCGCCAGGTAGGGCGTAGCGAGCCTTTCTCACGACACGTACCGCATGGCGGTCGCGCACGTCTCGTCAGAGATAGTTTACAAGACTGAGGCTCTGCAGCTTGTTGACCAGCGTGTAGGCCGTTTCCAGCTGGGTCTCCAGAGACTTAACCTGGGTGGAAGCCTCATAGGTATCGACCCCTTCGAGATCGACCAGCTTGTTCTGCAGGATGGTCGTCTGGGCATCGAGAGCATCATTGGCTTTTTCGACGCGCTCCTGTGAGAGGCCGAGCTGGCTCTGCTGGCTGACCAGATTGGAAGATGCCCCTGAGGCATAGTTGATCGCCGCCGAAGTCACCGCGCGCTGCCCATCCGAACTGAGGCCCTGTGCCGAGAGCGTGCTGACGAGCACGGAAGCAAGCGCCAGGTAGCGCATACCTTGGGAGTTTGCATTCGTCGACGACTGGATGACTTCCGCCCCACTGATCCGGCTGCTCATATTTGTGCTCGATGCAGTGGACCAACCGCTCGTCGGATCGTTCCAGGACGCTTCGGAGAACATCGGTTCGACCGTGTCGGAGATGAAACTCGAAATCTCCGTGCCCGAGAGATCACCGATCGACTTGCCGAGGCCATCGGCGTAGGTCTGCAGAGCACTATCGATCTGGCTCGATACGGTGGCCGACTGATCCGTCAGCGGCTTGGAGGACAGGTTGATGCCTCCGAAGAGATACTCGCCATTGACCACTGTATTGCTGGCCGACACCATCTGCGAGAGCGCATCGGTAGCCGATTGTTGCGCCACGGCGAGCGCCGATTCATCCTGGTTACCGAGCATAGCCGTCAGCTTGGAGACAAGCGAATCCGCCGCCGTCTGCATGGTCGAAAGCGAAGATTGCGACGCATCCAGTCTCAGGGACACAAGCGCATTGCTATTCTTGAACGAGGCGGCCTGGTCGATGACTGAGGACATGCTGATCGTCTTGGCGACGCCGGAGCCTAGTGACACGCCGAGATCGGCGTAGGTTCCCGTCGCCGCTTCCGTCGAGGAGCTGCTCAAGAGCTTCTGCGACTGGCTGATGGTCTGGCGAAGGATATTCTGTATGGCACTCGTGGAGGTAAAAGAGGTCTTCATGGTGTCCCCGCAATGTCGAGCAGGGATTGAAGCATCTCTTCAATCGTGTTGAGGATCTTTGTCCCTGCCTTGTAGGATTGTTCGATATCGAGAAGCTTCGTCAGCTCCTCATCCAGGTTCACGCCGGTCTCGTTGGAATAGGCCTGTTCGGAGCGGGATAGCGCGGCGGAGGTGTTTTCCGACATTGTCGAAGCATCGCTTCGATATTGCTCCAGCCAGCCGATGGAACTGCCGGCATAGTCGACCAGGCTGCCGGTCTGGCCGATGCCCGCATCGGCCGAGAAACTGCGCGTGACGCTCAAACTGCTGTAGAGCGTATTGAGATTATCCGCGAAGCCGCTATTGCCGTCGGGGTTGAGATTGGTGACACCGCTGATGCTGCCGTCGCGCAGTTTCATGGGATCACCGCCGGAGCCGGCGATAACAGCCGGATTGACCGTAATCGTCGCGGCGATGCCGTCAATCACACCTGACGTATCCGACGGCGTGCCGCCATCGGCGCCTGACGCCGTCGTCCAGGTGAACAGCCCGGGCTGCGTAGAGCCGCTACCCGTCTCGGAAAAGCTTTGGACCAGCCCCTTGGCGATCTCATCGAGCTGCGACTGGAAGGTCGGCGCCACCTCGTCACGCACCTGGAGCAATGCCTGAAGGCTGCCCTTGGCGGTGGTCGTCGAACCCTCGCCAGGCGAGAGCGCGACGCCATCAATATAGACAGAATTGCCTTCAGTGCCTGCGACATAGGTACCGGTCGCCTTGAAACTGACGGTTCTAGGCACGGTCTCGAACAGCGTCGTGCCATCCGCCGTCGAGATGACCATGTCGTTATTGCTGCGGGTGCTGGTGGAGATACCGACGATGGAAGAAATCTGCTTCAGGATCTTTTCCCGGTCGTCCAGCGCCGCTGAGGTGTCCGCGCCTGTCGCCGTTGCCAGCTTGACCGCGTTATTGGCGGTCTGAAACTGCGACAGGAGCGTATTGAGCGTCCCGACCTGCGTGGCGATCGCCGCATCGGCATCCTCCCGCACCGACTGGACGGCATCGCTTGCCGTGTTCAGGCTGTTGGCCAGATCCTGCGCCGCCGTCACGGCCGACTGTCCGGCGGTCGTGTCGCTCGGCGAGGCGGCGAAAGTCTGAAGCGCCGTCTGGAAGGCTGACAGATAGGTGCTCGGCGACGTTTCATAATCGTTGCCGCCGAGGATGGATTGCAGGTCGCCGAGCCCTGACAGCAAGGTCTGCTGCGCGCTGTCTTGCGAGCTCGACTGAAGATATTGCTTGAGCAGGGCATCTTCCTGGGCGCGACTGATCTTGACGATCTGGGCGCCGGCGAGCGTCGAGGTGACGGATGCCTCGCGCCGAACATAGTCGGAGTTGCCTGAATTGGCGATGTTCGTCGAGACGACGCTGCTTTGGTAACCCGTCGTGTTGAAGATGCTCTGAACCGTGTTGAGCGCTGAGGAAATCGACACCAACCCCTCCCCTATCGCTTAAGGTTGACGAGGATATCCATGATGTCAGAGCCGGTCTGGAACACCTTGGAATTGGCCGTGTAGCTGCGCTGCGCCTCGATCATCTCGGTCAACTCGCCCGCGAGATCGACATTCGAGCTTTCGAGCGCACCGGATTGGATTGAGCCGAGGCCGTTGGCCTGCGGAAAGCCGGTGATGGTGACACCGGACTGGCCGTTGGCACTGTAGACATTGCCGGATTCCAGCGTCAGCTTGTCGGGACTTGCGACGGTTGCGAGCGGGATCTGGTAGAGCGGCTTCGTCGTGCCATTGGAATAGCTCGCAGAGACTACACCGTCAGCAGCGATCTTCACACCGCTGACCGTGCTTGCGGCCTGGCCGTTCGCCGAGCCGGATGCGGCGAAATCAGAGGCAAGCTGGTTGAAGCCGGAATAGTCCATCGAGATCGTCTTGCCGGTCTTGGGATCGACGATATCGGTATCGGCCTGTGACGTCAGATTTCCATTGGCATCGAAGGAGAGCGAAGCGACGCTGACGGCATCGGAAGAATAGGGAAAGGATGTCGTGCCCGTGCTCGCCGCATCGGCATTGCGATAGACCGCGACTTCCCAGGTCGATCCCGTGACCGCGCCGCTGGCATCGGTCGTCTCGCCGGTCTTAGTGTAATAGAAGTCATACTGGACTGTGGCGCCCAAGCTGTCGTAACCGACAAGCGACATCTTCTTAGTGTCGTCAGTGACACTCGCCGAAGCACCGTTGGCACTCGGCAGGGTAGCCGGATCGGTGACGACTTCGGCGTTGGAATCGAGGTTGCCGCTGAAAGAGCCGCTCGTCGAAGCGATTGCGGTCAACCCGGACTGATTGACATTGACCGGCACAAGGCCATCAAAGCCGTTGACGACCACAGCGGGCGAGCCGGAATTGTAGGAATAGCCCATCAGGGTAAAGCCGGCGGAGTTGACGAGATTGCCCTCGTCATTGACCGTGAAATCACCGGCCCGGGTCAGGACCGGAATGCCGTCTGCACCCTGGACGATGAAGAAGCCATCACCGGAAATCGCCAGATCGTAATCCGACGTCGTGTAGGAAATATCGCCCTGTTGCGAGACCGCCTGCCGGACAGTCGTCTGAACGCCGCCGGAATTGTAGTTGCCGGATGAAGAGGGCAGGACGAGCGAGGAAAAGCTCGTTGAAACCGCCTTGTATCCCGTTGTGTTCACATTGGCGATGTTGTCGGAGACAGTGCTCAGGCGATTGGCCTGTGCATTCATGCCCGAAACTGCCGTTTTCATGCTGCCGAAGATGCTCATTTTCGTGTCCCTGTTTGCTTCTTAAGATCGGTGTTTTGAATTTAATTCTACTATAACTTGCATTTATGCGTGCGATACGTCACAAGCCGGCCTCTGTTTGGCGTCGTCGCTCGCAGACGTGCGGGATCATCCCGGTAAAGGGTTCGTCCGGCCGATTGGCCGGAACGCGACATCGGGTACGGTGGCAAAGTCACGGGTTCAGCCGCCGTCTCCAAAGAGCGAGCGTCAGAAATCGTGGACCTTGTCTTTTGGCCCGAAACGGATTTAGGTAAGTTGATCGATCATGATCATGTTGAGCCGACCACTCGCGTAATGCGAGCCATCCGGTCTAGCTCCCGAGACGATGGCTTCATCAAAACCCGCCCGACTACTGAAGGCGGCTCGACCAGGCCATTTACAGAACTTATTAGTTCTCTAAATCGGAATCACGTTTCGCTCAATACGAAAAATTGAAGTTGCGAAATTTTTTTCGCATTAACGATCCTATCACAAAGCTCCCTTTACCGCCTTCTCCAAGCAACAACCTGCATTCTTTTCGGGCTTGCGTTAACCCGAAATTAATTTATAGAACTTACTAGTTCTCAAAATATGGTGAACGTGTGTCGCTGCTAGACGCACTGAATCCGCCATGATTGGCGTCCCCGAAACGTGTTGAATTTTGCTCGATAGATGCGATCGAACCGACCTTGCGGTCGTTTTCGAAGCGGATGTCTACGTCCAGAAGGGAAGCAAGAATGGTTTCGACCTATGTCAGCTATCTGACTGTCGCGCGCGATATGAACGCCAGCCTCAGCGCCGTCGCATCCAAGGCCACGGTTGCCAGTGACACCCAATATTACAAAGACAATATCAACAAGGTCACGTCCGTCGATGAGTTCATGGGGGACTATCGGCTCTACTCCTACGCGATGAAGGCCTATGGCCTCGAGGACATGACCTACGCCAAGGCCTTCATGAAGAAGGTGCTGGAAAGCGACCTTTCCGACTCGTCGAGTTTCGCCAACAAGCTCAGCGACGGCCGCTACGCCGACTTTGCGGCGGCATTCAAATTTTCGGGCGAAACGAAGGAAGCACAGTCGACGGCCCAGGAGACCAACCTTCTGGACGCCTATCAGGCCTCCTTCGATGACGAGCAGGACAATATCAGCAGCGAGACCAGCTATTATCAAGGCGCGATCGCCAACGTCACCTCCGTCGACGATCTCCTCGGCAATACGCGGCTGAAGAATTATGTGCTGACCTCCTTCGGCCTCAGCACCGACTACACGTCGACGAGCTTTTTGCGCGACGTATTAACGAGCGATCTCAACGATCCCAACAGCTTCGTCAATCAGCTTGGTGATCCGACTTATCTCAACCTCGCCAAGGCATTTAATTTCGATACGGACGGCAATGTCGCAGCCGGTGGCGCCCAGTCTGCCGATCAGATGTCCATAGTGACGAATGGCTATGCCGTCTCATCCGCGACGTTTGCCTCAAGCCAGACCGGATCGGCCTACTCGACCTATTACTCCGCAGCGATCGCCAATGTCTCCTCGGTCGACGATCTAATGCAGGATTCCAAGCTGGTTTCCTACATTCGCACCGCCTACGGCATTTCCGAGGATGATCCGGACAATTACATTTCCGCAGCGTTGAAGAACGCCGACGTTGCTAATGCTATCGGCCTCGGCGACCTGCACGACGCGTTCAATTTCAATGAGGACGGCAGCCTTTCCGCCGGCGTGAGCGCTCAGACATCGGATCAGGCGGCCACCACATCGGCGAGCTTTGCCACAAACTACCAGACCGCTATCGCCAATTTTAGCACCGACGATGCGATCGACAATTACAAGACGCGCATGGCGTCCGTGACTTCGATCAACGATTTCCTGAAATCCAACGCGACCGACGATGACAGCACCAATGACGACGAGCCGGAGCTTTGGGAAGTGGCGCTGCGCTCCTTCGGCATCGATCCGGCGAGTGTTTCCAAAAGCGAGTTGCGCAGCGTTCTCTCGAGCGACCCGAATGATCCGAAGAGCTACGTGAATGGTCTGAAAGACGACCGTTTCGTTGCATTCCGCGAGGCCTTCAACTTCGACAAGGACGGCAAGGTCAGCGTGCCGCTGCAGGCCATGTCGGAATCGGTGGTCGATGATTTTGCTGCTGCATACAAGCAGAACAAGATGCGCTACCTCACCGGAACCGCGCAAACGGATGCCGGCAAAGCCGCCGATACCGAAGCCACCTATTTCCGCGATCAGATGGGAAGCATCAAGACGGTTTCCGATCTTCTGTCGAACAGCCGGCTCGTGAACTTCGTCCTCGAAGCCAAGGGGATAGACCCCAAGAGCGTCAGTTCAGCCGACCTGAAGAAGATGTTCTCTTCCGATCTCAACGACAAGAAGAGCTTCGTCAACCACCAATCCGACAACCGTTTCGCCGAAATCGTTGCATCTTTCAATTTCGATAAGGATGGCAACATTTCCAAGGATCCGACCGGTTCGGTCCAGCAGCGCGGCGATGTCCTCCAGACGGTCAACGACTATCTGGAGCAGACCCTTGAGAGCGACCAGGGCGACGAGAATACCGGCGTTCGGCTGGCGCTTTATTTCCAGCGCAAGGCCCCGACGATCTCCAACGCTTACGACATCCTCGGCGACACCGCGCTCATGCAGTTCTTCACCACGACCTTCAACCTGTCGAGCTACGTTTCCAGCATGGACGTCGATAAGCAGGCAGACATGGTCAACAAATACATCGACCTCAAGGATCTCCAGGATCCGGACAAGGTTGAGTCGCTGATCAAGCGCTTCACCGCTATGTACGACGTCAAGAACGGCACGCAGGGTACTTCCCCGGCGCTGTCGATCCTCAGCAATTCCTCGTCCGGCGGCATCAGCGCCGATACGCTTCTGGCCGTTGCCCAGCTCAAGACGGCCTGAACACCATGGACGCGATGTTTTCTCACGACTACCTTCCTGTCATCGAATGCCAGGAAGAGATGGCCTATAAGCTCGCATGTTCGCTGATCGACATGCTGCCTTTCATCGGCGAACCCCGCTATCCAGCACAGACACGCGCATGGCCGCGCCGCGGCGTCTTTGACACCAGCGGCACTGCAATCGAGGATATTCCTCCGGAGATCGAAAAGTTTTGCGACAGAATTGCCGCAAATCTGCTCGCTCACTCGGCTTTCGATATCTGGATCGAAGCAATCGGCGCGATCAAGCCGTACCTCCGCTTGCATTCATAACCGGCGCGACACCTCTGCCCGCTGATCCATCGGATCAGTTCGGGTGCTGACACCATATCTGCGATCTAATTTGAGGAGGGGCGAGCACATCGCCCCTTTTTTGCTGCGCGGTTTTTAAAAACCTCTTCCGGAAGCGCCCCCTCCAAAGGCGGTCCTAACATCGATGCCGCCATCGCGCACGAATCGCGATCCTAGTGGCAATCCCTCCTGTCCCCAGCAGCTCAATTCCATCGGAATTTTTCACGCGCTTTCGAATGCCGGTCCGCCTTGTTAATAATTAAGGTACTTTTAGGTACTATAAACTATCCCGTCGTCGAGAGGCCATGCCGCGGCAGCTTCTTGACTTCCCCTTGCCCGTGATGAATCGGCCCAACCAATCGGGACGATAGGCATGAAGCCGCTCAGCACGATCCGGTCATTTCCGGAATGTCGAACCCCAAACTTTGTTTAGACGGGCGATTTCACGATGACGAGCATCAATACGAACAACTCCGCGATGGCAGCGCTGCAGACGTTGCGCACCATCAGCAGCAATATGCAGCAGACACAAAACGCGGTATCGACAGGCTATCGCGTCGATAAGGCATCTGACAATGCGGCGTATTGGTCGATTGCAACGACGATGCGATCCGACAACAAGGCGCTTTCGGCCGTGTCCGACGCTCTCGGCCTTGGCGCAGCAAAGGTCGATACCGCCTACACTGCCATGGACAGCGCCATCGACGTGGTCGACCAGATCAAGGCCAAGCTCGTGGCAGCAACAGAAGAAGGCGTCGACAAGACGAAGGTCCAGGAAGAAGTTTCGCAGCTTCAGCAGCAGCTGCTCAGCGTCGCCCAATCCGCCTCCTTCTCCGGTGAAAACTGGGTTGCGGGCGCCGACGGCACCAAGAGTGTCGTATCCTCTTTCGTCCGCGACGGTTCGGGCGCCGTCTCGGTCAAGATGACCGACTATGTTCTGAGTACGGCCTCCAGCGGCAACGTGCTGTTCGGCATGACCACCAGCGGCACGATCGATACCTCCTTGGGCATTCTCGGAACGGCAGATGCAAACGGCGATTCGGTTTTCTCGCTTGACATCACCAACTTCACCACCGGCCAGATCCAGTCCGCGCTTTCGACGGTCGAATCCGCACTCTCTGCCATGACCACTGCCGGTGCTCAGCTGGGTTCGATTTCAACCCGCATCGACAATCAGGAGACATTCGTCAGCGCACTCTCTGACTCGATCGACTCCGGCGTAGGCCGCCTCGTGGATGCGAACATGGAAGAGGAATCGAGCAGGCTGACGGCATTGCAGACACAGCAACAACTCGCAATCCAATCGCTTTCGATCGCCAATTCCTCCTCGCAGAACATCCTGTCGCTCTTCCGTGGCTAATAGCCGAGCGATCCATACAGTCGGAATCCGGAGGCCCAGCCGTGATGGCTGGGCCTTGGTTTTAATCAGGGCTCTACTCCAGCCGGATCGCCAGCTCGGATATCAATCCGGCCAGGCATATATCGCAGCCGGACGAGCGACACCTTTCAGGGAAAACGTACCCGCTTCCTCGAAACGCCCTGGCACCCGCGAAACGAAATCGGCGGATGCGAGCAGGTTGCGCCCGATCACATCGGCGAACTTTTCCATGCGAGCCGCTTCGTTGACCGCCCGGCCGATCGCCGTGAAATCGAGACGCCGCGCCGCGCCGACATTTCCGTAGAAGACTTCGCCGACGTGAAGGACGATATCGACGAGCAGTTGCGGTTCTCCCGTTTCCGCCCGCTTTCGGTTGACCTCAGCATTGGCTTCCATCGCCGCCCGCGCCGCCGATAGGGCGCGCTGGCATGCTTCCGCCGGATCCCCGATATCGGCAGAGAAAATGGCGAGCAGACTGTCGCCCATGAATTTCAGGATCTCTCCGCCCTCCTGCTCGACCGGAGCGCCGATCGCTTCGAAATGCTCGTTCAGCCAGGCGACAATGCGCTCTGGCTGATGCTTTTCATTGAGCGATGTGAAGCTCTTGAGATCGGCCAGAAGGATTGCCGCATAGATCGCCGTGCCATCGCCGCGGCGTATATGACCGCTGAGAATACGGTCGCTGGTTCCTGCACCGGTGTAGATCGCCAGCACGTCCGTCGCGACACGTGTCGTTGCGATCCGGCAGCAGGTCAGGGTCAGCGCCGGCATCAACCGCCGCAATTCCGCAATCTGGTAATCGGAAAATCCGTCGGGATTATCGACGGCCAGGGAGAAGCTGACACCCGCAAGCGCAGTATCCCCGGGGAATCGAGCGAGTTTCATCAGGTAATCGGTGGCCCCGAGCTCGGTCAGCTCGGTCAGGAGTCGGATCGGTGGCGCGTCGGGTCCGGGTGGCAATTTCCAGCGGGCGTAATCGAGATTGTTTGTCAGGAGATAAGCAACGGGCGAGCGCTGAAACAACTCTTGACCCGCTTCGTCATGTCCTTGAACTTCCGTCATGAAGCCGGACGATCGGTACCATGCGACTGAAGACCCGCGTTGCAGGGGATCGATCGACGGCATAGCGATCGACGCACGAATGATCGGATATCCGAGGTCCATCAGCCGCTCCGCCACACCTTGCAGAACGGTCTCGATCGTATCGGTCGATAGTCCTTCGGCAATAATCCAGTCGATCAGTTCCTGCAAATGTGGCATGATACGGTCCCTTGGCCTCCGGGATGTGTGGAGGTCTGTCGTTCTACCGTAATTTCGTCAACGGTCCATTGGTCGTGTCAACCACGGCCATAGGACCGGAACACAACGAAAACACTTAATGCTCGCGTCGGTAGCAGAAAAATACATGGAACAAAATCAACGCAGGCGCGTAAATAGTCTCTGGGACGCGAAGAACCTGTTATCGCCCTAACAAGAAGCACAACCCACATCGAGGAAGGAACGTGTCAATGACCTCACGGATTGCTAACGTTGTGCCGCATGACGATCACGTGGTCACCGCAAAGGAGGCCCTGGAGGGACTTTTCCTGAGGCTGGAAATGGAGGCGGAAGTCCGGCTCGTGGCGGCTGCCTTGCGCGCCGGCTGGACGGCAGACGAAGCGCTTGACGCGATCGATCAGCTGCGAGCCGACGATACCAGGCACTAGGATTTTCTGAAGCAGCTATATAGACGCCATGGCAGCGAAAACCGCCATTCCTATGCTGCGCTCAGTTTGCCACCAGATGACCAAGCGATACCTCTCGGTACACGAGCGGCTTGATCTCGTAATCGACGGGCCGGATCGGGCTCTTGATCTCGTCATTGGCGACAGCCCGCTTTTCGCGACGGCGATCGGGATCGGGAACCGGGACGGCTGCCATCAGCCTCTTGGTATAGTCATGCTGCGGATTGCCGAAGACGGCGGCGCGTGGGCCGATTTCGACGATTTCACCGAGATACATGACTGCGACACGGTGGCTGACGCGCTCGACGACGGCCATGTCGTGCGAAATAAACAGAAATGCGAGATTGAGGCTCTGCTGCAAATCCAGCATCAGATTGATGACCTGCGCCTTGATCGACACGTCGAGTGCCGAGACGCTCTCGTCAGCCACGATGACCTTCGGCTCTAATGCAAGCGCACGCGCAATACAGATGCGCTGGCGCTGCCCACCGGAGAATTCGTGGGGAAAGCGCGCGGCCATGTCGGGCGTCAGGCCGACCTTGGTCAGAAGGTCAGCGACCCGCTCCTTGGCTTGCTTGGTCGATCCCATCCTGTGCTCGATATAGGGTTCGGCAATGGCGTCGCCGACACGGATGCGCGGATTGAGGCTGGCAAAGGGGTCCTGGAAGATCATCTGCACGGTCTTGCGCATCTCGCGCATGCCCGCCTTGCCGAGCGCCAGCACATCCTTGCCATCGGCAATGACAGAACCGCTCTGCGCCTCAATCAGCCGCATGATTGCGCGCCCGGTCGTCGACTTGCCGCAGCCGGATTCGCCAACGAGCGACAGCGTCTCGCCGGCATGGAGATCGAAGGAAACGTTCTCGACCGCGTGGACGCGACCAGTCAGCTTACCGAAGAGGCCGGAATGAATGTCGAAGCGCTTGGTGAGATTCTTCACCTCTAGCACCGGGCGAGATGTCGCGGCGACCGTATCGGCCGTTTCGACCGGAACGTCTGATTCTCCCGTCGCGGTATTGACGACGGGGAAGCGTAACGGCCGCTGGTAATTTTGCATGGAACCGAGCACCGGCACGGCCGACAGCAAGGCACGGGTGTATGGATGTCTGCCGCGATGGAAGATATCGGGTGTCGCTCCGGTTTCCACCTGCTCGCCGCGATACATGACGACGGTACGGTCGGCGATTTCGGCAACCACGCCCATATCATGAGTGATAAACAGAACCGACGTCCCCTCCTCTTCCTGCAGCATCTTGATCAGATCGAGGATCTGGCCCTGGATCGTCACGTCGAGTGCCGTCGTTGGTTCGTCGGCGATCAGGAGCTTCGGCCGTGAGGCAAGCGCCATGGCGATCATCACGCGCTGGCGCATGCCGCCGGAGAAGCGGTGGGGATATTCGTCGAAGCGCGAGACAGCCGAAGGAATGCGCACCTTTTCGAGCAAGCGGATCGTCTCGGCGCGGGCTTCAGCCTTCGACATCGGCCGGTGGCACAGCAATGCCTCGGAGATCTGGTCGCCGATCGTGAAGAGCGGATTGAGGCTCGTCATCGGTTCCTGGAAGATCATCGCGACATCATTGCCACGAACCTTGCGCATCTCGCCTTCCGGCAGGGCCAGAAGGTCGCGCCCGCCTAGCATGATCTTGCCTTCGATGCGGCTCGAATCCGCCTGCAGAAGGCGCATGATCGATAACGAGGTCACGCTCTTGCCGGAGCCGCTTTCACCGACGATCGCGACCGTCTCTGCCGGCGCGACATCGAAGGAGACATTACGAACGACAGGCTTCCAGGCGCCATCGACCAGAAACGATGTCGTCAGGTTCTGGACGGAGAGAACTGGCTCCGCCGTTGCGATGGATTGTGCCTGGATGCCTGTCACGATCGCCTCCTCAGAATTCGCGCCTTGGTTTTCGGATCAATCCGGCCACTTCAGCACACCTTCGAAACGTCGCTTGCTGCGGTTTTCGATTGGTGTCGCGATGATCTCGTTGGAGGCGCGCGCCTTGTCGAGTTCCTCGGCCAGACGGCTGGCGACGATCTTCTCCTGCCCTGGGTGCAGGTTGCACGGATCGAGATAGAAGTAGCGATGCTCGACTTCGTGATCGCGTACGATGATCGGCGGCGAGCCGCGACCGAGCGCATCGGCAAGGTCCCAGGCGGTGATATGGGCCTCATCGGTATCGATGATCACCCGCATGCGATCGAGCGGGTTGTTGGTCGGGTCCGGCTCGATCAGTGCGGTCACGCCGGGGCGACCGTCGAGCGTCCGTTTCCAGAGGTTGAGGTAGCTCGTCTCGCGCTCGCGGATACCGGCGTGGTCACGCTTTTCCCAGGCCTCGAGCGCTGCCATGACGCCGAAGATGCTTTCCTTGCCGACCTTCATGCCGCGGCCGATGCCCATATTCTGCAGGAAGGCGTTGCGTACCAGTTCCTTCTTGCCGGCGACGATGCCCGAGGTCGGGCCGCCCAGGAACTTGTGGCCGGAATAGAGCACCACATCAGCCCCCTGCTCCAGGAATATCCGCAGATCATATTCCGAGGCCGCATCGACGATGACGGGGACACCCTTGGCATGGGCGATCTCGACGAATTCGTTGAGGTTTAGCAGGCCATAGTCGACCACGTGATGCGAAACGACATAGACGGCGGCGGCCGTCTTCTCGGTAATCGCATGCTCCATGTGGAAGCGGTGCGTAGAGGTGGCCTGACCGACCAACACGACCTTGCCGCCGGCAAGCCGGATCGCCTGATCGACCGGCGCGCCATAGCTGACGACGTGGCCCATCTGGACGAGAACTTCGTTCTTTCCCGGGACGACATCCGGCAGCTTTTCGATGGCAAGCAGATTGTTGCCGGTGATGGCGCCTGCGACGGCGAGCGAAATGCCAGCCGAGCAGGAGGCGGTCACAAAGCCCGCCTCGCCGCCGGTCAGCCGCGCAATGACGGCGCTCGCCTTGCGCTGCAAATCGTTGACCTCAACGAACTGCGGCAGGATCGACGACATGGCGGCGATGGCCTCGGGAACGACGATCGAGGCGCCGAGGCTGGTCATGGTGCCGGAAACGTTGATGACCGGGCGAAGGCCGATCGATGTGCGGATGTCCTCAGACATGGGTGTCTCCAATTTCAATCTGTTGGGCCGGAGCAATCATGCGCATCCTCATTAATCCCTGAGCGCGACGATGGCCTCGATTTCGACGGTGATGTTGCCTGGCAGCGATCCGAAGCCGACGGCAGAGCGGGCATGCTGTCCGACCTCTTCACCGAAGACATCGATGAAGAGATCCGAGCAGCCGTTGATGACGGCAGGATGGTCGACGAAATGCGGCACGGCATTGACCATGCCGAGCAGCTTGACGACACGCTTGACACGCGAAAGGTCGCCGAGCGCCTCATGCATGACGGAAAGCAGATTGACGCCGGTGAGTTTTGCATGCGCGTAGGCGGCTTCGACGCCGACCTCGGCGCCGACCTTGCCGACATGCATGAATCCATCAGGCTCGCGAGGCCCCTGCCCCGACAGGTAAAGCATGTTGCCTTCCTGCACATGGGTGACGAAATTAGCGATCGGCGGCGGCGGGGCCGGAAGCTTGATGCCAAGCGCTGCTAGCCGCTCATAGGGTGACGTGCTGGGCTGACCTGCGGTAACGGGCGGGCCGGCGGTGGCGGAAGACTGATTCACGCAAACTCCTGTCATGCTATGTCTTGTGTTCTGGTCTTACCGGTAGGAATAACCGTGGCTGTGGCGCACCAGCTTGCGGGCACGCGGCACGTAACGGCTGGAGGTGAAGGCCTCGTTGCCCAGCACCGCATATCGCGGCTCGAAGAGCTTCTTCAGCACCGAAACGTCGCCGTTGGAATCGGTGGCTTCGAGGTCAGAATCGACGAGATCGAAGACCGTGAACTCGGCCTGAGCGCCAACTGTCAGCAGGTTGTCCATCGAAAGCTTGATAACCGAGGCTGGCGCATGGGTCACAGCGTGGATCACCTTGTCGAAGGGCATGCCGACTGACAGAAGCTTCGACATGGTGGTTGCCAGATCCCAGACCGGGAAGTTCATCGAATGGCCATGCAGGTCGGTCGAGATCGAATACGGCAACAGGCCACGGGCAATTGCTGCTTCCGCCACCTTAAAGGAGAAGGAGGCGCCGCCATGGCCGATGTCGAGGCGGATGCCTTCAGATGCGCAGCGTTCGGCGAGATTGAAGAGGTCTTCGTCCTCCATGATGCTCGAACCGGCCTTGCCGTTGAAGCAGTGGGTGACGACATCGCCGGGGCCGAGGATTTCCAGGACTTCGTCATAGAGCGCCGGCGGCTCGCCGACATGCACCATCATCGGCACCTTGAGGATCTTGGCGATCTTCTTGCCGAGCTTGACGGGGGTGACACCCCAGGAGCCGGTGATGACGTGGCTGGCGCGCACCTTGATGCCGACGATGTGCTCGCTATTTTCGGCGTAGCATTCGAGAATGCGGTCAAGGTCGATATCCCTGATGTCGCGCAGTTCCGCAACACGATTGCAGGCAACCAGGCCGATGGAGCCGAGATTGAGGAAAGCCTTGATGCGTTCCTTCGACGGCTCGATGATATATTCGCGGAAACCGTGGAAATTGGCCTCACCGGCAGAACCGGCATCGACCAGCGTCGTCACACCACGCTCAACGCCGCACTCGGACGGGCGGATCGAGATGTCGGTGCCGCCATGCCAGATATGCACATGCAGGTCGACCCAGCCGGGCGAGACGAAGGCACCTTTGCCGTCGACGCGCGTCACGTCATCAGCCACAGCCAGGGACGGGCCGAGCTTGGCGATCTTGCCATCTGCATCAACGAGGATGTCGATCGCCCCATCAGGCGTGCCAGCCCCGAAGCAAACAGGCTTTACGTTGGTGAGGAGGAGCGGCTTGCCCACTTTTTCACCGGTCATTTAAAGGTCCTTTCGAAGTTTGGGATCGAGCATGTCGCGTAGGCCGTCACCGACCATCTGGAGCGAAAGCACGGAGAGAATGATGGCGACGCCCGGAAACAGCGTCATCCAGTCGGCCTGACCGATATATTGCCGGCCGGCGGCAATCATCGTGCCCCAGGTCGGGATTTCCGGGCTGACGCCGAGGCCGAGGAAAGACAGGCCGGCCTCGGCGAGCATGGCGCTCGCAAAGAGGAAAGTCGACTGCACCATGATTGGTGAAAGCAGGTTCCTCAGCACATGCCGGGTCATGATATGGAAAGTCGAGATACCGAGCGCCTGTGCCGCCTCGACATAGGGCAGTTCGCGGATCACGAGGGTCGAGGCGCGAACGATGCGGGCAAGGCGCGGCGCATAGACGATCGACAGCGCAATGATGACAGTCGTCAGCGACGGGCCGAGAGCCGCGACAAGCGCAATCGCCAGCAGGATATCCGGGAAGGCCATCATCGCATCGATCAGGCGAGCGATCGGCGTGTCGAGTTTCTTGAAGAAGCCCGCAAGCAGTCCGAGCGTGACCCCGATCGCCGCCGAAAGTGCGACGACCGCGACGCCGACGAGCAGCGACAGGCGGCCGGCGAAGATGGTGCGCGACAGCACATCCCGGCCGAACTCATCCGTGCCGAAGAAATATGTCCCGCTCGGTGGCTTCAGACGGTTGATGATCGAGAGCTTCGACGGCGAATAGGGTGCAACCCATGGCGCCAGGATCGCCAGTAGCACGAAAACTGTGAGAATGAGCAAGCCAACGGCGACTGTCTTGCGCTTTAAAAACTGGCGGATGAATTTGCGGCCTTCGCTTTCGGCCGGCTTGATCGCGATATCCGTCATCAGTAGCGCACCCTCGGATCGACGAGCAGGTAGAGCATGTCGATCGCAAAATTGATCAGGACATAGAGCGCGGCGATCACCAGAAGCGCTCCCTGGATAACAGGGTAGTCGCGGCGCAGCACCGCCGATACGACGAGATTGCCGACACCCGGAAGGCCGAAGACGGTCTCGGTCACGACCGCCCCTGATATCAGGACGGCGGCCGTGAGGCCGAGAACGGTCAGTATCGGGATCAGCGCATTCTTCAGCGCGTGCTTGAGGATAACCCTGCGCTCGATCAGCCCTTTGGCCCGCGCCGTGCGCATATAGTCGTCACCGAGTACGTCGAGCATCGAGGCCCGGGTGAAGCGCAGGATGAGGGCTGAGGAGACGATACCGAGTGCGAATGCAGGTAAGGTCAGATGATACATGCGGTCGAGGAATGTCGAACCCGGTCCACCATATCCGGAAACAGGGAACATGCCGAAGCGAACAGCAAAGACCTGCATCAGGATGAGGCCTAGCCAGAAGCTCGGAATGCTGGCGGCGAACATCGCCAGCGTCGTTGCCGCCTGGTCGACGAAGGAGCCGCGGCGGTAGGCGGCGTAGATGCCGATCGGAAGCGCGATGAGGCTGGCGATAACAAGCGAGAAGATCGTCAGGAAAAAGGTCGGTTCGGCGCGATCGAACAGCGCAGACGTCACGGGCATGTTGAGGAAGATCGACTGTCCGAGATCGCCCTTCAGCAACTGGCCGATATAATAGAGGTATTGCACGCCGATTGACCTATCGAGGCCAAGGCTGGCTCTGAGATCGGCGATGTCCTGCGGCGTCGCATCGGGGCCGAGCATGACGGCAGCCGGATCGCCGGGGGTAACGCGCACGATGACAAAGACGATGGTGACGACGAGGAACATCACGACAATCATGCCAAGCAGGCGCTGAAAAATGTAACGTATCATGAAGTCTGTCCCGGTGCCGGGCGGGCACAATAGAAGAAGGATACCGGCGCAGGCGCACCGATATCCTGCGATTGAGCATTACTTCTTGACGGAGGCGTTCCAGAAATACGGCCACGGAGCCGGATCGACACCTTCAAGCTTGGTCGACTTGGCCGAAACGGCGTTGAAATCACCGATCTTCATGTAGGGCAACTCGTCATACATGGCCTTCTGAACGTCGGCCCACAGTGCAATGCGCTTCTGCGGATCGACCTCGGACGTGAAGGCATCAACGACTGTCTTGCGCGCCGGCGTATCCCACCAACCGGGCGAGCTCGGAGACAGTGAGCCGATCAGCGCCGGCTCCGGCAGGAAGGGGCTGTGGGTGATGTAGATATCCCAGAGCTTCGGATCGGTGCGGCGCTGCGTCAGCGTTGCCCAGTCGACGACCTGCAGGTCGACGGCAAAGCCGGCTGTCTTCAGGTATTCGGCCGCAACCTGCGCCATCTTGTAATGGAATTCGTACTGGCGGCTGGTCAGAATGCGGATCGGCTCGCCATTGTAGCCGGCCTTTTTGGCCGCTTCGGCGGCGCCTTCGGGGTCCGCGATATTGTAATTGCCTTCGACGCCTGCATTGGTATTCCAGACGTATGACTTGGGATAGATGTCGCCGTCGAGCGTATAGAAATCCGTGCTGCCGAAAGCTGCGGCGAGCATGTCTTCCATGCTAAGTGCCTGACGGATTGCCTTGCGGACCTCGACATTCTTGGCAAGGCCTTCCTTCGTGTTGAAAACGAAGACCGGATAGCCGAATGGCTTCAGGATGACGGGCTGCGACGCGCTCGATGCCTTCAGTTTGTCGAAGGATTCGACCGGGATCGAGTCGACATAATCATACTGGCCGGAAACGGCCGCCTCGACGCGGGTGTTTGCATCCGGAACCGGCACGAAGCGGATTTCGTCGAGATACTGGTGGCGCGCGCCGCCGTAACCGTCGCTCTCACCATCGCGCGACTTGTAGCCATCGAAGCGGACGAGCTGGATATACTGATCCGCCTTGCGCTCCTTCAGCATATAGGGGCCGGTACCGATGAATTCCTTCATCGGTTCATCCTGCTTTTCAGCGGGGATGATGATGGCGGCGGAGTTGTTGAAGGCGAGCAGCGAGGTCAATGGCGCATAGGGCTGCTTCAGCGCGATCTTGACGGTCGCCGGATCGACAGCAGTGATGGAATCGATGAAGCCTGCGACCTGTTTGCCGCGTGAGGCGATCTTCATCCAGCGGCTCAGCGAGGCGACGACGTCTTCAGACGTCATGTCGGAGTTATCGTGGAACTTGATGCCGGTGCGCAGCTTGATCGTATAGGTCTTACCGTCGGCGCTGATTTCCGGCAGGCTTTCAGCCAGAAGCGGCGTGACATTCCACTTCTTGTCGAAGGTGTAAAGTGTCTCGAAAATATGCTGCGTGACGATGCCGACGAGGTCGGCAGTCGAGGACATCGGGTCAAGCGTCGGCGGCTCGCCGATCGTCGCGACGTTGATAACGCCACCCTTTTCCTGAGCCAGCAAAGTTGTCGGCAAGGCGACCAGCGCAGTGCCGAGAAGGAATGCGACAAGTGTCTTCATTTTATGCTCCCGGTTTAATGTTCCACAATTATGTTATGTCGATTTTTATAATAGAATAGCGTCGGAAGTGGTCCTGTCAATCGGGAAAGTGGCTCCATCGGCAGAAATGAATAGGTGCGCGGGCAGAACCGCAATCGCCTGTAATTTCATGCTGTTTCGCGGCGGTGCAGGCGAGTCCGCCATTGCGTGCGACGCGTTTGATCTGCTCGAGCAGCAACCCAAGACGATTGAGTTCACGGGGATTTGTGCGACCGCTCGTTGCCAACAACGAGCCCGATCTTGGTGTCGCGCCTCGATCTCCTGGAGGCTCAACCTGGAATTAAGTGCGCGGCGGGTCGCGCATCCGTCTCGTTCTTTAAGCGTTTCGGCATTCACTCAGAGGAAGGTCGGCCATATCGGACTTAAGTCCGTGTTGGCCAGCGCGCAAAAAAGCTAGAACGCGATTGCGTTGCTTTTTATCGAGGACATTGAGGTGCGCCGAAGGCGGACATCAGTACCTTTTCTCTAGAACGGTGCATTGGATGGAGATCATTCTTGGCGCATCGATTTGCATATAGAGGCGTTGCAAGAATCCAAAGTAACCGCCACTCGCCGAACTGAACAATCAAAGTTCTGAACTTTAAATTCCAGAAAAACGAAATATGTTATCTGCTGGAGAAGTCATGAAGAAAGTGCTTGTAGCAGGCGGAGCTGGTTTTCTCGGATCACATTTGTGCGATAGGCTTTTAAATCGCACCGACATCGAAAAGCTGGTTGTTGTCGACAATCTTTGGACTGGCCGTGAGGCGAATATTTCCCATATCCAGGATCCCCGCTTCCATTTCGTGCAGTCCGACGTGGAAGAGCTTCAGACTTCAGACAAGTTTGACGAAGTATACCACCTTGCCTCCCCGGCCTCGCCGCCGTGGTATATGAAGGAACCCAAGAGAACCATTTCGGCCAATCTCATTGGAGCCTTCCGGCTTCTGGACCTTCTGAAAAAAGGTGGCCGCTTCTGTTTCACCTCTTCCTCAGAAGTGTATGGCGATCCACTCGTCTCGCCGCAGCCGGAGTCTTATAAGGGCCAGGTCGATTGCACTGGGCCTCGCTCATCCTATGATGAAAGTAAACGCTGCACCGAGTCCCTGCTGTTCGAAATGCAGCGCACGCAGGGTCTGGACCTTAAAATCGTTCGGCCCTTCAACGTATATGGACCGAGGACACGGCCGGACGACGGCCGAGCCGTCTCTAACTTTGTCGCCCAGGCCCTGACCGGCCGCCCCATTACGGTGTTCGGGGATGGCCTGCAGTCCCGAAGCTGGGGTTTCGTCGATGACATTATTGATGGCTTTGCACGTTACTTCTGGATGAACGAAACGGATTACAGGGGTCCGCTTAACGTCGGGAACGATCGGGAGATCTCAGTCCTGGAAGTGGCTCAGTATGTCTCGCGCCTGATGGACGGGATTCCGATCGTCTTCGAGCCCTCGCCGCCGCATGATCCGACAAACAGACGGCCAGATCTGACGAATGCGAATTACGTGATGCCCGAATGGTCATGCGCGATCAGCTATGAGGAAGGCGTTGCAAAGACTCTGGACTGGTTCAGGCAGGAGATGAAAATTACCGCGACAGAGGCTGCTCAGGCGGGTTCCCGCCGGCTGGCCAATGCAGGACGCTGAACAGTTCCCCGGCATCTGTCGCAGAGTGTAATAATGAGTGACGCCATACCGCGTGACATGAAAGACAACGTCTTTCCTGTGCCCATCCGATACCTGGATCTTTCGTCGGATGACGTCGGTGCGAATGCCCCGGCGGTCGGCGCCGGGCTCGTCGTCTTCGTCTCCGAACGCCTTCCCATCGGTCAGGTCTATATCGAGGGGTCCGAAAACCCGAGCGCTCTGGCTGCGCGCGCCGTGTTGCCGGAGACAATCGAACACGCTCGAAATGTGATGCAGGCGCCGATCAGGAACCGCGACGTCAGTCTCCTGATCTGCACCAGGGATCGGCCGGACGAACTAGCCAGATGTCTCGCATCGATCCCCAGGCAGTCCCTGCCTCCAGTTGAGGTAATCGTCGTCGACAACGCCTCAGCCGGTGATAGTACCCGTCGCGTCGTGGAGGCGGCCGGCGCGACCTATGTGCACGAAAATAGGGTCGGGCTGGACTACGCCCGCAATGCCGCCGTACGCGCGGCAAAGACCGAGTTCCTGGCGTTCACGGATGATGACGTGGTGCTGCATGAACAGTGGCTGGAGAACCTGATGAAGGCCTTTGACCGGCCCGAGATTGGATGCGTTACCGGCCTTGTCCTTCCCGGAGAGCTTTCCACGCCCGCGCAACTGATATTCGAAACCCATTGGGGATTTGGCAGAGGTTATAAACGTCAGGACTTCGGTCAAGACTTCTATCGCCAGAGCGCACCATTCGGGGCGCCTGCCTGGCTGATCGGCGCGGGCGCAAGCCAGGCATTCCGCCGCCAGGTATTCGACGATATCGGATTGTTCGACGTGCGGCTTGATATGGGTGCGGCAGGGTGTTCGGGCGATTCCGAATTCTGGAATCGCCTTCTCCATCATGGCGGCACCTGTCGCTACGAGCCGACGGCGGTTTCCTGGCATTTCCATCGCAAGGAGATGAAGGGGCTCGCCAAGCAGATCCGCCAATATATGAGCGGCCATGTGGCAGCCCTGCTGGTCCAGTACCAGAACACCGGAAACCGGGGCAATCTGCGGCGCATCCTTGTCGCCCTGCCCCGATATTATCTTCGAAAATTGAGGAAACGGCTGCCCAGGGGAGCGACCTCGGAGAACTTCTTCCTGAAGGAGGAAATACTGGGATGCCTGAACGGCGCCTGGTATGTGCTGCGCCGCTGGAAGATGCCGGCATGGTAACCGCATCGAAGCCGGACATATCGTTCCTTATCCCCGCCTATAACGCGGCAGAAACTCTGGCCGACTGCTTGGGCAGCTTGCAGAAACAGTCGGTGTCGAATTGGCAGGCAGTGGTCGTCGATGACGGTTCGAAAGACGATACCTGGGAAGTGCTCGAGCGCTTTGCGAAAGCGGATACTCGAATCTTGATCCACCGTCAGCCGAATGCCGGCGCATCCGCAGCGCGTAACGCAGCTGCCGGGTTTGCGACCGCTCCGCTGCTTTGCATGCTTGATGCGGATGACTGGCTGGACCCTGTTTTCATCCAAAGCATGCTGCCGGTTGCCGCCGATGGCCAGCAACCGATCATCGCCTATTGCAGCCATCGCCGGGTCACGCCGGACGGCCGGATGCTGGGTGTAGAAATCCCCCCTGATCTCGCAGGCGACAGAGCAAAGCGGGAATTTTCATCCTTCTGTGCCCTGGCCATTCATACGGTGGTCTTTCCGAGAGACCTTTTCATCCGGCTGGGCGGTTTGGATGTCGAACTGCAGACTTGCGAGGAATGGGATCTCTGGCTCCGCATGGCTTTTGCGGGAGTTTCGTTCCGCCAGGTCGAAGGGTGCCTTGCCTTCTATCGCATGAAGACCGGCTCTCTCTCGGGTGATCCGCTGAAAATGCTGAGGGATGCAGTCCGTGTCACCCGCAGGGCGCAAGCGCTGCGCTTGAACGAGGGGCTGTCGCCGGATGGTGAGGACGCCAGATGGACGGCGCCTGCGCTCGGTCAATTGCGAATGCTCGCCTGGGGCGCCTCAGTCAACCTCTGCGCGGGAAACGAGCTTGCCGCGCTTGCAGAGCTTCTGCCAGAATTTCCCAACGCTTCCGGCTATGAGAACTTCCTGACTGAAGTGATATTGCACGGATTGCAGATCGGCCTGAAAGCAGCGCGTCCCGCCGATCTCGTCGATTTGCTGGAGCGTTGGAAGCCGGCATTTCTCGATCTCGTACAATTACTTGAGCGGCACTCCCTGCCCGGAACCGGGCGCCGGGTGGAAGAGCTCGTTGTCTGGTCAATCTCGGCACCCGACATGTCTCGCTCCTTCGCGCTCGGCCATCTGCAGGTGGCTGCCATCGACATCGACAAGCTGACCTGGATCACCAAGGTTGATGGGGCAGATACACTGCTGCTGCACGTCTTTGCTAGAGGGCTATATATCGGATCGCATGTCGGCCCCTTGTGGGGAGACCTCTCGGTTCGCACTCAGGTTCGCCTCATTATCGATGAATTGCAGGCCGAAGAACGGTTGCCCACACCTTTAACGTTCTCCTATGCCCGCTCCTGGACGGCCGGAGCCGTTCGCAATATGAGGGCTTTCGGCAAAATTGTCCGACAGCGCAGCGGGCGACGGCGGCAGATCAAGCATCTCTTCAAAAAGGTACATCTGACCGCGCTCGTCGAAACTGCTGCTAGAGAACGGGAGAATAATGACGCATGCTTGCTGGAGACGGAATCCGACTACCAGCAACGGCTCGCCACCCCTGTCGTCGCGAGGACCGACGAGCCCTCTGAAGTGGGAGGCGAACAAACGGCTCTGCCTGAGGCAACGACGAAAAAGGAATATTGGGAACGTTTTTTCGAGCGCCCGGATCCCTGGAACTATGTCTCGGTATACGAACAGGTCAAATACGAGCAGACGCTGAGCCTCATTCCGGATGGGGTCGAAAAAGCCCTAGAGCTTGCCTGCGCGGAAGGGCTGTTCACGGCAAAGCTTGCGCAAAAAGTCGGCTTCGTGATGGCTGCGGACATTTCCAGCCGCGCTGTTGAAAGGGCAGCCGAGAGATGCCGAGATCTTCCTAACGTGGAGCTTCGCATCCTGGATTTCGTCGAAAGCGAACTTCCGCCCGAACAGGATCTGATCGTCTGTTCGGAGGTCCTCTACTTCATAGACGACGAGGCAAGTCTGGAGCAGGTATGCCGGAAAATCGCGGCCGCCCTGAAACCGGGCGGCTATCTTGTCACGGCCCACGCCCATCTCCGGCGCGACGAGCCCGACAGAACCGGTTTCGACTGGAACAATCCGTTTGGCATGGGCACGATCAAGAAGGTCCTGTCAAACCTGCCTGATCTTGTGCTGGAGGAGACGATCGAGGCTGAGCTTTATGCCATTCATCGGTTCGCAAAGCGCAATACGGCAACACCAGCCGTGCATATCGAGCCCCATGGCGTACCTCTCGATGCGAACGTCGCCAAATACATTATCTGGGGGCCGGCCGGCGTCGATCGCAAGGCCGCATGGACGAATGAGGTCGTGACCTCGGTTCCGGTGCTCATGTATCATAGAATCGCACTCGACGGACCGGACTCGCTCCGTCGCTTTCGAGTGACACCGGATACCTTCCGTAAGCAGATGCAGTTCCTCCGGCGACAGGGCTATTATGCGCTGACGGCCGAAAGCCTGACCAGCCTGTTGCGCGAGAGCAAGCCCATTCAGGGGCGACCCGTCGTTCTAACTTTTGACGATGCCTATCTCGACTTTCTTACCGATGCCTTTCCGATCCTGGCTGAAAACGGGTTCAGTGCGGATGTCTTCGTGGTGACGGATAAGGTGGGCGGCAGGTCGGATTGGGATGCCGGTTACGGGAATACGGCACCGCTGATGTCCTGGGCCGATATCCAGAGCCTGCACCGACAAGGAATCCATTTCGGGTCTCATTTAGCGTCTCACAGGCCGGCAAGTTCACTGGATAATGCTACGTTGATGGGCGAAGCGGTCCTTTCGCGCGATGCGCTGGAAAGCCGGTTGGGCGAGGCCGTGAGGTCCATCGCCCTTCCCTTCGGCTCCACCGATTTCCGTGTGCCTGGCATTCTTGCTCAAGCAGGTTACGAGACCGGCTTTTCAACGAAGCCTCAAAGGACGAGCTCTTCGGACCACCCCTTATCCCTGCCACGCCTCGAAGTTCGCGGCGACCTTCCTCTCAGGGCCTTTGCCGAGCTGATGGGCCAACCCGACGCCTTCATTGGATAGCGAACCATGAACGTCGATCCGCTCCCCTTGGTCACGGTTGTTATTCCTGCCTACAACGCCGTGAAAACACTCGCGAATACAATTCGCAGCGTATCGAACCAGACCCATGAATGCCTCGAAATCCTCGTGGTCGACGATGGCTCTAAGGACGGAACATACGAACTGGCAAAGGAATATCGCCTCCAAGATTCACGCATCAGGATCCTGAGACAGGAAAACGGCGGTGTGGCTCGCGCCCGCAACCTGGCAATCCGCGAAGCAGCCGGCAGATACATTGCCCCGATCGATGCCGACGATCTCTGGCATCCCCGAAAAATCGAATTGCAACTCCGAGCGCTCGCAAGCCTCCCCGACGGACATGGGGTCGCCTACAACTGGTACGCGGCCATCGATGTGAATGACGTGATTTTCGCCCATTCAAAACCTGTGCTGTACAAGGGCGACGTCTTCGAAATCATGGTTCGGGAGAATTTTATCGGTAACGGCAGCACGCCGCTCATGCCGCGTTCGGATGTCCTGGCATGTGGTGGCTACGATCCGTCACTGCGCGATCAAAAGGCTGAGGGATGCGAAGATCAGAAGCTTTATCTGGCGCTGGCCGAAAGGCTGCCTTTCGCCCCGGTCCCTGATTTTCTGACGGGATACCGTTTTACTCAGGGAAACATGTCGAGCAATGCCTGTCGCATGCTGAGATCTCACGCCCTGGTGATGGCAGAGGTCAAAAAACGCCACCCGCATCTTGCCGCCGCCGCCACTACCGCGGAATTCGATACGGCACGGTGGTATTTCCACAAGGCGTTTTCCAGCAAAGACCATGATCAGGTCAGAAAGCTGGCGCCGATGATGGCTGCGCGCTTCCCTCTGAGGCTCGCCATTCATGGTGCCGGTCTTGTCTGGCGCTCAGTCAAGGGCCGCGCACGACGATTGGCAAATCGATTGTCGGGACGCGTGACCGGAAAGCGGCCTGCCCTAGGGGAAGCAATGACAGTCATCGCCTTCCCCGAGAATGGCACGTCATTCCGTGACCGTTTTGAAGCGGCGGCTGTTGGACAGACTGGCGTGTTCATCGAACCGCGCGGAGGTGGTGCGTGATGACACTGCAAAAATCCGCTTCCGCCAAGCCGACGGGCGCCTTCAATCTGATCGTCGCAGCCCGCTTCCGCGAGCTTCTGAAACTCGTGCCGTCGCTTCGGCTCAAGACGTCGGTGATGGTCGTGGTCGGGATACTCAGCGGTCTGATGGAAATGGTCGGGATCACCTTCCTGGTGAGCCTCGTTTTTGTTCTCGGCCAGCAGGGCTCCTCTTCCAGTGCTGCAATCGCCGGACTTCCTGCATTTTTCGGTGGGTTTGAAACCGCGATATCGAAATCTATGCTGGTCACCATCCTGATCTGCGCGATCATCCTCAGGATCGTTCTGGGTTTCGCCAATTCGATCATCGCGAGCACCGTCAGCCATCAAATCAGCGGCAGCATTCGGCATCGTCTTTATTCAAAAATCCTGACGATCCCGTTTCAGCGCTTTCAGCATTACGAACGCAGCGACCTCATGAATGTGATCGCAACGGAATCCTATGCGGTCGCTTCGGCTCACGCGAGCCTGGTTCGCCTTGGGATCAATCTCGGGACCATCGTCATCTTCGGTGCCGGAATGCTCGTGATGGCATGGCCGATCGCCGTCCTCGGCCTTATTTTCGGCGTTGTCCATAATCTGACCCTCGGCCTGTTTGCCGAGGCCTATCGGCGTACAGGCGCGGCCGCCATTTCGGCAGTGGAGGACCTGACACAACTAACCTGGACCACGCTGCAGACCTTAAAGGCCGTGAAAAGCTTCGGCCTGGAAAAGCGCCACGAAAGCATTTTCGACGCGCTTTCCACGGATGTCGGGAAAACCTGGTCCCATTCCGACCGGATGAGTGCGGCAACCTCACTTTTGAGCGAAGTGCTGACATTCGGCGTGATCCTGACGATCATTCTGTCCTCGCAATTTCTGCCGGTAGACTTCCGTGCAGCATTGTCGGCGACCATCCTTCTTTACAGGCTTCAACCGTATATCAAGGAGTTTGATTCCCAGATCCTTGGCCTGCATGCCCTGGAGGCGCCTCTGCAGAACGTTCTGGCGATAATTTCCGAGGCCGACGATGCCAGACAGGTCACCTGCGGAGAAAAGCTCAGACATCTGCAGAAGGAAATCGCTTTCCATAATGTCTCCTTCTCATATGAAGGCAGCAGCGTTCCCGCCGTCAGCCGAGCCAGCTTCTCCATCAGGACAGGAGAGACCACCGCGTTGACCGGACAAAGCGGCTCCGGCAAGACGACCATCCTCAACATGCTGCTCGATCTCATCCAGCCAAGTGAGGGTCGTATAACCTTCGACGGCAGGGATCTTTCGACCATCGAACGATCGAGCTGGCTGCAGCTATTCTCAGTTTCGGGCCAGGACGTCGAATTGATGGAAGGTACGGTCCTCGACAACATCCGGTTCCGCCGCGAAATTTCCGAGGAGGATGTGCGCTGGGCGGCAGATGTGGCTTGCGCGACTGAGTTCATCGAGAAACTGCCTTCCGGCTTCGATGAATGGCTGGGTGATGAGGCGATAAGGCTTTCGGGCGGCCAGCGGCAGCGCATCGGCCTGGCGCGTGCACTCGCCGGCCGGCCTGAGATCCTGCTCCTCGACGAAGCCACCAACGCGCTTGACGAGGCGACCGAGGCGCGGGTGCTTTCCCTTCTGCTTAGGGAATATCAGAGCCGAACACTGGTTATCGTCAGCCATAGATCGTCCGTTGCCAGCCTGATGAAGCATCAGATTCGTCTCGTCCCGCCAGCTGTATAAGGAATAATCAATGGATCGAGGAGACGCTTTCTATTCCACCCAGCCCTTGGTTTCGGTGGTCATTCCGGCCTTCAACGCTTCCGCGTATATTGAGCGCACGCTTCGATCCGCTGCGCGCCAGACCTATACCGCCCTGGAGATCATTGTCGTCAATGACGGCTCCACGGACGACACGGCACAACTGGTCGAGCAGATAGCGATGACGGATTCACGCATCCGCCTCCTGTCCACACCAAACCGCGGTGTCGCAGCCGCAAGGAATACTGGAATCGACGCATCATCAGGTCGATTTGTAGCATTCCTTGACGCCGACGATCTCTGGCACCCGACGAAAATCGAGAAGCAGGTCAACGCTCTCAATCGCTTGTCGCCGCGATGGGCCGCAGTCTATGTGCTGCATTATATCATTGATCAGGACGACGAAATCATTGGGCTCGGCGGATCCAAAATCGCAAGGGGCTATATCTATGCCCGGCATCTGAATTTCAAATATATAGGTAACGGAAGCGCGCTTCTCGTCCGACGGGACGTTGCGCGTGAGATCGGTGGGTTTGATAGCTCATACGCAGCAGCAGGTATTGGAGGCTGCGAAGACGTCGATTTCGAACTTAGGCTTGCCGCACGTTATTGCATGGAAGTCGTTCCCGAACGCCTGGTGGGATACAGAAAATATCCCGGCAACATGTCGTCCAATTACACGCGAATGGCTCAAGGTCTTTTGGAAGTAATCAAGCGTTCGGTCGCCGCAAATCCGCAGCTTCCGAGATACGCAGCCAGAAGCGCCATCGCGCTTACTCTAAAATATGCATTCCGGCAGTACAGAAAGGCGGGGAATCTGCATCTGTCAATCGTGACCGCCTGGGCGATTTTTCAAAACCCGCTTTTTATGCTCAGTTTCGTAAGGCAAGCCATCCGGCTTGTCGTGAAGCAACGCCATGCTCCCAAGCCAGGAATGGCGAATGGTATGTTGAACAAATCGAAATTCGACGAGCAAATCATCCTTGCGCCTGTCGAAGGCCCGGAAGAGACCCTGTCGTCACGACGTCATCTGAGGCGACTGACTGCGGTGGACGCCAGGATGAGTTCGATCCGTGAGAGCGGTGAGCGGGTAGACTTCCCCAGCGGTGAAATCGCCACGAGACCGTGTGACCCCTAATGACCATCAGGCGGAACGTCAGCGTTGGGCGTGACGTCCACGATGTTCTTGCGATGGAAAATGAAGAGGCCTGCGAGAACAATGATGACGGAGCCGATCAAAATCTGGCTGTCCGGCAATTCACCGAAGAAAATATAACCAAGCACGATTGCCCATAAAAGCAGGCTGTATTGCAGCGGTGCAAGCAGGGAGGCTGGGGCAAGCTTCAGCGCGCGCGTGATCATCATATGGGCGCTGCCCGCGACGATGCCTAGCGCCAGCATCGCGACGAAGTCGAGGGCGGACATGGAACGCCAGTCGCCCACGCTTAGGACTAGACCAGTGACGAGGGCACCGACCGTCTGCCATGTCACAAGCGTGGCGTCACCCGTCTGCCGCAGCCGACGGCCGAGGATCAGCGTCAGCGCGAAGGAAAAGCTGCCGATCAGGCCGAAGATCGACGGCCAGGATAACATCGCCGTCGAGGGTCTCAGCGCTATCACGACGCCGACAAAGCCTGTGATGACGGCGAGCCAGCGGCGCCAGCCGATCGTTTCGCCGAGGAAGAAGTGCGAAAGAGCGGCTACATAGATGGGGCCGGCCATATAGAAGGTCATGACGTCGGCGAGCGGAAGGTAGGCGACCGCGGCATAGAAAAAAGCGACATCCCCTGTCGTCAGGATCACACGCAGGATCTGCAGCGGTACACGCTCGACCTGAAACAGCGAGCCAGGCCCTTGCCTTGCAATCATCGGGGCAAGGATCAGAAAGGAACCGAGCGAACGGATCACCAGGACCTGGCCAACCGCAAAGCTCGCGACCAGCCATTTGCCCATGGCGTCATTCAGCGAAAACAGGAAGTCGCCGAGAAGCATCAGCAGCACGCCGAAGAGTACCGTGTTTCCCGCGGCCTTGCTGAAGCGCAAATTCATGATTCGTCCCAATTGGTTAGGCTTTCGGTCTCCCATAGAACTTCAGCCCGGCGCAGTCGATTCCCGGCTGGCGATTTTCAGGACAGATCTCTAATCATCGACAGGAACACGACGCCTGTCCGGGGCCGTCAATCGCACCGATGTCAGTGACACAGCCGTTAAAGTGATACTTTAAGAACCGACGGAGCAATCGGCATCAACTATCGTCGCGATCACATTGAAAAGACTGCACACTTCTCCTCTTCCCCGCGTGATCGTCTTATGGCAATGGTGGTGCTCAAATTCTATAAAGACATCATGAAAGCAATCTCAGGCACCAATCTCGAGCAAGCCAAGTCACACAACAGGCGTGTCGTGATTGAGGCTATCCGCACCAACGGCCCGCTGTCGCGCGCCGCGATCGCTCGCATGACCGCGTTGACGGCACAGACGGTATCCAACATCGTCGAGGAATTGCAGCGCTCGCACCTGCTCGTGCCTGCGAAAGCGCAGAAGCTTGCGCGTGGCCAGCCGATCATTCCCTACTTCATCAACCCGCACGGGGCCTACTCCATCGGGCTCGAACTTGGCCGCCAGCGCGCCAGTGGCGTGCTGACCGATCTCTCGGGTGCGGTCTGTGCGCGCATCGAGCGCCATGTCGAACATCCGGATCCCGAACAGGCGATGCCTGTCCTCGGTTCTATTGTCGAGGATCTGCAGCAAGCCTTCTCCTTTGATCGCAACAGGCTGCTCGGTGTTGGCATGGCCCTGCCCGGCCGCTATGCGGAGGGAGGGGTCACGTCGCTCAGCCCGCAGAACCTGCCCGGTTGGCAGGACTTCCCCGTCGGCTATGAGCTGGAACGGCGCGTCAAGGTGCCGGTGCTTGTCGAGAATGACGCAACGGCGGCTGCCATCGGCGAGCGCCTGCATGGTGTTGCCCGCGGTTTCAGCAGCTTCGTCTATCTTTTTCTCGCAGGCGGCGGCGGCATCGGCGCCGGCATGTTTCTCGATGGGCACCTCTACAAGGGCAGTCGGCAGAATGCCGGCGAGATCGGCCACATCATCGTCGAGCCGCATGGCCGGCTCTGCAGCTGCGGCAAGCGCGGGTGCCTCGATCGCTACGTGTCGCCGACTGTCGCCTATGAATTCATGGGCATTACGAATGCTGAAGAGCTTTTGCCGGAAGATCTTGACGCCCTGATCGCCAAAGGCGGCGAAGGTCTGGATGCCTGGCTGGATCAGGCGGTTCAGCCGCTACGGCAGACCGTCGATTTTCTGGAACTGGCCTTCGATCCGCAGACCATCGTGCTTGGGGGCAGCATATCGACATCGCTGATGCAGCGGCTCGCCGAGCGGCTGGAGCCGCTGCACATTCCGATCGACCCCAGTCAGAAGCGGACCATTCCTCGCGTCATGATCGGCATGACCGGCAAAGATACGGCAATTCTCGGCGCCGCGGCCCTGCCGATATTTTCCGAAACCAATCCGCGCTTCGACGTTCTGCAAAAGCCGCTCGGCTGAGCTGAGGCTCATTGGTCAGGTCACCGCCACAGCTCCGTTCGAAAGGAAGATGTTTACGCAGCGGTCATAGAAAGTATCGATGACCGCCCTATTGGCGCCCTCAGGAGGCAGACGGCCTCGCATCGGCTTGGTGCGGGCGACGGGCCAGAGGTCGCGCAAAGATGACCACGTTCCCGAGAAGCGTCAGCGCCAGGCCGATCAGGCCTAGACCGCTCCAGTGGTAGCCCTCGAAGACAGTCGATAGCGATAGGGCGACGATTGGGAACAGGACGGTGGCATAGGCAGCGCGTGAGGAGCCGATGTGCGACACCAGCATGAGATAGGTGGTGAAGCCGATCACCGATCCGATCGCCGCGAGATAGAGCAGTGCGCCAAGATAGGTGATGTTGGGCGGCGCCACGATCGGCGTTTTCGTCACGGCAATGAGGAAGACGAGGATGATCGCGCCATAGGTCATGCCCCAGGCATTGGCGGTAAGCGGTGAGATTCCGGCAACGCTGTTTCGACGCGATGCCATATTGCCTAGCGAGAAGAACAGCGTGCCAAGCGCCGCGAGCCCGATCCCTTTCAACGTACCCATATCGAAATCGACGACAACGTCCTGTCCGAAAAGGAGGAGAAGGCCGGTTGCTCCGAGCGCGGCTGCGAGAAGCGTGCGGCCTGTAATGCGGTCGCCGAAGAAGAGGCGCGCATTGACGGCATTGTAGATCGTTGCGAGCGAGAAGATCACGGAGATCAGCCCGGACGGGATAGAGGCGGCTGCGTTGTAGAAACAGATGAAATTGAGGCTGAACAGGCAGAGTGCTTGCGCGAGGATGAAAGGCTGATCGCGCAAGGCAGGGAGCTTGAGCCGCCGCATGACGGCCAGGATGGTGACGAGGATCACTGCTGCGACCGCAAATCTGTAAAAGACCGAGACCAAGACCGGTACGGGACCGACCTGCATCGCAATGGCGATCCAAGTCGTCCCCCATATGAGGACGGTCGCGATGAAGAGAGCGGCATTTGCCATGGAGTGATCCTCGTTTTCCCGACCAATAGGCGAGCCGTGAGCAGGCCTCTTGCAGATTCTTGCTATGAAATCGATTTGCCCGGACTTCCTGCTCGCCATGCCGGTCGCCCAACGGTATCGTTCGCACGGCGTGGTCAGGTTTGGGGAAGAATTGGTGAAATATAGTCACCCCTCGGTTTTCAGGTTTTTGTCCGCATCTCCCACTGCGCGGATGTCGCAGTCTATCGATTTGGGGTTCGGGCGATCAGCTGCCATCTGGAGCAATGCACACGATAGGATGAGCTATCAGCGGCCGAACGGTCATACGTTCAGTCTTTATCTGAGGGGTGGCGCCGGAACGCGTCGTCTGGATGGCAGCCCCGCCGCGCGCGGCCGTCCGGGAGTCCTGTGCATCATGCCACAGGAGCACTCCTCCGAATGGGAAATCACCGACTTCTCCCAATTCGTCCATCTGTATGTTCCCGACGATCAGATGCGCCGGATGTTTGCGGAGATGTTTGACCGCGATGCTCGGCTTATGGCCCTTCCCGAAGTAACCTTCGCAGATGCGCCCGCCTTGGCGCGTACGCTTCTTCAGATGACGAAAGCGATGGTGGCGGGCAGTCATCTGCAGGCTGAAGAAGCGATGACACAGACGGTCAACGATTTCTTCGTTGATCCGCGTTATGGAGGGATGCGTCCCTGCGCGATCAGCGGCGGGCTCGCTCCTCATGTGCGGCGCCGGAGTCTGGAATACATCGAGGCCCATCTCGATGAGGCAATCCGCTTGCAGGATCTGGCGGCGATCGGGCAGCTCAGCGCCTTTCATTTTCAGCGGATGTTCCGGGCAAGCTATGGTGTGTCCCCGCATGGCTGGGTGGCCCACCGGCGTGTCGAGCGCGCCAAATCGATGTTGTGCGGGATGGACCCAATCGCAGAGATCGCTTCCGCCTGCGGCTTCAGCAGCCAGAGCCACATGACACGGGCATTCAAGCTGGGCACAGGCGTCACACCCTCAGCCTACCGGCAACGACAATCAAGCGCCTTCGCTCGATAAGCGTTTGTTCGTTGTAGGCGGGACGAGACGGCAGCCTTGATCTCCGAAACCAATCCGCGCCTCGACACCTGCAAAAGCCGCTCGGCTAAACCGAGGGTCCAGACCTCACTTCACCACAATGACGACCTTGCCTTTCGCGCGGCCCGTTTCCACATAGTCCAGCGCCTCGTTGGTCCTCTCGAATTCGAAGGCCCGGTCGATGACGGGGCGGATGGCGCCTGCCTCGATCAGCGAGGTGATCTTGCCGAGCTGAGCACCGTTTGCGGTCATGAAGAGGAAAGAATAGCCGATCCCCAGGCGTTTTGCTTTTCGCCTGATGCCGAAGCTCAAAAGGCGCATGACTTGCTGCAGCAGCCAGCCCGAGCCGTTCTCCCTGGCGAAATCGGGATCGGGCGGACCGGAAATCGAGATCAGCCTGCCTCCCGGCTTCAGGACAGCGAGCGATTTCTCCAGCGTGTCCTTGCCCAGGCTGTTCAACACGACATCATAGCCCTTCAGCACCTTTTCGAAGTCGTCCTTCTTGTAATCGACCACCACGTCGGCGCCGAGGCTTTTCACCAGATCGATGTTTGCCGTGCTCGTGGTCGTCGCCACATGGGCGCCGAGATATTTGGCAAGCTGGATGGCAACCGTGCCGACGCCGCCGGAGCCCGCATGGATCAGTATCCTCTGTCCCTTCTGCAATTTGGCGCGCTCGACCAGAACCTGCCATGCGGTCAGCGCCACCAGCGGAATCGACGCGGCCTCTTCCATGTTGAGATTGGCGGGCTTCAGCGCGACATCGGCCGCATCGATGGCGATATATTCGGCGAACGTCCCGATGCGATCCTGACTAGGCCGCGCATAGACCTCGTCGCCCGCCTTGAACTGCCGGACATTCGCCCCGACCCGGACCACGACGCCCGCGACATCATTGCCGAGCACCAGCGGAAGCCGGTAGGGCAGGATGAGCTTGAATTCCCCGTCCCGGATCTTGGCATCCAGCAGATTCACGCTGGCGGCATGGATCTCGACCATCACGTCGTTTTCACGCAGTTGCGGTTCGGGGCTATGGCCGAGCCTGAGGGCGCCGCCTTTCTTGTAGCGATCGATCAGGAATGCTTTCATTGGACGAACTTTCGTTTGTATGGTGAGCCGGCACAGCGACAAGGCAGGCTCACTCGGGAAGCTTGTTGAATTTCCGGAGGCTCTTGTCGACGAAGGACTCGGGCAGAAAGCGGCGGATGAAGCGCACCTGTCCCGCGGCTTTTCCAGCCGTGTAGCGTCTCTTTGGCGATGGCGCATTGGCGGCTTGGACGATAGTTGCGGCCACCACCTCGGGTGCATCGCCCTTCGAGACGATTTCGCGCATCAGCTTTTCGGCGTCGGCACGCACCGCATCGTAGATGGCAAGCGGCCGGTCCGGCCGCGTGATGTTCTCCTCGAAGGAGGTGCGGGTGACGCCCGGTTCGACGAGCACCACACGGATGCCTTGCGTGCGCACTTCGTGGTCGAGGGATTCCGAATAGCCTTCGATCGCGTGCTTGGTCGCGGCGTAGAGCGCGTTGAAAGGCGCCGGGATCAGCCCGAGGATTGAGCTCAGGTTGACGATCCGGCCGCTGCGTTGCCGCCGCATCACCGGCAGTACCGCATTCGTCATCCGTATGGTGCCGAAGACGTTGACGTCGAACACGGATTTCGCCTGCGCCGTCGTCGATTCCTCGGCGCCACCAAGCAGGCCGATCCCGGCATTGTTGACGAGAAGATCGATCCGCCCTGCCCGGCTTAGAACCTCGTCAACAACGCCCTGCACGGATTGATCGTCGATCACATCGCAGATCAGCATCGTGATCCCGTCGGCGGTATCAGGCATCGACCTTCGGCTGGTGCCGAACACACGGTAACCGTCGCGCCGCAGCGCTTTCGCCGTCACCAGGCCGATGCCCGAGGAAGCCCCGGTGACCAGGGCAATGCCGCGTTCTCTCTTACTCATCTCTGCCTTCGTTTTGTCGTGGAACATCCATGTACATTCTGTTACTATCAAATTGATAGCAAGTCACTACTAAAAAGATATCGACATGAAGAAACTTTCAGATCGGCCCTGCCTTATCGCCCGCAGCCTGGCGCTCGTGGGCGATGCGTGGAGCATGCTCATCATGCGCGACGCCCATGCGGGGCTGACCCGCTTCGATGATTTTCGAAAGAGCCTCGGCATTGCCCCGACGATGCTGACGGGGCGGCTGTCATCGCTGACGGAGGAAGGGCTGCTGGAAAAACGCCGCTATTCCGAGCGCCCACCGCGCGACGAATATGTGCTGACTGAGGCCGGCCGTGACTTTTTGCCAGTTCTGTTTGCGATCGGCGCCTGGGGCCGCAAGCACCGCGGCGGCGGCGAGGTTACCCGCTTCTTCGATGCAGAAACCGGAACCGAGATCGATCCCGTCACCATCGATCGTGCAACCGGCGCCCCTGTTGGAACCCGCCCCATTCGCATCGCCGAACCAGGATGCGCCGCCCCGCCGCAGGATCAGCGGGACTGACTGCCAGCGGAGGCTTGCTTCGACGTGTCTGCGACGCTCAAGCTCGCAGCTTGAGAGCAATGTCCCTATCCATTGCCATCACCGTCTCCGGTGATGGCAAAATGATCCTCAATTCTAACCCGAGCTTACGACTGCTGCAGCCCGTAGAGCAGCGGCATCAGCCCAGCGAGCGCCCTGAAACGCTCCCACGACTTGGACGACGGTTTCGTCCAGCCCGTTTCGGCAAGCGCGGACAGGCGCGGAAAGACCAACCGATCGAAGACGGCGCGGTCGGTCATCGGTTCGGACCAGATGCAGGCCTGAATGCCGCGAAGCTTCTGCTTCTGGGTTTCCGTCCAGCCGCCGACCGGATCGAAGGTGTAGAGCTTCTCGGCATCCGACGTGCCGGCCCAGCTGGCGCCTGGCTCGTCCCAGTCCGGCCGCAACGCCATGTCGAGATAGTAGACCTGTCCCGGGCAGACGACGATCTCATAGCCGCGATTGGCAAGTTCGGCGGCGACTTCCACATTGCGCCAGCTGCAAAGATAGCTCTTCGATTTGTCGATGACGTCGCCATGCGCCGCTTCTTCCCAGCCGCCGGTAATGCAGCCCTTGGAGGCGAGGAAGCTCTGAATGCGCTTCAGGAACTCTGCCTGCAGAAAGGCCGCACCCGAACCATGGATATCATCTGCACCATGCGTATTGGTGATGACGTTCAGGCGCTTGGCATGCGCATCGGCAACCTCATCACCGGCGAGCGAACGCAGCTTTAAGAGCGCCTCCGGCGAGCCCGACCATGCGCCGAGTGGCACTTCGTCGGCGCCGATGTGGATGGTCTTGAAGGGGAAAAGCTCGATGAGTTCCGAAAAGATCGTTTCGATGACCTCATAGGTCTTTTCGCGGGCGGGATTGATGCAATTGTCCGGGAAGCCCTGAACCGAATAGTAGCTGCCGGCCTCCTGCGGATCGCGCAGTTCCGGTATCGCCTGCAGCATGGCGTAGCAATGGCCGGGTATGTCGATCTCCGGCACGATTTCGATGCCGAACCCTTGGGCGCAGGCGACAATCTCGCGAATGGCAGGCTTGGTATAGTAGCCGCCGGTGCGGGCCGGGCTGGAGCCGAGCAGCGGCGGCAGGGCAAGACCGTGACCGCGCCATGCACCGATTTCGGTCAGCGCCGGATATGCATCGATTTCGACACGCCAGGCTTCGTCATCGGAGAGGTGCCAATGGAAACGGTTGAGCTTGTTCCAGGCGAGCACCGCCATCAGCTTCTTGATTTCGGCCGCGCCATAGAACTGACGGGCAACATCGAGATGTAATCCGCGCCAGCCCATCGACGGCTCATCCACGATCTCGCCCGAGGCGGGGAACTGGAAGGTTCTTGGATGCAGGCGCGCACCGCGCCAGATCTGCCCGAGCGTCACAAGGCCGTAGAGGAAGCCGGCGCGACTGCTCGCCTCGACGGTGATCGCCTCGCCTTCGAAGCTCAGCCGATAGGCTTCGGGGCCGAAACCGGCAGTCTTCCTCAAGCTGACGCTTGAAGCGCCTTCCGCGGCAGTGCGGATGATGCCTTCGACAGCGAAGAGATGGTCGACCAGCGCCTTGAAGCTGTCGGCAGCCGCTTTTGCGTCCGGATCGTCGGCCTGCAGCGAAAACCCTGCCGGCAAGGGCTGACGCGACCCGACGGCGACGTGGTTCGGCCAGGGAATGATTGAAACCTGAACGGGCACAGTGGCAGGTACCGGAAAGATCTCCGCGCCGCGCTTCAGTGGTGCATTGCTGGCGGAAGACCGCGTCGGCTCGAGCCCAAGCGAAACTGTGCTACCGTCGGCAAAGGCCAGATAGGCGCTCGTTGCACCATCCGTCCAATGACGGAACTGCCAGCTCAATGCGTGGACGGAAATCGTCCAGGTCTCGCCCCTATCGAGAACGAGGCCTTCCGGAGGATGAAATTCGGTGAAATTTGACAGCCTTTTGGAAACCGTCGCACCCTCGACGCGACCGGCGGGATCGACCCGCCCAGGCCCGCTGACACAGAGTGAGAAGCCGGACAGCGGCTCGGCATTGAGGTTCTTGAGCTGCAGGACATAGGAAAAATCCTTGCCCTCGGCCGGCGGATTCCAGACTGTTTCGAGCCGCAGGGCCTGAGGTCGCGGTGTGGACATGATCGCTTCTTTCTATTCGTATTGTCGAAATCAGGACTTGAGCATGCCGGCATAGATGCCGGGAGCAGAATCGGGGATCGCAGTTGCGCCGACCGCTTTCTCGTAGAAGGCGGACGGGCCGACATCGCCGATAATCGCGTAGCCATAGCCCCTGGTTTTCAAGTCACTGAGGCTGGCAAAGAGCAGTGCCCTGCCGATGCCAAGCCCGCGCAGGCTCTCGTCGACGCCAGTCGGGCCGAAGAAGTCGGGTGCGGTCGCCTCGTGGCAGGAAAAGCCGACAAGCTTGCCTTCGCGCGTGGCAATGAAGCAGGTCGGCGGCTGGCGCGTCATCGCAACCGTTGCCTCGCTTGCCCAGGCTTCGCCGAAATGCTCGTCGATCCAGCGGACAATCAGCTTCAGTTCGGGCGGCAGTGCCCGGCGGATGGTGACACCTGCCTTTGCCATGGCGTCGGGTGACTTTGTGTCCTGCGGAAGGGTCGACAAGTTGACGAGATAATCCATGAAAGACGTCCTGTTAGCTCTGCGCGCCGAGCGTGCGCATGAAATGATTGGGACCGATTTGCTCGATCACGGTGGATTCCGGGCGGCTGAGTGACCGGACGCGCTCTGCCTGTTCGAGGAAGCGCGCGCTGCCGCCGGTAACGAAGGGCCGTCCGCCGTCAGGCACCGCGGAGAGCAGCAGCTGGGTATAGGGATGGCGCGGATTGGAGAGCACCGTTTCGGTATCACCCCATTCGACCATTTGACCGGCAAACATTACGACGATCTCTTCGGCTACATGCGCCGCTGTCGCGATGTCATGGGTGATATAGAGCATCGCCAGCTCGTTCTCTTGCTTCACGCGGGCGAGCAGATCGAGAATATCCTTGCGGATGGAGACATCGAGCATCGAGGTCGGCTCGTCGGCGACCAGCACGCTCGGCGCGACCGCAAGCGCCCGGGCAATGTTGACGCGCTGCCGCTGGCCGCCGGAGAGTTCGTGCGGAAATTTCTGTTTGGAGAGCGCCGGGTCTAGGCCGACGCTTTCCAGCAATCCCGTAATGCCATTCTCAAGGGCAGTCCGCGACGTGTTCTGGCTGTGAAGCTGCAGCGGCCGGGAAAGATGATGGCTGACGGTGAAGGCGGGATTGAGCGACGAGAACGGATCCTGAAAGACCATCTGCACGTCCTTGCGATAAAGACGCTCGTCTTTTGCCGCCCCCTGGGCGGTCAGATCCTGCCCGTGAAAGAACAGCTTGCCTCCGGTCGGCCTGTCGAGGCGCGCGATGATGCGGGCGCAGGTCGTCTTGCCGCAGCCGGATTCGCCAACAAGTGCCAACGCACGGCCGGGAAAGAGCGAGAAGGAGACACCCTTCAGCGCATGCACCGGGCCGAACTGGCGCCTGATCTTCTCAAGCCGTATGACGGCTCCGGCCGGGGACAGGTGTGCCTCGGACTTCATGCCAATGCTCCTGAAAGACGGGGCTTGCTCGGAAGCTGGGGAATGGCGTTCCAGAGCTTGCGCGTATAGTCGTGCAACGGCGCCTGGCTGACCTGACGCACGTCGCCGACTTCGACGAGTTCGCCCTTCAGCATAATGCCGATGCGCTGGCAAAGCTGCGCCATCAGATGCAGGTCGTGGGTGATGAACAGTACCGAGAAACCGTAAGTCCGTTGCAGATCGACGACCTGTTCGAGGATCTCGCGCTGCACGACCACGTCGAGTGCCGTCGTCGGCTCGTCCATGATGATGAGCTCCGGCCGCAGCGCCAGACAGATGGCAATGACGATGCGCTGGCGCATGCCGCCGGAAAACTGATGCGGATAGTCACTGATGCGCTGCGGCGGTATGCCGACGAGCCGGAACATCTCCTCGCCGCGCACCCGTGACTCCTGGCGCGAGCAGCCGGTGTGCCGGTAAAGCACATCGTGGAACTGTGCCTCAACGCGCATCAAAGGATTTAGCGAGTTCATGGCGCTCTGAAAGACCATGCCGATGCGCTTCCAGCGGATCCTCTGCAGCTCCCGCTCCGGCATTTTGAGAAGATCCCGCCCGTCCATGCGGATGCTGCCGCCGCTGATCCAGGCCGGCGCCTTGGAAAGGCGGGTGATGGCGTAGGCGATGGTGCTCTTGCCACAACCGGATTCACCCGCCAGCCCAAAGATCTCGCCTCGACCGATACTGAACGACACGTCCTTGACGGCGCGGAACTCGCCCTTGTCGAGCAGGTAGTCGACGTTGAGCCTTTCGATTTCTAAGAGATTGTCGCTCATCGGCCGGCCTCCAATTGACGGTTGCGGGCTCGGGTCAGGCGGAACCAGCGCGACAGCGCCGGCCCGGAGCGAAGCTGCGGATTGGCGATCTCGTCGAAGGTGAAGTTGAGAAGCGCAAGCCCGAGGCCTGTTACCGCAATGCCGATCGCCGGGACACCGACATCCCACCAGGCGCCGACCATGATCGCCGAAGCGTTCTGGGCATTATAGAGCATCGTGCCCCAGGACACTTTCAGCGGATCGCCGAAGCCGAGATATTCGAGCGTCGTCTGCGCGACGATCGCATAGATGATGCTGCCGACAAGGTTGATACCGATCAGCGGTGTGAGGTTCGGCAAGATCTCCACGAAGATGATCCGCCAGGCAGGCTCGCCGATCATTTTCGATGCGGTGACGAAATCGCGATTGCGTAGCGCCATCGTCTGCGATCGTGTCATGCGGGCACCCCATGGCCACGAAGTCAGGGCGATGATCGTCATGATCGTCATCGGCCCGACCGTGCCGGCAAAAGAGGCAAGCAGGATCAAGAGCGGCATGTTCGGAACAACGAGTACAGCGTTCGTTGCGAGATCGAGGGCGGCATCCGTCTTGCCGCCGACATAGCCGGCGACGAGGCCGATGGCGGTGCCGATCACGGTGATCGCAATGCCCGTCGCAAAACCGACGGTGAGCGAACTGCGCGCACCCCAGACGAACTGGCGATAGACGTCGCGGCCCATCTTCGTCGTGCCGAGCACATGCTCGATGGACGGAGGCTGGTGAGAGCGGCCGACACGGGCGCCGGGTTCGCCGGGCGCGATGATCGGTGCAGACAGCGCCATGAGCCAGAGAGCCACAACAATGATGAGGCCGGCGACGGCCTTCTTCTGGCGAAGGATGGATCTCATCGTGAAGCCCATTACACAGCGTCCCGCAGTCGGGGGTCGATAAACCCGTGAATGATGTCGACGAGGAGGTTGGCCCCAAGCGTTGCGAGCGTCATCAGAAGCAACTGCCCCTGGATGACCGGATAATCGCGGGCAATGCTCGCCGTATAGAGCGTCAGGCCGAGCCCCGGATAATTGAAGACGATCTCGGTAACGATCGAACCGCCGAAGACGGCACCAAGCATGAGGGCAAGGTTTGTCAGGACAGGAAGCATGGCGTTGCGCGCGCCATAGCCGAACATCACGTTAAGATGGCTGAGGCCCTTGGCGCGGGCCATCGTCACATAGTCCTCCCCGAGGATTGAGATCATCGACGAACGCATGGTCGTCTGGAATTCACCGATCAGGAAAGGCGACAACGTCAGTACCGGCAGGATGGCATGCATGAAGACGCTGCCGGCAAAGGTGAAGTTGAACGCAGGATCGAGATTCGGGTCATAGGCGTAACCGACCGGAAACCAGCGCAGCGAGACGCCGAAGACGAAAAGTGTCGTCAGCGCGATGATGACAGGCGGCACCGAGATCATAATGACAGATAGTGGCGAGACGATCGTGTCGAAGCGGCCACCGCGCCGCCATGCCGAGACCGCGCCAAGCACGACGCCGATGCAGAGCGAAAAGATGATGGCAGTCAGGACGAGGAAAATGGTCCAGATCGTCGAGCGGGCGAGAACCTGGACGACGGTCTGGGGATAATATTTGACCGAGACGCCGAGATCGAAAGTCGCAAGCCCCTTCAGATAGTCGACGAATTGCAGAAGCATTGGCTGATCGACGGCGCCGAAGCGTACCTTGATCGCCTCGACGGCTGCGGGTGTGGCCCGCGGACCGAGCTGGGCGACCATCGCATCGACGGGTGTCCCCGGCATGAGCCGGGGAAGAATGAAATTCATCACGATGGCGAACGCCAGGGCGACCGCATAGACGCCGAGGCGCCGTCCGGAAACACGCATATCCCTTCCCTCGCCGGTCTTATTGGACCGGCTTCAGGCGCAGGAGATGCATAAGGCGCATCCGGTTGTTGTCATGATCTTCCGGGTTCATGACCGGATCCTTTTCGGTCACCCAACCGGTGAAACGCTTGCTCGAAAACTGATACCAGGTCGGTCCGTTGAAGACGGGCACGACCGGGAAGTCAACAGCAACCAGCAGCTGGATATCGTTGAAGATCTTCTTGTGGTCCTCATCCGATGTCGCCTTCAGATACTGATCGAAAAGCGCATCGAGCTTCGGGTTCTGATAGCGCGAGGGAGCGCCGGTGATGCGCCCGCCATAGGCGGTCGAGAGGTTCTGGTAATAGCCGCGGAAAGGTGTGGCGCCATCGGCGCGCGAGTTCATGACGACCTCGAAGCTGCCATCGAGAATCTGCTTACGCCATTGTTCGTATTCGGGAGTGGCAACCGAGGCATTGATGCCGGCCGCACGCAGGCCTTCAACGGCGATCTGCACGGCGTCGATCCAGTCCGTCCAGCCGTTCGGAACAATGATCGAAAAAGCGATCGGTTTACCGCTCGGGGTCGTACGGAAGCCGTCCGCACCCTTCTTGTAACCGGCATCGTCGAGGATCTTGTTGGCCTTGTCGGTATTAAGGCCCATGAAGGCGTCCTTCTCGCCTTCAGCTGCCTTGTTGCGCCAGTCTTCAAAACGCGGCGGCAGGCCGGAGGCATGCTCGTTGACGACGGGATAGCCGAAGCCGGCAATATCGACCATCGACTTGCGGTCCATCGCAAGGCTGAAGGCATGGCGGAAATTGAGGTCCTTATAGGCTTCCAGATTGCCCTCGTCCTTGGTCTTGAAGTTCATCTGGAAGGCGACGGTTTCCGCCGGCGGCTGCCAATAGCCGTTATGTTCGGCGTCGAGCGCCACAAATGTCTTGTCGATCTCGGGAATGAAGGAGCCGATCCAGTCAATATTGCCCTCGGGCAGGATCGCTAGCATCTGGTCGTTGCCGGAAATCTGCGGCAGGCGCAGGCAATCGACATGCAAAGAGGCTGCATCCCAATAGTTCGGGTTGCGGCACTGCTCATAAACCTGCGGTGTGAAGCGACGCACCTCCGTCATCGGACCCGAGCCAACCGGCTTCTCGTTCTTGAAAGCCACCGGATCGGAGACATCTTTCCAGATATGCTCAGGCACGACGGCGAGGTCGGCCAGCGATTCCGGGAAATCGGAATTGACGGCCTTGAGCTTGATCGTCACCTCGGTCGGCGACGGCGCCTCGACGGATACCACGGTTTCGCCGACACCAACGGTATCGAGCGCGGCATTCTTCAGCATCAGATCGATCGTATATTTGACGTCCGCCGATGTCAGCGGCTGACCGTCCGACCATTTCACGTCCGGCCGCAGTTCATAGGTGATCGACTTCATGTCGTCGGAAAACTTGTAGTTCGTGGCAAGGCGCCAGACCGGCTTGCCACCGTCCTGTGCGTTGAAGATGACGAGCGGCTCATAGATGAAATCCATGGTGCTCTGCCGGCGGCCGGCAAGGTCGAACGGATTAAAGTTCTGCACCCAGCTCGTCTGCTCTTCGATATGCATCGTCAGAACGGCTTCGGCGGCCAAGACAGCCGATGCGCCAAACGCCATCACCACCGTCAGGGCGGTCGCCGCCGCCCAGCCGGCACGCGCGGAAACACTGCGGATTACGCTCTCATCCAGTCCCATTTTACGTTCCCTTGCTTGTTATTTTTTAGATTCAATCAAATTGATTTAATCAAGCTAACGCAAGATTTCCGATCCGGTCAATCGGGTGGAAACTAAAATTTCGGCTCCAGCATCTGAACCTGATCGCGTCGATGCAGATGCCGACAGATTGCTCGCCAGCCGTGGCTTTACCGGGAAAACTGAATTGTCATACTTATTGTGCGGCGCGAAAAGCCTGGCGCAAGCGCCGTCCGCCAGACTGAATTCGTTAAAGCGTGACTATTTGATCCAGCCTATGTTGAAGCCATGACGGCCTACTTTTCAGCACGATCAGCCGTCCAGCATCTGCTGGGCGGCCATTTCACCGATTATCGCTTCAGATCGGCCTCTTAAAGACCTACCGGAAAACCTTCGAACGGCTTGATTTCCTTAAGAACGAAGGTGGTCTGCATTTCCTTGATACGCGGCAGACGGCGCACGACGGACATCGCGAAATCGGCATAGGAATCGAGATCAGGAGAGACGACCTGCAGCAGAAAATCCGAGTCTCCGGCAATGCTGTAGCAGGCAACAACCTCCCGCAGCCGTGCAACTTCGGCGGCAAAGGCGTCCGCCTCCGCCTCGCTATGGCCATCGATCTTCACCCGGATGAAGGCAAGGACTCCAAGCCCGAGTTTACGCCGGTTGAGATCTGCCCGATAACCCCGGATCACACCCGTCTCTTCGAGCTGACGTACCTTTCGCCAACAAGGAGACGTCGACATACCGACACGCTCGGACAGTTCCTGATTTGTCAGCCGCCCCTCAGCCTGCAGGCTTGAAAGAATTTTCAGCTCAACTGGCTCAAATATCGTCATCGGTAACATCTACCCAAAAATCGCATCAACTGGGTGAAGCCTACCAAATACCCATGCTGAACGGCAATATCAGATAAGATCCTTCTGCGGCGATCGCTTAGGCTGTGGCCATCGCAATCTCAGGTTTTTCCCATGCTCTCAGATATCCGCACTGCCATTGTCGTCGATCCCAAACTCCCCTCAGCCCTTATTGCAAATACCGTCAGCGCCATCGGCATAGGCATGGGCGCCAAGATGCCACTTCTCGGCGCTGAAAGGCTCAGCGACCATGCCGGAAGGACCACCGATATCATCTCCAACCGACCTGTGCCGATTCTGCAGGCCGACGAACAGACGATCCGCCAGATCATGCTGAAGGCGCTGAATCAGCCGGAGGAACATGCCATCGTACCGTTTCCCGCTTTTGCGCGGTCACTGCACGATTATACTGATTATCAGCGCAGTTTCCCGGACAGGGACTTGAGCGAAGAAAAGATCGATGGGCTGGGCCTTGCAGGACCAGCGAAATGGGTGAGGTCGCTGACCGGTTCCCTGAAATTACTGCGCTAGATCGCCGAGCAAGCACAATAACAAGCTTTATTGTCGCCGGATATGTTTGGTGGTGCAAGGTGACGTCTCGTTCGATACCCAAGGCCGACTGGCTAGGAGTGGATCATGAGTGTCCTTGGAACTCTTGGCGGGCAATCATCCATCAATGTTCGCAAGGTGCTCTGGACCCGCGAAGAGATCGGCATCGATTACGTGCAGGAGGATTGGGGAACGGGATTTGCCTCAATACCGCATGCTCGCTGTTTCGGCGTTAGTGGCGATATCGGCCGACGGCAGGTAAGAGCAGATATCCAGCATCGACTTTGAAGGTTCCGCACAGAGATATCCAATTGGGTCTCGGAATCTTCGCTGGCAATCGCTACTTCGTTGCTGATGTGATCGTGGGAGAAGGTGAGCCCGTGCAATCGGACGTACAGAAAGATATGACGACCTGGTTCCAGTCGCTGGAGCCCGTGAAGCCCGTTGAGATGGTCGGATTATGGCGAGGCGCCGGCGTTCCATCGGGACATCCGCTTGATGGCGTCCTCGAAAACCTGCGATGGTTTGGCAAGCGCTTTCATCCTGACATGCGGGCCGACGCCCTGCTCTTTCAGTGGCATCCGGCACGGCTCTTGGCCATCGATCCACGCTTCGTCCCTATCGGGTTCGCGATCAAGCTGGCGCCATTCGGACGGACCGCCTTCGCCCGGACCACGTTTTCGTATCTTCAGAAGGCGTTCCGCGCACGAAGCACGACAGCCGCACTGGAGGTTCGGACATTCGAGCACATCGCAAGTGCTGCAATGGTCTACAACGAGCAGCCGATCGTCGACCACTTTAGGCGGGTGGATGAAAATACGCTGGCTGGGATGATGTGCGTGCGCGACGACGGAAGGCGGTTCTTCTTTAAACTCACGAAGATCGACGCCCAGGCCTAGAACGATGTTGAGAACAATCGCATGGGCGATCACGGCAGCTTCGGTTGCGGGCAACGGTTTCGCCGCTGATGCGGATCGTGGCGCGAGAATCTTCCGGGCCTGTTCTTCGTGTCACATCATCGATGACACCAGAAGTACATTCGGCCCCTCTCTGAAGGGTGTCGTGGGACGGCGGGCAGCTGTCATCGATGATTACGCCTACTCACCCGCCTTGAAGAAAGCCGGCGAAGACGGGCTTGTGTGGAACGAGCATGAACTTGCGGAATTTCTGACAAGCCCGAGCAGAAAAATCCCCGGCACAAAGATGCGCTTCTGGGGACTCTGGAGCTTCGAAATCGACGACCTCATCGCCTTCCTGAAGGCAAATCCGTAGTAGCGCCGGCGGAAGGCGGCAGGCATATATGAGCTCTGTCGCCTCCTCAACGTGAATTCGCAGATTGAACGCCTTCCGCAATTCAAGCGCTGGCAACGCATGACACCCTTGCTGCGAGTGATCTTCCCTCTAGTTCAGTATACCGCGTCGTGCCCTCGGTCGGCGCGGACCAAACTTGGGAGAAAGCGATGCAAGAGGCCCTCGTCGTTCGCCGCGAAACGCATCTTTCAGCGCCGCCTGCGGCCGTGTTCGCCCTGCTGACGGATCCGGAAAAGATCCTCCGCTGGATGGGGACGGAAGCAGAGATCGAGCCGCAGCCCGGAGGGCTCTATCTCGTCAACGTGACCGGGGCACGTTTCGCTCGCGGCTCTTTCCGCGAAGTGGTGCCGGTCCATCGCCTGGCCTATAGCTTCGGCTGGGATGGCAGCGAGGTCGTGCCGCCGGGCTCGAGCCTGGTCGAGATCGATCTGATCGAACAGCCCGATGGAACGCTCCTGCGTCTGACGCATACCGGCTTGCCCAATGCCGAGCAATGCGCCGGCCATGCCGAGGGCTGGGCTCACTACCTTGGCCGGCTGAGCACCGTGGCGGCCGGACGCGACCCAGGACCCGATCCCTTCCATGGCAGGAAATGACCAAGCTTCTCGTTTGAAAGAGAAGCTGAATTCCCGAGGAAAGCGACGTTTGGCTGACATCAGGTGACCGCTATGGCATGATCGAGGCATGGATTTGCCCGCCCACCTCGCCTGGCTGATCGATGAGGCCGGCGCCTCGTCCGGCCCCGAACACTTCATAGCCGAGCTTGGCCGCCAGTTGCTTGCCGACGGTTTGCCGCTCGCCGGCGGAGCCCTTACGCTTGCCGTTCCACATCCGATCATTGCGCGCCGCACCTGGTTGTGGCGGGCGGAGACTGGCGCCGTCATTGAGGCGCTCGACTTTGCCGGCAGCTCGCTCAACAAGGCTGCGGGCGACTGGCTTACCGCGCTTGGGCCAGTATACGAAGAAAAAACCGGCCGAGGCTCCGACAGTCCGATATTGGGCTGGGCCGGATCCCGCTCGTTCGATCCGGACGAGGCGAACCGGCTGCACCAGGCCGCACGCTTTGCAGTGGCACCCTTGGCGGCTCTGACCGCACGAACGGCACTGACAACGCTTCTAGAGGCCTATCTCGGTAAACGCAGCGCCGCGCAGGTGCAGGCCGGAGCGCTCGGCCGTAGCAGCGGTGAAACCATTCGCGCCGCTTTGCTCTGTGCTGACCTGCGCGATTTCACGGCCCTCTCCGAAGCAACCGAGCCCTCTCTCATGATCAGCACTCTCGACGCCTGGTTCGATCGTGTTGCAGGCGCAGTACATGCTTTCGGGGGTGAGGTGCTGAAGTTCATTGGTGACGGTGTTCTGGCGATCTTTCCCGTTACCGGAACGCCCGGTGAGGCTTGCGAAGCGTCGCTACGCGCCGTCGCGGCCGCCCGTGCCGGCATGGCCCATCTCGACACCGCGCGGCAAGCACAAGGCCTACCGCCGCTACCCTTCGGCATGGCGCTGCATTTCGGCGAAATGCTCTGGGGCAATATCGGTGCGGCCGACCGGCTGGACTTCACCGCCATCGGCCCCGCAGTCAATCTAGTCAGCCGGCTGGAAGGGCTCTGCAAGTCCCTTGGTCATCGTGTGCTGATATCAGGCGCGCTCGCTGCGGAGGTTGCGACGCAACTGGTCCCTCTGGGTGAGTATCGGTTGCGCGGCATCGCCGATCCCTGCGCTGTCTTCACTTTGCCAACAGCTTGAACGACGCAGGTCACGGCGATCGCCGGGGCAGTGACACCAGTCAATCTGCCCCGGCAGTGAGTCTCATTTGGCCGCCAGCAGATATCCCTCGCTCAAATCATCGAGCGCCGTGCCGTTGATCGTCACAGAGCAGCGATCCGCATCCACCTTCGAGACGGAAACCTGATATTTCCCGCTCGGCAGATCGAGTTCGGCGGAGAAGCCGTTCCATCCGGCCGGCAGGACCGGCTTGACATGCAGACGGCCACTTTCCGAGCGGATGCCGAGGATGCCTTCAACAGCCACACGGTAGAGCCAGCCAGCCGAACCGGTGTACCAGCTCCATCCGCCGCGGCCCTTGAGCGCACCCTCGCCATAGACGTCGCCGGCGATCACATAAGGCTCGATGCGATAGACGTCCGCAGACGATTTATCTAGCGAATGATTGATCGGATTCAGCATCTCGAAGGCCCGCCAAGCGTCTTCGGCGCGACCCATACGGGCGAGGGCGAGGACCGCCCAGGTGGCAGCATGGGTATACTGGCCGCCGTTTTCGCGAACGCCAGGCGGATAGGCTTTGATCACACCAGGATCGTTGACCGGCTTGACGAAGGGCGGCGTCAGCAGACGGATGAACTTGCCCTCTTCATCGACGAGTTTGTCGAGGACGGCCGTCATCGCCATCTCGCTGCGTTCCGGATTGCCCTCGCCCGACAGGACGCTCCAGGACTGAGCGATCGAGTCGATCTTGTCCTCTTCGGACTGGCTGGAGCCAAGTGGCGCACCGTTATCATAGTAGCCACGGCGATAATATTCGCCGTCCCAGCCAGCCGTTTCGATCGCGCTCTTGAGCGTTTCCAGATATGCGGTCCAGTGGCTGGCGCGCCGGGTGTCGCCACGAGCTTCGGCATAGGCGATGAAGCGACGCAACGCACCGGCCAGGAACCAGCCGAGCCACACGCTTTCGCCGCGGCCGGCCATGCCGACGCGGTCCATCTTGTCGCACCAGTCACCGCTCATCATCAGCGGCAGGCCGTTGACGCCGGTACGCTTGATCGCGAGATCGAGACCGAGAGCGGCATGCTCATAGAGCGATGCGGTCGTGTCGGAAACACGCGGCTGCAGGAAGGCGTCATACTGGCCGGGGCTGAGCTGCGCGCCTTCCACGAAGGGGAGCATCTCATCCATGATCGTGCTGTCGCCGGTCGCCGTGCAATACTGATCGACCGCATAGGCGAGCCAGACCGGATCGTCGGAGATGTTCGTGCGAACGCCAGCGCCGCTGTCTGCCAGCCACCAGTGCTGGAAGTCGCCTTCCGGGAACTGGCGCCGGCCGGTATTGAGGATCTGCTTGCGGGCGATCTCGGGCGAGTGCAACAGGAAGGCCAGCGAATCCTGCAGCTGGTCGCGCAAATTCCACGCGCCGCTCGACTGGTAGAAGGCGGTGCGGGCCATGATGCGGCAGCCGTAGGTCTGATAGGGCAGCCAGCTGTTGACCATGAAGTCGAGGCGCTGATCCGGCGTAGAAACACGTGTCTTGCCGGTAAAGTTCTTCCAGAAGTCACGGGTCTGACCGAGAACCTCTTCGAAGCTGACGGAGCGGATCTCACCAATCAGAGCAGCGGCTTCTTCCTGCGAGGCAGCATCGCCCATATAGAAGCAGATGTCGCGTACCTCGCCGGGCCCGATCGTCAGATCGAAGGCCATGGCGGCTGCCGGATCGCCATCGAGATCCAAAGCATTGGAGAGACGCGAGCCCGCCGAGACGGTGCGCGGCTGCTGGATCGTTCCATGCCGGCCGATGAATTCGCGACGGCTGGTGGAAACGCTGGACGGCGTTTCGCTTGCCGCAAATGCAGCGACACGCGTCCCGAAGCTCACGCTGAACGGATTGCTCGCGAAGACCGCGCCACTCGCGCTGTCATAGCTGGAGATGATGAAGGGTTTGCTCTTCGTCGGGTTGTTGCCGAGAATCCATTCGGCATAGCCGTAAAGACGCAGCTTGCGTGCCTCGCCCGCATCATTGCGGATGCGCAGCTGCGTCAGCTTGATCGACTTCTGCATATGCAGGGTCTGCGTGAACTCCAGGGCGATCTCGTCCTGAACCGTCGAGAAGACAGAGTAGCCGAGGCCATGACGGGCTTCGAAGCGCGTATCTGAGCGCTGCGCCAGAGACGCATAGGGCACGATGACCGAGCCGCGGTCGAGATCCTTCAGGTAGAAGGCTTCACCCGGCCGGTTGGTGACCATGTCATTGGTCCAGGGGGTCAACTGATGGTCGCGGGAGTTCTGGCTCCAGGTGAAGGCGGCACCTTCGGCCGAAACATGGAAGCCGAAACTGTCATTGGCGATGATGTTGACCCACGGCTGCGGCGTTTGTTCGCCGCCCGACAGGCGCACGACATATTCGCTGCCATCGGCCGCAAAGCCGCCATAGCCGTTCCAGAAGGCGAGATCGCCGCCATCGGCCTGTACCGGCTCAGCAGTACCGCGGACCATCCTCGGCACCAGGGTGGAATCGCCCCATTGGCCGAGCAGCGCCGGTGATCCGGCAACGGAACGAGCCTTCTGCAGCTGGTCGATGAGACTGCCGTCGCGGCCACGCAGAACAACGCGCGAGGCAGCGATGATGGCGCCATATGCTTCCGGTGTCGTCAGGTCCTTGCGCAATACATAGATGTTGCGCTGGATCCCGGCAATTTCGCTTGCATGGCGCGCCGCATCGCAGAGCTGGTCGATCGTGCGCTGCATTTCCGCAGCCGCCTCACCAGCACGCTCGTTGAAGATCACGAGATCGACCTCGACGCCGCGCGATTGCAGGAGACCCTGAGCCCGCAGCAGTTCCTTGACAAGATCGGTGCCGAGCTCGTCGGTGATGCGCAGCGTCATCAGCGGCGCATCGCCTGATAGCGTTGCACCCCAGAGAACGGACTGGGACTTAAGACCCTCGCGAACCACCTTGCTATCGGCGCGCAGCGCCATGTCGGGATAGATGATGTAGCGCGCGAACCGCTGATAGGCGGCTGCCTCCTTCGAGTTTACGCCGATCTGACGCAACTGGCTCTGCGTCCTCGTCCAGGCCTGAACGAGACCCTGGGCAAAGCTTTCCGGCTGGCGATAGTGCTCCAGCGCCGCTTCGAGTTCGGCCCGTTCGGCGGCCGCAATGGTCCAGAAAGTCACGCTGACCTTTTCGCCGGCCGGCACGCGAAGCGTACGGCGCAGCGACACGCAGGCATCCATGGTGAAGCCGTCCGTGCCCGTCAGCTTGGCATCCGCATCGAAGGCAGCAGCTTCGGTCAGGGTGCGGCCCCGGCCGAGGAAGCGCATGCGGTCGGTCTCATATTGCGTCGGGCCATTTTCGCCTGACGTATCGACGATAAGCTGCGCGATGGTGACATCGGGATCGGTCAGCCCGCGCTTCTGGCGTTCGACGACGATCGCGTCGCCGGCCGCGGCAATCTCGGTCCTCAGGAACATGCGGGCAAAGACCGGGTGGCCTGTATCGACGACATCGAGCGTCGCGACCGGTTCCATATAGGAGGTCACTTCGATGACGCGATCTTCGGAGCCGGTATTGGTGATCGTCAGACGGCGGCCTTCCGCATCGTGATCGCTCGCAACGAAGACTTCCATCTCGCTCGTCAGCTCACCGACGGTCTTGACGAACTCGGCCTTGTCGTCGCTGAAGCTGACGCGCACGTGTTCGTTGGCGATCGAGCGCGGCTCGGCCGTCGCAGACCACCATTCGTTGGATTCCGTATCCCGCAGGAAGATGAAGGAACCCCAACGGTCCTCGGTCGGATCGGCCCGCCACCGGTTGACAGAGAGGTTTTTCCAGCGGCTGTAGCCGGAACCCGTCGCCGTCAGCATGGCTGAATAGCGACCGTTGGACAGCAGCAGCAATTCGCGTTCGCGCGATGCCGGGTCTTCCAGGCGGCGCACTTCCGGACGCATGAGGTCGCCCTGGATGGTAGCAGGCGCATCGGTTTCGTGCTTGGCCGCCATGACGGGGATGTCGCGTGGTGCCTTTTCCTGCAGCAGCAGCTCGGCTGCCTCGATGACAGGATCGGCATGGAAAAGCTCGCGCAGCATTCCATCGAAGGCGACGTTGGCGACGGCTGCGATCGACATGCCGTGATGGTGGGCATAGTAGTTGTAGACCACCGCGCACTGCTTGCCTTCCGGTACGCGGCTTGCCGTGAAATCGACGGCATCGTGGAAGCCATACATGCCGAGCGCGCCGACAGATCTCAACCTGTTGAGGTTTTCGAGTGCGGCGACCGGGTGGTACTGGCTCGCCAGCAGCGAAGCGTAAGGCGCGATAACGGCATTCTGGCCGAGACCGCGCTTCAGGCCAAGCGTCGGCACGCCAAAATTGCTGTACTGATAGTTCATCTGGTGGTCGCGGGCATTGAAGGCCGCTTCCGAAATGCCCCACGGCGTGCCGAGCTTACGGGCATAGTTCATCTGTTCGAGAACGATCAGATTGTTGGTCTGGTTGAGAATACCTCCGCTGCGCTCCTGCATGACGAGTGGCGGCATCAGATATTCGAACATCGAGCCGGACCAGGAGACCAGCGCCCCGCGCGGGCCAACCGGGACAACGTGACGGCCGAGCTTGTACCAGTGCTCTGTCGGCAGATCGCCCTTGGCGATGGAAAACAGGCTGGTCAGACGTGCTTCCGAGGCGAGCAGGTCGTAGCAGGCCGCATCGACTTCTTCCGTCTCCACCCGGAAGCCAATCGACAGCAACCGGCGCTCGGGGCGATAGAGGAAGCTGAAATCCATGTCGAAAGCGATTTCGCGGGCGCGATTGCCGACGTGGATCAGCCTTTCGCTGATGGCATCCACCTGAGAAGGATCGAAAGCCTTGTCGGTGAGATGAAGCTCGCAGGTTGCCACGAGCTTTTCCGCCCATTGGACGATCTCGTCGCTTTGCGCTGTCTTCACTTCTCGGTCGAGGCTGCCGGCAAGTTCGCGGATTTCGCGGGCCTGTCCGGCAAATCGCTCGATCAGGCCTGAGGAGAATTCCTTCTCCCGCTTGCCGGTAGCAACCGCCGTTTCGAGATCGGCGATCCGGCCATCGAGCCGATCGTGAAGGGATAGGACAGACTTGTCTTCTTCCCGAAGCTCGTTCAGCACCTCGCGAAGAATGGCCGCGACATCGCCAATTCCATCGAGATCGGTGTGAATGTGGGCAAGCGGAGCCTGCGCCCAGATCCGGCAGGCCGACGATACCGCAATCAGATGGCCGGCAAAATTACCGCTGTCGACAGATGACACATATCGGCGACCAAGCGGCTTAAGCGTGTCGGTATGATACCAGTTGAAGAGATGGCCGCGATATTTCTCGAGCCTGTCGACGGTTTCGATCGTCTGCTCGATGCGCCTGACCGCATCCTCGAAGGAAATCCAGCCGAACCGTCGCGCTGAAATCACCGACAGAAGGTAGACGCCGATATTGGTCGGCGAGGTACGCATGGCGACGACGGCATGCGGCGTCTGCTGGACATTGTCCGGCGGCAGGTAATGCTGACCGGGAACCACGAAGTGGTCGAAATACCGCCATGTACGCCTTGCGATCTTGCGCAATTCGTTGCGGACATTATCGGGCACATCGAGCCGGTCCTCGGTTTCCGCCGTTTGGCTGACCGTCCAGGCGATAGCCGGCGACAGCACCCACAAAATAACGAAGGGAAGGCCGACCATCCAGGCGCTGTCGCCGGAGGAAATGACGAAAAGCAATGCCAGGATGGCGAGCACCGGAGCCCGCCACATGACTTTGTAATGGCCGAGAATGGTCGTCTGCGCCATGGCTTGGGCGCTTGCGGCGGTGCGCCACTGCAGCATCAGCTTGCGGCTGACGAACAGGCGGTAGAGCGAGCGGATAATGGCGTCGGCCATGACGCAGGCGGTGTCGGCGATGAAGACGATGCGCATCGCCACCTGGGCGTTGGCATTCTCGATATCTTTCCAGACAGTATGCAGATGGGCCTGCAGGATGATGTCGCTGGTGCGCGGGATGATGCCGTTGATCAGCGACAGGGTCGGCGCGACGAACAGGCTGAAGATCAAGAGGATCTGCCAGATGAGCGCACCGAGCGGGTCCATCCAGTACCAGCCGAGCACAGATGCCAGGAACCAGGCGATCGGCGTCAGCGAGCGACGCAGGTTGTCGAACATCTTCCAGCAGCCGAGCGCGGTGACGCCACGGCGATCGTCGAAGATGTAAGGCAGAAGCTGCCAGTCGCCACGCGCCCAGCGATGCTGGCGCGAGACTTCCACTTCGTAGCGGATCGGAAAGTCCTCGACCAGTTCACAGTCCGTCACCAGTGCGCAACGCGCCATCGAGCCTTCAAGCAGGTCGTGGCTGAGAACCGAGTTTTCCTTGATCCGTCCCTTCAGCGACGCTTCGAAGGCATCGACGTGATAGAGACCTTTGCCGGTGAAGGTGCCTTCGCCGGTGATGTCCTGATAGACGTCGGAGACGGCAAAGACATAGGGATCGAGGCCGCGATTCACTGAGAAAACGCGCTGGAAGGTCGATGCATCCTTGCCAGTCGTCAGCGACGGCGTCACACGGGGCTGAAGCACGCCGTAGCCATCGACGACCCGCTGTTTCCTGGCGTCGAAGACCGGGCGATTGATCGGATGATGCAGCTTGCCGACAAGTTTGGTCACGGTGTCGCGGACGACACGCGTGTCGCTGTCGAGCGTCATGACATATTTCACGTCCTGCGGCACAATATCGGCGCCTGGCAGGAAACTCGTGTTCGGCTCGCCGCGCAGCAGCATGTTGAGCTCATGCAGCTTGCCGCGCTTGCGCTCCCAGCCCATCCAGGCGCCTTCGGCGGGATTATACTGGCGGCGGCGATGCAGCAGATAGAAGCGCTGCTTGCCGTCCTCGGCGTAACGTGCCTCCAGATTGGCAATCTTGCTCAATGCATAGTCGAGCACTTCGAGATCGCGGGCGTTCTGTTCTTCCTGCGCGTCCGGCCAATCGCTCAAAAGCGCGTAGTAGATTTCGCCGCGCGCATTGGCGAGATAATGGACCTCAAGATTGCGAACGAGTTCATCGACATGTTCTCGCTTGCCGATCAGGCAAGGGATGGTGACGAGCGTGCGGGCTTCCGCAGGCAGGCCCTTCTTGAATTCATAGCCGACAAGACGGTCGGGCGTGATGAAGAAGGTGGCGAAGAAGTTGAACAGGCCCGTCGCGCCTTCGGATGCTGGAAGCGCGAACATCAGCAACAGCACGATCGTCGCAAAAAGCGGCATGCCGGCATCGACAAAAATCGCATCGGTGATGACCAGCGCCAGCAGCGTCAGCAGCAGAACCGGCACGGCGATCGCCAGCCAGTTCAGCTCGCGGATTACGCGCATGAACCGCAGGCCAAGCGTCGGCCGGAAGCCAATCTCAGACTCCAGCGCCGGACGCCCGTTGCCGACGAAATAATAGCCGACATTGCCGGCGGAGGAAGATGGATCCTGGCTTCCTGCCTTTGCGCGGTCAGCCAGGCGCACGGCCGCCTCGGCGATATCCATTTCCGTCTTGTCGGAGCGCTTGGCAAGCTTTTCGATCTGGCGGCGGTAGCTGTTGCGGGAGCCGGAATCGAGCTCGGCATAATCCGTCTGCTGCCAGAGCAGCTTGTCGATGGTGCTGACCTCCTCGACCCATTCGGACCAGTCGGTGTCGTTTATCTCACGCAGGCTCTTGATGATGCTGCCCATCAGCGTATTGGCCGCGCCCAGACGCACCTGCTCGGCCGACATCACCGTTTCGGCATCGGTCCCCTTTGCCGCGAGCTTGGCCTCGAGCCAGCTCAGCGCAGCTTCGGTCGGCTCCAGCGCGTTACGCAGGCGATAATGCAGCTGGGTGACGAAGGTCGTATCATCGAGATTGGCAACCAGCGTCTCCAGGAAGCCGGCGGACCCGGCGTCACCGAGCGCAATCGCCTGGGTGGCCGCTGCATTGGCGCTGGTGCGCATTTCGCGGCTCTTGTCGACATGCGTCGCAACATGGCGAAGGTTGTCGATCAGCACGTAACGGACGAGCGAGGGCAGCGCCCAGAGTTCGCCAATGCGCAGCGTCTCCCTGTCCTGGAAGCCTTCCGTGACCGCGGCCATACCAGCATTGCTGATATTGCTATGCGCATGCGCCATGTAGAGCCAGGCAAGCGCCAGCGTGCGCGGCACTTCCGTTCCGTCAAGCTTGATCTTGCGCAGTTCGCGATAGAATTTCTTCGGAAAGTCACGACGGACTTCCTGGATGGCTTCCTCGACGATGTAGTGGTTGTCGAGCAGCCATTCGGTCGCCGGCGTGATGCTCTCGCCCGCATCGACATCGGCTGCAGCAGCGCGATAGACCCTAAGGATCTCGGCTTCGTTCTCGCGGTGACGCTGGAAGAAATCGAAATTCTTGAAGCTCGCCACGTCAAGCGCGCGGTTTTCCGCAAACTGCGCGGCCTTTACCCTCAGCTGATCATTCGACAGGAGAGCGGCGCGGATGCCGAAATCGGGATCAGCGGCGGTTGCATGAACATTCGCGCCCGAAGCGCCCGTAATATTTTGAGAGGACATAGTGTTTTCTCTTCTACTGGGTTCGTGTCCGGCCGATGCATTCTTGCGGAACTGGATGCGAGAAGGGGCACGAGCGTTTCGAATTGGGCATCTTCATTGCTTTTGAGCAGGAGTTTACATTCAAACGTGGATTGTTCGAAATGGCGGATAGTGGTCAATAGCGGCCGCAAAATGAACGGGCGATTAATCGAACCGTTGACCGGGTAAAATGAACCCCCATCGCCATGCCGCCGCGTCCATCGCCGTCTCTGAAAATGCAATCGACCAGGCGGAGCCGCGGTGGCTTCGCCTGGTCGAATATCTGTTCGTACTGTGGATTTAGGCTGGCGGCCGGACGCCTTTAGGCCGCCAGCAATTCATCGGCCGGGCCGAAGAATTCATAGTGGATGCGATCACTGGAAACGCCAAGCGCCCGCAGATCACTGACCATCGACCGCAAGAAGGGCTTTGGACCGCAAATATAGAAGTTTGCCGTATCGATCGGTGTGTTTCCTTCCAGCCATCCTCTGGTGATGAAACCATCCTCGTCGTGAGAAAAGCCGGCAACATCTCGGGCGGCGGGCTCGCTGTAGAAGGTGCTGACCGATACCCGGCCGTGCTGCTGGGCAAGCGAGCGGACATGCTTGTCCATCGCATGCGTCGAGCTGTTCATGGCTCCGTGAACGAAATGAGCTTCGACGTCAGGATAATCGCCGGCGATCGCTTCCAGCATGCTGACCATCGGCGTGAGTCCAACGCCGCCTGACAACAGGACCATTTCGCTGGTCGGCTCCTCAGGCAGGTAGAAGTCTCCGGCAGGCGGCGTGACCTTCAACACCGTGCCGACCGCGACGTGATCGTGCAGATAGCGTGAGCCGCCCTTGCCGTTCTCTTCTCGCTTGACCGAGATGCGGTAGAAGTTCTGATTTGGTCCGGACGAGATCGAATAGTTCCGCTTCATCTTGCTGCCGTCGGGCAGGCTGAGATCGAAAGTCAGGTACTGGCCGGCACGATGCAGTGCGACGGACTGCCCGTCGACCGGACGCAAGACGAACGATGTCACCACATCGCTTTCCTTGATTTTTTCGGCAACCCTGAATTCGCGCCAGCCGTTCCAGCCCCCTGCCCGCTTTTCAAGCTCGGCTCGTATCTGCTCCTCTCGTTCGATCAGGGTGTCGGCAAGGAACCAGTAAGCTTCTCCCCAAGCGATGATCAGTTCCTCGGATACCGCCTCACCCAATACCTCGCGGATTGCCGCCAGCAGTGATTTGGCGACATAGGGATAATGTTCGGAGAGGATATGAAAACCGATGTGTTTATGCGCGATCCTTTCGATGACGGGCAAAAGAGGCGCGAGGTTATCGATGTTCTGCGCATAACCGACGATTGCCGCCGCCAGCGCGTGAACCTGAGAGCCATTTTCACCGTGATTCGCTTGATTGAAGAGCGCGTTGATGTGCTCGTCCTTGAAGAGCAGCCCGTACATCGTCTTCGTTATGTCGCTCGCATGCGCGGCAACCGCCGGAGCACTCTGCTTCACCAGCTCAATGGTGCGTGCCGAAAGTGGATTAGGCATGTTCTTTCCTTTCAATGCTATCAATATGGAGAGGGTCGCGATCGAAGAATTCGATCTGAAATCGAACATTGCCGTAGAGCTCCAGGTGGTGCTCCACCTCCGGCAAGACTCGGCCGATGTGATCGGGGTTTAAGGGACTCACCGTCTGCCCTGTCACCAGGCGCATGCTGCCCGTCAGAACGCGAATGAGCGCCCAGGCGCCGGACTTGACGCGATGACTTTCGAGAAGTGCTGTTGGCACAGTCGTTTCATCGAAGATCTTTGTTGTCTTGTATGGCCTCGGTCTCGGTGGCGCTGGTTTTTCTGCCTGCAGCTCAAGCATCTCTCCGGTCAGCGCCAGGTTCAGCCGCGAGGCAATCCGCCTCGCCTTGATCTGCATCTCTTGCGCAACCGCGAGAGGCAGCATCTCGTCTGTCGTCTCGCGCCAGATCGCAAGCCAGCGCTCAAACATGGCGGGCTCTATCTTATCAGCATGGATCAGGTGGATCGCGACCGGATTGCCCTTGTATTTGCCAGTCGTGAGCATCAGCGAAGACCAGAATTCAGTCAGTCGCTGCAAATGCTCCGGCCAATCCGCCACCACGGTGAAAACCGGGCCAAGCATCGGGTCGCGCCGGACTTTCCCATAGAACCGCTCCAACACCGGCAGAATTTGGCTCTCTTCCAACTTGGCCGCATCCATCGCGTCACTCCATAATCATGCATCTGGAATGCATGTATACGCCGCCGATAAAAGATGCTATTGAAATACATCATTTCTTTCTGGGCGTTTTGACGCAGGTGCCATGAAGCTCACACGGTACACCGACTATGCAATCCGCGTGATGATTTACCTCGGATCACACGATGGAGAAATCCGTTCGATCAAGGAGGTCGCTGACGCCTATGAAATCTCCCAGAACCATCTGATGAAGGTGGTTCAGGATCTGGCGAAAGCCGGTTTCGTGGAATCGATCAGGGGTAGAAACGGCGGAATCCGGCTCGGCCGTCCGGCCGCCTCCATCAATCTCGGTCGCCTGCTCAGACATACCGAGGGCCTTGACGATATTCTCGAATGCTCTTCCTGTTCCATCAGAGCCGGCTGCGGCATGCCGCCCATCCTGCGAGAGGCGACCGCCGCTTTTGTCGGCGTCTTCGACCGCTATAGCGTTGCCGATATCATTGAACGGAAAGATGTGCTGAGAACGCTCTTTGCCGCAGCATAGGCTGTAGACTGCCGAAAAGCTGTCAGCTTTCAGGTGCTTCCGCGCATCTCGACATGCGGCTCGATCAGCAGATGACGAGCCTCTTCGCGGCCATCGATCCTGCCGAGCAGCATCTCCGCCGCTGTTCTGCCGAGTGCGGCGGCGTTCTGGTCCACGCTGGTCAGACCGACAAGCGGAATGGCCGCCATTGGCGAATTGTCGTAGCCGATGATGGCGAGGTCCTCAGGAACCCGGATGCCGCTCATACGCGCGGCATTGATGAGGGGCACGGCGTCGAGATCGGACCAGACGAAGACCGCACGGGGGCGATCCTCTAAGGCCAGGAAATCATTAATTGCCGCCCGACGGTCAGCACCTACCGATGGCAGGCGGATGATGCGACCTTCCAGCCCCTCCGCCTTCACGCCATCCAGATAACCCTTCTCGCGCTGAAGAGCGACGATGGTCGGCGGCGAGTCGCCGAGGTCGTAGCCGAGCATTGCGATGTCCCGATAACCCCGCTGCAAGGCGGCTTCGACTGCCAGATAGGCGCCCCTGTGGTCATCGGAATTGACGGTGTCGTAGGTCTGGGCATGCGGCTCATGATGGGCAATCACCACAATCGGGATTTGCCTCGAATAGAGCTCAAGGATCTTGCCAGATATTCGCGGGGCGATGATCAGGACGCCGTCCATGCGGTTATCAATCATCGATTCGATCATCGACGCCTCGATCGGGCTTGTAGAACGGCCAATCCCGATCAGCGCCTTGAAGCCGCTCTCGGACAAGGTCGCATTGGCCTCCTCGATAACACCCGCCAGGAATGGGTTCGACAATTCGATGACCAGCATACCCACCGTTTGGGTTCGGCCGCGCATAGCCCGCGCCGCGACAGAGGGCCGGTAATTCAGCTTTTCGATCGAGGTCTCGACCTTTGTCCGCAAGATGTCGCTGACGCCGTAAGCGTTGCGAAGGACCTTCGATACCGCAGCAACGGAGACACCGGCATCTTGTGCCACATCGCGGATCGTTATCCGGTCCCTTGTCGCGTTAACGGTCTGATTTTTCATTCCAAATTGCCTCACTCTCAAATCTTGGGAAATTATAGGCACAAAACCTCTTGCGCAGCAATCGATAGTGTAGAATGATATACATAGAACGATACACACTGAGCGACCGCTTGAGGAGATTGGCGGTTGAGGGAGGTTCTAAATGAAGACTGTTTCGGCCCACGGCATCGCCGGGGAAGACGGCCTTGCCGGCTCTGCTTTCCAGTTTACAGCATCGATGATCGGCCCGACCTGCGATGGCGGCCAGGCAACATCTGGCACGTTCGTTTCGCGCGAATTCGCGCTCGATGCCGTTCCGGCCGAAGCGACGCTGCGCATTTCGGCCCTCGGTCTCTATCGCGCCTTCGTCAACGGCAACCGCGTCGGCACCGATCTCCTGACGCCCGGCTGGACCTGCTACGACGACCGGATCGCCTATCAGACCTACGATGTCGCAAAGCTCCTGCAGCCCGGTAGCAACCGTATCGAAATCTGGCTGGGTGACGGCTGGTATCGCAGCCAGCTCATGTGGGCTTCCAATCCGATCATCAACTGCTGGGGCGACCGGACGGCGGCAATCGCGGAATTGCGCGCCGGCGGTGAAACGCTTCTGAAGACGGATGACAGCTGGAAGAGCGGCTTTACCCCCGTTGTCCGCAACGGGATCTATTATGGCGAGGATTATGATGCTCGTATCCGTCCGCAGGACAGTCACGGCGTCGACGTTCTCTCCTTCGACAAGGCTTTGCTGGTTCCGCACGAGACCGGCGCAGTCAAGGAACTGGACGGGCTCTCTCCCATCGATCGCTGGACGGAGGCCGATGGCCGGATCGTCTATGATTTCGGCCAGAACGCCGGGGCCTATATCCGCCTGCGCCTGAAGGGTGCCGCCGGGGCGCAGGTGCGCGTCGAGCATTCGGAAGTACTCGGCCCTGACCGCTTCTTCGACAACCGGAATTATCGCAGCGCGCGTGCCGAACTGATCTATACGCTTTCGGGGCAAGGCGAAGAAGACTATGCACCACTCTTCACCTTCATGGGCTTCCGCTATGCGCGCGTCACCCTGACCGGCCAGGCCGAACTGATCGCGATCACCATGGTGCCGATTACCTCGGTGCCAACAAGTGCCGGCGGCTTCACGTCAGGTGTTGCGGCCGTCAACCGGCTCGTCGACAACACCATTTGGTCGCAGCGTTCCAATTTCATCGAAGTGCCGACGGATTGCCCGCAGCGCGATGAACGCCTCGGCTGGACCGGCGATGCCCAGGTCTTTGCCGGCACGGCCTGCTGGCTTGCCGATAGCCAATCCTTCCTCAGGAAGTATCTTCGCGATGTGGTCCACGACCAGCGTGCCGACGGCGCAGTCCCGCATTTTTCGCCTGATCCGACGCGTCTTCATCCGATCGACGGGCGCGGCGATTGGGCAGGCTCGACCGGCTGGGGCGATGCGATCACCATCATTCCCTGGCAGCTTTACCTTCATTACGGCGACAGCGCCGTATTGGAAGAATGCTTCCCTGCAATGCTTCGCTGGCTCGATTACCTCTGGGGCATCTCGGATGGACCGATCATTCGTCCGCCGGCAGTCTGGGGCGCGCATGGCTTCACCTTCGGCGACTGGCTGCAGCCGGTCGGAGATAACAGGAAGCCGCGTCCGACAGTGGCAGACGATTGCGCAGCGACCCTGTATCATTTCATTTCCACGCAGCTGACGGCAAAGATCGCGCGCATTCTGGGTGAGAGCGTCGAAGCAGCAAGGCTCGACAAGCGCGCTGATGAAATCAAGGCGGCGTTCAAGCACGAATTCTTCTCGCCCTCCGGCCGCATTGCCCATAACGACCAGACCTCGTGGTCTTTGGCGTTTCTCTACGACCTCGTCCCGCCGGAATATGAACCGGCTGCCCGTGACTATTTCCGCAGGGTAGCGGAAGAGACAGACGGCGTTATCGGAACAGGCTTCATCGGCACCCCTGCCCTGCTGCCGGCGCTGACCCGGCTCGGCATGCTGGACCTTGCCGAAAAGATGTTCCTCAACCGGAAAGTCCCCGGTTGGCTCTATCAGGTCGAGCGCGGCGCGACGTCGATCTGGGAGCGATGGGATGCGCTCGCCGAGGACGGCACGATCTATGATCCCGATATGAACAGCTACAACCACTATGCCTATGGCGCGGTATGCCAGTGGCTCTTCGAAGATGTTGCCGGGATCAAGCCGCTGGAAGACAAGCCCGGCTTCGAGGAAGTTGCCTTCGATCCTGCCATCCTGCCTGCTCTCTCGCCGGTTTCGGCCTGGCATGACACGCGCTTTGGCCGTATCGAAGCTGGATGGACCCTGGAGGAGGGGAACGTCACATGCCGTCTCTCACTGCCGCGAGGCGTGACAGCACGTCTGCAGGGTAGAGACGACCGCAAGTCACTGAAGGCAGACGGCACCCTGATTGAGCAAGGTGAGGAGACCAAGCTCGGTGCGGGAGAACATACGATTACGTTTTCTATCTGATGCGATTGCTCGCGGATCTTTGATCCGCGGGCAAGCAGCCCAACGCATTCCGGTCTTCAAGAGGAGGAAATGACTATGCGAATGACGAAGTGCAGCATCCTTGCAGCCAGTATCATGGCTCTTGCCGCTGGAGTGGCCCATGCGGATGTAACCCTCAGCGTTCTGATCGACACCAATCCGGAGACGATTGCCTCGTTCGATGCCGTTTCCAAAGCCTATATGGAAAAGCATCCCGACGTCACATTTGATGTCGAGCAGCGCGCCGGGGGGTCGGAGGGCGATAACATCATCAAGACCCGGCTCGCCACTGGCGAAATGGCCGATATCTTCCTGTATAATGGCGGCTCCCTCTTCCAAGCTTTGAAGCCGCAGAAAACGATCGCAGATCTTTCCGATCTTCCATCGGAAGCCGGAATTCTCGACAGCTTCAAGAAGGTCGTGACCAGCCCGGACGGCCATGTCCGCGGCCTTCCTTTCGGTCCGGCCATGGGCGGCGGCATCTTCTACAACAGAAAGATCTACGCCGATCTCGGGCTGACGCCGCCGAAGACATGGGCGGAGTTCATGAGCAATAACGAGAAGATCAAGGCGGCCGGCAAGGTTGCCGTGGCGCAGACCTATGGCACGACCTGGACCTCGCAGCTCTTCGTGCTTGCCGACTTCTATAACGTCCAGGCCGAGGTTCCGAATTTCGCGGCCGACTATACCGACAACAAGATCAAATATGCCAATACGCCAGCTGCGCTACGCGGCTTCGAACATCTTGAGGAGGTCGCGAAAGGCGGTTTCCTCAACGCGGACTTCGGCGCGGCGACCTTTGACGACGGCATGCGGATGGTGGCCACAGGCGAAGCCGCGCACTATCCGAACCTTACCTTCGGTATCGGCAACATCCAGCAGAATTTTCCTGACAACCTGAAGGATCTGGGCTTCTTCGCTCAGCCTGGAACGGACGCTGCCAAAAACGGCCTGACCGTCTGGATGCCTTCCGCGCTCTATGCTTCTGCAAAGTCCGAAAACCTGGAGGAAGCCAAGAAATTTCTTGATTTCGTCGGCTCCAAGGAAGCCTGCGACCTGATGGCCAAGGCCGTTCCGTCGGGTCCCTACCTCGTCAAGGGATGCGAACTTCCTAAGGACGTTCCTCCCGTCGTTTCCGACATGCTGCCCTATTTCGATACCGAGGGACGCAACGGTCCGGCGCTCGAATTCCTCTCGCCCGTCAAGGGACCGGCGCTCGAGCAGATCACGGTCGAGGTCGGAACCGGCATACGCTCCGCCAAGGATGCGGCCGCCCTCTACGACCAGGATGTCGAGAAGCAGGCCAAGCAGCTCGGCCTGCCGAACTGGTAACCTTCCAGCCGATCCCCCACTCACCTCTTTGAGCCTGAGTGGGGGACGCTTCATGGTGTCCGTATGATAAAACGCAAGTCACCCTATCCCTACTGGTTCGTCCTGCCGGCGGCGGTGATATTCACCGTCCTCTTTCTGGCTCCGACGGTCGCCTCCTTCTGGTTCAGCCTTACGCGCTGGGATCTGTTCACCACGCAGTTCATCGGTCTGGAAAACTACCGGCAATTCTTCCGCGAACCCTTTCTGATCCAGGGCCTGGTCAACACCGTCATCTATGCAGTGCTGACCTCAGGCACGAAAACCGTTCTCGGTCTCCTGCTCGCGGTGCTGTTGACCTCCGGCCTCTGGGGACAAGGCCTGCTGCGCACCGTGATCTTCTTTCCGGTTCTGGTATCGACGATCGGCGTCGGCATCACTTTCTCGGTGCTCATGCATCCGACACGCGGGTTGATCAATGTGGCGCTCGCCGCCATTGGCATCCATGGCCCTGGCTGGCTGACCGATCCCGCTCTTGCGCTCTATTCCATCGTCTTCGTCGACCTCTGGAAAGGCATCGGGCTTGCGACCGTGATCTATATTGCCGGGCTCGCATCGATCAGCGCCGACTACTATGAGGCCGCCCGCATCGATGGCGCGACCCGCACCCAGATGTTCTTCCGAGTTACCGTCCCGCTGGTCAAGCCCGCGACGGTGACGGTCGTAACGCTCTCGCTGATCGGCGGTCTCAGAAGCTTCGACCTGATCTGGGCAATGACACGAGGTGGCCCGGGCTTTTCCTCGGATGTGCTCGCAAGCGTCATCTACAAGCAGTACCAGGCGGGCTTCTATGGCCTTTCGACGGCTGGGAATGTCATCCTCTTCTTGCTCATCGGCCTCATTGTCCTGCCGCTGACAGCCTGGTTCAACCGCAAAGAGGTGGATCTATGAGCCGCCGCCAGCTCTATACCGGGATTGCGGCATTGGCCGCCTGCGGCGTGATCTTCGTGCTGCCTTTCATCTTCATCTTCATCACGGCCGCCAAGACGAAACAGGATGCGGCAACGCTGAGATTCAGCTGGCCGGTCGAGTGGCAGCTCTGGCAGAATTTCATGGAGGTCGTGCAGACCCGCAACTACATGCTGCTGCTCGCCTACTTCAACTCGACCGTCATCACGGTGGCCGCCGTCACCCTGCTGGTGTTGTTCGGCGCCATGGTCGGCTATGTACTGCAGCGCCGCCCCTCGCGCTGGAACACGGTCATTTATGGCTGCGTGCTCGCCGGCTTGATGATCCCGCCGGCCATTGTTCCGACCATCTGGGTGCTGCAACTGCTCGGCCTCTTCAAGACCTTATCCGGCATGGTGCTGATCCAGGTTGCCTATGGTCTCGGTTTCACGGTTCTCCTGTTTCGCAGCTTCATCGCAACGATCCCGCGGGATCTCGACGAAGCTGCGATCATAGACGGGGCAAAGCCATTCCAGATCTTCTTTCGCGTCATCCTGCCGCTCTTAAAGCCGGTCACCGTGACTGTTATCGTTGTCCAATCGATCGCCATCTTCAACGATTTCACCAACCCGCTCTACTATCTGCCGGGGCGGGAAAACGTCACCGTGCAGCTGACGCTCTATAATTTTCAGGGACAGTTCCAGACCCAGTTCAACCTGCTGTTCATGAACATTCTTCTGGTGACCATTCCGCCCCTGATCGTCTTCATCTTCTTCAACCGGCAGATCGTTGCAGGCATGACCGCCGGTGCAGTCAAGGGATAAACCATGACATCAGTTGTTCTCGAAAGTGTCCGCAAGAGCTTCGGCAGCCTGGAGGTCATGAAAGGCGTCGATCTCACCGTAGAGCCGGGCGAATTCTGCGTCTTCGTCGGTCCGTCCGGCTGCGGGAAATCGACCTTGCTGCGCATCATCTCCGGACTGGAGACGCAGACTTCGGGCAAGGTATTCATCGACAGCAAGGACGTGACCTATGCCGAACCGTCCGAGCGCGGCATCGCCATGGTGTTTCAGTCCTATGCGCTCTATCCGCATCTGACCGTCGCAGAAAACATCGGCTTCGGCCTGTCGCTCGCCAGGCGACCCAAGGCGGAAATCGCCGAAAGAGTGAAGCAGACCGCCGATATCCTGCAGCTGTCGCACCTGCTCGATCGCAAGCCGAAGGCACTATCGGGCGGGCAGCGGCAGCGCGTCGCCATCGGCCGGGCGATCATCCGCAATCCAAAAGTCTTCCTGTTCGATGAGCCGCTGTCGAATCTCGATGCGTCGCTGCGCTCGCAGATGCGCATCGAACTGACCGAGCTTCATGCCAAACTCGGCGCGACCATGATCTACGTCACCCATGATCAGGTCGAGGCGATGACGATGGCCGACAAGATCGTTGTTCTGAACGGCGGACGGATCGAGCAAGTCGGAACGCCGATGACGCTCTACAACAATCCGGCGAGCCCCTTCGTCGCAGGCTTCATCGGTTCGCCGAAGATGAACCTGTTCGAGGGGGAGATCGCCGCACAGGAGGGGTGCCGGACCTACGGTATCCGGCCCGAGCATATCACGCTCTCGCCGACGGAAGGCAAATGGCAAGGCAAGGTGCGCCATATCGAGAGGCTCGGCGCAGATACGGTCGTCTACCTCGATGTGCCGGAATTGCGGACACTTGTCGTGCGTACGGACGGCGACCGGCCAGTGACAACAGGTGAAACGCAGTTCGCCTCACCGCTGGCCGGGAAAGAGCACAGGTTCTCCTGATCTCTATCGTACGATGCGGAAGTCGCCCGGTATCTCATCGAGATTTGCCGGTTCCGCTTTCACGTCTGCCACGGAAGAGCCGGCGGGACCGCTCCAGAAACGCTCAAGCATGGAGCCGGTGGCGCCTTGAGAACCAACGATCAAAGCGCTGACCGAGCCGTCGGCCTCGTTCCTGACCCAGCCCGTCAAGCCGAGTTGGAGGGCCTGGCCGCGGGTCCAGGCGCGATAGCCGACACCTTGCACCCCGCCGGTGATTTGCACACGAAAAGCATCCTGGGTTGCGGTCATCTGAATCCCTTTCCGACAACCAGATGATGTAGCTGCCGGCGCTCTTTGCAAGGGTCATGTTTCCATCGGCGGAAGACGCACCCGTTCAACACGTCTTCTTGCGGGGCAGATCTTGACGATCCGCAGTCGAGCTAGCGCCCGAATGCGACTGGACTTGACCCCTATCCATGCCCGCGATCGGGATCAGCTTTCGAAGGCAAGCTCAGGGCGTCTCAACCAGCGGCGGAGATAGCGCCGATCATCGAACGCATATCCCGCCGAAAATCAGATGGAGACATGCCGGCGATATTGCGGAAGGACTTGTTGAAGGCGCTGATCGAGCCGAAACCGCTATCCATCGCGATCTGGAGAACGTTCGCTCCTTCGCCCATCAGTTGCGCCTGGGCATGCGAAAGACGCAGCAGATTGATGTATTTGCTGATCGTCATACCCGTCGTCTTCTTGAACAGGTTCATCGCATATTTCGGATGAAGATCGACCGCGCGGGCGATTTCGACGGTGTCGATGTCCTGCAGGAAATTGCTCGCAATGAAATCGCACATGCGCGCGACGCTGCGGGAAAGATGCGCATTGGGCTGCTCAAGCTCGTCTGTGCTGGTGCCCGGAACCATCAGATATGATTCCAGGGCAATCCGTTCGATGCGCAGGAGCAATTCATCGACGGCGTGCTGCGTCCTCCTGACATCATTGGATTTCGCATAGTCATACCAGCGCGGGAAATTTGCCTCATCCGCCGCATCGGTCGCCGATGTCAGCAGGATTTCCCCCTTCATCAGACGGGTACCTATGGTCGGAGGCAGGCGCATCCTGAAGAAATAGACGAGCGGCAGATGCGCGCCCGCATAGAGGGAATCATCTGATGAATCGTCCATCTGATGCGGCTGCCCGCCCCAGAAAAGGCACATCTGGCCGGCTTTGAGGGTAATGTCATGGTCGCTCATGCGATAATGGACGCTGCCACGCATGATGTAATTGACCTCGACCTGGGCATGCCAATGCGGCATCGCCATGACAGGCGGATGGGCATAAAACATCTGCAGCGCCATCGGCATGCCTTCAATCGTGCTGGCACCAGGCTGGTAAACAGGTTTGCCAACGACCTTACTTTCCGCCAATTCCATATTCCCTTTTTATGAGACAGCCGCTCCCGCCGCGCTAAATTAGGCACGTTCGCTCAGCGACGGCAATTGAAAAGGGAGGATTTTCATGCGCTCTAAACTCATCACGGCAACGACAGCGCTTGTGCTGCTTGCATCCGGATCTGCCTATGCGCAGTCCGCTACACTTACCATCTGGAGCTGGAATGTCGCAGCTTCGGCTCTCAAATCGACGGTCGAAGGCTTTAACAAGCAGTTTCCCGACATCAAGGTCGATGTCCAGGATCTCGGCAACCAGCAGGTCTTCGACAAGACGCTCGCCGCCTGCGCTGCCGGCGGCGATGGCCTTCCCGATATCGTCACGATAGAGAATTTCGAGGCGGAGATCTTCTGGAGCCGCTTCCCGGATTGCTTCGCCAATCTGAAGGACCTCGGTTACAACGCCGACATGCAGTCGAAATTCCCCGATTTCAAGCGCACCGAGCTCGAGATCGGCGATGTCGCCTATGCCATGCCGTGGGATTCCGGTCCGGTCACCGTCTTCTATCGTCGCGATTACTACGAAAAGGCCGGCGTAGATCCGAAGTCGATTGCAACCTGGGACGATTTCATTGCCGCCGGCAAGAAGATCTCGGCAGCCAATCCCGGCGTCGTGATGGGCCAGGCCGATTTCAACGGCGACAGCGAATGGTTCCGCATGCTCGCCAACGAACAAGGCTGTGGCTATTTCTCGACCGACGGCCAGTCGATCACCGTCAACCAGCCGGCTTGCGTCCAGACGCTGGAAAAAGTCAAGGCGATGAAGGATGCTGGCACGCTGACGGCAGCAAACTGGGACGAGAAGATCTCCTCCAACACCGCCGGCAAAGTCGCAAGCCAGGTCTTCGGCGGCTGGTATGAAGGCACGATCCGTTCCGGCTCTCCCGATCTGTCGGGCAAGTGGGGTGTCTACGCCATGCCCGGCATGAGCGCAGACAGCCCGCATGCCGCCAACCTCGGCGGCTCCTCGCTCGCCATCAATGCCAATTCGCAGAACAAGGAAGCGGCCTTCAAATATCTGACCTATGCGCTTACCACCAATGAGGGCCAGGTCACCATGCTGAAGTCGTTCGGTCTCGTGCCGTCGCTGCTGTCGGCCGTTCAGGATCCCTTCGTCAACGAGCCGCAGCCCTATTGGGGCGGCCAGAAGATCTGGGCCGACATCCTGGCTACCCTGCCGAAGATCGTGCCGAGCCGCGGTACGGCCTTCCAGACGGATGCAGATGCCATCTACAAGACGACGCAGACGAAGTATTTCGCCGGCGGTTATCCCGATGCGAAGGCGGCCCTCGACGATGCCGCCAAGCAGATTGCATCGGCTACCGGTCTTCCGATCGCACAATGAATGGCAAGCCGGGCGCCTAAGCGCCCGGCCTCGCCTGCCGCGGGAGGCGGCTGGCACATTCGTTTCGGTAAGGAGGATTCATGCCGATCAGAAACCGCAGCGCCTATGCGTTCCTTGCGCCCTATCTTCTGGTCTTTGCCGCCTTCTGGGTCTGGCCGATCATCAATTCGTTTCTGATCTCGTTCCAGAACACGCGCATCAATCCGTGGAGATTCAGCCTTCAGGCCAATTGGGGGCGCCTCTTCGCCGACCCGGCCTTCTACAACGCCGTCTATAACACGCTCATCATCCTGGTTATCCAGGTGCCGGTCATGATCACCCTTGCAACGATCATGGCCGTGCTGCTCAATTCGCCGCTTCTGAAAGCACGCGCCATGTTCCGTTTCGCCTTTTTTGCGCCGGTCGTGGTTGGCGAGGTCGCCTATGCGGCGGTCTTCCGGCTGATGTTCAATCTCGATTTCGGCATCATCAACAAGCTGATCGGCGCAGCCGGCCTCTCCCCCGTTTCCTGGTTCGACAATGCCAATGCCGCCATGGTCGTCATCATCATTGCCGTCACCTGGCGATGGGCGGGCTACAATGCCATCATCATCCTGGCCGGCCTGCAATCGATCCCGGAAGATGTTTACGAGGCGGCCACGCTCGACCGCGTCAGCAAGCTGCAACAGTTCTTCCACATCACCCTGCCGCTCCTGAAGCCGATCATTCTTTTCTGTGTGGTCCTGTCCGTCATCGGTACGATGCAGCTCTTTGCCGAACCTTTCCTCATTACCAATAGAGGCGGACCTGGCGGTGGCACGGAGACACTTGGTCTGCTGCTCTATCGCCAAGGCTTTACATCGCTGAACTTCGGTTATGCCTCGGCGATCGCCTATACGATGGCAGCGCTCGCAGTCGCGATCTCGCTGCTCAACCTTTGGGTCGGGAGGGAGCCGAAATGAGATCCAAGTCGCAATCGCTTCTCATCCGCCAGATCGCCCTGCACGCCTTCCTGCTGCCGCTCGCAATTATCTGGCTGTTTCCGCTCTGGATGATGTTCGTTTTCTCGACCATGCCCGATTACGGCATCTTCAGCCCGCAGATCGTGCTCTGGCCCTCGACCAATTTCGTTGCGAATTTCCGAAACCTGCAGGCAGACACGAACTTCGTAGGCGCCATGGTGATCTCCATCGTCGTCGCCACCGTCTATACCGCCCTGTCGGTGATGCTGACCTCCATGGCCGGCTGGGCGCTCGCGCGGTACCGTTTCGTCGGCCGTTCGCTGGTCATCGCCATCATCCTCGGCACGATCACCCTGCCCTATTTCGTGGTCGTCATTCCGCAATTCATCATGGTGGCGCGCGACTTCAAGCTCGCCAATACTTGGATCGCCCTCATCGTGCCGCCTCTCTTCAATTCGCTCGGGGTGCTCTTCATGCGGCAGTCTTTCTCGATGATGCCGAATGACCTCTTCGATGCAGCCCGCGTCGAAGGCGTCAAGGAATGGCAGATCTTCCTGCGCATCGCGCTGCCGCTTGCCCGGCCGACCATGGCGGCACTGGCGATCATCCTCTTCCTCGCCTCCTGGAACAATTATCTCTGGCCGCTGCTGATCAATTCGAAGCCCGGCATGATGACCGCTCCGGTGGCGCTCGGCGTGCTGATCGGCCTCACCAAGGTTTCCTGGGGCGGCATCATGGCGGGTGCGGTGCTTTTGACGGCACCGATCCTCGTTGTCTTCGTGGCTCTGCAGCGTCACTTCATCGCCGGCATTGCGGCCGGCGCAATCAAATAATCGAGGGGCCTATGGCGGAGCTTTCACTCAATAATATCGTCAAGCGCTACGGCGCGCTTGAAATCATTCATGGCGCCGATCTGGACGTGAAGGACGGCGAGTTCGTCGTCTTCGTCGGCCCCTCCGGCTGCGGCAAGTCCACGCTGCTGCGCATGATCGCCGGCCTTGAGGATATCACCGGCGGCGAGCTGAAGATCGGCGGCCGCGTCGTCAACGATGTCGAGCCGGCCGACCGTGGCATCGCCATGGTCTTCCAATCCTATGCGCTCTACCCGCATCTGACTGTCGAGGAGAACCTCAGCTTCGGCCTGCGCATGAATGGTAACCCGAAGGCAGACACCGAACGGCGCGTGCGCCATGTCGCGGAGATCCTGCAGATCACGGAATTGATGAAGCGCCGGCCGAAGCAGCTTTCCGGCGGCCAGCGCCAGCGCGTCGCAATCGGCCGCGCCATCGTGCGAGAACCGCAGGTCTTCCTGTTCGACGAACCGCTATCAAACCTCGACGCGGAACTGCGCGTGCAGATGCGTGTCGAGATCTCCAGACTGCACAAGCAGCTCGGCACGACGATGATCTATGTGACACACGACCAGACGGAGGCGATGACGCTCGCCGACAAGATTGTCGTTCTGCGCGCCGGCAATATCGAACAGATCGGCGCGCCGCTCGACCTCTATGACGATCCGGCTAACCAGTTCGTCGCCGGCTTCGTCGGTTCGCCGAAGATGAATTTCCTCAAGGCCGAGGTGGCCGAGGTCCAGGCGGGCAAGGCGACAGTCGCGCTCGCGGACGACAGAATGGTGCGCCTCACGGTACCATTGCACGATCCGTCCATCACATCGGGCACGCCCGTCACGCTCGGCATCCGGCCAGAGCATTTTGGCGAGGCGGGTCAGGGTGAAGCGGATCTGACGGTTGCCGTCGATGTCGCCGAGCACCTCGGCAACACCAGCTACATCTACGCAAACTTCGGCGGTGAGCAGCTCATCATCGAACAGCCGGAATCCCGCAGCCTCGGCAAGACCGAGCGGCTGACGGTGTCGCTGGCCGCCGCTCGCACCTTCCTGTTCGATGCAGCCAGCAAGCGGCTCCGATAACGCAAGCCCAAGACCGAAAGACGAAAGAGGATAGTCATGACTTCAGATAATCCGATCCGCTGGGGCATTATCGGCCCCGGCACCATCGCCCGCACTTTTGCCGATGGCGTCGCGCATTCGCGCGCCGGCAAACTCGTGGCGATCGCCACCCGCAATCCCGACAAGCCAGGCCTTGCCGATGGCTTTCCAGGTGCGCGTATCGTCAAGGGTTATGAAGCGCTGTTGGCCGACAAGGAGGTCGACGCGATCTATATCGCCACGCCCCATACCGGGCATTCCGAATGGGCCATCAAGGCAATCCGCGCCGGCAAACATGTGCTGGTCGAAAAGCCGATCGCTCTCTCGGCCTATGATGCCGAGGCGATCTATTACGAGGCGAAGAAGGCCGGCGTCTTTGCCGGCGAAGCCTTCATGTATCGTGTGCATCCGCAGACCGAAAAGCTGGTCGAGCTCGTCAAGAGCGGCACGATCGGCGAAATCCGCATCATCCGCTCCAGCTTCGGCTTCAGCATGGGCACCTACAAGCCGGAACACCGCCTTTTTGCCAACGAAACGGCTGGCGGCGGCATTCTCGATGTCGGCGGCTATCCCGTTTCCATGGCCCGGTTGATTGCCGGTGCAGTGGCCGGCAAACCATTCCTCGATCCGGAGAAGGTTTCGGGTGTCGCTCATCTCGGCCAGTCCGGCGTCGACGAATGGGCGTCGGCCGTGCTCAAATTCCCGAACGAGATCATCGCTGAGGTCTCGTGCTCGATCATGGCGCAGCAGGACAATGTGCTGCGCATCATCGGCTCGCAGGGCCGCATCGAAGTCAAGGATTTCTGGTTCGCCTCCGGCCATAAGGGCGGCGTCGGCAAGATCGAGATCTTCAGGAACGGTGAGCAGGAGACGATCGAAGTCAAGGAAGACCGCTGGCTCTACTCGTTCGAAGCGGACGCTGCCGGTGACGCGATCCGCGCGGGCGAGCCGGAATTCCGCTCACCGGGCATGAGCTGGGCGGATTCGATCAACAATCTCAAGGTGCTCGACCAGTGGCGCGCTTCGGTTGGCCTCGAATATGGCGTCGAGAAAGCAGCCAAGCGCACCCTGAACATTGCCGGCGGTGCTGTCCGGCGCGGCAACTCGATTCCGCAGCGCCAGATCCCCGGCATTTCCAAGCCGGCCTCAGTCGTCACCCTCGGCTTCGAATTCTTCCCGAATTTCGCGGCCGCCTCGCTGACGCTCGATACCTTCTATGAAGCCGGCGGCAATGTCTTCGATACCGCCTTCGTCTATGGCGGCGGCAAGACGGAGGCTATTTTCGGCGACTGGCATACGAGCCGGCAGGTTCCACGCGAGGAGATCGTGCTGATCGGCAAGGGCGTCCACTCGCCGCTCTGCTATCCCGATGTCATCAGCAAGCAGCTCGATCAGTCTCTCAACCGGCTGAAGACCGACTATATCGATATCTACTTCATGCATCGCGATAACACTGACGTGCCGGTCGGCGAATTCGTCGATGCCATGGATGCCGAGGTCAAGCGCGGCCGCATCCGCGGCATCTTCGGCGGCTCGAACTGGACGCGTGAGCGTTTTGACGAGGCGATCGCCTATGCGAAGAAGAACGGGAAGCAAGCACCTGCCGCCCTTTCCAATAACTTCTCGCTCGCCGAAATGCTCGATCCGATCTGGGCCGGCTGCGTTGCCGCCTCGGACGATGAGTGGAAAAAGTGGCTGAACGAAAAGCAGATCCCGAACTTCGCCTGGTCGAGCCAGGGCCGCGGCTTCTTCACCGACCGGGCTGGTCGCGACAAGCGCGATGACGAGGAGATTGTTCGCTGCTGGTATTCGGATCGCAACTTCGTGCGACGTGACCGAGCAATCGCGCTTGCCAAAGAGCTTGGCCGGCATCCGATCCATATCGCGCTTGCCTATGTTATCGCCCAGCCGTTCCCCGTTATCCCGCTGATCGGACCGCGCACGATCGCTGAGCTGGAAGACAGCCTTTCGGCACTGAACATCACGCTGACGCCCGAACAGGTGAAGTGGCTGGAGGGCTGATTGCCTCGTCCAGAGAGTATGTGACGACATGCGGCAGGCCTCAACGCCTGCCGCTTTTCTGTTGCGCGACGGCGCAGCCGCCAATGACAACTAATCCATCGGTGTTGCATTCTCGCCATTGCCCTCAACCATAGGTCATCTAGTGTAGGGCCGCACCAGGGAGCAAGGCGATGACGCGAACGGTTTGGCCGAAGGAAGCGCTGACGTCAGAGACGATGAATTTTCTCGACGGCATTCACCAGGAATGGTGCGCGGCCGCGCGTTGCAGCCGTAGCAGCAATCTCGGAATGGCAAAGGCGAAAGCGCTGGTCGACTGGTTCGAATTCGGTGTGCGGGATCATGACGAGTTGCTTGGCCTGCTGTCGGAAGATTTTTCCGGCGCCGCCTGAGGCGCCCCACTTGTTTTTGCCGTATTGGCGCTACCTCACTCTGAACGATACCATGAGGAGACGCCCTTGCGTAAACGTCTAGTATTATTCGGCATTATCCTGTTTCCGGCGGCAGCTTTCGCGCAATCCCCGGATCTGGAGGCGACATGCCAATCAGTCGCCAAGGGCTTCTTCATGAGCGATCAGCTTTCGATCGGCACGGTTCAATCCTTCCCGGAACTCAAGCCACCGGGTGTTCGCATGACCTATTCGACGAGATCGGGAACAGCGCCGGGCGAGATGACCGATACGTTCGAATGCGAATTCGACAAGGTCGACAAGCCGCATCATCTTGCGCGGTTCTGCGTATCGAATACCTGTTATTCACCAGGTGAAGATGATGCCGATCGAAAACGCCGCTTCGAGGAAGCTCGAATTCTGCTGGAGCGAACCGAGAAATAATCTACCTATGCGCGACTAGTGTCGCGTGCCGCTCTCACCCGCGCCCTGCAGCAGAGCCGCATCGTCGCGATCGTCTTCATCGATCAATTCCTGCATCGTCTCGTGTTCGTCATCCTCGCTGAACTCGTCGGATGCCTGCAGCCAGTGGCGTAGCGCGGCCCCTTCCGGGTACCCCTCTTGCTCCCAGATCTCGTAGGCGCGCTGCCGAATTGCTTCTTCCTTGTCCCTAGCCATTCTGTTGCCTCCAATCGCCCCAATCTGCCGGCGTTCTCTCGTCAGTGGGCGACGCCGGTGATCGGATCGACGATCGCCCGCTCACTTTCATCCCTGGCGCCCGGCGGCTGGACGGTCGGCGGAGCAATGGCTTCCTTGTCCGCACGATCTGGCGATTCCGCAATCGGTCCGACATCCCGGGGACGGCTTTGGCGTTGCTATCCTTCGTGCCCATGACGCATCTCCTTTCCTAGGAAACACCGGCATTCGTTCTAGGTTCCGCCGCAGAGTTCAAATGAGGGCCTTGCCACGCCGCTCCTGCCGACTGGCAGGAGCGAGATGGCGGAGCAGAGGAATTTCTCCCGGCTATCAGAACTTCTCTGTCGTATCGGCCTGGCCCTTGACCCAATAGCCCGAGGCCTTGATCCAGCTCAGCGGATAGCCGCGTTCTTCGACGAGATAGGCACGGATTGCCCGCACCACCGACGCTTCGGCTGCAATCCAGACGAAGGTCTGGGGAACGATATGGATCCCCGCCAGGGCAGCAATCAGCGGTTCGGCGTTCGCCGCATCGGACAGAGGACGGTAAACCCAACGCGTTCTGAGCTCTGCGGCTGTCTCGAAGGTTTGCTCTTCTTCCGGGCCTGCGACTGCTGCGATTGTCGCAATGGTCGTATCGGCCCCGCTCTCCTCGATGCGCCGGCCGATGGCAGGCAAAGCCGTCTCATCGCCGATCAAAAGCCATGTCTTCACATTCCCGGCAACCACGGCTGAGCCGCGCGGGCCGCCGATTTCAAGAGACCTGCCTGGCTGGGCGTCGATTGCCCATTGCGTGACCGGACCGGCCTCGTGCAGGGCAAAGTCGATCGTCAGGCTGCGGGCAGCGTTATCATAGCGGCGCGGCGTGTAGTCCCGACGTTCCTCGGCGCCATCGGCGCCTGGCACGATGATCTTGATGTGATCGTCAGGTGCAAGGCTGGTGAAATCGGCGAGGTCTTCGCCCATCAGCACGATGCGCCGCATGCCGGGCGTAATATCGGCCACGCTTTCGACCGTCGGCGAACGGCGGCGCAATTCATGGCGAACCCGTTCGATGATAGGCGCAGGGAACGGGTGATGTGTGGACTGGTTGTTATCCATCATGTCCTTCCGGGGCTTTGGGAAACGATCCGCAGGACACAGTCGCGCAGATCGAAGCCGCAAAGCCGTTCGATCATACGCGTTGAGTGACGTTAACGCTTACGTGGCTGGATCCTCTCCGGCCAATAACCCTTCTCTAGCGAAGGCGGGGATACGACGCAATATCAAACTTGAGTTTATGTCTCCATTTTTGATGCTAACCCGAACCTCAAATTCGGCCCGTAACCTTAAAGTTGTCGGATGCAGGATTTTCACAAGCGATCGGTATGGTTCTTGCAACGTTACCAATATCCTTACGTTGGGGAGACCAAGTGTAATGGAATGGAACACATACGAGCGCTTTCCCCCTCTGGTACTGATGCTGGGTGGCCGGGAAAAATACAGGGTCCTCAGAACGTTGAGAGACGCCGCTGAGGTTTTGATAGCGGACTGGCCTTCAGAAGACGGCGAGGAATATGTCGTGGCCGTCAAGGCCTGCGTCGATGCGATCAGCGGACAGATCGATGTTAGCGAACTGCAGAACGCTATTCGTCGTGCGGCAGCTGAAGCCGGCATTGCGATCTTGACCGTCGTGCACTGAGGCCTGTCGCCCGCAGCCAGGGCCGCGGGACTGACGAAGGAAGCTTGCCGTCTTGTCTGAAAACCGCGACGATGTCGCCAGGCAAGGTTTGGCGATGATGAGATGCGGCATAGGCTTAGTGGCTGCGGCGCTGGTTTCCGCAGCGTGGGGTATCTTGGCGACCACGGCCAGCGCTGCCGGCCCATCCGTTTCAGAAGCGACTTGCCTTTATCAGGGGGACGCTGGTGACGGGCAAACGCTCTGCATTCGAAAAGATCACTTCAATGCCGATCTCTGCGCGGTCATGGACCGTTTCGCAGCGATCCATAACATTCCACCTGCCTTCTTCGCCCGGCTTATCTGGCGCGAAAGCCTGTTCCGACCGGAAGCGGTCAGTCCGAAGGGTGCGGAGGGCATTGCCCAATTCATGCCGGGCACTGCCCGGTTGAGGGCATTGGAAAACAGCTTCGATGTCGTCGAGGCGCTCAAGGCGTCGTCCAGTTATCTCGACGAGCTCAGGCTTCGCTTCGGCAATCTCGGACTTGCCGCCGCTGCCTATAATGCCGGTGAATCCGGCCTCAGCCGGTTTCTCTCCTCCGATCGCCTGCCGATCGAGACCCGCGACTATGTGTTCGCGATTACCGGGCAGACCGTCGAGACCTGGCGGGACAGCCCACCGGAGACCGCTGCGCCGGAACTGCGGGACGGCATGCCGTTCCGCGATGCATGCGTGGCGCTTGCCGAAACCCGACAAATGAATGAACCGGTCCTGACCGGATCGGCCGACTGGGCGCCGTGGGGCGTACAGCTTGCCGCCCATTACAATCCGTCCGTGGCCGACCGGCTCTTCACCATATCACTCACAAAGCTTCCCGAACCGCTGAACGCCGAGCGCGCCCTGATCGTGCGCCAGAGGGGCGGAAACTTCGGTTATCGCCCGCGCTATGCCGCCAGGATCGGCCGGGAGACCCGCGCCGAAGCGACCAAGCTCTGCAGTACGATCCGGGCCGCTGGCGTTGCCTGCACTGTCTTCCGAAACCGCTAATCCGAAGTACATCGCGGCTCAGCCTATCCGACAGTCTAGTGCCGAAGTGCCGTCAGGCTTGCTAGGTTCGTCGGGCCAAGCATCAAGGGGATTGAAATGATCAGAGCAGCCGAAGCTACCAACAGGCCCAGCGAGACGGACACCTCCGAACAGGACCAGGACGACTTTCTCGAGGAGTCGCTTGAGGAAACATTTCCGGCAAGCGATCCGATCGCACCCGGTCGCCCATGGCGGGAGCCGCCAAAGGATAGCCCTTCTACCTGATGAATCGCAATCGGCGACCGCCGGTACCGGTCCAGGATCTTATGGGCTTCAAAGGCTGCACTGGTGAATGATGCCCGCAGAACCCCGATTGAGCTTTCGAGACTATTGGTGACTGGGGCCGTTGCCCGAAAAGAATAAGGCGTCTGCCGGGGGAGGAGATCCAGCAGACGCCTTTTATGACACGTGCCAGCGGGAGGAGGATGCCGCCACGTAGACGCTGGCTCGGGAGGAGGTAAGCCGCGTCTCGGACAAAGCGACGAGGGAGGAGTTTCATCACTTCGTTGAACTGGAATATAGGCCGGTCGCTGCCAGTCTTCTAGGCACATATTTGCAAAGCTGCCATGCGTTATGCGTCAGACGAAGAGCTGATATGACGAAAAAAAGCGCCCGCCTTCATCAGGCGAGCGCGTTTGGTATTCACTAAGAACTGGCCTTAGCGGCCGACGGCTGCGCGTGCGACGTCGCGGATATCACCGCGAGCAATGCCCAGGTCGTTCAGTTCGCGGCTCGACATACGACCAAGCTCAGTAACGGTTTGACGATACTTGCGCCAGTTGTTGAAGGTGCGTGCGATGCTCATTATAATCCCCTTTCCGTGGGTCCAGCGACAGCTGCCAGGTAGCGGCGCTTCGTTCGCTTTGATGAGAAATATATAATATGGGATTGCAGGAATGAGTAGCGTTCAGACTACAGTTCACCTATGCACAAAACGCATGACGAGACAGGCTGATGGCCTTTTCTGAGGCAGTTTCCTATCCGTGAGTATAGTTTGAAGGAAGCCCGCCGAATCCCCATTTGATCCCGACGATCCTCCAAAGCCGATCAGGGGCCATTCGATGTCTAGCTCAGTCTGCGAAACCTATCCTCGAATATGCAGTAAATCCCATCTCGCTCACCCTAGTCCTGCCCGCCTGTTCCATCCGGCAAACGACAATAGGCAAAATGCGATCCGGCCACCCGTCGTCGCTCTGCCCACCAGCATTCCAGCGTCCGGGGCCAAACCCATGTCTGCCCTGGAAGTCGGATCGATGATTTCACTGCTGGCGCTGCTCGTCTTCGCCGCCCATGAGGAGATCGTGGCCGTCGCCCCCGCGGTCACTTCTGCTCTCGAACAGTTTCTCGCAGGTGCGCCGGTAGCCCTCTGGTAGCCGCAGTATCTCATCCTATTAGACAGGTGAGGACCAATTCGAGATCCGTCCGCGCAGCGGGCTGCGCCTTCCACTGGTCGCCATCGGCTCGCCCTCGCAAGCACTCGAATGGATCCCCAGAAACGCCAGCGCCTGGAGGACCTACCACCGACCCCTCCGGGCACAGAAGGACCGGATAGCCCTATGGCATCGGGCGGTACAGCGTGCGACCACTGAATTCCGGGGCATGGGTCAGGCCATGGCCCTCGATCTCCTGGAAACGCCATCAGACCACATCGACGAGATCAATCTCGGATATCGAACCGGACCAGAAGGATTGCTCGCCGCTCTCTCTGCCCTCCGCAATCTCGGCACTCACCACGTTGCTTTCAACCTGCTCGTCAATGGGCCCAAGGCTCTCACCGACCTTGAGATCATAGCACGAGAAGTTCTGCCACGGCTGAACCGGGCCGCAGAACTGCAGGCGTCTCGATAATCTCTGAAATACGCGGTTAGCGATCGAAGAAATTCTGCCAAGTCTTCTCGCCAATAAGGCAGTCCGTTGTGGGCTGGTTCATCTCAATTTTGCGGATCTGTGCGGGCAGTTCGAGCCCGCTGATTTCCCAGAGCAGCTTCCTGCGAACGGCAACGGCAAAATCCTCGATCTTATGGACAGGCAAGACGAAGGAGCCGGGGCCGCCGATCACGCAATCGCCGTAATATTTGTCGAGCCCCTCGGGCACGTCGGAAGGTCGCAGCATGATAGCCAGTCCGTTGATGACGATGCCCGCCTCCAGAGCCGCATTCCGTGCAGGTGTGACGGGGTCGCCGGAATTGTTTGGACCATCACCGGAAACGTCGATCACCTCGCGATGACCCTTGTAGGGGCTCGCGGCAAGCATCGATGCGCCTTGAACGATCGCTGCGGATATGGACGTACGGCGCTGGGTGGCAATCGGCCGCGCCTCCAGTTTGTCGGCAAAATCCAGCGCATCTTTTTGCGTCTCGATCACCTGCCAATCGATGACGGAACCGGGCACGACATAGCCGGCCCATTCGAAATAGCTGACAGCGATCCGCCCAGTCAGCCCTCCCTTTACGGCGTCGAGGAACTCCTTGTGCCGCAGCGCCTCGACATAGCCCTCGCGCTGAATACGGACCTCTTCGTAATCCATCGAGCGGGACGTATCGACGGCTAGCACCAGCTCGACATCGACTTCGTTTTGGCTTGGTTGCGCGATCGTGGCGGCAGCGCCCGACAGGCTCGCGAGCACCGCAAGTGTTGTCAGCATCATCACTTCCCATCACTGCGTTATGCCGAGAACTCTACCATAATAGCTTGGCGCGACGGCGAGTGCTGCCAGAGTGCATCCTGTCAATTTTCGGTGATGTCGGGTGCCATCGAACGAATGGGCAGCATTTGAGGAGCCACGTCTTCGCGATCGGCTTCACTACTTGTGAAGAACTCACAGCCATTCTGCGGGACACTTGGCGATTCGCCCAGCAATGACGGAGATAGCATGCCGCTTCTGCAGTTTCCCGCCGACCGACGCACAGCTGATATCAGGCGCTGCGCCGAGGCCCTTCAGAACCTTCACGGCGAGGCCGCCAACCGCTTCTGGCGGTCGGAAATGGCCGGGTTCGCGGCCAATTTGAGAGAACAGGGCTGCAGCGATCACGAACTCTCGCGGCAGGCCGCCCTGTTCATGGATGCGGTACAGATGGAGCTTCAGGTCGTCTACGCCGCGGCGGCAGAGCGATAGAAAGCATTACTTGGGAAAGCGGTTGTAGAAGGATTGCGGGTCGTAAACGCACTCGTAGTCGAGCACGCATATTTCCCCATTGGCGGCGCGCACCCTTGCGACATCATATTTGTCGCCCAGCCGGCATCGCGCAGGCGGGTAACGGAAGCTCCGGCCTGCGATGCCCATGCGAACAAAGACGGCCTTTTTCTGCTGGATAATCTGCGCGAGCTCGCGGCACGAATGGTCGCGGGCGTTGACCTCCACGGCGTCGAGAGCAAAGGCAGCCGTTGGGACGAAGAGGGCAGCCGCTAAAATCAAACTTCTCACAAGACCTCCTGATGCGGGTGGGTTAGCAGCGTCTGCGGGGTTCGATCGCAACAGCAGGCGTTGATGCCGCGCGATAAAGGTAGGATTGGGGCGGATGGCAAACCAGATCGATCCCTCCATATTGAAGACGCGTGCTGGCTTCAGATCTTGCCGCGCGTGGCAAAGACCAGCGTCTTCAATTGCTCCTCGTCATGCACGCCCTGACGGTAGAGTTCGATGATGATCGCGGCCGAACGGGCCACATCTTCGTCGTCATCGGCAAGCCCGAACTCGGCCTTCAGCACATCCAGGACATTCTGGCATGTGGCGAGGTCATCCGACGTCAGCGCTTCGTCCCGAGGTTTGATGTAACGGTTGATCATGATGCGCTCGCTTGTTGGGTCCGACATCTTCCCAATACAGACATTATTATCGCGCTTCGATCGACAGCGACAGATATCCGGCGTCGAAGCCGGCGATTTTCTGCAGCTTGTCCCAGTCGACAATGGTAATCACGCTCCCCTCCCAGCTGAAAGCCTTTTCTTTCCTCAGCGATTGCAGCGTCTTGTTGAGATGAACCAGCGAAACGCCGAGAACATCAGCCATGGCATTCTGCGTCAGCGGCAGCTGAAAGCTTGGCCCGTTCGTCCTGTGCACCGTGCGCAACCGCACATAGAGTTCGCAGATAAGATGGGCGATATGCGCCTTCTTTGAACGGCGGCCCATGGCAACAATCCATTCGCGGTGCACCGCTCCGTCGACCAGAGTATCGAGCCATAGCAGGCGTGTCAGATGCGGATTGGTCTCGGTTATCGCCTTCAGCTCCTGGTGATCCACCGAAGCAATACGGCAATTTGAATTCGCGAGAATACTGTGGTCCATCACCTTCAGCGGAAAGGCATGAAGATCGACGAAATCGCCGGCGACCTGCAGTGCAGTGATCTGCCGGGTGCCGTCTTCCAGAACCTTATATCTGGCAGCAAATCCATCGAGGAGCAGCGTGGAATGATTGGGCCGGCTTCCTTCGGAAACGAGGTCTTCGCCAGCGGCCACAGACCTTTCGCGGCCGACGATGGAGCGTAGCGGCTCGATTTCCGCGGTGGAGAGCACATCATGACTTTCGAGATTGAGGAGGAGAGGCTCGATCACGAACGGCTCTCCCCGTTTCGGACGAAAGCGGAAAAATGATGACTTCCCAACAAAATAGGCGAATGGAACAATTTGGACGGCCGGCACTTCATGATGAAATATTCGAATAGTGTGAGCAGATGGCCCGATACTTCTTTGATCTTCACAATGGTGACGGCCCGATCCGGGACGATGAGGGAACGGAACTTGCGTCGCGAGCCGAGGTGCTTAAGGAGATGGCACGAATCCTGGTCGATATCGCGCGTGATGAACTGCCAGCCGGAGAGAGAACGATCATATCGTTGACAGTCCGGTCCCAAGAGCGACCGATTTCCGTCGCGAGTCTCGCTTTTTCGAACGAATGGCTGGATTGATTCCAGCCGAAACGAACCCGGGTGGCCGGTAAATAACTGATCGAACGTGCCAAACTTGCGCCCCCTGACATGGCATGCAAGACGGTGCATGCGGCGGGACCATAGCCGGCAGTCTACTTGCCAGCATTTAAATTTGACACAACCGGGCTGTCGCTTCGAGACGTCTCCAGAACGGCATGGCATGTCCTTCAACCGAACGCGGTGCACTGGATCATCTTCTGCGGCGGACCGAGATTTGAGAGGTTATTCTCGGATGCCGCCGACCTTTTGCGCGGCAAGGCCGAACCCAAGAGAGAAGGCTGACGTCTGCAACTTGCTTAACCGCGGAGCGATGGACTCGACCGCCGGCACAGCACCATTCGGCAGCACATAGACCGATTGCGGATGCGTCAATCCATCGCCAGCGCCTTGGTCTGCAGGCGGTGGTCGACCTTCGGCGCGTCGCCCTCCTTCCATCCGTGCGGCGTTTTGACCGGAACCGAAGCCGATGATCCGGCGTTGGTTTCAGGTTTTCAAAATGAAAGACATTGCCGTGCACCAGAACCAGCGCGCCCCCGCCGGCCAAGATCAGCCCGCCGATCCCGCAAAAGACGACGCCCCGACCAAGGAGGTCGAAGAGAACACGGAAGCCGAAAAACGCCCTTCCGTGATCCGGCGCCATCCAATGGCGACCCTGTTCATCGTTCTCGCGCTGATTGCTCTTGCTATCGCCGGCTATTTCATCTGGCTTATCTATTTCCACCCCTATGAGACGACGGACGACGCCTTCATCGATGCCCGCAGCTTCTCCGTCGCCGCCAAAGTGTCGGGCTACGTTGCGGATGTTCCCGTCTCCGATAACAAGCATGTCGATGTCGGCGCGGTCATCGCCAAGATCGATCCTCGCGACTACCAGATCGCACTGGATCAGGCGCACGGCCAGGTCGATGTCGCAAAGGCAGCGATTTCCAGCGCCGAAGCACAGATTGCCGCTGCAGCCGCAGCGATCGACGAAGCCAAGGCGCAGCAGACCTCTGCAGAAGCCGCCCTTCAGTATGCGCAGGATGAAAACGACCGGCAGCAGCAACTGGTGAAAAGCGGCGCGGGCTCAGAGCAGGCCGCACAGCAGGCAGCGTCCACATTGAGGCAAAACAGGGCAAGTACCGCTCAGGCGCAGGCAAGCGTTACCTCGGCCATCAAGAACAAGGCAGCCGCCGAAGCGCAACGAGCAAGCGCCGTCGCCAACCTGCATCAGGCCGAAGCAGAGGTCGAAACGGCAGAACAGAACCTCAGCTACACGACGATCACGGCGGCGCAGCCCGGCCGTATCGTAAAGCTCAGCGGCTCGAAAGGGCAATATGTTCAGGCTGGACAGGCAGTCTCCATGTTCGTGCCCAACGAGATCTGGGTGACGGCCAATTTCAAGGAAACCCAGCTGACGGACATGCGGCCGGGCCAACCTGTCGATGTGACGATCGACGCCTATCCGGATCATGCCCTTCGTGGCCGGGTCGATTCCGTCCAGCCCGGATCGGGCACCGCATTTTCGCTGCTTCCAGCTGAAAACGCCACCGGCAACTATGTGAAGGTCATACAGCGTGTGCCGGTCAAGATCGTCGTCGACAACTGGCCGAAGGATGTGGCGATCGGTCCCGGCATGTCCGTGGTGCCGACCGTAACCGTGCGTCCGAGAAATTGACATGAGCGATGCCATAACAGCGGACGGCACGCCGGCATCCGGTGCCAGGGCTGCCAATCCGTGGCTGATCGCGCTGGTCGTATCGCTCGCGACCTTCATGGAGGTCCTGGATACGACGATTGCCAATGTGGCGCTGCGCTATATCTCTGGCGGTCTGGCCGTCAGCACCGATGAAGCGTCATGGGTCGTCACGACCTATCTCGTTTCCAACGCCATCATTCTCGTCGCCAGCAGCTTCATTGCCAGACGTTACGGCAGACGACGTTTCTACCTTCTGTGCCTTGCGACATTCACCGTCGCCTCTCTCTGCTGCGGGCTTGCGTGGAACCTGGAATCCCTGCTGGTTTTCCGCATGATCCAGGGTTTTGCGGGCGGCGGCATGGTGCCGATCTCCCAGTCGATCCTCGCCGATTCCTTCCCGCCATCGAAGCGCGGCCAGGCTTTTGCACTGTTCGGCGTCGCCGTGGTCGTCGCTCCTGTGGTCGGCCCGACGCTCGGCGGCTACCTCTCGGACAATTTTTCCTGGCACTGGTGCTTCCTGATCAACGGACCGGTCGGCCTTTTCGCGTTCATCCTCGTCTATTTTCTCGTGGACGAACCGGATTCACTGCGCCAGGAACGCGCACGGATGCGCCGGCAAGGCGTGCGTTTCGATATTGTCGGCTTCCTGCTGGTCGCGACCTTTCTGGGCGCGCTCGAACTAGTTCTCGACCGTGGCCAGACGGAAGACTGGTTTGGCTCGAACTTCATCATTGCCGCGACGGCAATCTGCATCGCAGCTTTTCTTCTTGCGATCCCATGGCTGATGAAAACGGCCAATCCTGTCATCGACGTGCGCTTGCTGGCAAGCCGGCAATTCGGTTCCTGTTTCGTCGTCATGCTGGCGACGGGCGCGATCCTAATCGCCACGACCCAGTTCATCCCGCAGGTCCTGCAACAGAATTTCGGTTATACGGCGACCTGGGCCGGCCTTGCGCTTTCGCCCGGCGGCCTGGTCACGATGTTCATGATGTTCGTGGCGGGACGGATCTCCAACAAGTTCCAGCCGAAATATTTGATCGCCATCGGCACGGCGATCATTGCAGCCGCCATGTATGAGATGACGCGCCTCAATGCCGAGCTGAACTTCGGTTTTTTCGTCTGGTCGCGCATCTATCTCGGCCTCGGCCTGCCGCTGATCTTCATCCCGATGACCGCAGCCTCCTATGATGGCCTGAGGCCCGACCAGACGGACCAGGCATCGGCTCTCATCAATGCAGCGCGAAACACTGGTGGTTCGATCGGCGTTGCGATCGCCTCAAACGTGCTCGCCCACCGGGAACAGTGGCATCAGAGCCGCCTGGTCGAGCACATCATTCCCTCCGATCCTGCCTACAACCAGGCCCTGCAGGGCGCGACCCAGTATTTTACCGATAGAGGATCCGGAGGGATTGATGCCCAATCGCAGGCTATGGCCTGGATCGGCCAGCAGGTGCAGACCCAGGCGAGCTATCTCGCCTATATCGACGTCTTCCACACGCTGATGTGGCTATCGCTCGCAGTTCTGCCGCTCGCCTTTATCCTGCGCAAGATCGACCTTGGTGAGGGTTCGGGCCATCAGGGCGGACACTGATCTGCCTGATGTCAGCAACTTCTTGTATATCCCCTAATCTGGGGGTTCATTCGAATCGTTGCATGTACTATGTTGGGGGCGTGATATTCACACGAGACAGGTACTGATGACCCCAGAAATGTCCGGCTTTGAATGCACCCGCGGCAATGTCGTTTCCGGCAAGCTCAGGCTTTCAAGCAAACTGCCCTACTTTATCGTCGCAGGACTTGCTGTGGCCGTATGGGCAAACTCTAGCGAACGACCGCACGATACAGAGGTGGCAGTTAAGCAAACCGCGCCGGCTTCGCTCGCTCGATAGGCACGGCAACGGCTCGGCCGACGACGATGGCGGCCGAGACTATGGCAATCAGATCTATCCCTGATAAGTCATGGTCGAGCAGTGTCCGGCAGTGGGTTTCTGCGGGCGCCGATCAGATCGAAACCAGATCTCAAATTCTGACGCCGCTCGTCTCGTCAAAGAGATGTACCTGCGCCGGATCGACGGTGACGCCGATCGCCTGGCCCGGCTGAACCGATCCCCTGCCCGTTTCGACGATCGTCATTTCGGGTGTCGTCGCAGCAGCGATGAAGGTCGAGGAACCCGTGGATTCGACGACCGCGACGGGCACGTCAAAGCTCCCCTGCCCTTGATTGGTGATGCCGATATGCTCCGGACGGATGCCGGCGGTGACCCTGCGACCTGGCTGGATCTGATGGTCGATGGCAATCTGCGGCCTGAGCGCGCCGAGATCGAGCGTCAGGCTTTTTCCATCCTCGCCGGCAATCGCCGGAATGAAGTTCATCGCGGGCGAGCCGATGAAACCGGCGACGAATTTGTTGGCAGGCTTGTCGTAGAGGTCGAGCGGCCTGCCCTGCTGCTCGATGATACCATCGCGCATGACGACGACATGGTCGGCCATGGTCATCGCCTCGATCTGGTCATGCGTCACGTAAACCGAGGTCGCATGCAGACGATCGTGCAGCGCGCGGATCTCCTTGCGCATATGGACGCGCAGGGCCGCATCGAGATTGGAGAGCGGCTCATCGAACAGGAAGGCCTTCGGATGGCGGATGATGGCGCGGCTCATGGCGACGCGCTGGCGCTGGCCGCCGGAGAGCTCCCGCGGATAGCGCTTCAGCAGATGCGAAAGGCCTGTGGTGACCGCGACCTCCTCAGCTGCCTTCGTCGCCTCCGCCTTTGCAACGCCACGCATGCGCAGGCTGTAGGTGAGGTTTTCCTCAACGGTCATGTGCGGATAGAGCGCATAGGACTGGAATACCATGGCGACATCGCGTTTACGCGGCGGCACTCCGTTCATCAACGCGCCGGCAATCTTCAGGCTACCATCGGAAATGGTTTCCAGCCCGGCCAGAGAGCGTAGCAGAGTCGACTTGCCGCAGCCGGAAGGGCCAACGAGCGCGACGAAGGTCCCCTTGGCGATGGAGAGATCGATATTCTTCAAAGCATGGAAGGCGCCGTAATATTTGTTGACGCCGGCAAGCTCGATCTGAGGGGTCATTTGAGGGCTCCCGAGGTGAGGCCGGATACGATGCGGCGCTGCAAAAGAACGAAGATGGCAAGGATCGGCGTCACATACATCGTGGCGTAGGCCATGATGTTGTTCCATTCATTGGTGTTCGGCCCCATGAAGGAGTTGAGCCCGACGCTTGCCGGCTGAAGCTCGGCCGCCTGGATCATCGACTTGGAATAGACGAACTCACCGAAGGCCTGCATGAAAATGAGAATGGCACTGACCAGAATGCCGTTGCGGGCCAGTGGCAGCACGATGTTGAAGAAGGCGCCGACACGCGAATTGCCGTCGACGAGGGCCGCCTCTTCGAGCTCCATCGGGACCGCCATGAAGGTGGCCCGCACCAGCACGACGAAGAACGGCATGCTCTTTGCGGCAATGGCGATGACGACCGCAAGCCTTGGATAGTTCAGCATGCCGATCTGGGAGAAGCCGACGAAGATCGGTGTGATCATCAGCGAAGCCGGGAGAACCTGCAGCATAAGGATCAGGAACAGGCCAATATCCACCCAGATGTTGCGGTAGCGCGCCAGCACATAGGAGCAGCCGACTCCGAGCACCGTAATGATGACGACCGCGCCGATCGCAATCACCAGCGAGTTCCAGAGATAGAGCCCCATGCTCCGGCTTTCCCAGACATAGGCATAGGTGCTCCATTGCGGCGAGGCCGGCCAGAAGCTCGGGGGTGTGGCGAACATCTCCGAGCCGCTTTTCAGCGCGGTGATGTACATCCAATAAAGCGGGAAAAGATAGATCGCCGCCATGATGATGGCGATCACGAGCATCAGGCGATTGCGTGCAGTCTCGCTCATCCGCGCACCTCATGGCGGGTTGAGCGGACGTAGACGACAGAGGCGAACATCACGAAGACGATCATGATGACGGAAATGGTCGCACCCTTGGCGAAATCATATTGGCGGAAAGACAAATCCCAGGCCCAGTACTGCGTGACGTTGGAAGAGTTGTTCGGCCCGCCTGAAGTGATGGCAGCAAAGAGGTCGAACTGCTGTAGCGTGAAGATCAGGCCGAGCGCGATGATGGCGCCGATCGTCGAGCGCATCATTGGCAGCGTGATCGTCCAGAAGCGCTGCCAGGCCGTGGCGCCGTCAAGTTCGGCGGCTTCGTAGAGATCGCCCGGGATGCCGGAGAGACCGACGGACAGCAGGATCATGTTGAAGGACGTGCCGAGCCAGATATTGGCCATGATGACGGCGTAGAGCGAATAATGCGGGTCCGAGCGCCAGAAGATGTTGCTGGAGATGATACCGCTTTCCTTCAGGATGAAGTTCAGCACGCCGAAATCGCCCGAGAGAATCCAGTTCCAGATGGCGCCGACGACGAGGCCGGGCATGACCCAGGAGACGAGGAAGAGACCGCGCAGCCAGGATGCGCCGGGGAAATTGACCCAGAAGAACAGCGCCAAGCCGAAGCCGATCAGGAACTGGCCGGCGATCGAGCCGACGACGAAGATCGCCGTATTGTAGAGGATCGGAAGCGTTTCCGGCTGCGCGAAAAGATCCACGTAATTCTTGAAGCCCACCCAGGGGCGCGAGAAGGTGCCGAGGCTGAACATGTCAACCTCCTGGAAGCTCATCACCACATTGTAGATGAGCGGCAGACCTGCCATCAGAAACAGAAAGCCAAGCGGAAAGGCGACGAGCACGATATCAAAACCGCGGCCATCTCTGACGCTGGAAAGGATCCTTCTCATGGGTCCTCCGATGCTCCGAACGGGGCCGCGTGGCTAATGCCGCAGCAGCCCCTGCCGGGAGGAAAAGATGGATGGCCGACGGCCATCCGGTGATGCCGGATTAGCCGAGAACTGCCTTGATCTTATCGGCAGCCTGATCAAGCGCGTCCTTGGCGCTCATCTGGCCGGTCAGGGCCGCTTGGATGGCATCCTGGATCGCCTTGGAGATCTTCGGCCACTGCGGATGCGGACCGCGCGGCTTGGCGTATTTCAGCTGCTCGAGGAAGACCTTCAGCGCGGCATCCTTCAGCGGCTGGCCGGTCTCGGGGATGGAGATGTCGGAACGGGCCGGAAGCTGGCCGAAGTTCTTGAACATCTTGTCGTCTTGCGAGGCGAAATATTCGAGCGCCTTGAAGGCTTCGGCCGGATGCTTGCTGGTCGAGAAGATCGCCCAGTTGAAGTCGCCCATTGCCGAAGAGCGCTCTGCACCTTCCTTCGGAACCGGCAGCAGCGTTACACCCCAATCGAACTTGGCTTCCTGAACCATGCGGTCCAGCTCCCAGGGACCGGATATCACCATGGCGGCATTGCCGGAATTGAACGTGCCGGTCGAATCCCACTGGCCGCGGGTCAGCGTATCAGGCGAGGCGAGCTTCTCGTCCATGATCGTCTTCCAGACTTCGAGCGCCTTGACCGCGCCATCGGCATTGATGTGCTCGTAGCTGCCGCCGCCCATCTGCGCCCACGGCAGGAACTGGAAGGTGCCTTCCTCGTTGGCCTTTGCCGAGAAGGCAAGACCGTAGACGTTCTTGGCCGGATCGGTCAGCTTGCGGGCATCCTCGACGAGTTCGTCCCAGGTCTGCGGCGGCTTGTTCGGATCGAGGCCCTTCGCCTTGAACATGTCCTTGTTGTAGTAAAGCGCGATCGTGTTCGTCGCCTTCGGCACACCAAAATATTTGCCATCCCATTCGACCGATTTCAGCGGTCCGGGGAAATAATTCTCGGGCTTGATGACCTTCGAATTCTTGATCATGTCGGAGATATCAAGGAAGGCGCCGCGCGAAGAAAACAGCGCGTGCTCGGGATTGTCGACGGCGATAATGTCCGGCGCCTGACCGGTGGCATAGGCGCGCATCGCTTCGGTGACGACGTCATCGAACTGGATCAGGCGATATTCGATGGTGATGCCGTTATGTTGGTCATTGAATTCTTTGACCAGAGTCGGAGCCGGCTGGGTGTCCTTGTCCAGCGACCAGAGCGTCAGCTTGACGTCTTCCGCCTTGGCAGAAAGGCCGAAGAGCGAGACGCCTGCGAGCGCCAGCGCGCCCAGAATTACGGATTTACGGATAGCCATGATTCTCCTCCTTTGTGGTTATCCATTAAAATGGCCGGCGATTTCCTCCACGCCGACCATATTCACTCACACCGGATCGACGACGAAATCGCCGCCCCGAGCATGTTTCAGATGGTTCAGTGCATAGACCTGCCCGGTCATTTCCAGGGCGTCACGATAGACCGGGTCATGCCAGCCTTCGATATCGATGGAGCCGGACCAGCCGGCAAGCCGCAGTTCGGAAATGATGTCGGTCCAGTTGCTGTCGCCGAAGCCCGGCGTGCGCATGAAGACGAATTTCTCCTTGCCGAAGATGCCGTGCTCCTTGATCACATCCCAGCGGATGGTCGCATCCTTGCCGTGGACGTGGAAGATCTTGCTGGCCCATTTGCGGATCTGCGGCAGCGGCTCGATCAGATAGACCATCTGATGGCACGGCTCCCATTCGAGACCGATGTTGTCGTCGGGCGTCTCGTTGAAGATCAGTTCCCAGGCATCGGGGTTATGGGCAATGTTCCAGTCGCCGGTCGCCCAGTTGCCATCCATGGCGCAATTTTCGAAGGCGATCTTGATCCCCTTGTCGGCGGCGCGCTTGGCGAGTTCGCTCCAGACCTGCTTGTAACGCGGCAGGCTCTCAGTCAGCGGCTTGTTGCGGATGCGACCGGTGAAGCCGGCAACGCAAGTGGCACCGAAGTGATGAGCGTTGTCGATGCAATCCTTCCAGCCCTGCAGCGTCTGCAGGTCGATCTCGGTTTCTTCGAGCGGATTGCCGAACATGCCGAGCGTGGAAATCGTGATGTCGCGATGGCCGATCGCGTCAACACTGCGCTTGCCGAGTTCGGCAAGATCCTGGCCGTTGGTGGTCTGCCAGAAGAAGGGCTCGAAGCTTTCGAAACCCATATCGGCGATCTGGGCAATGCGCTTGTCGGCCTCGCCCTTGGAGGCGCTGACCATGGTACCGATGCGAATGGCTTTGGCGGGGCTGCTCACGTCATCTAATCCTTATGCTGAAATTTCAACGCGACGCCCGGTCTTGGCACTCTCGATCGCACCGAAGACCATAGCGAGGCTTCTGATATTGTCGGAACTGACCGTCTCCGGCCGCTTGCCGGTTCGGATCGCCTCGACGAAGCTAGCAATCACGCTGGCATGACCGTGGGTTTCTTCGGCACGCTCGGGTGCGGGAACCTCGACGGATGAAAAACCATGAAGCAGACCGGGCTCGTTGCCCGAAACGGCAGCCTTGAAGCCATCCTCACCATCCCAGGTCAGCATGCCCTTCGAGCCGACGATCCGCCACTGGCTTTCCCAACTCGTGCGCTCGCCCTCGGCGCACCAGGAGCCGCGATAGGTGAAGACCACATCGTCAGAGAATTCGAAGGTGGCATTGGCCGAGGCGCCATGCCGGTACCAGGACCCTTTGGGGTTGCGCTCAACACAATAGACGGCGAGCGGCTTCTTGCCGGCCACGTAGCGGGCGGCATCAAAAGTGTGGATCGCCATGTCGAGCAGCAGGACATGGTCCATCTCTTCACGGAAGCCGCCAAAATGGGGAGCGATGAAGAAGTCACAATGAATGCCGGTCAGCTCGCCGATCGCACCGCTTTCGACAAAACGACGCAGTCGGCGCACACCGGAAATGAAGCGACGGTTCTGAATGATCGCATGGATCTTGCCAGTTTCGGCGGCGAGATCGATGAGTGCTGCGCCTTCGGCAAGCGAAGTTGCCATCGGCTTTTCGCTCAGCACATGGCAGCCGGCCTTCATGGCCGTCGACACGACATTAAAACGTGCGGTCGGGATAACAACGTCCAAGACGATATCCGCCCTGGTTTCGGCGATGACGGCAGCGAGATCAGTGCCGATGCGAGCCGCACTCAAGCCGAACTCCTCGGCAAGTTTCTCGACAGCAGCGGGATTGACGTCGACCAGGCCGACAACCTCGATTGCTTCGGCAAGATCAGACGTTTCCTTGATAGCACGCAGCCAGCCTTTGGACATAGCTCCGCACCCGCACAGAACGGCATTCAATTTCACGATTCCCTCCAGCGGTGCGCTTCAGATTCCTCCCGAAACGCCTTCCGTAAACGTTTACGATACTAAGCGGAAACGTTTGCTGCTGTCAATGCCAGTGCGTTTCGACAAAATGCTGCGAAAAATCGCAATGCGAACCGGCGCTTAGGCAAAACCTTCGGCGATGCAGCAACAAATTTTTTTTCGGAGCGTGCAAAAATACATTCCGCCGTCATGGCAAATGCTTTCCGTAAACGTTTTCCCATGGCAATAAGATGAGATAATCCGCCTACCGGAAGAGAGATCGCTCAGATGAAGGGTATCCGCCAGCTCGCAGAACATCTCGATATATCGATCGGGACGGTTTCGCGTGCGCTGAACGGTAAGGCCGATGTCAACGAGGAGACGCGCAAGCGAGTGTTGGCTGCTGCCGAAGAATTCGGTTACGTCGCCAATCAATCCGGCCGCAGCCTTCGTCAGGGAACGACCAACGTCATCGGCTTGATGATTGAGTCCAGCAAGGAGACGGTCGAAAACAGTGACAACTTTTTCCTCGGCGTCACCGGCGGACTGCAGAGCGTGCTCTCGCGACATAAGCTCGATCTCGTCATGCTCCCCTGCCCCAACGACGAAGACCCCTATGAATATCTGAAGCGTATGGTGGCGCGCCGTGTCGTCGATGCCATGATTATCTCTGCAACTCAACGCATCGACAAACGTATCGATCTGCTCATCAAGGCGAAGATTCCCTTCGTGGCACTCGGTCGCAGCTCTTCCGGCGGCGGTAACTTCACCTGGATTGACCTTGATTTCGAAGGCGTCGCGACCTGCGCCGTCGATCGACTCGTCGCCAAGGGGCATCGCCGCATCGCGATTGCTGCACCGTCAGGCGAAATCAATCTCGGCTATGTCTTTTTGGACGCCTATCGAAAGGCTCTGGAAAAGCATGGAATCGAATATGATCCGGAGTTGGTGATCCGTGTGAAATCAAGCGAACAGGGCGGCTACCAGGCCGGCGACGAGCTGCTGCGGATCAAAGACAAACCGACGGCGATCATCCTGATCTACGAACTGATGGCGATCGGCCTCTACCGCCGCCTGGTCGAAGCCGGCATCGTTCCGGGCCGCGATCTTGCCGTCATCGGCTTCCGCGAGGAACCTCGCGCCAAGTTCCTGCAGCCGACGCTCACCTGCTTTCGCATGTCGCTACGCGACCTTGGTGCAGCGCTCGCCGAAACTTTGCTCTCCAGCATGCCCGCCTATTCGGAGATCTACCTCAGTGGTGCGCGCAATCGGATTTGGCCGCTGGAGCTTGTGCCTGGGGAAAGCGATGCTTTTTTCAGGGAGCCTCAAACGTGACGCAATGTGCGTCACCCTATCCATGTTCTCGATAAGAGACGAACGACTCCGCTCAAAACCACATATGCCGCCGGTTTCGTCTGCGACGGCAGATTTCAATCAAAGTTCGTACCATACCCGCGGGTTGTCGCCCGACTGGATCATCAGCCAGCGAAGATCCGTATCCTTCCAGCCCTTGATCGCGTTTGAGCGGTTGTCGAGCACCAGATCGCCTTGATCGGTCTTGACGACGAGAACAGCGTGGCCTTCGCCATAGGGCGTCTTGGTGACGGCGATGCGTAGCGCCTTCGGCGACCAACCCATGGCGATGAGATGATCACGCTTCGTCAGCGCAAAATCCTCGCAGTCACCGGCTTTCACGTTCACCTGCCAGAGATCGCCCTGATCAGAGCGGTCGTTGACCGGGCGGATCGAGCGATTGACCGAGGCATTGACTGATCGAAGCTGCTTGCTTGCGAACGCGCTCAGCGAAACTTCCGAAGCTCCGCCGCGTGCCACGCACTCATTGGGATTTTGCGCGCAGAACATCACATGCGCGAAAGGTGCCGTCGTTCGGCGCTTCTCTGAAATATAGCTGAATGCCGGCGCTGTCTTCAATCCGCGGGCAATACCGCCGGGACCGGCCGCCTGTGCGGTCTGAACTGCAGACAGAGATGCAAGCGTCAGCGCCGTGATCAGTGCGTGCTTAAACATTTTCTTACCCCGTTTCGACGACCGCAGTGCGGTCAAATGTTCATGCCGGTTGAAATCCGGCTTTTGATCCTTGGTCGAAGTTCTATTCAGCTCCAGCCAATGACGGGGAACATACGGCGGGAGCATTCTCGATCCTTTTAAATCGTTCCCCACAATTTTAACGAAGTGCGTTTTTTGGAGGCGAACGAATGTGCCGCCACCAATTCTGGGGCGATTGTCGCAGCAGAATGGCGCAGGGTTGCAAAAGTCGCGGAATTCTTGCAGAGACAAGCACAGCGGCGCCGGAGGGGCGGCCGACCTTTCAAAGTATGGCCGCGGCTGTGACGGATAGATTGAAGACCATACTTGCCGGCCTCTACAGCACGGTGGTGCTGGCTGCTGTCATTCCGTTCGGTCTGGTCGATGCAACGCCTTTCGCGGCCGTCGCTATCTGCATGTTCGCGCTGAGCCTTGCGGCACTCCTGCTTTTCGGCGAGCCCCGGCGTGCTCACTGGGTCTTCGTATGGGCGCTGCTTCTGTTTATCGTTACCTCGGTCTGGATCGTCATGCAGACCGTCCGTCTCCCGTGGCCATCCCTCATCAATCCGATCTGGAAGGATGCAAACGCGCTCGCCGGTGCCTCAAGAGATACGATATCAGTCGCGCCAGCCGACACACTCACTTCTCTCCTGTACATAGCGCTGCCTGTCATGACGTTTTTGACCGGCCTCATCGTTGCAGATACGGACAAGCGGGCGCGGCGTATCCTGATGGTGCTTGCTGTTGGCGCAGGTTTGATCGCGCTCTTCGGGCTTGGCCAGTTCCTGCTGTTTCCGAAGATGTTGCTCACTGAAAGCAAGCGCTATTATCTCGACAGCCTCACTGCAGTCTTCGTCAACCGCAACACGGCAGCGACCTTCCTGGGGCTGAGTTTTCTGATACTTGCGACATTTGCTTCGGAAAATGGCCGCGCCTATTTCGGCTTTTCATCCGGGCCATCAGGCAGCTTCAAGGAGGGCCTCGGTTTCTGGCTTTTTGCTGGCCTCGGCCTCTCCTGCCTGACCGCGCTGATGCTTACCCAGTCTCGTGCAGGACTGGCCACAACAGGCCTTGGCTCGATCTTCTATCTCCCCTATCTCGCCCGCCAGTGGAAGAGCAGACGCTCCAGGCTGCTTCCTCAAGCGGGCAGCTCTGTGACCCGAAATTGGTTAACGGCAGCCAGTGCGATCGCCCTTGTTCTCGTTTTCGCCGCTATTTTCGGCGGCAGAGCCATCCTGCGTGCCGATCAGCGAGGCGCTGATGACGATCGCTTCTGCGTCTGGTCCGATACCATGCATGCTCTCTCGCAGAACTGGTTTCAGGGAACGGGTTTCGGCACATTCCGCACCGTCTTTTCGGCCTACCGGACACCCGATTGCGGAATCGGCGGCATCGTGGACAGGGCTCATAGCTCCTATCTCGAAGGCTTTCTGACTCTCGGAATAATATTCCCGTTCGTCGCCTGCCTGATCTTTTTCGTGCTCATGCGGGCCTTCTGGAGTGGCTATCAGGCTCGCCGTCGGCTGAGACATTATTCGATTTTGGGTTGCGCAGGCACCTTGTTGACCGCGGCTCACTCCGCCGTCGATTTCTCCCTTCAAATACCCGGTTTTGCCGTTTTTTTCATGGCATTTCTTGCGACAGTTATCTCCATTTGCTGCGGGCGCGAAGAAAGGGTCGGGGAAAGATCTCCATCCGGCTTAAGAATCGAGCACTCAGCGGAGATCCTTGAAATATGACGATTTGAAGGCTGCCTGCCCATAAAATCGCCACTAAAGAACATCAGAATATTCGTTTGGGTTGTATGCGAATTACCACAGAATCTTAACGTATCAACTCTCTCTAATTTACCATAAATGGGACAATCCATGTTGCGCTATTGCCACAATAACCTTCTGTTAGGTATGCAGTATCTGACAGAGTCGGATATTTACTTGTCATTGAAGTTGTGAGCGGGCTAGACAGTTTTAGTGCTATTACCAAGTAGGGTCATGATGGGCATTCCTGTAACTCGACGCGGCGGCATCATTGTATCGATGCTGATCGTGCTTTCCAGCTGCACTTCTCTCCCTAGGTCCGGTCCGGACCATACGGATATCGACCGCGCTGCAGCAATTAAGGTCACGACACCAGAACGAAAGGTTGGAATTGACTACGTTCTGATCGATCTTAACAAGGGGATTCTGCCCTATTTCGATAAGATCCCGTCGAGCTCTCTGCGGACTGGATTCGGCGGCGGTCGCGGGGGTGCTCCGGACATCCCGCTCGGCTTCGGCGACGTCGTGCAGGTTTCAATTTTCGAAGCTCAGTCGGGCGGTCTTTTCATCCCATCCGACGCGGGCAGCCGCCCCGGCAACTACATCACCCTGCCGCAGCAGACGATCGACAAGGCTGGCACGATCAGCATTCCCTACGCAGGCCGCGTTCCTGCTGCCGGTCGCATGAAGGAAGAAATCGAGCAGGACATCGAAGACAAGCTAGCGAGCCGCGCGATCGAGCCTCAGGTCGTTCTTACGACCACGACCAGCCGCTCTTCGGAAGTAGCGGTCGTCGGCGACGTCAATGATCCACAAAAGATTGTTCTTTCGCCGGCCGGTGATCGTATCCTTGACGCGATCTCCGAGGCAGGCGGCCTGACGACGCCCAATATCGAGACCAATGTAACGCTGCAGCGTCGCGGGAAAACGGCAACCGTCGCCTACGAAACATTGCTGAAGAACCCATCCGAAAACATCTACCTCGCGCCGGGCGACACCGTTTCGGTCGAGCATGAGCGCCGAACCTTTATCGCACTTGGCGCATCCGGTATAAACAACCGCATCGACTTCGAGGATTCGAACCTGACCCTTGGGGAAGCCATGGCGAAGGCGGGCGGCCTCCTCGATTCGCGTGCAGATCCGCGCGAAGTCGTGGTCTATCGAAAGGTCGACCGCAGCACTCTTCAACGCCTGAATATCGATACCAGTCGGTTTAAGAGCGACCAGGTGCCAGTTATCTTCCGGGCAAACCTGCGCGATCCGGCGACCCTTTTCGCAGTTCAGGAGTTCCGTATGGCGGACAAGGACGTCATGTATATCTCCAACGCACACACCGTCGAGCTCGTGAAGTTCCTCGACATTCTGAACTCGGTTACCTCCACGGTCAGAGGCGTTTCTAACGATGCCCTCGATACCCGCGACGCAGTCCGAGATCTCGGAGATTAAATATATTAAACGATACTTCGAGCACCTGACATTGAACGGACTGGTGCTCGTAGGAGCTTATGTTATAAGCGCCGATATCTTTGGAGGCTGGGAATGGTAAAAGCAGGCAAGAATATATTGAAAGGTACGGCTGTCTTCGCATTCGGCGCCCTTTTCTTTGCGACGTCGTCCTTTGCAGGCAACTGCTTTTCGGGTCCGGGCGCGGCAAGCGGTTCGCAGATGGACGCTTTTAACGCGACGCCGGCAAGCATTCTCACGGGCAATCCGTCCGACAGTGTGCTCACTGGCTCGGTTCGCGATCTTGCAGCAACCGAAACGAACGTTACGGCAACGCTGCTGACGCTGGCAGCCAACCCAGCAACAACGGATGCTCAAAGAGCAGCTATCGGCGCCGGCCTCGGGCGCGCCGTCAACGTTTGCCGTCCGCAGCACTCCGATCTCGCCGACGAGATTGCGGCAGCTGTCGCAGCAGCAATCGTGAGCAACCCGGCGCTCGGCAGCTTCCGCACAGCATTTGAAGCTTCGCTGACCAGCCAGACCGCTGTTGCAGCACTCGGCGGCGCGGGCGCAGGCCCTGCAGGTGGCGGTGATATCAGCGGCCCTGGTGCATCAGGTTTGGGTGGACCGGCTGCTGGCGCGGATGCCGGCGGCGCCACCCAGGGCGGCGGGTCGCTCCAGACGAACGCCTCAGGCGTGGGTTCGCTTCAGACGGGCGCTTCAGGCGCCGGCAACTTTACGATTATAATCAACAATTCTGTCAGTGGCAGCATCTGATACGCTTCCAAAATTCACGTAATGCTCAGAAGAGGCCGTTCGGCCTCTTCTCTCCTTTCAACATTTAAAGAAAAGCTCCTATCTCGCGCGAGTCGTTGCCGGCAGTGGAGCCGATCGTTCCTGCAGCAGGTCGGACCGGTAGGACATGTCTCAGCGCGCCAAGGTAAGCGAACAAACGCGGCGAAGGGCCACGGCGCCGGTTGCGCTGTCACTTCCCTCTCCCCTATCTGTCCTTTTTATTTTGACGGGCGTTGCATTGCTGGCCTTCGCCGTTGCCGATATCAGGCAGTCAGCGCGCTTTGCTGATATCTTTCTCGTCGCGGAAAGGCTTGAACAATCCGGACAAATCAGCGCTGAAACGCTCGCCAGGACGGCAGCCAACACCGACACGATCGTCTCCGGCGACTATTGCCGCTCGGATATCGTCATGGCAGGCACCACACTCGTGCTGAACAGGCTGGACACGGCAAACGAGATCACGGGCTATGAGGCCTGGGCCAAGGCTGCAGACGACGCCGAGCGATACATGCGTCACGCCGTCTCCTGCATGCCGACCGACAGCAATCTCTGGCTCAGGCTTGCGATCGTTCGTGCCGTAATCGCCCAGGAGCCAAAATCAATTGCTCGGCTGATGACGATGTCAGCCCGGCTCGCCCCCACCGACGAACTCGCCCTTCTCGCCCGCGTCTATTTCTGGAACCATCTGAACGTAGCAACGCTTGAAAATGCGCGAGCCACGGTCGAAAGCGACGTCAGCCTTCTCCTGAAGCTTGGAGATTCACGGAAAGTCGCGCCGGCATTGACCAGAATCAGCACTGCCCTGCTGCCCTATGTGAAGCAGGCCGTCACACAATTGCCAGCCAACAAGAAGGGCTCGCTCACCTGGTTCGGCTTCAATCCCGACAAACTGCCGTAAGGCAAGCCGCCGCTTCAGCTCAGCACGACCGCTTGGCGGTTCACGATGCGCAACACCGTCAACCTACCCGTGGCGAACGCGCCGGTGTCGATGGCGATTCGACCATTACCAAAAAACGGTTGGGCAACAGGCGTATGACCATGCACCACAAGCAGGGGGAGCTCGGGGCCTCGCGTCAGAAAGGGCTCGCGAATCCAGAATAGATCACGGTCTCTTTGCTCAGGCAGAGCAATGCCCGGCCTAATCCCGGCATGCGCGAAAACGATATCTCCCATAGTGAGCATTGACGGCATTTCAGCCAATAATTTTCTGTGGTGAACTGGCACGGCATCGTTGATTGCACGCTCGACCGCCCCATTGTCGCCATGCTTCAGCAAATAGGCGACGTCGATCCCGTATGATTTCAGCGTTTCCGAGCCAGCGAAGCGATACCAGCTCGGAAGCAAATCCGGCTCCTCCAGCAATCGCAGAAACGCGTCGTCGTGATTACCGCACAAGGCGACTTGCTTAATATTGGCAGGGGTTGGCCTGCTAAGGTACTCGAGAACATCTTTAGAGGATATGCCGCGGTCTACATAATCTCCAAGCAGTACTATTAATGCGGTGCCTGTATATCTCGAAAAGTCATCGAATATCTTCTGCTTGGCTTCAAGAAGCTTGCTGTGGCAACCATGCACGTCGCCGATAGCGTAGATAGCAGCGAAATCAGCCGGATCAAAATGGAGCCTTTGCCGGGTTTGCTCCCGAACCGCCGGCAGCGCCCTGCCTTTACCTATGAGCTTCTGAAACACCCCAAATAAAGTTGGCTTTATAAAGCTTTGATGGCGCTTCACGTGGGAATTCGACATTCTACTGTGATCCTCGAGACCTCTTACCGTAGTTGAAGCTTACTGCGTGCATAATGCAGCATCACAACATCTGCAGGTGGTAGACGCACGTTAACGAATAGTTAAAATAGATTGACCATTTTGGAAGGAAGAAAACAACAACATGCACCATCGTAACACTATAGATATTCACCATTATCCCGCGTACGACCTCGACATAACCCACGATTTGCTTACAATGACTACGGACTACAGGATTCGACCGAACACGGAGTCGATCGCCAATCCATCAATACATCCTAAGCCTACATGCAGACAGTGACAAAAAGCTAAATTCCTCTGATAAAATTCAGACCAGCTGGGTTGTCACAGCAGCGTTGCCGGATGCTAAGATAGTGACTAGAAATCACCGCCGCGCAGACACGGTGTCAATGCGGCCTGGTGCAAATTGACGGCATTGAAGCCGGGGCGCTTTGTCTCGGCTTGAGCTTAAACATTGATTGACGCTACTCCTTCATGTAGCGTGCGCCCACTTTCGATTGGCTTCCTGGAAGCATTTGATTAAGGGCACCTACAGACCCTTTACCTGATATGACTCAACTTAATGGAGGTCTCGGATTGCTTTCGCCAGATAAGGTCCCGGCATACGCAAACGAAGAGTGGGAACACTCTGAGACAAGAGACACTATCGACGTTGAAAAGCTGATCGCAATCGCCGTACGTCAATGGCGACCGGTTGCGATTGCAGCAGTTGCCTTCCTTGTATTAGGGATTGTTTATATTGTCACTGCAGTTCCGAAATATACTGCATCGACGAGCGTGCTTATCGACCGTGGCAATAGCGAACTTCTGAGCCAACTTTCCAACGCCGGCGTTCCCGTGGAGGATGATGCATCGGTGTTGAGCGAAGTTGAGCTGTTCAAGTCTGACACGATCAGCTTGGCCGTCATAGATAAGTTAAAGTTGCTGGACAATCCGGCCTTTACTTCGCCTGACCGCTCGCCGATCGCCATGCTTCGTTCAATGCTCAATTTCCGTAAATGGTTTGCGAGCGCGGATGTCGACGCCGATGATATGGACGCTAAACGACGGGCGGCGTCTGACAAAATCGTTTCCAATATGGATGTCGAGCGGGTAGGACGCACATACGCTCTATCCATAAGCTACACCTCGACTTCGCCGGATCTGGCAGCAAACATTGCAGGTGCAATTGCTGACGCCTACCTTGTCGACAAGCTGAACTCAAAATACGAGGCGACGCGCCGCGCAAGTGACTGGCTCCAGGAACGGATAGACGAGCTACGCCAAAAGGCACTTGATTCAGACCTTGCGGTCCAGAAGTTCCGTACGGCGAAAGGGCTCGTCAGCACTGGCGGACAATACCAGCTTCTCAGCGATCAGCAGCTGTCGGAATTGACGACCCAGCTTATTACTGCGCAAGCCGAAACGGCAAAGGCGCAGGCGAAATATGAGCGCGTCAAATCAATCATCGACAACAAGCGTACGGATGCGATCGTAACCGACGTTCTTGATAACTCGATCTCAAACGATCTGCGCAAGAAGTATCTTGAGGCTTCGAAGATCGAAGCCGATATATCGGCCCGCCTCGGGCCGGATCACATTCAAGCCGTTCGACTGCGTGGCGAAATGGCCGAATATCAGCGGCTGATGTTCGAAGAGCTAAATCGTATTGCCGAAAGCTATCAGAGTGAGCTTCAGGTCGCCCAGAGCCGGGAAAAATCCCTGCAGGACAGTGTTACGCAAGCAACGAGCGTGACGGCTGCCGCGGGAGAAACCCAGGTTCAACTGCGCGAGCTTGAGCGCACCGCTGATACCTATCGCAATCTTTACCAGACCTTCCTCGCCCGCTTCCAGGAAGCAACTCAGCAACAGACTTTCCCCATCACGGAAGCGCGCGTCATCACCCGATCGCAGGTACCGGTATCTGCCAGCTCGCCAAAGAAGCCACTCGTTCTTGCTCTTGCAATTGCGCTTGGTGCAATCTTTGGCAGCGGCGTCGGGGCTTATCGAGAGTTCCGTGACCGCTTCTTCAGAACCGGTGATCAGGTTCGCGATGTGCTGTCGCTGGAATATATCGGCCATGTGCCTGCTGTCGACGCGAAGGAAGCCGCCAACGGCGCCAACGACCTGGAGTCGACCCGCGGGCTGCAAACCGGCAACGGGATCACCAACTACGTGGTCAACCATCCGCTGTCGGCCTTCGCCGAAACAATGCGCAGCGCGAAAATCGCCGTCGACATGGAAAATCCGAGCTCACGCAGTAAGGTCATCGGCGTCGTCTCCTGCCTTCCGGGCGAAGGCAAGTCGACTATCGCCATCAACCTTGCACAGCTTCTCGCGATGCAGGGCTCACGCACACTGCTGATCGACGCCGACCTTCGCAACCCGGGTGCGACGCGCGCCATCGGTCGCCATGCGGAACAAGGCATTCTGGAAGCATTGCTGGAAGGCAGGCCGCTGAAGGACGTGTTGCTGCTCGACAGCAAGACCAAACTCGCCTTCCTGCCAGCAGTCGTCAAGCGCCGTGTACCGCACTCCTCTGACCTGCTTTCCTCATCCATCATGGTCAACATGCTGGATGAGTTGAAGGCGCACTTCGACTATATCGTTCTCGACTTGCCTCCGCTTGGCCCGGTCGTCGATGCCCGCGCAATCAGCCCGGTGCTCGATGCTTCGCTGGCCGTTATAGAGTGGGGCCGCACATCGCGGCGCGTCGTTCGCACGACCTTCGCGGTTCAGCCTGAACTCATGCAGAAGTGCATCGGCGTCGTGCTGAACAAGGTCGATACGGAGAAGCTAAAGCTTTATCGCTCCTATGGTTCCGGCGAGTATTACTACAACCGCTACTCCGCCTATTATCACGAATCGTAAGAATACTTTTCGTAGCAGGACCTCAAATGGGATTATGCGGCGAATTTCGCCGCATAATTTTTCTTGGTCACGCCAATTCCGAAAAGAACCTGCCGATAGCCTCGATCTCGTTCGGTCGGATGTCATGCCCTCCTGAGTGCCACTCCGTCTGCACCTGTGCCTTCTGGTCCTCGAAATAGGCGGAAAGCGCCTCGGTCAACGCGGCTGGCGAGATCGGATCGCGCTGGCCTGCCGTAATCAATATCCTGCGGCCGCTAAGATCGGGATTAGCGCGAGGCCGGAAAGGGATGAGCGGATGGAGCAGAGCTGCCACGTCGAACAGCCCCTTCTCGATAAGCACGTTCGCCAGAATATTGGCGCCGTTCGAAAATCCTAGCCCGAAAATTCTGGATGCGCCATGTGTCGACGCCAGATCTTGGACGTAACCACTCATCTTGTCGGTCGCCCGAGCAAGGTCACCCATGTCATAGACCCCCTCACCGGTTCGCTTAAAAAAGCGCGCCGCCCCATATTCGGAAACATCGCCGCGCGGCGAAACGACCGTCGCTTCCGGCAGCAAGCGCCTGCCGAAATCGAAGAACTGATTCTCGTCGCCACCCGTCCCGTGAAGCACGAAAAGGATGGGCTTTCCGGGTGCACCGGCATGCAGCCGGTGCACATAGCCATTGTTCGTCATCGTTCTATCTCCGCTTAGGCTTCGAGCGGCTGCAGATGCTGCTCGATGAGGGCACGCAGATGGGCGTGCTGCTGCGGCAGCTTAAGCGCTTCGCCGAGGTGAGCCCTGTCCTCATCGCGGTCGAAACCGGGCTCGTTGGTGGCGATCTCGAACAACACGCCGCCCGGCGTGCGGAAGTAGATCGCCCAGAAATAATCTCGGTCGATAACCGGGGTGACCTGATAGCCGGTGTCCATCAGCGCCTTGCGCACCTCGAGTTGCTTTTCGCGGTTTTCAACGGCGAAAGCGACGTGGTGGACGGAACCTGCACCTGGGAGCGCACGGGCAATGTTGGGCATGGTTTCGAGATCGACGAGATGCGCGCCATTGCCGCCGGGAATGATGAGACGCTTGACGCCTTCATGTTCTTCCTGAACCTCATAACCCATGAACTTCAGAAGTTCGGCCGTGGCACCGTCATCTCTCAGCCGCATGGCAACGGAGTGGAAACCTCGGATGGCATGATCCTCGCTGACACCGCCATGCGTCCAGGGAGCGCGGGTATCGTCCTTAACCTCCACGAGCGCAAAACCGTCGCCATCGGGACCGGCAAAATTAAGGCGCTTTTCACCAAACGATTCCTCAGTCTTCAGGCCGGTGACGTTGAGCTTCGTCAGGCGATCACTCCAGAAGCCGAGCGAGCCCTGCGGAACCGAGTAGACCGTGGTGCCGACTTCACCGGTGCCCGGACGCCCCTGCGCCATCTTCGGGAATGGGAAGTATGTCATGATCGTGCCCGGGGAACCGGTTTCGTCACCGTAGTAGAGGTGATAGACGTCGGGAGCGTCGAAATTGACGGTCTTCTTGACGCGGCGCAGGCCCAGCGCATTGGTGAAGAACTGGTTGTTGGTCCGGGCGTCCTCCGCCATCGATGTGACGTGGTGCAGACCTTTGATTTGATCGAGCATTTGAGACCTCTTTCTGCCCGCAACAGGCGGGCTTTCGATGGGTCATAGATGAGCTTTTCGAGCCGGTTCTCATAGCCCGGCAAGCTGACACGCATTGTCTCTATTTTGTGAACGATAATGCGGCAGCGTTCAAGGATTGACGGGAAGCTGCCAATCAATAGGTTCACGGCCATGCGACTGCAGAAACGCATTCGCCTTGGAGAAATGCCGGGATCCGAAAAAACCGTTATGGGCCGAAAGCGGCGACGGATGTGGCGCCTTCAGCACCATATGCCGCCGTGCATCGACAAAGGCCGCCTTCTTTTGAGCATAGGAGCCCCAGAGCATGAAAACTACGGCTTCGCATTCGTCGTTCACTTTGCGGATAACGGCATCGGTGAAACGCTCCCAGCCTTTGCCCTGATGTGAGGCGGCCTGAGATTCCTCCACTGTCAGCACACTGTTGAGGAGAAGTACACCCTGTTGTGCCCAATGTTCCAGGAAGCCGTGGCGCGCCGGCGAAATTCCAAGATCCGTCTCCATCTCCTTGTAGATGTTGACGAGCGACGGCGGAATACGCACGCCGGGGCGAACGCTGAAGCAAAGCCCGTGAGCCTGGCCGATACCGTGATAGGGATCCTGTCCGAGAATCACGACTTTAACTTTCGCTAGCGGCGTCAGATCCAAGGCGCGGAAATACTCCCCGCCCTTCGGGAAAATCCGTCGGCCAAGCTGCTTCTGCTCCACGAGAAAGATCTTGAGCTGCTGCATGTAGGGACTTGCAAACTCGCCGGCGAGCGCCGCTTTCCAACTCTCTTCAAGAGTGACTGACGTGTCGTTCACGACGCAAACCTCCCGGATCGATGCAGCCTATGTATGAAAACCGTTCTAGCAAAATTACGCACAGCCACAATACGCGACGGCTGCGACGCTATGCCTTGCCATCTCGCAGATGCGAAGAGCGCTCCAGCTGTCATAAATTGGAAATTCTCTACCATTACCAAAAGTGCTGGTAACGATACGCAAATGATGGCAATACTTTGCTATGCCGTCTGCCGTTTTAACTATGCCCTAATTTTGCTGTTTACCCAAGCAAATCAGCACAGTAGAAATCGGTTGTTCACAGCGCGAGGGTGTTTCGTATGAAGTTTGGGACAAGCGGCCTTCGTGGTCTCTCGGTGGATCTCACGGGACGCGCATCGGCGCTTTATGCCATCGCTTTCGGCAAATATTTGCTGCAGAGCAACAAGGCCGCAAAGGGCGATGTCATCCTGATCGGCCGCGACTTCCGGGAGTCCAGCCCGGAGATTGCCGGTAACTGCGCCGGCGCGCTTGCAAGCCTCGGCTTCAAAGTCCTCGACTGCGGACCCGTCCCGACACCGGCGCTTGCGCTTTACGGCCTGGAAAGAAAGGCCGCTTGCCTGATGATAACGGGTTCGCATATCCCGGCGGACCGCAACGGCATCAAATTCTACCGTCCCGATGGCGAGATCGACAAAGCGGACGAAGCCGCCATTACGCACTTTGCCGCCGAAATTGAAGCTTCCGGCGAGGCTGTGGTGAGCGCGCCGGCTGCAGTGGAAGATCACTCTGCGCCCTGTCTGCAGCTCTTCTTCGAGCGCAATGCGGCTCTCCTGCCGGCAGGCGCATTTCTAGGTATGAAGATCGGCATCTATCAGCATAGCACGGTCGCCCGTGACCTGATGGTCGATATTCTTGCCCATTATGGCGCCGAAATCGTCGCCCTTGGTCGGTCCGAAACCTTCATTCCCGTCGACACCGAAGCCGTTTCCGAAGAGACGATCGCCCTTCTAAAGAGCTGGGCCTCCACACATGGCCTTGATGCGATTGTTTCCACCGATGGCGATGGCGACCGCCCGCTGGTTGCCGACGAAACCGGAACGCCATTGCGCGGAGACCTATTGGGATTGATATCTGCCAATTTCCTCGGCGCCGGTACCGTCGTCACGCCGGTCACCTCCAATTCGGGAATTGAAGCGGCAGGATCTTTCAGAGTCGTTCGCACGCGTGTCGGCTCTCCCTTCGTTATCGCCGGCATGGAAGAGACCGTTTCCGCAGCCAAGGACCTCGTTATGGGCTTCGAGGCGAATGGCGGGCTCCTGACGGCAACACCCTTCGATATCAACGGCCACAGCGTGCGAGCATTGCCCACGCGCGATTGCTTCTTGCCGATGCTGGCAACGCTTTCGCTCGCCGCAATCCGCAAGGAACCGCTTTCGATCGTTGCGGCCTCATATAAATTGCCCTTTGCGGCGGCCGACCGTCTTGAGAATTTCCCGGTCGAAACCAGCGCAGCCTTGATGACCTACCTGCGTGGGTCCGACGCTAATCTTACAGAATTCCTGCAGCCCATTGGCGAGGTCGGTTCGAAAAGCGATATTGACGGCTTGCGCGTGACGTTGCGCGATGGCCGCATCATTCATTTTCGTCCGTCCGGCAATGCGCCAGAAATGCGTTGCTATGTGGAAGCCGAAGGAGAGGCAGCCGCCTTAGAACTTTTGAATGCGGGATTGACCCGAATCAAGCGCTGGGCAGAAGCCCGGTAAGCATGCGACAAACCTGGCCGTTCATTTCAAGGAAGAGTATCCGATGACACAGAAAATCGTCCCCGTGATCATGGCTGGCGGCAAGGGCACGCGCCTTTGGCCCCTCTCGCGCGCAACCGCACCGAAACAGTTCATCCAGTTTGTCGGGGACAAGACGCTGTTTCAGGAAACCCTGGTCCGCGTTTCCGATCCGGCGCTTTACGAAGCTCCTGTCGTTGTGACGAATGAGGACTTTCGCTTCCTCGTCGCGGAACAGGCCCGCGAACTCGATATTCCGCTCGCCGCGGTATTGCTGGAGCCGGTCGCCCGCAACACTGCTGCTGCGGTAGCCGCCGCTGCAAGCCTGGCCTCCGAGCATTTCGGCAAGGAAGCCATCATCCAGATGCTGGCCTCCGATCATGAAATCCTGGCGGACAAAGCCTATTTCGACGCCATCCGCACTGCACGGGATGCGGCTCTCAAGGGCAAGCTTGTCACGTTCGGCATCACGCCCACGGAGCCGGCGACCGGTTATGGTTACATTGAGATCGGCAAGCAGCTTCCCAGCGGCGCGCACGAGGTCAAGCGCTTCGTCGAAAAGCCGGCACGCGAGAAGGCCGAGCAAATGCTTGCCGCCGGTGGTTTTTACTGGAACTCTGGCATCTTCATGTTCCCGGTCGCCGAACTGCTTTCCGAAATGCAGGAATATGCACCTGATGTGCTGAAGGCAGCCGACAAGGCGCTATCCAAAGCAACCCGTGATCTCGATTTCACGCGTCTCGATGCCGAACACTTCGCAAAGAGCCCCGACATCTCCATCGATTACGCAGTCATGGAAAAGACGTCCAAGGCGGTGGTCGTGCCCTCCGCCTTTAGGTGGTCGGACATGGGCAGCTGGGATGCGGTATGGAAAACCGGCGTTCAGGATGAAAACGGTAACATCGCCGCCGCCAATACGACTGTTGTCAACACCCGCAACTCGCTCGTCATGACCCATGGCGTTCACCTTGCCGTCCAGGGCATGGACGATGTCGCCGTTATCGCCAGCGAGGATGCTGTTTACGTCGGACCGCTGAAGGAGAGCCAGGAAGTCGGCAAGCTCGTCAAGCTGCTTGCCGGCCAGAAGAAGACGTCGAAGCTGACTGAGACACATCCCACATCCTATCGTCCGTGGGGCGGCTACACCTCGATCTTCAATGGCGATCGGTTCCAGGTGAAGCGTATCTTCGTAACGCCCGGCAAGAAACTGTCGCTGCAGAAGCACCATCATCGCTCCGAGCACTGGATCGTGGTGAAGGGAACGGCGGAAGTGACGATCGGCGACAATGTGCAGATGCTGCGCGAAAACGAGTCGGTCTATATTCCGCTCGGCGAGGTCCATCGTCTCGCAAATCCCGGCAAGATTCTGCTGGAACTCATTGAAGTTCAGACAGGCTCCTATCTCGGCGAAGACGATATCATCCGTATCGTCGACGAGTTCGGCAGAACCTGAACCTAAGCTTTTTGGCGGTCTTGAACTTGGTTCTCCGCCCCTGTAACGGATAGTGGTCCGCCTTGATGGCCGGACCACTTTTTGTTGAACGAAGGTTACGCCATGCGCATTGTGATGATTGGTTCGGGTTATGTTGGCCTCGTCTCGGGTGCCTGCTTTGCGGATTTCGGCCACCATGTAACCTGCGTCGACAAATCTGAAGCCAAGATCAATGCTCTTGAAGCGGGCGAAGTGCCGATCTACGAGCCCGGTCTCGAAGCCATTATCCAGCAGAATCGCGGCGCCGGCCGCCTCGATTTCTCGAAGAATCTCGCCCCGTCCGTTGGCGAAGCAGACGTGGTCTTCATTGCCGTCGGCACGCCGTCCCGCCGCGGAGACGGCCATGCGGACCTGAGCTATGTCTATGCAGCGGCGCGAGAGATCGCTGCCGCCGTCAGGGGCTTCACGGTGGTCGTGACTAAATCCACCGTGCCGGTCGGTACCGGGGACGAAATCGAACGGATCTTCCGAGATGAATTTCCGGAAAAGGATATTTCCGTCGTCTCCAATCCTGAATTCCTGCGCGAGGGTGCAGCTATTACCGATTTCAAGCGCCCCGATCGTATCGTGATTGGCACTGAGGATGCACGTGCCATCGAGGTCATGCGCGAGGTCTATCGCCCGCTTTACCTCAACGAAGCGCCGCTTTATTTCTGCGAACGCCGCACTTCCGAACTCATCAAATACGCCGCCAACGCCTTCCTAGCGATGAAGATCACCTTCATCAACGAGATTGCAGATCTCTCCGAGAAGATCGGCGCCGATATCCAGAAGGTTGCCAAAGGTATCGGCATGGACAAGCGTATCGGCGACAAGTTTCTGCATGCAGGCCCCGGCTACGGCGGCTCATGCTTCCCCAAAGATACGCTCGCTCTCGTCAAGACCGCGCAGGACTTCGACAGCCCGGTACGCCTGATCGAGACGACCGTTGCAATCAACGACAATCGCAAGCGCGCTATGGGCCGCAAGGTCATCGCCGCCTGCGATGGCGACGTACGTGGCAAGAAGATTGCCGTCCTCGGCCTCACCTTCAAGCCGAACACTGACGACATGCGCGATGCGCCGTCGCTCACGATCATCCAGGCTCTGCTCGATGGTGGTGCAACGGTGCATGCCTACGATCCGGAGGGTATGGACGCGGCAAAGGATATGCTCGGCCCGGTCATCTATGGCAACGATCCATACGAGATCGCCGCGGGTGCCGAGGCAATCGTCATCGTCACCGAATGGGACGAATTCCGCGCGCTCGACCTCAAGCGCCTCAAGACCATCATGAAAAAGCCGGTTATCGTTGACCTCCGAAACATCTATCCGGTCAACGAAGTGACCAAATATGGCTTCGGCTATTTTGCTGTCGGCAAGAAACCCGAAAAAGCTTAAGGCTGTTCCAGTTCACCACAGAATGGCAGGACTGGTCAGTTTCTATTCGGTGAAAGCGAGCATGGGCTGGCAGGCTTAAACGGCCTTGCGACGCTGTTTTGCATCCGCAGACGATGCGCCATTCGGCGTTGGGACAAGCGTCCTGCCCTTGCCCACGTTTTGCCGGGCCGCGGAGGCAAAGGAGCGCTGCCGTTTAAAGCCAGCGGCCACGATATCGAAAATCCGCCGCTCTGCTGAGGCAAGCAAGTCGCATGGAGTTGGCTTCTCTTCGACCTGCCGACCCAACCACCGACCGAGCAACGGCTGACGCGTTTCACAGATTCCAGGCGGGACGCGGATCGGTACTTTTGCGTATGATGATCGGAGAGAATTTTGCGACCAGTGTGTCTGAAGAATCCTTGTTCCAGTGAAGGCGGATTGGCCGTAGTGAGCTCCGAAAATAATCTGCTGGAACTGCGACATCATCCGATCCAAGTAATCTAAAGCGCGGGATGGTTGCCCGCCCAGACAACGGCGCTGTCAATCGTGGTCCATTTTGTGTCGCGTTGAGGCGCACGACCATGCCGCCGACAGCAGCATAACGGCATATTGCCGGCCGGCTGTTCGCCTCGAGACTAAATTCGAGCCCAAGCCAGTCATTGCTCTCCGACAATTCGTAGTCGAACCCCGCCTCAACCCAATCACCCACAGAGAGACCGAGTTTCTCCAGGTCCATGTCGGGCCAGGACAGCGTTAATGTGCATACCCGAGAGTCGTTTGCGTTGTCCGTAGGATCGATCGTAAAGATCTGCCTCTCCAGGCCATCAGATACGATTTCCTTTGATCCGGTAATTTTATCCGTCTGCCCCCCGCCGCGTGTTGCCACAAGGCTATCGGCGACAACGCCTTCGACACCGAATCGCTTGCCTTTCTCTCCCAAGAAGCCGCCAAGCGGCGAAAGATTGGCCAACGTCACATCCCTGCTGTAGAAGTCGCCTTCCGTCACCATTTTACGCAATATCGGCAGAAGCACGGAATAGCGTAACCATTGACCCACTGTGTTCAAGTGAACATCGTCCTCTGTGATTGCGATGCCCTCGGCGATCGCCTTCGAGAGAACCTCCCGGTCATCAACAACTTTGACACCGTCCCGGCCGTCGACGGAGACGATGTAGTCAGCAAGGCCGTTGCTGAGGACATGCCGCGGATCACTCGCAGGCCAGGCCCCAACTGAGTGACCGATACGGTCGACGGGCAACATACAAACGACCCAGATCCCGGCATCTCGCAACGGCTTCAAAAGCGCTTCGTACCGCGCTATCGCATCCTCAAGGGTGATCTTATCGCTGGCAACGTCGTTAGTGCCAATATCCAGGACAACGATGTCAGGTGCCCGCTCGATATACCAGGGCAATCGCGCGAGCGTCTGCGGTATGTGCTCGCCTCCGCGTCCTGCAATCGCCCCTGCCATTCTTCCCGTTACCGCTGCTTTGGTCGGCACGGTCGGATCATACCAGCAGTCAAGATTAAAACGATTATCGACGTTTCGTAGCGGCCCGATGGTCCCGAGCCAATTTGCCGTCACAATATCGATACGGGGCGTCGGATTCCCCGGATAGATTACCGTATAACCACTGTTGGCTACGAAACTGTGCCCCAGTCCCATAACCTTCGCTCCAACTTTGAGCGGGAGGCTGGGCAAATCCCGCCTGATCGACGGCATGGCGGCAGAAACCGCCTGAGAGCTTTGGACAAAATAGGAACCGAATTGTGATAATAAGCCGGCGAGAAATGTACGACGATAAAGCTGTAAATCCATGACATTCCATCTCGATCTTAGCGCTACACCGTCGTTCAGTCATGACTGAAAACTCGACATTTGCATGACAACGCATAGCTTTGAACGGCATTGGCGACAGCAGTGTCCGAGACCCGAAAACGACCTGTGGCCTTCGATGTTCAGAGCAATTTTTTCATCGCGAACCATCAGTCGTATTTTCGCCAGGCGCCGCAGTCGCCGATAACTGCAAAAATCTTAAGACTATATCCGGCCCACCAGTCCTTGAGACGGATGACGGCACCAAGGGGAATGTCTTGGCTAGGGAATGCCGCAACAAATAGTGCTGCGCACAATTGTTGCGCTTCCTTTCGCTAATGCAGCATGCTATCGATTCCTATAGCGTAACCTTAATTGCGGGTGAAGGACTATGCTTGTTCGTCAGCATTATTTGACGCTCGATGGCCTTCGCGGCCTTGTTGCGATCTCGGTGCTTTTCTTTCACATCGTTTGGCAAAACGGCCTTGGCTCTTTATCGCCGCATGGTTACCTCGGAGTAGATTTCTTTTTTGCCTTGAGCGGCTTCGTTATTGCAATCGCCTATGATGTCAGATTGCAACAAGGAATGGGGTTCAAGCAATTTATGATAGTTCGACTACGTCGACTATATCCTCTGTTTGCACTTGGCATGGCGTTGAGCGCGGCAGTTTTTATATTGAGAATGTTGCCCAAGGGTGAATTTAATACTTCGGAATTTGTGTTTGCCTCGCTGAACGCTTTTTTGATATCACCCTTCGGACGAGTGGAAGGTAACGATTATCTCTTCCCGTTCAATTCACCAGCCTGGTCGCTGTTTTTCGAAATTGCTATCAACGCAGTTTATGCGCTGGCCGCGACCTACCTCACCCTGCCGAGATTATTAGGTGTTTTGGCCGCCTCGGCAGTGGCCGCTATTGTTATGGTGACCTATCATGGCAGTTTCGATGTGGGAGATAGCTCCAGCGAACTCTTCGAGGGTGCCATTCGTGTAACATTCTCTTTTTCAGGAGGTGTGTTGCTTGGGCGCTTGATGATGGCGGGTCGCTTGAGGAACATGCCGACCGTGTCACCGGCTTTACTGAGCGTTGTCTTGCTCGCAATATTTTTGTTTCCTGTGACTCGGTTCAACTTCATATTTGAACTGGTGAGCGTATTACTCGTCTTCCCGCTCATTGTAATGCTAGGCTCCGTAAGGGAGCCTTCATCTCGATTTGAAGCCTTGGCCAAGTTTTCCGGGCTGATATCCTATCCCTTATATATTACGCATATGCCGGTTGTACTTATCAGCACATATATATGCGTCCGACTGAAGCTGGAAGGCATAGCTTTGTTCACCATGATTGGGATAACGATGGTTACGGCAATCATGTTGGCGTACTTGGCTGCGGTTTGCTTTGACGAGCCTATCCGACGCTTCTTCCGCGCGACGTCTTCACCTCTTCCAACAAGCTGATGATCCGTTAGATGCCCTTGCCCTGACTTGGCCTGACGTTGGTTCATCCCAGGCCAAGTGCTCGAATACCGCACCACCTCGCAGCAGGCCGTAGAGCGCGGGTTAAAGTGTCAAACCTTTACCCGTCGCGGGATCACCCTAAAGCTCTTCAACAATCCATCGCGGGCTAGCTCGCTAACTTTGCTCAGAAATGCGCCAGGTAGAGAGTTCCGTGGAGCTCTCCGAACTCGCTGCCAGTGACAACGCCCAACCTGATCTCCTTGACCAGAATTGCGGCGTTGCAGGATCGTCGGTTTCCATCAGGTTCTGCAGACACTATTTCAGCTCAATCGACCGCCCGGTGGTATCACGACTGCAGGCCTAAGGCTCGCTTTCCCGGACCTCATGCAACAGCCAACCCAATGTCGGGGCAATCTAGCGAGGCAATACAGCCGCCTCCAGACTTTCGGCATGAACATATAGAGGCCAATCGCATGCAGGTCATGCGGCATCCAAGCGCTCAAGCCGCAAGAGCACTCAACAGGAAGACTGATTGGATCTCGAACCGTCGAGCGGCCTACCAAACGCAGACACTGAGCCTTACTGGACAGAGCAGCACTTGACCGAGTGCTTGCCGATAAATCGCAGCCAGTTGCAGCTTCCTGTTATTCCCCTGGAGAAGCGGAAGCCTGATGCGGGACCTGATGCATTACCGGTAATTCTTGTCTTTGACGCACCCTTCGAGGAACGGGCTTTTTATGCCCTGCGAGCAGCGCGAGGAAAATAAGCGGAAATTCCAGAGGCGAAGCAAGAGCATTATCTGAGTTGGACAGGAACAAGAAGCCAGAATAGGCCAGAATAGCAACCACGTTTGGACGGCCACCCCGAAAGCTGGCCTTGAGCACAGCAAGGGTTAGCAGCACATAGAAAATGATCATGCCCGTGCTGCCGAGCTCGACCGAGAGCCGGATGAAGTCATTATGAGCTGAGGTAGAACCGACGATAATCTCGATTTCGTGCGGCGTGATATAGAACTGATGACCAAAGCCGATGCCCGTGTAGGGATACTGGTCGATGACGGTACGCAGATAGTCCCACATGATGCCGCGGCCGCTGTCGCCACTCTGCAGAAAACGCGTCGCAAAATTGTCCCAGAACACCGCCACGATCGCCAGACCGCCAACCAGGCCCATCACCACCAGCGAAATCTTGGTCGTGATGGTTACACCGCGTTGAACGAGCACCGAAGCACCTGTCACCACAACACAAACCGCCAGGGTCGCTCTGCCTCCAGCAGCAACGAGAACCAGCAGACTGATGAGCACGAGCGCCGCGTATTTCTTTTGACCGCCAAGCACCAGCTGCACACCGGCAAATACGCCGCACATTCCCAACGCTGATGTGAATGCAGCCGCCGACAACGAGCCCAGATAGCGCGGGACACCGGTTGCAAATTCGGTGGCGATCATGGGTTTGATTCCTACGGCTTGATATGCAAAGCCGAGGACCACGCATACCAATGGCAGGAACGCGGTTACTTTCCAGATGAGTTGCTGATCTCGATAGCTGGTCTTTCCCGCCAGCAAAGCGAATAGAACAATGATCTGGTTCAAAGAAAGAAATAAAACGGACCAACTGAAGCCGTTATAGGGCGTCGATGCGCCCAGAATAATTACAAGAAACAACTCTGCAAAAAGAAGCGCCAATATCGTTCTGTCGGGGCGACCGCGAAACAAGATCGCGAAAGCAGCAAGTATAAAGAAAGACTTCTCAATAGCGTTGCTACCGGCAAGATGCAGGGCTGCACCGATATTAAATACCAGCAACACAAGAGAAAAGACGAAGATCGCTCTAAACGCCATATATCGCTTCCAATTGACCTAACTTAACTAGAAGGACGTAATTGATATGCTCTTTCGTATCAACAAAAACGAATCGAGTATGGTCGTATGTCGAACTGGCACATTGTTTCAGCAATATAGCCTTCTCCGGAAGAAGCGTGCTCGGCCTGTCGCCGTCAACATTCAAGGTCCTATATATCTTCAATCCTCATTTTTTCGCAATGCACCATCAAGCGTCGGATGACGGCGCGCGTAAAATAAGCAACCCGGCATGTCCCTTGATCCAGAATTTTCAGGCATCGTGCCGGCGGACACGCGACAATCATCGTCCTGATTTTCCAGCAAGCAATTTGGGCAGATTATCCAGGCTATTTCGTGGCTAGGCACTCGAAATGCCGCCAGCATCTGCCATCGGGCAGGAGAATCGCCACCGCCGGAACGCTCGATGCCCACAATTAAGGCGGCAATATCCATCGATACTGCCGCCCTGAACTCTCTAGTAAATCCCCAACCCGCCTGTCATGCCTTCTCGCACGCCAGACCGAATTGGTTATGACCTTCCGGCTCTCGATTATGCAAAGAGGAAGTCGGAAGCGTGGAGATCCGCTACATTAACGTTCTGCAGTGTCACGATATGGTTCGCATCAAGCGTGATGACGGTATTGGCGCCGTCCTGAGCAGCATGCGAGATGATGTCGGCGAACTTGTACTGGCTTACACCAGCAGCGCCGAACTTCAGCTTGTCCTGGCCGATGGTGAAGTCGGCAATGTAATCCGAACCGCTTTCAAAAACGAAAGTGTCCTTACCGGTGCCACCTACCAGGTAATCGTTGCCTGCGCCGCCATAAAGGAAGTCGTCGCCAGCACCACCATAGACATCGTCATCGCCGTCATCGCCAAAGACGAAATCGTTACCGTCGTCGCCGAGCACCTTATCGTTGCCGACGCCGCCGTATACGCGGTCATTGCCTTCGTTGCCGTGAACGATGTCGTTGCCTTCGTCGCCGTAAACACGGTCATCGCCAGCATCGCCGGTGATGAAATCGGCGCCGGTACCGCCGCGCACGATGTCGTTGCCAACACCACCGCCCAGAAAATCGTCGCCTGCGCCGCCGTAGATCGCGTCGTTGCCTTCGCCACCCCAAACATGGTCGCTACCGTCGCCAGAGGCAATGATGTCATTACCCGCACCACCGAAGACGAAGTCGTCGCCTTCACGCGAGTTGATTACGTCGTCGCCAGCATCACCGTAGATTGCATCTTTTCCGGTGCCGCTGCCGATCAGATCGTTGCCGTTGCCGCCGAGTATTTTGTCGTCACCGTTACCAGAATAGATTGTGTCGTTACCGTCGCGCCCACGAATCTCATCATTTCCAGCCGTACCCTTGAGAGTGTCGTCTGAATTGGTACCCAGAACGTTAGCCATTTCGATTCTCCCTTTGAAACACAAGTAAGATATTTATAGTGAAGCGCTCTCGGCTTTCGTTCCCTTGACTATTAAAGAATTAATATATTGTAAACCCTGAAGTTGAGAACAAAATTGGGCTGATAAAAATATACTTAATTCGAGATCACTCGCTTAAAGTGTACTCTCACTCAACAGCGGAGCATCGCAACTATTGCACGTTAAAATAACCGACAGAGGGAATTACAAGAATAGCGATATTGAGGGACGCAATTAGGCGGGATAGCGCAGCCGAGAAACCAACGCTGCCGGCGGACTTTCAATGCCAGAGAGCGTTCTGCAGACACGTTTCATTCTATCTATCGCGGGGAATGGTGACTGAGAGCTCAATCGACTTCATTTATTCGTCTTGAGCCGCCGATATTCTAGTTGGAACGACCAATGTTCAGGTCAGAAACAAGTCAGGAGATCTGGTGCTGAGATGTGACGGGCCTCGAGCGAAAAACCATCAACTTTCACGATGCAAACTACCTCCATCACTTGTAGGCCCGCACTACGCAAAAAGCATAGGCAACCGCTCATAGGCTCTGGTGACTGGCTCGCAGCCCCGGACTAGACCTTGCGAAACCTGACACCGGAAAGCCATTGCCGAGCTACGGCGAGCATGCCGGGCGGCGAGACAGAGGGGGGTGCGATGACCGGCGCCATTGCGCAAATCCGGCGGCCGAAACGCGTGAGCGCGAGGATTTCATAATGGCCCAAGCGCTTCCGTCTTCGGCGAATGTCACAAGACCGCGCTGGCTAGCGCGTTCTATGGCGGGCCGCATCCGCGAATCCGTGAACAGCCCTGAGCGACGAGCTAGCACGACCATATTCAAAGACGTTGTCACGAGTGTCCACAGAGCGCCCTTTGAGCCTTGGTGCGCAGTATAATATCCAGGCCCTGGGGCACCTGGCTTGTCGGGCCTACGGCTCAATTCCGAAGATACCGATCGATCATCGCCTGTGGAAACCATCGGTGAACCGCGTTAAGGCAGTTCCCATCCAGGCCGGCTGAACACATTCATTCACTTATAAATAAGACCTCGACGTGCATCACGTGAAACCTTAGCCATTTGTTTTCACTTCACTAATCGAGCCAATGCTCGCCCTGAGGATCCATTTGGCACGCCATTATTTCTTGATGAAGGTCAAAGTCAGGCCGCAATGTCGCCAATTTCCACAGAGATTTAGGCGTTGCAATCGCCAGGGAATATTAATATCCATTCTAGGCCTGAACGGGGCGTAGGGATTCATTCGCGAGGAATTCTAATGGCTTACGCTGTATCAGCAGTAATACCTGTTAAGAATCGGCCTACCGAGATCATCCGAGCCGTAAACAGTATTTTAGCTCAAACGGTAGTTCCACAAGAGATAGTCATCGTTGATGACGGCTCGACAGATTCTACTCCGGCGGTAATCAGCCAGCTTGCCGAAGAGCATCCAATTATTAAACCAATTTTCCTGAGCAAAAGCCGGGGCGCCTCTGGTGCAAGAAATGAAGGCTGCCGCGCGGCGGCGGGCGACATGCTTGCTCTGCTTGATTCCGACGATGAGTGGCTTCCCGAAAAAATGGAGCTGCAGTTGAAGCTCCTGTCGGACGATGAAAAATGCCCTGCAGCCGGCTGCGGCATGAAATACGACTACATCGATAGGCCAAGCGTTTCGCGCGTGCCGCCGCGGGTGATCACGCTCGAACATCTGAGCCAGGGAAATATCTTCGGCTCGGCTTCTGTTGCGCTTATCCGCAAAAGCAGTTTCATGGATATTGGCGGATTCGACGAGAGCCTGCCGAATTGCGAGGACTGGGACCTGTGGTTCCGTCTGTCACAAATTTCTTCCCTCCTGAGCACCAGCGAAATAATGGTCCGCTATAGCTATGACGGGAATGACAAGCTCTCCCGCAATATCGACAAGCTCATTCTCGGCCACAACATGATGCGCGACAAAATATTGGCGAGCGTCAGCAATCAGCGGCAGAGAAATATCATCATCGCCGCCCATGAGATGAAGATGGCTGAAATTGCAGTTCGCACGATCGGCTCTCCTAGCATGGGCTTTAAGCATGCATGGAAGAGCCTGTCGGCGAACGCAGGTCCGCAAAACGTCACCCGCGCTCTGAAGCTGCTGGCCGCCGGCGCTTTCTATTCAAATCGCTACTAGAGAGAATTCCAGCGTTCAGATGGCATCACCCCAGGTGGCGCCCTTTGAACGCCGGTATTCTGCATCTGAATTTGATGACACCATCGGCTTCAAACCCTGCGAACATCGTTTTGGCGACCCAGGGAACAGTCAGTTCAGACCATCTGACCACCCTTTGAAGGAACGGTGGGCTTGTCGTTTTTGAATCACAGCTGGCACCAAATTTCTCAAATTCATGGATCAATCGCGACCTTTCGAGCCCCCAAATACAACGTGCATGCTGCATTGCACAATTTTTCGTTGACTAGATCGCCGCTGCTGCAGCGACCAGCCAAGAAATGTGCTGCCATGCCCTGCGAGCACAACGGAGGCAAAGAGAAAGCTGAAAAAACCGTTTAAAAACAATTCGATGTCGCTGACCCTCGAAGCTTCGCCTGCCCGTTTTCGAAAAAATCCCCAGAATGGCTATTTCGAAAATGTCATATGCACTATACAAATGTGAACGAAATTGATCATCGGCGAAACGTTCATTTTTTTGCGGTTGCGTAATCGATGTAAATTTTCGACTATCTCCGCACAGTCACAAACCCCAGGAGCGTGCGAATGAAAATTGCAATCTTTGGCCTTGGCTATGTCGGTCTCACAGGTGCCGGATGCCTGCTCAAAGAAGGTCATTCCATCGTCGGCGTGGAACCTCACGAAGACAAGGTAAAACTCATTCTCTCCGGTCATTCGCCAATCTATGAGCCAGGGCTTGACGACCTCCTGGCATCGGGTCTGGCTGACAATCGCCTGACTGTCGTCTCCAAAGTCGGCACATTGCTTTCGGAATGTGATCTGGCCATCGTCTGCGTTGGCACGCCGAGTGCAGCCGACGGCTCGCATAACATGACATTCATTGCCGAAGTCTCGCGTCAGATTGCTCTGGGCGTGAACGTCGGTCGTGAGAAGCCGTTGACCGTCGTTTTCCGCAGCACGATCCGGCCGGGTTCGATCGACGGACTGATTGCACCGATCTTCAAGGCCCATCTTGGCAAGGATTTCGCGAAGTCTGTTGAAATCGTCTACAACCCTGAATTTCTCCGCGAGTCGGTCGCCATCAAGGATTACTTCAATCCGCCAAAGATCGTCGTTGGCACTCAGAACGGCCAGCCCTCCGAGCGCATGACTGAACTTTACAAGAATATCAGTGCGTCGATGTTCGTCACCGGCTACCGCGAAGCCGAGTTCACCAAATTCGTCGACAACACCTGGCACGCGGTCAAGGTCGCGTTCGCCAACGAAATCGGCCGCGTCTGCGTGCAACTCGATATCGACCCTCAGACGGTACACAAGATCTTCATCTCGGATACCAAGCTGAATATCTCGCCTTATTACATGCGCCCCGGTGGCCCCTTCGGCGGCTCCTGCCTCCCGAAGGATGTCAGGGCACTGGCCCACATCTCCGAGGAAGTCGGCGCTTTCAACCACCTGGTCGATTCACTGCTGCGTTCCAACGAGGCGCATAAACGCTTCATCTTCGACTACGTTACGCGCGATGTCGCGCCGAAGGCAAACATCCTCATGCTTGGGCTCGCGTTCAAGGCAGAAAGCGATGACCTGCGTGAAAGCCCCCAGCTTAACCTGGCACATAAGCTGATCACGTCAGGCTACAAGCTCAGCATCTACGATCCGGCCGTCAAGCCAACGCAGTTGCTCGGGCAGAATATGGGTTATGCCTTCTCGCACCTTCCATCCATCTCGGAAATCATGGTTTCCAAGGAAGAGGCCGAAAGCACCAAATACGATCTGGTGATCGACACAAACGGAAGTTTGGCAAAGATAGATGTGAAAGCTGCAAAGACGGTTGACACAAATACTTTGCACTAAGAAGCAAAGACACGCCGTCGGCCTCTCCGGAGGCCGATTCTTTGAGAATTACCGAGAGTAGGCAATCGATGGCAATTCAAGAAACAATCGATATGGCCCCGGATGATGCGACAGATCTCAGTGCCTTGCCCCTCAAGGGGCGAAAAGTGCTGATCGTCGTCGAGAACCTGCCGGTTCCCTTCGACCGTCGCGTCTGGCAGGAAGCCCGGACCTTGACCGCCGCTGGTGCACAAGTTTGCGTCATCTGCCCGACTGGAAAAGGCTTCACCGAACGCTACGAATGCATCGAGGGGATCCATGTTTACCGGCATCCCCTGCCGCTCGATGCGAGCGGGGCGCTAGGCTACCTGCTGGAATACGGCGTCGCGCTGTTTTGGGAAACCGTCCTTGCCTGGAAGATTTTCTTCCGTCACGGCTTCGACACAGTTCACGGCTGCAACCCGCCTGACCTGATTTTCCTGGTCGCGTGGCAGTTCCGGCTCTTCGGTGTTCCGTATATCTTCGATCATCATGACATCAATCCCGAGCTCTACGAAGCCAAGTATGAAAAGCGCGGTTTCTTCTGGAGACTGATGTGCTGCTTCGAATGGATCACCTTCAAGAGTGCACGCGTCGTCATCTCGACAAATGAAAGCTATCGCGAAATCGCCCAGGTGCGCGGCGGCAAGAAAGCCGACGATATCTACGTTGTCAGAAGCGGACCGGATCTCTCGCGTTTCGTTGCAGTACAGCCCAATGAAGCACTCAAGAAGGGCCGAAAGTACCTCGTTGGATATGTAGGCGTGATGGGCGCTCAGGAAGGCGTCGATATCCTTCTTGATGCCGTGGCCTATATCAAGAACCAGATGGGTCGCGATGACATCCAATTCGTTCTGGTCGGGGGCGGCCCAAGTGCCAAGGGCCTAGCTGCCGATGCGGAAAAAATGGGCCTTTCGGAGTGCGTGACCTTCACAGGACGCGTCTCGGACCATGATCTCCTCGAGGTACTGTCGACGTCTGACGTCTGCGTCAATCCTGATCGCGTCAACCCGATGAACGACAAGTCGACGATGAACAAGATCATCGAGTACATGGCACTCGGCAAGCCGATCGTTCAGTTTGACGTCACCGAAGGCAGGCGCAGCGCCGAGGAAGCCTCGCTTTACGCGAAGGCGAACGATGCGAAGGATTTCGCCGAGAAAATCGTAGCCCTCCTCGAAAATCCGGAAGAGCGTGCGCGGATGGGCGCCATCGGCCGGAAGCGTGTCGCAAGCAGCCTTGCATGGCCGTATCAGATCCCCAATCTCATCGCTGCCTACAAGAAGGTGAAGCGACAGGGCTGATCTCCGATAGCAGGCAGACAAGCAAAAAGCCGCATGAGTTGCTCTCATGCGGCTTTATTTTTTGCTCTCCTGCTGAGTTGGAAATCCAGAAGCTATCGCGATTCAAGCGTTGTCGCTCTGCCCGATTGGCAATTGCATTTCTGTCCCTAGCGCAGCCCGGTCGGCGGCTATTCCTCGCGGAAGGTGTGCTTCATCTGGTCCGTTAGCGGCTTGGTCAGGTAGGATATGACCGAGCGATCGGCAACCTTGATAAAGATTTCAGCCGGCATGCCGGGGTAGAGCTTCATGCCCTGCAGCTTTGCGAGACTTTCGGGTTCCGGTCTTATGCGCACCGGATAATATTTTGCACCTGTGCGCTCTTCGGTGATGGCATCTGGAGATACCGACAGGACCTTGCCCTGAACTTCAGGCGTCGATCGTTGATCGAATGCAGTGAATCGAATGTCGACATCCTGATCGACATGCACCTGATCGATGTTGCGCGTTGCAATCTTTGCCTCGACCGTGAGGGCACGATTGTCCGGCGCCAACAGCATAAGCGTTTCGCCTGGCGTGACGACGCCGCCGAGCGTATGGACGGAAAGCTGGTAAATTCGGCCGCTCAGCGGAGCCTTCAAATCCAGCCGCTGAAGCTGATCGAGGGCAGCGATACGACGCTCCTCCATCTCCGCAATATTACCCTCGACATCCGTGAGGTCCTTGGAATTTTCGGCACTTTGGTCCGCATCAAGCTGAAGAACCTGCAGTTTGATCTCGGCAATCTTGCCCTCTGCCTGAGCACGGTATGCAACCCGGCTACCGCGGCTGCCATCAAGATCGGCCTTCTGGCGTTTCAAACTGTTGATCTTTTGCATGGTCACGAGCTTCTTCTCATAAAGCTCTTCCGTTGCAGCAAGCTCTTCATTGACGAGTGTGGTGGCATCGTCGATCGCCTGCAGCTGTATGGTGTCGCCTTTGATCTCCTCGTCAAGCTGAGCCATTTTCTCTTCAAGCTGCTTTTTGCGTCCGACCATTGAAGATTGACGCGTCTTGAAGAGCTGCAATTCGCCATCAATCAGCAGCTTATTTCCTTCGAGATCGACACCCTTGGCCCGCAGTTCGTCCATTGAAAAATTCGGTTGCCCAAGCCGTTCCGCTTCAAGACGACTTCTACGAACGTAAAGCTGCGCGAGGTTGCTGTTGATGATACCGAGATTGGCCTTAACGGAAGTCCCGTCGAGCTTCAGCAGTACCTCACCTGCGTTGACATGGCTGCCTTCGCTGACCGAGATTTCGGAAACGATACCACCAACAAGGTGCTGTATCTTCTTGACGTTGTCGTCGATAACAACAGTTGCCTCGCCGACGACGGCATTTGAAAGTGTTGTTGTCGCTGCCCACCCCCCGATGTTGCCGACAAGCAAGATTGCCATTGCGACGACCATCACCGAATGGCGCCGCAGCGACCGCTGAGATTCAGATACCGTCACGATGTCACTGCTCCTGGGAATCGCCAACAATTTTCAGGGTCGATCGTTCTGCGGGAATCGGCTTGATTTCCCGCCGCAAAACCTTCGCAAGCACTTCGTCCTTAGGCCCGAATGCCGCAAGTTTACCATCCTTCATCATCAGCACATAGTCACAGCCGGCGAGCGCGTTGGGCCGATGTGCAATGATGACGACGATACCGCCGCGCCGGCGCACGGCGAGAATAGCTTCCGCGAGTGCGGCTTCTCCCTCAGCATCCAGATTGGAATTCGGTTCGTCCAGCACAACAAGGAAAGGATCCTTGTAAAGAGCGCGCGCCAGCGCGACGCGTTGCCGTTGGCCGGCAGACAACATCGAACCACTTGGACCAATCTGGGTTTCATAGCCGTTCGGCAAACGCAGGATCATCTCGTGCACTCCGGCGATTTCAGCAGCAGCAATAACCGCTTCAGCCTCAGCATTTGGCTGAAATCGCGAGATGTTCTCTGCAACAGTACCCGAAAAAAGCTCGATATCCTGTGGCAGGTAGCCGATATGTGCGCCGAGGGCCGTGTCATCCCATTGATCGAGTGCGGCGCCGTCAAGCCGGACCGAACCGCGATAGGCAGGCCAGATACCGGTAATCGCGCGGGCGAGCGACGATTTACCGGACGCACTAGGACCGATTACGCCGACAGCGCTACCAGCATCGACCGAAAAACTGATCCCCATGATGGTGAAGTCTTGTCTGCCGGGGGGACCACTCACGAGCTGTTCCACCGTCAGCTGGCGATAAGGTGCGCGCAGCCTGAGCGGGGTCGTATTCTCCGGCAATTCACGGAAGGTAGTCTTAAGACGTTTCCATGCTTGCTGGGCTGAAACAAACCCCCGCCAGTTGGCAATCGCCTGTTCGACAGGGGCCAGTGATCGCGACGTAAGAATAGACGATGCAATAATGATCCCGCCGGTCGCCTGGTTTTCGATTACCAGAACAGCGCCAGTTGCAAGCACTCCGGACTGCAAGACCGCCCGGAAAATTTTGGAGATCGTGGAATAGACGTTGCCTGTGTCGGAACCTGCGCGCGACATCATCCGGTACGCATCATTCTGTTCGAGCCACCTGTCGGCCAGATCGCCCCTCATTCCCATGGCCTGAACAACTTCGGCGTTTCTCTGGGCGGCCTGCAGATAAGCATTGCGCCGATTGCCGAGTTCGGTAGCCTGTTTTGTGGACACCTGCGCTGCTCGATGGGTGAGGAATGTCAGCGCGACCAAAACCAATGCGCCTCCGATGGCAATCGCGCCTATGATCGGATGAAACATAAAGCATATCGCAATGTAGATGGGCATCCAGGGCAGGTCCAGAAACGCCGCCGGGCCAGAGCTCGAAAGAAAGCTGCGAATCTGATCGAAATCGCGAAGGGTTTGCAGCCCGTCGCCTTCAACCCTCGTTTTGACCGGTCCCCTCATGACCGAGTTGAAAATACGCCCGCTCAGCACCTCATCGAAGACGCCGGAAATACGGACGAGCATACGGCCGCGCAGAACATCGAAAACGCCTTGGAAAACGTAGAGGAGGAGCGCCAGCAGCGACAAAGCGATGAGCGAGGGAATGCTGCGACTGGGAATGACGCGATCGTAAACCTGCAGCATGAAAAACGAACCGGTCAGATATAGAATATTGACCAGAGCGCTTGCCAGTGCGACCACCACGAACGCGCTCTTGCAGCGCGAGAAAGCCTCAGCACCGGTGGTCTTGTTCTGCGGCAGCACAAAGCCAGCTATTAAATTATTCAAATCTTCCACACCTTCTGAACAGCGCCCGAAGGTAATGCCCCTCCAGCGATCTTCTCTGTAACATCACAGAAACGTCTTAAAAGATATGCGACACTGTGACAGCAAGGTCGCGCCTCCGATCCCGAACCTAAAATAAAATAAATTTTGGGTAAAATAGAATCTCTCAACAAAATTAACGTCAACATGCCTTTCGAGAGACGTAACAAACACAGCAGGAAAGCCAAAAGATAAAAGAACTTAGCGCTTGTTGATCTATCTACGTCAAACCAGCCCTAAATTGGACGAAACCTCGCTGATGAGCGACCATCGGTGGCGGGATTAGAGATCGATTGCCCCGCCTATCCGAGGTCAGTAGGTTAATATCACGTCGTCGTAACCGAAGAACGCCTTGTTAACGCCGATAAAAGCGATGTCCTGCGCCGCCTTCCCGCCAGATCCGTCGGCATCGTAGGAGACTATGCCGCTTGCCGAATTGTAGATCACTTGCGGTCCGCTGCTCGTCGTAAATGCTCCCACCTTGGTCAAGATCGTGAACGCCGCCTCATCAAGAATATGATCGCCGTTTGAATCGAGCCCCGCAAATACCGACTCCGATAGCATGACCTTATCGTCGTCACTAAAGTCCCAGATCGTATCCTTGTTTGCCGCCCCCATCTCGGCAAAGTAGAACGTGTCTGCCCCACCACCTCCATAAAGAGAATCAACGCCGCCGGCGCCAGCGATTGTATTGCTCTGGGCATTGCCGCTAATCATGTTGGCGAGAGCATTGCCGATACCGCTGATTTCGGCAGCCCCGGTAAGCCGCAAATTCTCGACGAATGACTCGCCGCGTAGATCGACGCCGACGGAGGACCATATCGTATCCTTGCCGCCGTCGGCCAATTCGCCAGTGACGTGATCGCCGGTATCGTTGAAGACGTAACTGTCATCACCGGCGGAACCGTAATAGAGGTCGGCACCTTTGCCGGCGGCGAAACTATCGGCCTTGTCCGTGCCTGTATGAGGCGTCGGGGGCGTCGAAGGAGACGTAGGCGTGTCGACTGCCCATTGCATGGTCGCAGAGAGCGATGTCTGGAGATTGTGCGTATCGAAGTCCGCGGTAACCGTATTTTGCAACAAGGCGAGCGTCGACCAGCCCTGACCGTCATTGGCCTGAACTAGAGTTGATGTTCCGCTCTGGATGACCCGGATATGGCCATCTGTGATCAGGTCACCGCTTCCCCATCCCAAACGCGCGGCAAGAACCGAGACATCGATAACGTCGCCATTCGCGCCCATTTGAAAATCCGTGATGATATCTCCGCCTTCGCCCAGCGCATGATAGGCGAAGCGGTCGTGTCCGGTCCCACCGGTAAGCAAATCGGCTTTGTCACCGCCCCAAATATAGTCGTTACCGTCGCCGCCCGAGAGGTTGTCAGCGCCCACACCGCCAAGAAGCTTGTCGGCAGCAGCCGTGCCGACAAGGGTGTCATTCCCGGGTACGACACCGGTGAGCAGCACCGTATTGAGGAATTTGACCATCGACTCAGGGATGTTGTATCCCTGAAGAAGGCTCTCGAAGACGCTGTTTTTGACGATATTCGCCTCCGGCGAATTCGATATGATGAAGGCGTAGTTCTGTATTTCACGCAGGATTAGGTTGTCGACAATCGAATTGCGGGCGTCGCCATCGCCATATTCATAGAACTGTATACCGTAGGCATCGCCGACACTGCCGCTATTGGTGAAGGAATTCCCTATCCCTCGGAAATCGCCGAACATGCGCGAATAGAACGAGAGATCATCCGTATAGACTCCGTTCCGGCTCTCCGAATGAAAGTCGTATGCCGAGTTCGATGCGTCGTAGACGACCGAATTCTTGGCAAGGAAATTGACTTCGGCGCCATAGGCCGATGCGCTTGCGGCATTTGCGATCGTTCCGATGCCTTGAACCGCGATGGCCTGACCGACGTGCTCGGCGAAGAGGCCGTCGATCAGCGTGTTCAGTGACGCACCGGTGTGAATGGCAGCATACAGATTGGCGCCGATGATATCAGTCAGGTGGGCATTGACGTTGTTAACGATATTGATGCCACCAGAACCGTCCTTTATCCTAACGTTATCGACGACCGCATCGACCAGATTGCGCAGGTTGAGCAGATCGCCGCCGGTCGTGCTGTATTCGCCGCTCACGCCATCGATCGTGCCGTTCTTGATCGTAAACTGGCCTTCGGCATAGACGGTCGCACGGACATTGGTCGCGTAAAGATTCTGCTCGACGAGCGAGCCTTCAAGAACGACTGTGTTGCCATTGATGGCAATGACTTTGGCCGCCTGCCCAAGCTTCGTCGTCTGACCGGCATCACCCGGGTCGATATGGTCTCCTGGCAGGCTGTCATCTGCAGTCACTTTTATCCAACTGCCGACCTGTATGTTCTGCGGCAGGGTTGCATAGGTGATGGTTGCATTGTTCGATGCGTCGGATCCGAGCGTGACGCTTTGTAGGGGGGATTCCGCTCCCCCAACACCGAGAACTCTCTCAGTAGCCGTGACCTGATGCAGGGTGCCGCCGTTGAGATCTATGGTGACATCGCCTGATCCGATTGCGACATAGATCGCCTTGCTGACCGTAATATCGGCATCCTTTGCCAGCACAACCGTGCCGCCGCTATTGGCAACGGTCGCAAGCGCTTTGCGCAATTCGGTCTCGCCGGCCGTGGTATCGAGATAGATCGTGCTAGGCATCAAAATCTCCAGAAGCATCAGTGCTGCAGGAGCTATTTTGAGGGCCACGGGTTTAAGATTGGCACCGAACAACAATTAAAGTTTTAATCAACTATCGGTTTTTTTTGAATAATTTTGAGTGTATCGCAATTGCGGGGCGAAAACTTCCCGCGTAGCGCGCATCTTACTCAGTCGTGATTGCGACATCGGAAAGAAGCGAAATATATCCCGACTGCCCTCTTTCATCGGTCCGTTTGAAGGACAGGACGGAAAGCGGCGCTCTGAAAAAGACGTGATCATTGCTGATGCCGAGAGGGCCGAAAGCGACGGGCCAAGTGGCCGGCTCTGAATAGGCATTGCGCAACCTGTTGTTGCCAAGGAACCAGCGCATGTCCGGCACGATGACAGGTGCACTGAAATCTCCGGCCAGCAAGACAGGCTCGCGGGTGCCCCGAAGCACACGGGTGATGGTGAAGAGCTCGAAGCTATGGAACGTATCGAACCACATCTTGGAAAGACGCGTGGCGAAAACGCGGACGCGCGTTCCATCAATAGAAAGGGAAGCGGCAGCCAATTCACTGCCAATAGGGCTCAACTCCTGGAAACGGGTATCCGCAAGAGGCCGGCGCGACAGAAGCATGACTGTGCAGCGTGCATTGACTGGGTCCTCGCAGCCGATGCGAAATGGATAGGATTGGCGGGCGAGATCGTGCCGGTTGGCTAGGGAACTGGCACTTGTCACAATAAGAATGTCGGCGTTGGCCTCTTCAATCGTCTGCTGCAAGGCCGCGTCGTCCACTTTTTCATCGACAATCTTGATCGACAGCAAGCTTAAGGCTGGCACCGCACCTGATGCCGGCGGCTGAGCAAATTCCCTAAGCATCAGAATCGGGTGGGCAATCAACACGACGCAAGCCGCGCCGAGCAGCAGGCTATACCAATGCCGGACGGAGAGAGCGGACAGAAGGATGATGGCAAGGCACGCAACGCAGATCTGCATCTGCAGCGCACCGACGATCGCCATGGGCCAGATATAGGAAACATATTGGAGCGAAACGACGAGGAGGAGGATGGAAACGACGATGCAGACAACGCGAAAAACATTATGTCTCATTCATATCGGTTCCTGCGATGCGAACATGCCTTGGTGTTAAAGGGCGGGAGTAAAGCCTATTCGGATCTCTTGTGGCATAATTGAGCCGCCAGACCCGTCAGGACGGACGCTAGATACCCTGCTCGCCCTGATGGCATCGCGACGCTAACAGAAATTCGCGGAGACGCCAGGCGAAACGACAACGGACAATCCAAAGCTTTTTGTGGCACTGCACACAAAGCAGCTTCCACCGGCCTGTTGTCCATGCTTTATATGCCCCGCGTTCGGCACCGATAGAACTGAGATGTTCACGCAACAAGGAGATGGTGTTTAATGGCACGCAGCTTGAACAAATTCCTCTGGCTGAGATCGCTTTTGGTAAAGGCTAAGTACCATTACTATACGAGGTTCTGGGGGATGAACATTCATCCGACGGCAACCTTCTCGCTGAGCGTTCGGCTGGACAAGACCTATCCCAAGGGCATCTATGTTGGCGAAAAGTCGTATGTCGCATTCGACGTGGCCATTCTTACTCACGACAGAACGCGTGGCCTTTATCGCAATACCAAGATCGGCAAGCACTGCTTTATCGGCGCCAGAAGCATAATCCTCCCAGGTGTCGAGATTGGCGACGAGTGCGTCATCGGCTCGGGAAGCGTCGTGACCAAGAACATACCGTCGCGCTGCATCGCCGCAGGCAATCCGGCAACCATCATTCGTGAAAACATCGAAGTCGGCCCCTACGGCCGTTTCCTGTTCGCTGACATCCCGGAAGCTGAACGGGCTGCCGATCAGAGGAAGAGCGGCACGAATGTCCGAAAGGCATAGGCACTAGCCTTTTATTTGCTACTCCCATTTTCGAAGAGGCGGGTCGCAGGCAAAGCGACGAAGGTATTGGTCATCGGCCGCAAGGGCCGCGCTATCCGGTCCAGCTTTTCGGCAAGCTCCGGATCGCGGCTCCTGAAATGCGGCAGCAGAACATCGATCCAGGTGACCATACCGGGCTCGACCTCCTGAGGATATCCTATCTTTGCCTCTAACTGGTCGGGATGGAGATACATCGTCGCGGCAAATCCGGCGATTGCCCGCAACCTCTTTTCCTGATCAGGAGTAAGCGTGACATTGTTGACATCGGCAAGCCGCACGAGGATCGCGATCGCATCCATGGCGAAATTCTGATATTTCAGCGAACGTCCACCTCGGGAAAGCTCACGCGGCAATCCGCCGTCATAGGGCGCTTCATCCAGCGCTGATTTCAAAATATCCATCGACCAGTCGAACCGCTTGCGATCCTGCAGATGAACTGCCATCAGGCCAACTGCGGCCGCGGCCCAGTATCGATGGTTGCTGTTGCCGTCGAGCCAGACATATTTTGGCTCGCGCGGCGCCGGCGTGAATTCTGCAACGAGCATATCCGAAAGCTTGGCGAACCAGGCCTTGATGGGCGCATCGGCAGAGCTTGGCGGCGGCGCGATTTCCTTTGCTACCGCATAGGCGTTCGAAAAGGAAATCGTTGTCCACCCACCCGCGAGAACCGCCTGACGATGTCCGAGCGGATCATTGTCCTCGACGCCGCCGAGCAGCGCATTGGCATCCGCCCAGACCCGTGTCTGCCGCACGATGCAATTGGCAGCGTTTCTTCGTTGTCTTGGCACGTCAAGCGCCGCCTGCATCATTTGCAGCATACTCTTCGTCACGGCACCTGTCGGCCACAAGCGCTTTGCGAAGGCTTTCATCGCGACCGGATCGACCTCCGACTGCGTGTAGCTTGGCTTATAAAAGCTGAACAGCTTACTCATGTCGATCAACGGCGCGACTGGTACCGAGCATATGAAAGGACGAACTTTCTTGCCAGCACCGGCATCTTGAACCTTGCCAGCTGGCAGCTCGAAAAGATATCGAAGCGGCTCTTCGGCGCTTGCCGGAACTCCGGATACGAGCAGGGCAAAAATCAGCCACAATACAACGCGATTGAAAGGCTCTGCCTTCCGGCGGGCCTTTGAAGCCATTGGCATATGTCTCTCCGATTCCGGTGGTTGGCCGTGCTGTTCGTGGCAGATAACCATAAAGGGATGTTTGCGGCAAAGTTAGCGTTTACCGGCCATTTTCTCCTTTTCAACCCAGACCGCAATGTCTATGTTGCACCGCAAGATCAGGGCCGCACGCCGTGCCGCACGCTGAAGGTTAAACAGCTCTACTGACATATTCTCGAACAATAGAGTAGTCATGCCGAAAATCACACTTTTCTCGACAAGTAATCTAAAGCAGGGTCGCTCCGAGCATCTCCAGAGGATGATTGATTCGATCGCAAGCGCCAAGGCCGCGGACCCTTCGATCGATGTCCACCTTTATCTTCTTCTGCAGAATGTTCCCGACGATGCCGCCGATCCCGACTTTCCGGAGTGGATCAGCACGCGACGTATCAATCATCAGATTTCGCTTTCGGCGGCTCGCAATCTCCTTCTTCAGGACGTCGCTAAGGCCGGTGTCGTGACCGCCGACAGCATCTATGCCTTCCCGGATGACGACTGCTGGTATCCGGAAAACTTTCTAACGCTGGTTGCCAATCTGTTTTCAGAGAAGCCGGAGATTGATTTTTGGTTCTGCCGCTATAGCTCAACACCCGAAATCCGAAGTGTTCTGGCAACGGAAGCACCTGCATTGCAGAAAGTGATATCGAGAGCATCATCGAACACATTCTTCTTCCGCGGACGGCTGCTACCGAACTTGGCGGCATTCGACGAAACATTGGGAGTCGGTGCTCGTCTCAATGGCGGCGAGGATACCGACTACGCGATACGCGCTTTCTATCTCGCCCGTGGCACCCTTTTTACGGATGCCGCGCTCGTCGGCCATCGAGATCACGACGCAAGCCTCAAGCCGAAATATTTCCCAGGGACGCTCTATGCCATCGCCGCTCACAAGAACCGCAGCCTTCCCGGCATAGTCGCCTTCATACGCAAACTTCTTGTCGGCGCATCCTTAGTTATGAGCGGAAAGCTGCCGCTTTCGCGCTATATTGCTGCGGTGCGGAATGCATAATCGCGGTGGGAAGCCCTTCACGTCTTCGCTCAATGCCAAAACGAGGCGCGCATGAATCGTAGTTCCGTACTCTGGTCAGCTGTTCGCAACTGGGGACCGCGCTTTGGCACTATCCTCACCTTTTTTGTGCTGGCCCGTATTCTCGATAAAACTGAGATCGGGATGTTTGCGGCAGCCTATGCGCTGGTGTCGCTGACGGAGCTGTTTGCCGATAACGGTTTCGGCGATGCAATCGTCCGTACGCAGGACATCACGCGCGGCATGACGACGAGCATTCTGATCCTGAACTTTGGCCTCGCCGTCCTTATCTATGCACTCCTGACGCTTTTCTCCTCCGAAATCGGCGGCCTGCTGGGCGTCACGGGCATAGAGCCTGTTCTGCAACTCGTCGGTCTCTCGCTCGTCCTCAACAGCTTTGGGTATGTTCCGCAGGCCCTGCTCCGCAAGGAGTTTCAGTTCAAGCGCCTTGCGTTCCGTTCCTTGGCATCAACCGTATTCGGCGCGCTGACCGGACTGGCCATGGCTTTCCTGGGCTTCGGCGTCTACAGCATGGTCGGTCAATTGCTGGCGACCACTGTCATCAACGTCGCCTTTCTCTGGTATCCGCCTGTGTTGCGGCCTGCCGCCCCGCAGATTGCCGGAATGAAGCACGTTCTCCATTACGCTTTAGGCATCTTCGGGTCTCGCGTGCTCAACTACGCGTCGCTTCGAATGATCGAGATCGTTATTCCGATTTTTTTCGGGCCGGCCGCACTCGCACTCTATATCATGGGATCGCGCGTTCCTGCGGTGGTCGCACAAATGCTGACCGCCGTAATGGTCGACGTCAATCTTCCGCACTTTTCCCGTCTGGTTGACCGCCCACCACTCCTCAGGGAGGCATTCTATACGAGCCTGCGCTCACTTTCGATGATTTCCGCGCCGGCCTTCATCTCGATTGCCGCGCTTTCGCCCGAGATCGCCCGCATCTGCTTCGGAAGCAACGGCATAGATTCCGATTACATCATGTTCCTGGCGGCAATTCTCGGAGCGGCCCAATCCATCGGCTACTGCAATGAAGTCATGCTGAACGCATGGGGCTTGCCGCGTGTCGTTTTCCGGATGCAATGCTGTGCCGCACTGCTTGTTGCTGTGATCCTGACTGTTCTTCAACATAGCAGCGTATTTACACTTGTAACGGCATATGTTTGCTGCCATATAACCGTTATTGTTGGAGGTATACTTTACGGATCGCACAAAACTGAAGTTTCTGTAAAAACAATTGTCAGCAAGTGTGGGGCTTTCTTCTTGTCGGCCCTCGCAGCCTTGGCCGCGGTTCATTTGACAAGGTCTTATGCCATCTCACCCGATTATCCCATATTGCTGAAGGCGATGATGCTCGGAATGCTGTTCGTCGCGACTTATGTCGTCGGCATCGGGCTGCTCGACCGGGATGCCCTGCGCGGATGGTGGAACAGAGCGCGAATGATAAGAGCCTGGAAAAAGGCGTAGTTTTCCAAGGAAGCGAGTCGTCATGTTTAGAGAAATAGCTGGAGACTTTCGAAGTCATAAGAGAGCCCTGATCTCACAAGGCTTCTGGGCGCTTGCCTTTCACAGATACGGAAGCGCTGTACGTTCGATCAAGTTCGCGCCTATCCGTCTGCCGCTGAAAGTCATTCATGTCTTTCTTATCAAATTTTCCGAGATCTTTTTCGGAATATATATCGGAGCCAACGCAAAGATCGGCGAGCGGTGTGTCATTGAGCATTTCGGATCGATTATCATCCACTCCGAGGTGCGGATCGGCAATGATGTCCGTCTGCGTCAAGGTGTGACGATCGGCAACAAATCAGCCGACAAGCCGAACGAGGTGCCGATCCTGCATAATGGAGTGGACGTGGGCGCCGGTGCGAAAATCCTCGGCGCCGTTGTCATCGGCGAACGCGCTGTGATCGGAGCGAACGCCGTCGTCGTCAAGGATGTGCCGGCAGGAGCTATTGCGGTCGGTGTGCCGGCGAAGATCAGATACAAAGAAACGCCAGGCCCAGCCATCGTCCAGCCGAGATCAAATAACAATCGCTGACCGATATTGCCTGCCAGCCGGCAATCGATTGGCGAGCGATGGAATTGCGCCAGTCATTCCAATATCTTAGGAATACTTCTCCCGGGCATGGCAGGCTTTGCTTGAGCTGAGCTCAGTCGGCGCATGTCCCGCCGATCACCTCGACGATTGTCGGCACCATGACTTCAGCCGCAGCGGCAGGCGCGGGATGGACGCCATCCGGGATTCCTGTTGAGAGCTCGCCGCTCGATAGCTTCGCCCAGCCGGCGCTGTGATCGATGACCGCAACGTTCCATTCTGCCGCAACACTGCGGTGAGCCGAAATGTAGCTCTCGAGAAAGGGTCTGATCGCACCCCGCAGTCCCGACATAGGGTTCATCACCATCATAAAGATACGGGCATGGGGCAGTCCCGTCCGCAGCCTCTCGAGGATGGTTGAAAAATTCCGCTGGCTGGCACTGACGCTCATCCAGCGGTTCAAGGCAGCGTCATTGGCGTAAAACTCGACGAGCACTATGTCAGGGCTCTCGGCGATCACCCGGTCCACAGAAGACAAAGCCCATTCGGTGGTTGAGCCACTCTTTGCCACAATGGCGATATCAACGGGGCGGTGAAGGCACTGCTCGAGGGCGTTCTCGAGACCTGCCTGCCATCCGCCCCTTGCCGTCAGCGATGTGCCGAACGTTACGATCTTCAGTCCTGCCGCGGCCACATCAGCCCCCTGCAGAAGAAAGAGAGCGATCAAACCGGCAGCAAGTTTCATCAGCCATTGGAACCGGCGGCAACGGTCGTCGGCGCCACACGCCTTTTCTTCATCTGCATGATCTTCTCTTCGAAGAAGACGAAGGAAGCGATTGCTACGATCATTGTCAGAATGAAAGCCGTAACAATCTGCATGATCTGGAAGGCCGTCCCGTCCCGCATCCCCGTTGCTATAGCGACAAGCCGTCCTGACGGACCAAGCAGCAGGCCGTGAAACAGGTAGAAGCCGTAGCTGACAACGCCTACGCCGCGGATCAGCGGAAGATCAAGAAATCGGGTCGCGGCAGAGTTCTGGCAGACCGTCACCAGCATGATCATCAAACCGGACAGAAGCGGAGCAATGATCAGGGCTGCGTTTGGATGTCCGCCAAAAATGAAATAGAGGTGCTGCAGAACCAGAAGTACGCCGAGCGCTAGGATCGCCAAACCGGAAAAGCGTAAGTTGATCGTGCCAAGCTGTCTGGCGAAGAGGCCAAAAACTCCGCCAACCGCAATAGCATAAAAGCCCGACAGCGAGTTGACGCGGAACATGAGCTCATCGTCGAACACCCAAAGGCTCGGAACCGCAAGCAGCAGAAGCAGGAATATCAGGAGACTGGACCGCCAGAATCGGGATGGCAGCCAGATGAACAGCAGCGGGAACAGCACGTAGAATTGCTGCTCCACCGCAAGCGTCCACAGGTGAGACAATGGCCCCAGCCAATCATGTCTGACGAAGCCGATATAGATATTCGTCGTGTAGGTCACGAGCCAGCTGACGCTGCCGTAAAATTTGTCGACATTGTCGCCCGCGACGAGGGTAACGGTCGACAGGAAGATCAGTGCGAGTGTCAGATAATAGACCGGGAATATCCGCAAGGCTCGATTGCGCATGAAAAGCACGATCTCGGTTGCAGCATCGGAGCTGCCCGCTTCGATGCGCTGCCGCGCCCGAAACAGGATGGGCACGATGAGAAAGCCGCTCAAGGCGAAGAATACCCAGACGGCAAGCGTGCCCGACTCCGACCTTTTTGTCAGGCCCGCATGATCGGTCAGAACGAAGAGAACACAAATCGCCCGAAGGCCGTCGAGACCTTTGATGGCTTTGCCGACACCGAATACCTTCTGATAGATTTCGTGCATACTGGTTCCTTGGCGGGTATTTATATCAGACCGAAGAGATGGACGCGGCGTCCGGCAACCCATGTCGACCGCAACAGATGTCCTGGCGCTTCATCGGGCAGCTTTGACGGAATTCTGGAGCCTTTTGGAAGGGTTGGCGATGGAGCGCTCTCCAGCTTCTACAATTAAATCAGGCCTAAGACTATCAACGGAATGCAGCTGTGCCAAGCCATAAGGCCCTTCCCGGCGCCACAGCCACGAGCCATTTTCTATTGGCACCGTAGCACAAAGGAAGGAAGTGCAAACGGCGCGACTGTGACAATTTCGCGAAATATTGTGATCTCGCCAGAAGCCGTTCCGAATTTTGTTGCAATGCGGTATCATATCGGAATTCGTCGCCAATTTCTCCTGTCCGAATTGAAGCGAGAGAGAAAATGTATCTGGACGCGATGACTCCGGGGTCCTAAGAAAGCAGGGACAAAATCGTTCTCGGCTCTTCTCAGGTACCGATAGACATAACCGCTGCCAACTATGATACGCGCAAGCATAGGCTGGCGCGCATGGATGACAGCGGTAAAAATCTTGCTTGAATCATCGATGAAAATCGAGCGAACGAAAGGCTTTCAATGACGCTGCTAGCACCTGCCTCCCCGCCGCCGGCCGACAATCCCGCCTATGGTTATATAAGAGGTCTTGACGGCTTGCGGTTTGCCGCAGTCCTGATCGTCGTCGTTGCGCATTTCCGGCTCTCGGCCGCGATCCCCGGTGGTTTCGGCGTCACGATTTTCTTTGCGATCAGTGGCTTTCTGATTTCGAGACTCCTGCTGTCGGAAGAGCGGAATTATGGGAAAATATCCCTGCCGCGCTTTTTCGCCCGGCGATTCCTGCGGCTGATGCCACCGCTTTTTCTGATGATCGCCATAACCGTGCCGATCTATCTGATTTTCGATCGCGAGAACGTACTTGTCAGCCAGATTCTGCTGGCGATCTTCTATCTAGGCAACGTACCGGTGGTGATGAATGTCTTCACACCGATGCCCGAAGGAATTCACAGTTACGGTCCCTTGTGGTCGCTGGCTGTCGAAGAGCATTTCTATATGTTCTTCCCATTCCTGCTTCTTGCCCTGCGGACGTGGTCTTCTCGCGTTGTACTGCTCATCGGCGTCCTGATTTTCAGCCTGGCGCTGCGTATCCTGGCCGCCTATACCGTTCCAGACCCGGAAAGCTTCAATTACTATTTCACGCTGACGCGCCTGGATTCGATCGCCTGGGGCTGCCTGCTGACATTCGGCCTCGCCAATGAAGCGATCAGAAGCCATTTGGTCAAACTTCGTGGCTGGAAGACCTTCCTGTTCGCCATCATTCTTCTGCTTGGCGGCATTGCCTTCCGCAATGAGTTTTTCCAGGACACCTTCCGCTACACCGTCCACGGCTTCGGCATGTTTCTGCTGATCAACGCCTTTGTTTTCGGAACGGCAACGGAAAAACTCGTTCGCCTGGCAGAATGGCGGCCCATCCAAATGGGCGGGCGCATCAGCTATGAAATGTATCTATGGCATCTGCACGTATGGTTTGTCGTCGGGCTGGTTTTTGCTGGAAACTACTGGCTTCGATTCTCGACAAGCCTGATCCTGACAGTCGTCGTAGCCTACGCGTTTTATAACCTGACGACGACGACGACAAAGCGCTGGTCCAAGAAAGCTGGCAGCAAAAGCGTCGAAGACGAGCGCCAGAAGGTTTACAAGACGGTACCGACCGCCGATGAGACGGATGTCCCAGAGGCAAGAACGCGCACCGCCAGCTGAATCAGGAAGAAATCGAAACGGCTTTCCCTGTTTGGAAAGCCGTTTTCAAGGGACAATACCTACCAAGCACTTACCTGGAAATTACCCGGGACTAAACCCGGGTTCCGCTTCAATTGCGGATACGCGGCCCGTTTGAACCGCGCCCTCTCCTCATTCCATGGCAGCAGCGATTGGACGCAGCGATCCGATGCGGCCGATTGCATACTTGACGATGATTGGCCCGACGACGCCGGCCGTTGTCGCAAGGAGGAGAAGCAGCAGCGCCTGATCGCTGATCGAGAAGAACCGCCCGAAGACGGCCTTCACCGCTCCGACAAACATGGTGTTCAACAGGTAGATGGCGAACGCGTTCTGGCCAATGAATTCCAGGACGCGGTTCTGGTTGCAAAGCCGAGAACGGATCAGGCCGTGGAAAACGACGAGCGATGCCATGCCAACGAGGAAATAGCGCCATTCGGAATCGAAGGAGAGATAAAGAAGTACGAGGAAGACCGCAGTCGCGGGAATGAAATACCGCTCGACGAACCGTTCCCAAACGTCCTTGTGCAGGCAGGCGACGCAGCCTGCCATGAAGAACGCATAGAACATGAAAATGCGGTTTATGTAGACGTAGTCCAGTATCGAGTCACTGTAGAACATCATGACGTGCAGGCCGAACATGATGATCGACGCCGCAAACAATATGTTCAGGCTTACATTCATGCGCGAGAACAGGAACGTGGTGCCGATCGAAAAGTAAAAAAGCACGATCAGGTACCATACGAACATGGACGGGCTCTGCTCGGTATGGATGAAGACGTGCTGAACAGAGAGGAGCAGGTCATTGACGGGTTTGTCGACCGATACGAACTGACCTGCAAAGAATTTTCCGAGAATGACGATGGCCGCCATGATGAAGAACGGAATAAGAAGCCGCTTTGCGCGCTTTGACGTATAGGCCGACAGCGACCCCTTCAGTTTGTGAGCGCCGACATAGACGAAGACATAACCACTCAGGAACATGAAGAGCGGCATGTGGAAAGCGTAGATCGCCTTCCGCAGATCAATAGCCCACACAGGGAAAGCTGTATCATAGGTATGTCCCCAAACGACAAGGATGATAGCCAATCCTTTGAGGCGTTCGATATCACCCAGCCATTTACGCTGAGGCCTTGCCATGGGCTGGGGAGCTGAATCCATTTGCGACGTGTTCGCCGCGTCTTCTTGCTGGGACATATGATCTCTATTTAACATTTGAGATAAAGGCGGGCGTCATCGGGAATATCACGCTGTCAGCTACCTGCAAAGCATAAAGCACCGCAGCGTTCGACCAGCCGCCGACAGAAGCCCAACCACTCTTCAGCGGCGCATTCGCTCACCGCCGAACTGAAGCTCGCTTTCACCAGGCATCGGACTTAGAGATCCCCGCCCTCCTCTGTCACGAAAACTTCGCACAGCCTTCAACAAACTGTTTCGTTTGCGAACTATCTCTCACCAAAACGGAATGCAATTTTTTTTGCAGAGGAGAAGATTATGTCAAACAAATTGCGGAACACAGCTGCCGTCACCCTCGTCGCTCTGATGTCCATGGTCGGTTCGGCGCATGCGGATACGACCGTGAAGTTCTGGCACAGCTTCAGCAAATCGTCCGGCGAGGCGCTCAACAAGATCATCACCAATTTCGAAGCTGCCAATCCCGGCATCCATATCGAAGGCGAATTCGTCGGTGACTACAATGATATCGTCGCCAAGCTGCAGGCCGCCATTCCCGCCAAACGCGCGCCTGATGCCGTCATCATGGAAGTCACCCGCTACGGTCTCTTCGCCGACCGCGGCGCGCTGATCGACCTCACGCCCTATTTCAACGCCGACCCGCTGAAGGACGACCTTTACGACTACGCGCGCGAGGTCGGCGTCTACAACGGCAAGAACTACATCGTGCCGTTCAACTCCTCCACGCCGGTTCTCTATTACAACAAAGACATCCTGGCGCGTGCCGGTTTCACGACGGAACCGTCCCTAAAGACTTTCGCAGATATTCTTGCCGTTTCGAAGACAATCACCGAGAAGCTCGGCTCGGAAGGCATCAGCGGCATTGCGGCCCCCGGCCAGTTCGCCCGCTGGGGTCTCGTGATGTCCAACGACAGCGAACTGATCAATTCCAAGACCAACGATATCCTGCTCGACTCGCCGAACACGATCGAAGCCTATCAGTGGATGGCCTCGCTCGTGCATGACCAGAAGGTCGCCTCTCCCGATGGCGTCACCGATGAAGATGTCGGCCGCGACGCTTTCTTTGCCGGCAAGGTCGGCATCTCGCTGAATTCGACGGGCGATTACGGTGGCGCCAAAAAGGCGCTCGGCGACAAACTCGAAGTCCGCCCGATGCCCTGCAACAAGGTCTGCTCCGTTCCGATCGGCGGCGCCGGTATCGGCATCCTCTCAACCTCTTCGAAGGATGTTCAGGACGCCGCTTACAAGTTCATCAGCTACGCCGCTTCGCCGGAAGCCAATTCCATCTGGTTTGCAGCAACCGGCTACCTGCCGATTAACAAGAAGAGCGCCACCCAGCCGGCTGCCATCGAAGCGCTTGCCAAGAAGCAGGGCATCGACGTCGCCATCAAGCAGCTTGATTTCGCTCATGGCCGTGCCCGTCCGCCCGTCGTCACCTGGATGCGCTCGACCGAATACAAGATGTGGGAAGCCATGGCGCTCGGCCAGCGCGATATTACTGAAACGATGAAGGATTTTGCCGCGCAGACGCGCGAAGAAGCCAAGCGTTCCAGCAACTGAGCCTCTCACTTCAGCAATACGGCGGGTCTTGAACGGCCCGTCGTCTCAACTGTTCCGGTCCCATGCTGCGCAAACTCACACCCTATCTCCTCGTCGCACCGTTGATGATCTTCATCACGGTCTTCACGTATATTCCCGTCATCACCAGCGTGAACCTCAGTTTCCGGCACTGGGACTTCCTGTCGCCGACCATGCCTTTCGTCGGCTTTGAGAACTACCGCCTGCTGCTGAATTCCCGCGACTTCTGGAACTCGCTACAGGTCACCGCCATCTTCGCGCTGATTTCAGTACCGATCAGACTGGCGCTGGCGCTGGCGGTCGCAAGCTATCTCGTCCGCGAGACATTGCCCTCGCGGCTCTTGCGCGGGGCACTCTTCCTTCCCTCCGTCACATCAACCGTCTCGATTGCGGTCGTCTTCTCCTGGGTCTTCGCCACCGATTATGGCATGGTGAACGCCGCGCTGACCTCACTCGGTCTCGGCAAGGTGCAATGGCTACAGGATCCGCAGCTTGCACTGTGGGTGCTGATCTTTGTCAATACGTGGAAACAGCTCGGCTACGATATCGTCATCTATATCGCAGGCCTGCAGGCCGTGCCGCAGGAGCTCTATGATGCCGCCGCCGTCGATGGCGGCCGGCGCTTCCATGTGTACCGCAGGATCACCGTACCGCTCGTCATGCCGACCACCTATTTCCTGCTGGTGATTTCCGTGATCGAGGCCTTCCAGGTCTTCACCATCGTCAACATCATGACCCATGGCGGCCCTGCAGGTGCTACCGACATGCTCGTCAACCTGCTCTATCGCGTGGGTTTTACCCTCTTCGACATCGGCAGGGGTTCGGCGCTCGCCGTCCTGCTTTTCATCTTCCTGATTGTGCTCGCGCTGATCAAATCCTTCGTCATCGGCAGGAGGGTCCACTATGAGGCTTAAGAACCGCCTGTTGACCGGGCTCGCGCTGCTTGCCGGGCTGATCTTCCTGTCGCCCGTGCTCTATTCGATCTGGATGTCCTTCGAGACGGTGCAAGCCTATTACACGGGCAGGTACGAGTTCACGCTGGACAACTATGTTCGTGCCGTCACCGAGTACAATTTCGCTCGCTATCTTCTGAACAGCATCATCGTCTCCGGCCTGGTGACGCTGCTGGGCATCACGGTCGCGACCATGGCCGCCTTCGCCTTTGCCCGCTACCAGTTTCGCGGCGGCAATCTCCTCTTCGGGGCGACCGTCGCAACCTTGATGATCCCAAGCCATATCAGCCTGATCCCCAACTATCTGACGCTTGCCAAGGCCGGATTGCTTGATACCTATGCCGGCCTCATCCTGCCGGCGATCTCGAACGGCTTTGCCGCCTTCTTCCTGCGCCAATACATCAAAGGTATTCCGAAGGCGCTGGACGAAGCCGCCTATATGGATGGCGCGACACCGTTGCAGGTGCTCTGGCGGGTGATCGTGCCGATTGCAAAGCCCGCCATCTTCTCGATGGGCCTCTATATCTTCATCACCGAATGGAACAATTACATCTGGCCGCTCGTCGCCGTCGGCAAGGAAGACCTCTACACGCTGCAGATCGGCCTTGCCCGCCTCTATCGCATCAATCCCGGTGAGGGCCTGGTCGACTGGCCGCTCGTCATGGCCGCCTGCACCCTCAGCATGTTGCCCGTGCTGCTCGGCTTCCTGCTGGTCGAGCGCCATCTCGTGCGCGGCATCACGCTCGGCGCGGTCAAATAATCATGAACAAGGACAAGCATAGAATGACACGCATCGCTTCGCATCGCGGCGGCACTCTGGAGTTCGGCGACAGCACGCCGCAAGGTTTCGTCGCAACGGCAAAAATGCCGCTGGAAGAGGTCGAGTTCGACGTCCATCCGACAGCCGATGGCGCGATCATGATCCATCACGACGCAACGCTTGACGGCACGACGGACCGGAGCGGCGCGATCGCCGCCATAAGCGAAGCGGAGGTTCGCGCCGCCGTCATCAATTACGGCGCCGGCGGACATCCGATCTCGCTGGAAGAACTCTGTGCGATCTATTCCGACAGCACGGTGAATTTTCGCTGCGAGATCAAGCCTGGCGTCGATGGCCGCCCCTACGACGACTTCGTGCCCCGCGTCGTCGAAACGCTCGCGCGCCATAACATGCTTGAAAGGACGATCTTCTCATCTTTTCTGGTGGAATCGCAGGATGCGCTGTCGGCGGCCACCAGCCAACCGAAGCTCTGGCTCGTCAGTCCGCCAGTGTTGCGTCAGCTTGGGACCAGGGCTGTGATTGAAGTGGCGAAAGCGCATGACATCCCCGAAATCGGCGTCCATGTGGATACCGCCGATTCCGCTCTGATGGCCGAAATCATGGCAGCCGGTCTCGATTTCGGTTGCTGGGCCGCCCATTCGGCACGGCAGATCGAAAAGGTGCTGGCACTCGGCGTCAAGGTCTTCACGACGGACCGGCCGAGCCTTGCCATTGCCATTCGCAACAGCTTCGGGGCGGAGGGCGCACAATGAGCGGTATCACCCTTCGCGACATCAGAAAGTCCTATCCCGGTGGGCCGGAAGTCCTCCACGGCGTGTCCATGGATATCAAGTCGGGCGAGTTCGTGGTCATCGTCGGCCCGTCAGGCTGCGGCAAGTCCACCCTGCTGCGCCTGATTGCCGGGCTGGAGCGCTGCGAAGAGGGCGATATCGAAATCGGCAGCCGGCGTGCCAACGATCTTGCGCCGCAGGATCGCGACATCGCCATGATTTTCCAGAACTATGCGCTTTATCCGCACATGAGCGTGCGCGAAAACATTGCGTTCGGCCTGGAACTGCGCGGTATGCCCAAGGCCGAGCGCAATGCGCGGGCTGAAAGTGTGGCCAAGACACTGCAGCTCGAACCCTATCTCAATCGCAAGCCGGGCGCGCTTTCAGGCGGCCAGCGTCAGCGTGTGGCGATGGGACGGGCGATGGCGCGCAACAGTTCCATCTTCCTGATGGACGAACCGCTGTCGAATCTCGACAACGCACTGCGCGTCGCCATGCGCACCGAAATCAAGGAGCTGCACCGCCAGCTCGGCGCCACCATCGTCTATGTGACGCATGACCAGACCGAGGCACTCTCATTGGCCGACAGGATTGCGGTGATGAAGGACGGCGATCTCCTGCAGTTCGACGCTCCTGAAGCGATCTATGACCAGCCGCAGAACCGCTTTATCGCGGGCTTCCTCGGCGTTCCCGCAATGAATTTCCTGCCTGTCGAACATCTTCCCGGCTGGCAGGGCCGGCAGGGACTGACCGCCGGATTAAGACCCGAATCCATGGCGATCCGTGCCGAGGAACCTGCCGAACCCGCCCTGCCTGTCCGGCTCATGCTGTCGGAGATGACAGGTTCTGATATCATCCTCCACTGCGACAGCCCGGCCGGGCGCATCACGCTCACCAGTTCGCGCAAGGATGTGCCGCGCCATGCCGACAACTTCTGGGTCATGTGCGACCTTGACCAGGCCGTGTTTTTCGATAACCAGAGCGGGAGCCGCGTCGATCTTTCAGCCGGAGATCGTCGAATTTAGACGCCGCTGACCGCTCCTGCCTCGGAAGCGGCACCGCAAGAAGTGATGCAATGGAAAGACAGAGCGAAATTCCGCAGCTTCTCGGCGATCTTATCAGCCGCAACTCGACAAAGCTTACCGAAGCCGACACGCGCCTTCTCGACGTGATGATGCAGGACCCCATTCGCGCCGCGATGGAAAACGGTAAGGCCGTCTCCTTCCGCGCCGGAGTGCACCCGGCCTCAGCCGTGCGGCTGGCACGCCGCCTCGGCTTCAAAGGTTATCCTGAATTCCGCACCTTCCTGCAGGCGAATCTTATCGAAGGAGGCGGCGATTTCGAAAGTCCGGCCGCCCGCATGGCCGCCCGTCTCGTCCGGGCGGAAGACGGCGGCGTGCTTTCCTCCGTTCTCGATAGCGAGATTGCAGCCCTACAGCAGGTGCGCAACGCCGTCTCCGATGCCGATGTCAGAGGCTTTTCGGAAGTGCTACGCGATTGCCGCCGGGTCTTCGTCTTCGGGCGTGGCCATTCTGCCGCCCTTGCCTCGCTCATCGCGCTGAGGCTCAATCGCTCGGGTTATCCGGCAGTCGATCTCGCCAGCCAGATGCATCTGATCGCCGAAGCGCTCGCGACATTGGGACCTAGCGACGTTGTCTGGCTGCTCGCTTTCCGCAAGGCCTCGCCACTCATCCATCAGATCAGGAAGATTGCCGCAGAAAGAGGCGCCAAGGTCCTGGCGCTGACCGATCTGCTCAGCGCCCGCATCGATCCTGCACCCGACCGTCAGATCTCGGTTTCCCGCGGTGAAGCCGGCGAGTCCCAATCGCTCGTCGTTCCCATGACGATCGCCAACGCTGTCATTCTCGACCTCGCCGCCATCGATGACGGCCGCTCGCTGCGTGCGCTCAGTGGTTTCAAGGCGTTCCGCGCGGACTGTGGTCTATCGCCGGTGGTCCTGTAGCAACAGAAATCTGCCGCGTGCCATCACCATGATGATCATGAGGACTTATCCGGGAGACATTTCCGTCTCCCGGATAATCTATTCGAACCTCAAGCCGCCCGGGCTGCTTTGGCGGGGATCTCGACGTCGATTTCGAGGATCGAGACGTTCTCGCCACGATCAATCCTTATCTGCAGGCGATCACCCTCGATCTCGACGTGTTTGGCGATAACGGCAAGGATCTCCTCTCTGAGAAGAGATACGAGATCCGAACCGGGAGACATACGCTCGTGTGCCAGAAGCAGTTGCAGGCGCTCGCGCGCAACCGGCGCGGTTTTCCTCTTCTGAAAGAAATCGAATACGCTCATGCTGCCCTCCGTCCGAAGATCTTACCGAACAGACCCCGCTTCTCGCCTGGTACCGTCACCGGGAGAACTTCACCATTAAGGCGGCGGACTGCTTCGAAATAGGCCTTTGCCGGCGCGCTGTTCTGGTCTGCAAGCGTGACCGGAGCGCCGAGGTTGGAAGCACGCAGCACATCCATGCTTTCCGGGATGATGCCGAGCAGCGGGATCGACAGGATCTCGAGCACGTCATCCACCTTCAGCATGTCGCCGCGTTCGGCGCGGGTGACATCGTAGCGGGTCAGAAGCAGATGCTTTTCGATGCGCTCGCCGCGCTCAGCCTTTTCCGTCTTGGCATCCAGAAGACCGATGATGCGATCGGAATCACGCACCGAGGAAACTTCCGGATTGGTGACGACGACAGCAATATCGGCATGCCGCATCGCCAGCGTTGCGCCGCGTTCGATACCGGCTGGGCTATCGCAGATGACCCAGTCGAAATGTTTCTTCAGCTCGCCGATGACGCGCTCGACACCTTCTTCGGTGAGGCAGTCCTTGTCGCGGGTCTGGGATGCCGGCAGTAGGAATAGTGTCTCCAGCCGCTTGTCGCGAATTAGAGCCTGCGTGAGCTTCGCATCGCCCTGGATGACATTGATCATGTCATAGACGACCCGACGTTCGGCACCCATGACGAGATCGAGGTTGCGAAGACCGACGTCGAAATCAACGACGACAACCTTCTCGTTCCTTTGCGCCAGCGCTGCCCCCAACGCCGCAGTCGAGGTTGTCTTGCCAACGCCACCTTTACCCGAGGTTACAACAATGACTTTTCCCATATCCCTCTCCTGTTTCAACCATTCACCCAGTTAAGTCAGTCGCGATGCCATGATCGCGTCGTTCTCAAGCCACAGCTGTACGGCCTGACCGCGCAGCTCCGCCGGCAGATCGTCCGCCGTCTTGTAGATCCCGTCGATTGCCAGAAGCTCGGCCTCAAGCTTGCGGCAAAAGATTCGCGCCGCCGAATTGCCGATCGATCCGGCAAGTGCGCGCCCACGAAGCGCGCCATAAACGTGGATCGAGCCACCGGCGATAACTTCAGCCCCCGAAGCGATGGATCCAATGACCGTTACATCCCCTTCGGGAAAGACGATCGACTGGCCGGAGCGTACCGGTTCGTGCAATACCAGCGACGACAGAGCAGCGCGCACAACCGGCGCAACAACTTCCCGCACCTCGGCCGGCTGCGCCCTACCTGGCTTCTGCGCCTGGGCATCAGCTGCGGGCATCTCGACGTCAGCAGCCGGGCGCCCACCAACCATGCCCGGCGGCATGCTGGCATCGAGCTGCGATGGCCGTGCACCTTCAATGCCCATCACCCTGACGCCACGCTCACCGAGAGCCGCAACCATTGCCTTGAGCGCGGCACGATCCAGTGAGAGCTCACTCACGTCCAGAACCACCGGCCTGCCGAGGAAAAACCCAGCGGAGCGCGCAGCGAGGTCGTCGAGGCGTACGAGCCAGTCCTCGAATGGCAGATCAGGCGTCAGCACGACCGCAAGAAACGATCTGCCTTTGATACGAATGGAGCGCGCTTCGGTTAACACGTTAGTAAACTTGGTTAATTTCGATTTAAAAGCTTTAGCTGCTTCATGGTTAACAAATCGTTAACGCGGGACTGGTGGGGCCGAAAAATGGCTCCCTGAAGCGGCGGCGACCCATCCACAAATTTCGCACTTCCAGCCAATTCCAGTTCGGGCTTTTGCCCGGAGAACCAGGGCTCTCGTTGATTTCAAACGCGACAGGAAATCGGAAAGCCTTGGTTCGAATGAAACGCCATGCTCTTGCTAAAATCGCACATTCGCTCGCAGAATGACGCTGCCAGTGTGATGGACTCACAATGAGAGCAAAAGGAATGACCAGCTTTTTGATCACGGGACCGGAAACGGCCACCTTCACGATCCTCCTCGCGCATGGCGCAGGCGGAGCGATGGATTCCGCGTCGATGACGGATCTATCGAAAGCGCTCGCAGATGGAGGATTCAGGGTGGCGCGATTCGAGTTCGCCTACATGGCGCAGCGTCGACTGACCGGAGCCGTCAAGCCTCCTCCGCATGCCGACCATCTCCTGGATGAATATCGCGCGGCGATCGGCGAACTAAATGCCGGCAGACTCGTCATCGGTGGCAAGTCGATGGGAGGCCGCGTTGCAAGCATGATCGCCGATGAGAGTTTTGTGGCGAAGAAAGTCCGGGGCCTGCTTTGCCTCGGATATCCGTTTCACCCGCCCGGCAAACCGGACCAACTCCGCACCGCGCATCTGGAAAGCCTGCGCACGCCCACATTGATCTGCCAGGGAACGCGTGATCCCTTCGGATCAAGGGAAGAGGTCGCATCCTATACGCTGTCAGATCAGATCGATCTGCTCTGGCTGGAAGATGGCGACCACGATCTCAAGCCGCGAAAGAAGATCTCCGGATATTCCGCTGGCGACCATATGCGGCGATTGTCCGAATATACGGCGACCTGGGTAGAGCGGTTGTAACGAACGAACGCTCGCCCGACGCGATATTCGCACTAATATCAACCGTTTCCTCAATATTTAAGCTTGTTCAGTAAACATTTTTAAAAGGTTTGCTTGATCGAATGCGCCCTCGCGCATCCGCGCAGAAATCAGCTCCTGAACAAAGCGGCTTCCAGCTGAACATGCCCTTTGTCATCCGACGGGAAATCAGTCATGCGCGCGATCGAAGGCAGGAAGATTGACGGCAATCTTTCCATCTATCTTGATCTGCTGCGGCTCGGCGCAGCCGTTGTCGTATTTCTCTCCCACTCGCATGTTTTCCTGCTCCCCACCATCAAGATCGGACCTCTTGGTTGGGGACGGGAAGCCGTCGCGGTTTTCTTTGTTCTCTCAGGATTTGTCATCAGCTACGTCGGGCAGGTGAGCGAAAAAGAATGGCGCGTATACCTCGTCGCCCGTCTCGCTCGAATAATGCCTGTTGCTCTGCTGGCGATCGCAGTGATCTTCGTGGCCGACAGCATCGGGATGCACGCAAACGCCTTTTACTATGATTTCATCAATACCGGATTTTTCACTCCGGTATCAATCGAAGCCGCGCTCGCCTATGTGACCTTCACCAATCAGTTGTGGTTTGCCCATGCCGTTTTTGGCAGTGGCGAACCATACTGGTCGCTTGGTTTCGAAGTTCAGTACTACCTGTTCTTCGCCCTGTTCGCCTTTTCGCCGCGGCGGGCGAAAATTCCGTTGCTGGGCCTCTGGGCCGCGGTCGCCGGCCCGAAAATCCTGATGTATATGCCGCTGTGGCTCATGGGCTGGTTGACGATGAAGTGCGTCATCGAACGCCCGCCATTTCGGCGCTCCGTCTCCATCACAATGATCGTCGTATCGCTTTTGCTGTTCTTCAGCCTGAAATTTTTCGCCGATCGCGCTGCGACCAACATGTACGAGACCTGGTCACTGTCTCAGGAAGTGATCAATTTCGGATACTTCAATCTGGTCGGCGTTGCCATTGTCCTGCACCTCATCGGCGCGGCATCGTTGCTTTATGAGGCTCCGGTAATGTTCGTGAAGACAGGGCCGGCGATCAAATGGCTGGCCGGCGGCAGTTTTACGCTTTATCTGGTCCACCAGCCGCTCATCCTGATGTTTGCGGCCTTTCTGCATCCGGTGGAGGAGCACGTTCCGATGGCGGCTGCCCTGCTCGTTGCCTGTTTCATCCTTTGCTTCCTGTTGGCGGAAGTCGCAGAACGCCGAAAGAAGTTCTTCGCCTCACTCATCGTCAGCCTGCTACCGGGGCTATCGCGAACGGGGCAGAAAACGCCCGCCCATATCGCTTCCGATACAGTCTCCTCAGGCGATAATGCGCCGGCGACCTCGCAGCTCATTCGAGTTCTCGAAGAAATGCAGAACGCCCTCGATGGAGAAGAAAAAGTCGGCGACAGCCATGATGCACCGTCTCGCGACCGCGTGTCGCGCGCTTGAGTGATCGAATCTCCAATGTCTCTCGGATCTGGAGGATCTGATGCGCTCGCAACTATTCCCTGATCTTCCGCCTCAGTGAACGCTCGGGAGTTTCACCGCGGAGGCGAAATCTTCTGCCACCAGTTCGCTGATCGCGATCAAAGTTTCCTCGATCGTAAAACCGGAGGCGACACTCGCGTCGATCAGATCCTGCAGATCCGGGCCAATAGCCTCGCGGCAGTCGTCAAGCCGATCATCGGAAACGGTCAAACTACGCAACTCTTCCATGATGTCCCTTTCCAGAATAGAGGGCCAGAATAGAGCGCCGCCCCATATTGCGGCGGCGCTGCCGTCATCAGCGTGTGGACGCGCGGCGTCCTGCGGCGGGCAGAAGTCCTTCGCGCTGCATCCTCTTGCGGGCAGCCTTGCGCTGTCGGGCAATTGCCTGGTCTCTTTCGCGGACACGCCGCTCCGAGGGCTTCTCGTAGGCTCGGCGCTCCTTCATTTCGCGAAATAGTCCTTCGCGTTGCATCTTCTTCTTCAGGACGCGGAGAGCCTGTTCAACATTGTTGTCTCTGACAATAACCTGCATGTTTTCTCCTTGCGGATAGTGGTGTTGAGCCCGCGCGGCTGGCGATCTCCCGGCATTCGTTCTGCGCAAATGGCGCAATCGTAGGCAGCCTTGGATGAAGCGATCAGAGGATCGCGCTTTGCCGTCGCGTTGCGTCAGTGTGGCTGCATGATGAGCTGAACGGCTAGTAGCCGATATCTGTAACGGTCTCTTGGCTGGAGCGCGTACACCTCTTCTGGAGGGCTACGCGTCATTCTCTGGGCCGTACCAAACCGATAGGGGTGATGGGAGGTAAATAAGAAAGGCGTACCGGCATTGCAAGGCAGCCTGATCCGCCTCCAGCGGCCCGACCGGAACCTTCTGAAGCCATGCACATTCCCTTTGCCGAGCGCGGGCCGTGTCAACCGGACGCGACGGGGATGGCGAACATGGCGATTCTTCCGGTTTCCCGCCGTGGACGACGAATGGCAGACGAGGGCCCAACCTGTCCGGCTCGCCTCACCTTTTGGAGGTCGATTGAAAATAGCTACCTACAACATCAACGGGATCATCGGCCGCCTTCCAATACTGCTGCGATGGCTGGAAGAAGATGCGCCTGATGTCGTCTGTCTTCAGGAGTTGAAAACCTCCGACGATAAATTCCCGCGACGGGAAATCGAAGGCGCCGGATATCGTGCCGTGTGGCATGGCCAAAAGAGCTGGAATGGTGTGGCGATCCTTGCGAGAAGCGTTTTGCCGGTGCTGACACGCCGTGGTCTGCCGGGCGATCCGGATGACAGCCACAGCCGTTACATCGAGGCTGCCATAAACGGGATGTTGATCGGCTGCCTCTACCTTCCAAACGGCAACCCGGCACCTGGCCCGAAATTCGACTACAAGCTGCGCTGGTTCCAGCGCCTACATCACTATGCCGGAGAGCTCTTGGACCTCAAAGTCCCGACCCTGCTCATCGGTGACTTCAACGTCATGCCGACAGACATGGATGTGTATGCCCCGAAACGATGGCGCGATGACGCCTTGTTCAGACCCGAGGTCAGAAAGGCCTATGCCAGGCTCGTGCATCAGGGATGGACGGATGCGCTTCGCCATCTTCACCCGGATGAGCGGATCTACACCTTCTGGAAATACTGGAGAAACTCATTCGAACGGGATGCGGGACTGCGGATCGACCATGCCCTTCTCAGTCCCGACCTTACTGGGCATCTTCGCTCTGCCAACGTCCGGCGCAATCCGCGGACCTGGGACCATACGAGCGATCATGCGCCAGTCATGATTGAGCTCGACCTGCCTTACGCGACCGGCGGGAGGCGGTGAATCCGCAAGTATAGAGTGCCGGCGAAACCTCTTCGTCCGCACGATCCGGAAAGAGTTGGCGGCGCATGCGATCGAGGGCTTCTGCTTCCTTGCGTGTTCTTGCAAGCAGATCGGTGGTGACATCGCCGTAGCGTGAGCCGTCCGCCGAAGCAACGCCGACAGTCCCGCCGCTCGACAGGAAGTCGCAGAAGGAACGTACCGATCGAAGACGCGTGGTGATCTCGATATAGTAGCTATCGTGTCCGGCCATGCTCATCTCCTTTCGCTCTCAAAGGTTAACGCGCACTGCGTCAATATGATGGCGCTGTTTGTGCCTTTCAGCGGGACCATGCCGAAAGCACCGTGTCATGATCGCAGCCATCAGTCACCATGCCCGCATAGGAAGTTATTCTCTTTTGTCAGGAACATTCGCCCGCCATCCGTCTTTGTTCCCTCAAGGAGAATCGCCATGGCCAACGCACGCACCACCTTCCATGAAGTCGTCTCGGAGATCGAGGCACTCGCGACTTCTACCGGAGCAGACCAGTCCGGTCGCTGGGCGGTCGAATATCTGACCCGACGCGAGGTCTTCTATCAATTTTCGGGAAATCGCAGTCTCGCAGGCGAGGACGCAACCGGGCATCGGTTTGACGGTACACGCGATACGCTGACGGCCCTGCCGGCAAATCTGCTTATTCCCGCCATCGCCGACTTCGACGACAATACAGTCATGGCCTTCTATATCGGAGCAAGCACGTCGGTGACGACAATCGCTCGGGAAGCAGTCGATTGCTCTGTGCGGGCGCCAGAAGTGCTGCTGGTGGACATCACCATCGATGACGAAGATCTGCTTGCAGGCACAAGATCCCTGACAAGACTGGCCTTTGTCGGGCTCGATGCCAATGAAGGATGGTCGCCGCTTGTTCCATGTGCCGACGTCCTGACCATCAGTGACATGATCCATCCGTTCTGGTGCCACGGCAGACAGGTAGCCCGAGGGGGGCTGCTGCAGATCAGGATCTGACGAGGCGATGTCGTGCGAGATACTGTCTCACTTCCTGTTACTTGTCCTGTTGTGAGCGAACCCTGATCGTCACTCAGTCAAATAACTCGCCACGTCCAATCTGCCCTTGCCTCGCATCGACGCCGCTGATTGGCGGATCGTCGGCAGGGTCGGGGTCCCTGGTGTTTGCGTCTTTGAGAGACCGTGCTGCCTCAACGAGTGCCACGGTCATTTCGTCCGTGCTCCAACCCGCAGCGTTGGCATCGGCGATTAACGCCTCCAGGGCAACGCGGGCAGCATCGGTCGCATCCTGAAACCGGCGCGTGGGATCGTTACTTGTCGGGGCTGGAAAACTCATCTGCGTTCCTTTCGAGGGTTCGAACAAGATTCGTCCTTGCGGTGAACGCAGAGGACCGCAAATAGATGCGTCGATCATCTTTATGTATGACCGCCGAACGAAAACTGTGCCGATCGCTGCTCTTCGATGAAAGCTTATGTTCTTCGACAGGTGCCAGCGGAGTGAAGCCTTGAGTGAACCAGGCCGGCAAGCCGGCAGTGAAGACCCGAAGGAGGGAGAGCTCGGAACCTATCGCCAGTAGATCGGTTTATACACTGATCTCCATGCCCGAGAGAAGCGAAACCAGCAGAAAGGCCGAACGGAGGTTTCAATGCATCTGAACGAGGCAAAGGTGACGCATCGGCAGAAGGCCTGGCATGTCGATTTCTTCGGCGACGCCGGTGAGCAACTGACGGTGCGCCTTCCCGAGGCGGTGGCGCTGAGCGAAGAAGACGCAATCGATCGTGCGAGGGAAATGATGGTGCAGCTGACACCCTTTGGCACCCGAGGCGGCGAGCCGAGCCTCAATCGCTACGACAGTCTGAGCAACGGCAATTTTGACGACGATCAACCGCCTTTCGGGGTGAAACATTAAGGAAGGCTTCGGATGATCATTCGATACGGGAGCTGCAATTGCGGCAAGGTGGGCTATCAGGTGGAGGGAGAACCCAAACGCGTCGGGCTTTGCCATTGCACCGACTGCCGCCAGGAGAGTGGCGCAGCCTTTACCTATTACGCGATCTGGCCGACGTCCGCCTTCAAAACCACCGGGGAAACCGCAGTGCATCAAGGCCGCCGCTTCTGCCTGACCTGCGGTTCGCGGGTCTTTGCCTATGACGAAGACGAGGCCGAGATCAAACTCGGGACCCTGCAGGATGCGCCGACCGGCCTCAAGCCCACCTATGAGCTCTGGATCAAGCGGCGAGAACCCTGGCTGCAGCCGGTCGACGGCGCGGAACAATTCGTGGAGGATCGGATCTGACAGGCGTCCGCTGGTTCACGACGGACAGGTGCGTATACCGAGCTTTGAGCTCAAAAGTCTGATCACATTCGGTTGAAGCGTGAAAGGGCGAGAGGTATCGTCGCCATTCCCGAAGCAGGCAGCAACCGCAACCGCCTGGCCGCCAGGAATGTTATGGCAATGACCCCAGCGAGTTTCAGCCAGGGATAATTTCCAAGCTGCTCATGGGCGTCCGCATCCGCCCATTGGGGGCGTGCAGAAATCGCCGTGTTCGCCTGCTCGCGAAGAAGAGCGATGTGTCTGCGCAGCAGCGTCAGATCCTCCTGCAATCTTGCGAGCTCGACGGTCTCCTGCTTTTCCACCGCGTAATCGACCGGAGGTGACAGAGCCTCTTCCGTTTCGGCCGCCTCTTCAATGTCGCCAAGATGTTCGTCAAGCTCGGCCTTCGTCTTGAATCCGCGCGTGCGTATATCCGTCATAGGCACCTCCCATCCGGCGGGTCGATTATCACACAATGAGAACGCGCTCAGCCGTCATAAGTTCGAAGCTCGCTGATACATCCCGCCTTGCGCCTGGATCCGGAGCAGCAGCAGTCGAGCGAGGCGATCTCAGCCGCCCATTTGAGAGTGAGACCCCGAAGGATACAGTTGTTTGGTGGCATGTCTTTCGAGCGTTGGCTAAGGCGACCAACGAAAGCTCGGCTTTAGCCGGCAATCCACATCCATGCCGCTATTGCGCACCTGTCACATGGTTGAGTTCCGCCATCAAGGCGCGACCGCTGGACCATGCAATGACGATATAGGCGAGGCCCCCAACCGCAACTCCCATAAACAGGTCCACCAAAGGCAGGTGCAGGCTACCGCCTGCCATATGGAGAGCCAGGCCGACGGCGCCGACCATGACACAGGCGCCCAGCCCGGCTGGCAGGATCCGGCGCAACAAGGAGGACCAACGGAATCCGGTACCACGCTGCAGGAAGTGGAGAGACACTGAAGTCGTCAATGCCGCGGCCACGACTTGGGCAATAGCGATATTGACGAGGTCCGGACGGATCCAGCCGGCGATCGCAAGGCAAGCGAGGCTTGTTGCCGTAAACAGCATGTTCAGCCGCGGCAGCAGGGCAACCCGGCCGATGATGCTGAGCACGGGCTCGTTGAGCATCTGGATAACGGCAATGCCGCGCGCAGCCGCCAGCAGGATGAGGACTGGCGCGGCTGCGAGCCACTGCACCCCGAGCAGCACGCTGACGAGTTGTTCGGATATGACGGCAAGGCCCATGAAGACGGGAAGAGCGGCAAAAGCGGTGGCCGCCATGATCAATCCCATAAGCCGGCTGAGGCCTTCCGCCCCGCTGCCCGTCGCGCTCTGGCGGGAGAAATAGCTCCATGCCAGCATCCGCACAGGTTCGGAAATGAGCTCTGTGACGGCGCCGACGATGCGGCTTGCCATTCTGTAGAGGCCGACCTCCGTCGCGCCGATGAAGAACACAATCAGGAACTCCGCGCCGTAACTTTGTGCAAATTGCATGAGGCGCGATGCCAGGAGGCGGGTGGAATAGGCAAGCGCTTCGCGGGCAGTCGTGAGCTGGAATTCGAAGCGCGGAAGCCAGCGCGCAAAACCGGTGGACATCAGGAGTGCGACAAGCACGACGCAACAGCGTCCTGCCGCAAGCGCGACGATGCCCCAGCCGAGCAATAACCCTCCGGTCGTGACAAGAAGGCCCGAAAATTCCGAGGCGGCCTGATAGAAGGCAAGTTCGCGCAGGCGTCGCCTCCTGACCAATACGCCGCTCTGACAGATGATGAAGGTGCCGGGCACGATGGTCGCCATCAGCAGCATAAGAGTGAAAAAGATCGACCCGGTCGGCGCCAGCCAGACGAGGGAAACAGCAAGTCCAATGAAGCCGAGAATGGTGAAGGCAAGTCCGCTTGCAAGCGCGCAATAAAGAACCGTGCCGGGCAGTTCCCTATCGTGCGGTGCAGCAATCAGATATTCGCTCCATCCGGCTTCAGCAATCTTCGATTGCAGCAAAACCGTCGAGGAGACCATGGCAAAGACGCCAACCTCGGCCGGTGAGAGGACGCGGGCTGCGACCAGCAATGTACCGATACCGCAGAGCTGGCTGACCAGACGAGCGCCCGAAACCCATAGCGCATCCCGTGATGTAGAGACACTACGCGGCTCCTGGTCTTCCTCTGCGGCGGATAGTGATGCCGTACTAGATGTGCCCATGGTCACATGTTCTTTGGAGTTTATCTGGAGTTTACATTGGCATTATTGCGCGCATCACATGTGTTACCTAAGTAACAACTTTGATGTATATTCGATATTGACGATCTATACTCACTTCTGCATAGTCAAGATGAAATTACAATCCTGCATATGAAGATTGGTCGGCACATGCATGGATTTTATCCGGCCCTTTGTGACGACATAAAATCGTTTGTTGGCCGATTAGGCCGGAGGGACATAATGATGATGATACTCGCACATCGTGGCTGGTGGCTTGCACCCCATGAGAGGAACACTTTAGGGGCATTCGAGAAGGCATTTGCCGCCGGACACGGCGTTGAACTGGATGTTCGCGATCTGAATGGCGAACTGGTAATTTCACACGATCCTGCCACGACCGGGGCGTTGTCCTTCGCGCGCGTTCTTGAGTGCTATGCAGCAAATGGCGCACCGGGACGGCTGGCTATCAATATCAAGGCGGACGGCCTCTGCCCTGCCCTGTTGCCGATGCTGGAACAATATGGGGTGACGAAACGCTCCTTCGTTTTCGACGCGTCGGTTCCAGATCTCAGGCCCTATCTCGACAGCGATATCCCGGTTTTCACCCGCTACAGTGAGGTCGAGCTCTACCCCTCCTACTACGAACGCTCTGAGGGCGTCTGGGTGGATTCCTTCACCGAGAAGCCGGCCTCGATCGAACGCGCGATCGATGATCTGCGGCGCGGCAAATATGTCGCGATGGTCTCGCCGGAACTGCACAAGCGCCCGCATGAAGCGGTCTGGGCCGCCTGGTCTGGCGCATTGCGACAGGCTGCGAAGAGCGGTGTTCCGCTCGAGCGGCTGATGATCTGTACCGATCTGCCCGATGCAGCCGAGCAGAGCTTTGCCTGGATGGTTGAGGAGGAAGTCACATGATCCGTGCTGTTTTGTTCGATATGGATGGCGTGCTGATCGATGCCAAGGAATGGCATTATGAGGCGCTGAACCGGGCGCTCGATCTTTTCGGCATGCCGATCGACCGTCAGGCGCATCTGACCACATTCGATGGCCTGCCGACCCGCCGCAAGCTGGAAATCCTCTCCCGAACCAATGGCCTGCCGAAGGGTCTCAACGAGCTGATCCACGAGCTGAAGCAGGACTACACGATGGAGCTGATCTACACCCGCTGCAAGCCGGTGTTTGCCCATCAATACGCGCTCAGCCGTCTCAAGCACGATGGCTACAAGATCGCCGTCTGCTCGAACTCGATCCGTGTCACCATCGAGTCCATGATGCGGCGCGCCGGATTGATAGAATATATCGACCTCATCGTTTCCAATGAGGATGTCACCCGCGCCAAGCCGGATCCGGAAATGTATGTGACGACAATGGAGCGCTTCGGCCTCAGGCCCGACGAGTGCCTGATCCTCGAGGACAATGAATACGGCCTGAAGGCCGCGCGCGACAGCGGCGCTTACGTCATGCAGATCGGAACACCGGCCGACGTTGTCTACGGCCGGATCGTGTCGGAGATCAAGCGTGTATCGGAGGTGATGGCATGATCGTCCTGTTCCCCACCACGGGCACAAGCCCGCATTTCAGCCCGGAAGACTACGCCTATCCGCGCCCGCTCATCGAAGTGGCCGGAAAGCCGATGATCCTGTGGGCCATCGAAAACATGAAGTCGCTCGGCAGCGACGCACATTTCCTCTTCCTCGTCGACCAGCAGGATGCCGTCAAATATTCCTACGAGCGGATCTTTGACCTCAGCACCAACGGCCGTTCCGAGGTGGTCATGCTGAAAGGCCCGACGGCCGGTGCGCTCTGCACCTGCCTGATGGCGGTCGACAGGATTGACCCCACCGAGCCGCTGGTGATCGCCAACAGCGACCAGATTATCGACACCCGGCTCGCATCCGTGATTGCGGAATTCGAGGCAGCCAAGGCGGATGCCGGCGTCATCACCTTCGAGACGATCCACCCGCGCTGGTCCTATGTGACGTTCGGCGACGACGGTTTCGTCAACCGCACGTCCGAGAAGGACGTGATCAGCAACAAGGCGATCGCTGGGTTCTATTATTTCCGCGAGGCGCAGATTTTCTTCAAGGCCGCGACTGCCGCCTTGAGGCACGGGGTGACGGTGGATGACCGCTACTATGTCAGCTCGTCGCTGAACGAGGTGATCCTGGATGGGGGCCGCGTCGTTTCCGCAAGCGTTCCCTCGGACCGCTACCACAGCTTCTACAACCCGAAAATGATCGAGAATTTCGAGGTCAACGGGGTCCGCCGCCTGTCTTCCGCACAGGCCGCACGACCCGTACAACTGGTGGTGCCGGCCGCCGGGCGGGGCAGCCGCTTCGCCAAGGTCGGGTTTACCCGCCCGAAGCCCTTCATCGACGTGCTGGGCCGGCCGATGATCCAGCATGTGCTGGAAAACACGCTGCCGCCGGGTGGACAACCGACGGTCCTGCTGCTGCGCGAACATCTGGACAGCCAGGCGGATGCGGTGACCGAACTTCGCTCGCAGGGCGTCGGGGTCGTTTCGGTCGATCAGCTCACCGAAGGCACCGCCTGCACCGTTCTGCTGGCGCGTCAGCATCTCGATGAGGAAGCTCCCCTTCTCATCGCCAATTCCGACCAGGTGGTGGACATGCGTATCGTCGATTTCATCGATGACTGCATGTCGCGTGATCTCGACGGATCGATCCTCGTGTTTCGCGATCCAAAGCGCGACCCGAAATGGTCTTTCGCCGAAACAGATGCGGCAGGCTTCGTGCTCAGGGTTGCCGAAAAGCAGCCGATCTCCGAACTGGCGACGGTCGGTATCTACTTCTTCCGCCGCGCCGGCGATTTCATGAAGGGCGCGCTCGACATGATGGTGCACAACGATCGCACCAACAACGAGTTCTATGTCTGCCCGGCCTATAATTACGCCATCCGTAACGGTGCGCGCATCGGCGTTTACGAGATCGACGTCAGGAACATGCATGGGCTTGGTACGCCCGAGGATCTGGCCGAATATCTGCAGGGTCGCGAGCCTGCCTATGCATGACGTCGGAGCCAGCCCGGGCGCGACAGCGCCGCTGAACATCATCATTCCCATGGCCGGGAATGATTTTGAGCGGCCTGACGGCTCGGTGAAGGCGGAAATGCCGGTTGGAAAGACGACCTTGCTCGGCGCCACGCTGGAGGCGCGTCCCTGGTGGAGCAACGCGGTTGTGCCTGTTTTCGTGCTGCGGGACAGGCCTGCATCGCGGCGTTACGCACGGGAAACATTACAGGCACGCTATCCGACAGCACGGATCGTCTGGCTGTCCGAAATGAGCGGTGGCGCTGCTTGCAGTGCTGCGGCCGGTCTGGCACTCGTCGCTTTTCCGGATGCGCCTGTTGTCGTCGATCTCTGCGATATCATGTTCGACAGCGATGCGGATATTGCGGCAATCTTTGCCGCCGACCCCAATCTCGGCGGTCTCGCACTCACATTTGGCTCCCACCATCCGCAATACAGCTATATCAGGCTTGGAGATGATGGCCGGATGCTGGAAGCGAGGGAAAAGGTCGTCATCTCCGAGAATGCATCGGCAGGCGTCTATGCCTTCCGCAACGTAGCCGTTTTTCATCTGGCTCTGGCCCACAGCCTGCAGAACCGGGCGCGCCTTTCGCACAACGGCCTGCTCTTTGTCTGCCCGATGCTGAACGGCGTGGTCGCACATGGCTTCGATGTCCGGACGCAGCCGGCGCGTGACGTGTTCGATGTCAAGATCGCAGACGTGACCCTTGCCGGCTAGCGGCTAAGAAGGGGGAAAATACTGGTGCCGTCCACTTCGACCGCGACGGGCGGAGCCTTGTTAACGATCCCTTCGACACGCGTTCACGGGATCAGGGGACATAGTAAACGGGAGTTCATCATGACAGCCGGGACATCGAGCAGATTACCCTCTCTCGCCATTATCATACCCTGCTACAACAACGCTGAGACACTTGCGGAGGCGCTCGACAGCGCTCTGGCGCAAGACTATCCGAACTTCGAGGTCCATATCTGCGACAACGGCTCCACGGACGGCAGCCGGGAAATGATCGCATCCTACTCATCTCCATTGCTGAAGCCGGCCCTTCACCGAGACACCGTGCCGCGCACGGACAACTGGAATCGCGCCTATACGGCCGGCGCGAATGCCGATTACCTCGTCACCCTGCATGCCGACGACCGTCTCGCTCCCGGGGCGTTACGCGCCATCGGGCGCGCGGCAATGCGCCACCCTGCCCTGATCCACGGCCGTTTCCGGCAGATCACCTATGAGGGTGATCCCATTCCCGGCCACCGCTTCGGGTGGAGTTACAGCAACAGCGGTGAGGCGTTTCGGGAATTGCTGCTGCTCAACAATATGGTCGCAATGCCGGGCGCAACGATCCGCACGGACGTCTTCTTCAAGGCCGGGCGCTGGGACCCGGCCTGGCAGTATCTGCAGGATATGGAGCTTTGGTGGCGCTGCGGCGAACTCGGAGAAGTGGCATTTGTCGCCGACATGCTTGGCGACCACAGGGCCTACAAGCATCCGCAGGCACTGCACCGACATGCCGAAGAACATCTGCGCTGGGCGACGCGCAGACTCCACAACGCTCCGACCCGCCGGCTACGGCAGGCCGCTGCCGATGGGCTGAACGCCTATCTCACACGCCTCGAGGCGGAAGTGGATGCCTTGCCGGACGTCGCCGCCAGTCTGGTAGAGCCCGTAAGGGCGGCCAGGGCGGCGCTCGCGAAGGCACCGGGAACGCGCGTCGATGCCCTACGCCGGCAGAGACTGTTGCGCATACGGGCTGCCTCGCTCTCGGCCATCACTAAGTTCTTTGGAAGACTTTCGCCCTGGCAAGCATTGTCGCGTTGACGGCCGACAACATCCGTCTGTTCCAGATTGACGCGAGCGATACTCTTTCAAATCGTCTTCATGGCATGGCTACCGACTGGCCTGGATACTGCCAGTTCGAGAACCATTTGACACAGGCGTGCGGTAACTGTCATCGCGGGCATTCACATCCCGTTGGCCGCCGCGACGCTCATCGCGATCCCCTATAGCAACGGGTGCGGTGATAATTCCCGCCATCGCCAACAGGATCGCGATGACAGGTACCGCAAAGCCTCTGGATCGTTTTCCGGGCTCGTTGTTCCGACGCTCGGACCTCAGTCGGGGTCGCTTCGGACTTTGGTCCGATGACGCGCGGACTGAAGTCCCAGATCCGGAACACCCTGTCTCCCCACCCGTTCGGACCTCCATCGAAAGAAGGAGTTCAGTCATGGGTGACAGGAACGAAATCCCGGGAGTTTCCAGCGCGTGGAACGCATCCCTGCTGGCACTCGTCATCTTTCTTGCCGTCATGCTCTATGTCTTCGGCACAGCCATGTCGGGCGATACCGATCAGTTGACCGCAAGCGTTCCTGGCGTCGATGTCATCCAGGCTAGGTGAACTGGAAAAGTCCAGCCAAAGCGATAGTTTGCATGGATCGTCGCAAATCAGGTTGGAAATGAACTGGCTCATACGGTGGAATGCCCGCTCCCTTGCCTCCCAATTCTTCATCACGGGAGGGTTTGTTTCCCTTGGCGCAATGTTCGTCATCGGGCTTATCGTCACCCATCTCATCGAGGATGCCGTTATCCACAATTCCGGGGCTGCGACAGCGCTCTACGTCGATAGCGTCGTCGCGCCCCTGCTTCCCGACATGCAGACGGAAGCGCTGCTCGACGAAGGAAGCGCCCAGGCGCTCGACGAAACGCTCGGACAGGGCGCGCTTGGCCGCCGTCTCGTGTCGTTCAAGCTGTGGCGCCGTGATGGCACGATTCTCTACTCCAATGAAAAGGAACTGGTGGGAAAGACATTTCCTGTCAATGACAAGCTCGCCCAGGCATTTGCCGGCTCGCTGGTCGCGCGTTACGAAGTCGCAAGCGACCCCGAAAGCGCCGAAGAGCGTAATCTCGGCAGGGCGCTCATGGAAATCTACAATCCTGTTTTGCAGCCTTGGTCGGGAGAGGCCGTGGCTGTGCTTGAATTCTATGAGACAGCAGAAGGGCTGGAAGACAGCCTTGCGCAGGCACGGCTCTGGAGCTGGCTGGCCGTGGCTGGCCTGACCGCGATTTTCTTCCTCACCCTCTCCATTCTTGTCTTCCGCGGCAGCCATACGATCGAAGTGCAGCGCGAAGCGTTAAAGGCCAGGGTAGACGAACTCTCCGCACTTCTCACCGAAAATCGCGGTCTGCAACGCAGGCTTCAATTGTCTTCCCGGCGCGCAGCGGCTTTGAATGAAACCTATTTGCGCGGCATCGGTGCCGATCTGCATGACGGCCCTGCGCAGCACATCGCCTATGCCTCGCTGCGTCTCGACAGCAACCTGCTGGTCGACGCCGCTGTCCAGCCGGAGGCGCGCGAAAAGGAGCTCAGTTGGATCCGTTCGAGTCTCGCCGAGGCGATGAAGGAGATCCGCGACATCTGCAAGGGTCTGGTTCTGCCGCAAATCGAGAAGGCTTCGATTACGGAGGTCGTGAAACGCGTTGTCGAAGCCCACCAGGAGAAGACCGGCACGACCGTCGATACAATAATCGACGAGGACGATCCGGAACTTGCCCCCGCTCTCAAAATTTGTATCTACCGCTTCGTTCAGGAGGCGCTCAACAATGCCTATCGCCACGGCGGCGGCGTGGAGCAGGCGGTAAGGGCAACATCACACGGCGGCGCCGTCCGCGTCGAAGTCAGTGACCGAGGCGAGGGTTTTGACCCGACGCAGGTGAGGCCGGCGAGCCTCGGCCTTGCGGGACTCAAAGAACGGATCGATAGCCTTGGCGGCGAATTCGACATAAGAACCGGCGAAGGCGGAACGACTGTCATCATGACCTTCGCGCCTATGGAAGTGGAGGAATAGGATGACGTCCATCAAAATCGGCGTCGTAGACGACCATCCCCTGTTCCGCGAGGGGGTGACCCGCAGCCTCTCCGAGGTCAGCGATTTTGTCGTTGTGGGAGAAGGAGCCAACACATCTGATGCAGCAATGATCGCCGCCGATGCCCGTCCGGACGTGCTGCTTCTCGATGTGTCGATGCCCGGGGACGGCCTTTCGGTGATCGACGAGATCCTGTCCCTAAGCCCCGAGACCAAAATTCTCATGCTCACGGCTTCAGAGGAAGTCGATACGCTAGTTGAAGCGCTGCAACGCGGCGCAAAAGGTTACATCCTCAAGGGTGTCGGCTCCCGCGGTCTGGCGGACGCCATCCGCACCGTCTTCAAGGGAGCCCGCTACGTCTCCCCGGCGATGTCAGCCAAAGTCATGGAATATTCCTTGAGCGGGCAGGCATCGGACAGGGACGCGCTTACTCCTCGGGAACGCGAGGTGATGGATCTCGTTGCGCAAGGCCTTTCAAACAAGCACATCGGCCTGCGTCTCGATCTGCAGGAGAAGACGGTAAAGCATCATATGACCCAGATCCTGACAAAGCTCGGTGTAACGAACAGGACGGAAGCTGCCTTGCGTTGGCGCGAAAAACGCTAGCGCAGGAGGCGCGTCAGCCGCGTGCTGTCAGCCGATGTCGCCCGCCGGTTGATAATCGTGCGGCCTTTCGAGTCCTTCATGATGTAACGTCCTGCACGAAGGGTTTCGGTTATTCCATTCGTATGCCGGACATCGATCGAGCCGTCCGTGTCTTCGGTCGCGCGTGCTCCTGATGTCGAGGGCGTATTGCCTGTACCGCCGGCCCCGTTCGAGCTGGATCGGCCGCCCCCGCTGCTGTTGCCGCTGCCACCCGAATTACCGTTTCCGTTCCCCCCGCCGTTGCCGTTTCCCCCGCCATTACCATTACCATTACCATTTCCATTTCCGCCGCCGTTGCCATTTCCACCCCCTCCGCCGTTGCCGTTTCCATTCCCTCCGCCATTACCGCCGTTGCCGTTCCCATTTCCTCCGCCATTGCCGTTATCGTTCTTTGCAAAGGCTGCTTGGCTGGCGAGCGAGGGAAAGGAACCCGCCACATCAACCTTCAGCGGCGCAGCGGCAAGAAAACTCGCGCCGCAGCCCATCAGAAAATTGCGCTTGGAGATCACCATCGTCGCTTGCCTTGTCATTCTTCCTCAAGTGGCTGCTCAAAGCAGGAAGCATGAGATTGACCGCTTGTTCCGAAATTGCAAGACGGTCGGACATAGGTGCCAGACGGTCTGGAACTTTGGTCCGGGATCACAAGAACGGTCGCCCCTCGGGGACGCAACCTTCTGACAGCAAGAAAAATGCCTTCGCTCAGATAATGGGAGAAACGCACGGACGTCTTGGCCCGCTGAACGGCTGATAGGTATTGTCCAAGGCGCGATAGGAATTATAGCGCGCGGCACACCATGATATATGCGGGTTGGGGCTTGTATCGGCCGCCGGTAGTCCGACGGAAAGCTCTCTGTCTTCGATTATGCAGGGCTTGCGGGGTCCGCCGTCAAAAGGCTGGTATGAATTGTCAGCCACATTATAGGACCGGTAGCGTTGCTGGCATAGGCTGAGATGATGGCCGTCAGCCATCCATTCCTGCTTCGGCGGCTCAATCGCACCCGCCACGGCTGCATCAGGCGGCGCGATGGCTGCAATGCCGACGAGATTGGCGGGCTTTGAAAGCGAAGCGTCGTCCGCCATGGCCTGGAGGGGCGGAAGGCGCTCGTAATCTTGTGTTCGGGGATCAACGCGTGTCGGTGTCGTCGTCCAGAGCGGCGCATCGAGATTGGCGAAATGATGGGGTTCCGGCTCGCGGAACCCATAGGATGCAAATCCCAGACCGCCGGCCAGAACGATCCCGACCACTGCCAGACAGATGGATGGCGCAGCAAGCGACTTCATGACGCGATCTCCCGTTCCCGGTACAGATAGAAATTAGGAACGCCGGGCTTCGGTTCCGCGGACAGGTCGAAAATCGCATCTTTTGATGCTTATTTTGCTGGTGCAGTGGAGAGGGCACTCGGAGATAGGAATTTATTGCCATCGCCCCGATTTTGACGGATAGCTGTGCCATCGGGTGATCCAGTCGATCGCAGCAGATTGCAGGCAGAAAGAGGAAGCATGTCGCAGAGAGCAGGCAGCGCCGACCTCCCCCTTCACGGAGGGCGCGTGCCGCCATGGCTGGGCAACCGCATGACCACGCTCGGTGCGCTGATTGCCGAGGCTATCGTCCACCACTACGGGCGTGACGAGTTTCTGCGCCGGCTTGCCCATCCCTTCTGGTTCCAGTCCTTCGGCGCCGTCATGGGCATGGACTGGCATTCCTCCGGCATCACGACCAGCGTGCTCGGCGCGCTGAAACGTGGGCTGAAGCCGCTTTCGAAAGAACTCGGCCTGCATGTCTGCGGTGGACGCGGGGCGCAATCGCGCAAGACGCCGGACGAACTGATGGCGATCGGCGACCGCACCGGGCTGGACGGCGCCGGGCTGGCGAAGACAAGCCGCCTGGTCGCCAAGGTGGACAGCGCAGCCGTGCAGGATGGTTTCGATCTCTATCTCCACGGCTTCATCGTCGCCGATGATGGTCACTGGGTGATCGTCCAGCAAGGCATGAATGGCGACAAACGTCAGGCGCGGCGCTACCACTGGTTCTCGGAAGGATTGGAGAGCTTCGTCAATTCTCCGCATGCGGCCATCGAAGGCCGCTCGCAGGGCGAGATCATCAATCTGGCCGACCGGCGCGCGGAAAAATCCCGCCACGATCAGCTCGATCTTCTCGCAGCGTTTGGGCCGGACCGCATTGTCCGCGAGGCGGCAGCCCTTGCCCTGGCCGCCGATCCAGCACCCGCTCCCGAGCCAGCCGCACAGCTGATGTTGCCGCATCTCATCATGCCCGCCCATCACGATGTGCGCGAAAGCGACGTCAATTTGCGGCGTCTGCACGGCAACCTTGCCGCAGCTGCCAATCGCGGACCGGTGGATTTCGAAGATCTGCTTCTCGTGCCCGGCGTCGGCGCCCGCACAGTCAAGGCGCTGGCGCTCGTTGCCGAAGTCGTGCATGGCGCGCCCTGCCGCTTCTCCGATCCCGCCCGCTTTTCGATCGCTCATGGCGGCAAGGACAGACACCCCTTTCCCGTGCCGCTCAAGGTCTACGACGAAACGATCAATGTGATGAAATCGGCGGTCATGAAAGGTAAGCTCGGCCGCGACGAAGAACTGCGGGCCCTACGCCGGCTCGACGACCAGTCGCGCAGCATGGAGCGCTACGTCACTGGCCCGGACCTCAAGGAAATCGTTGCCGGCGAATTCCGGCAATCCTCGACCTTTGGCGGCCGCAGCGTCTTCGGCCGGGAGCCGCCGGACGATATGTCAGTGGAAAAAGCAGCGCGGCCTCATACAAACGGCCGCTAAGCGCGAGCTTGAGGATCGACAGCGCCGGGTCAGATCTGTTCAAGCCTGTGGCGGAGCCACCGGCTCCTCGGCAAAACCGGCAGCATCCAGCGCCTTGCGCACAAGGCCGGATGCCTTTGCCTGTTCCATGAATTCGGTCAGCAAAGCGAGCGCCTCCGGTTTGTCCTTGCCTGTGGCGATGGCGATGCCCGTCTGCTGAAACCCACCGTCAAGCACTCGTGAACCCGGCACTTGCGGGAGCAGCGAGCGGAAAGCATCGCGTGAAAGCGCCAGAACATCCGCCCGGCCGTCCAGCAATCGATTGATGCCTTCGGCCACCGTTTCCACCGGCTCCGGTCGGATGGCCGCCAGCGAGCGAGTAGCACTGCGGATCGTCGTGGTATTGGCGATGCCGACGACGCGCACGCCGGCGCGGTCGACCTCGGGCAGACTTGTAATGCCTGACGCGGCAGTGACGAGATAGGTGCTTTCGATGATGTAATAGGCAGTTCCGAAGGCAATACGTTTTCGCCTCTCGTCGTCGACGGGCATGAAGCTTACATCGATCGCGTCTACCTCCAACGCCTCGGTGCAGGCGCCGGAATTCGGGAAGGCGACCACCTCTGCCTCGATCCCAAGCCTTGCGGCCAGTGCCTGACCGATATCGACGGTCACACCCAGATAGGCGCCATCTTCCATCACGGCAAAGAAGGCAGACGCCGCGGGCGCCACGACGATGCCGAGGCGCAGCCTGCCCGTCGGGGCAAGTTCGCGGATGATGTCAGCGGGTACAGGCTGTGTCTCTGCGCGCATCGGATTTCTCTTGAGGATTGCTCAGACAGGCGTTCCGACGCCGAGCAACGCTTCCTTCTCGTTCACCGAGAGGCTCGTCAAGCGATAAAGGATGAAACCGTCTTTTTCGGAATGAATGCTTGCCAGCGTCTCGCCAAAAACAGAACTGATCTCGCCCAGCAATTCGCCCGCCGCCACCGGTTCGCCGAGATCCTTCTTCGGATACCAGAGGCCGGTCACCGGCGCGCTCGGCACCCACATGGTGACGACATCGAGCGGCGTTACCGGCGCCTCGCCCGGCAGCATGCCGATATGTTGCATGACGCGACGTATGCCGTCGGTCATCTGCGTCACGGTCGGCTCGCCCCACAGGCCATTGCCGCTGACCTCAGGAAGGATGCTCGGAATGCCGAGCTTGTAGGACGCGTCGACCGAGTAGCCGGAACCACCGGCGGCAACGGCGGTCTTGATGCCGAAAGCAGCCGCAAGCGCCTTCGACTTTTCGCAGCCCGCCGGGAAGATGGTGAAGGGTGCGAGGCCTTCGTCCAGGTCGCCGCCATGGCAATCGATATAGACATCGGCCTTCGGAAACGCTTCCGTCACCAGCCAATGCGCCAGCTGCTCGCTGGTCGTTCCATCCGGCTTGCCTGGAAACATGCGGTTCAGGTTCTTGCCGTCCTGCGGCATGATGTAGATGTTGCGTCGTTTGAAGGCTTCGACATTCAGGATCGGCAGGACGATCAGCGTGCCCTTGATCTCCTCCGGCCTCGTCTTCATCAGCCGGACGGCCGCCTCGATGGAGCAGAACTCAGAGCCGTGAACGCCGGCCGTGACGAGCAGGCTTGGTCCCTCCTTTACCCCTTCGATGACTGCGAAGGGAACTTCGAGCTCCTTCGTCGGACGGATATGACCAAATTCGGACCGGGGCTTTCCAGTACGCAGAGCAGGCAAGGCTGTCATCGAATCCTCCATGAAAAACGCAGGGATGCGCTGGGCGTCGGGATTTTCCTAAGCTGAGGCGGCAAGCCGTCTCAGTAGCATCGTCCAAGCCTGCATACCCAACTTGAAATTCTCGAGCCGGAAAAATTCGTTCGGGGCGTGGTAATCCTCGTCTGCCGTGGAAAAGGAGAAGAAGATCGACGCGCAGCCGAGATGCTTGCGAAAGGCACTGCCGATCGGGATCGTCGCGCCCATCGCCACCCGCAAGGGCTTTTCGCCGAGCAATTCGCCGAGAACTCCCTCCGAAATTTTGAGCGCCGGCAGATCGGGATCGACGAAATCGGCTTCGCTACCCGGCCCGTGACGGTGAACCTCGAGCTGGAAACCCTTCGGCAGACGGTCCTGCAAGTGGCGGGTAATGGTGGCGATCACGGCATCCGGCTTCTGCCCGGCAACAAGGCGGCAGGTGATCTTCGCGCTTGCCACATTCGGAATGACCGTCTTGGTGCCCTTGCCCTAATAACCGCCCCACACACCGTTGAATTCCAGCGTAGGCTCCAGCCATTGCCGGATCAGCAATTCGCGGCCGTCATCGATCGGATCGCCACCAGCCACGCCGATCTCCCGGTAATAGGCCGCGCTCTCGAATTGCGCTGCCTCGATTGCCGCAATGATCTTCGGATCGGGCGGCGTGGCGCCATCGAGAAAACCTTCCACGCTGACGCGGCCATCTGGCCCGTGCATGGAGGCCAGAAGTGCGACAAGTGCGGCAATCGAGTTTGGCGCGCTGCCGCCGTGACGTCCGGAATGCAGGTCCTTGGCCGCACCGGTGACGGTGATATCGAGCGCCGCGAGCCCACGGCTTGCCACAGTGATCGACGGCTTGTCCGGGCGCCACATCGCGCCATCGGCCGAAAGCACCAGATCGCAGCTGAGCTTGTCTCGGTATTTTTCCAGCGTCGGCGAAAAATGGGGACTGCCGGATTCCTCTTCGCCCTCGATCAACACTTTCAGATTGACGGGCAGACGTCCCTCGACCCGCATGAAGGCTTCGGCAACAAGGATCGGGATCAGCAACGGTCCCTTGTCGTCAGATACGCCGCGGGCATAGAGCCTGCCTTCGCGCTCATCAGGCTCGAAAGGCGGCGTCTTCCATTTATCGAGGGGATCGGGCGGCTGGACGTCATAATGACCGTAGACGAGATAGGTCGAAAGGGCAGGATCGGAGAGAATTTCGCCATAGACGGCCGGATGGCCGCCGCTATCGAACATCTCGACACCAGTAAAACCCGCTTTGTGCAGACGATCCGCAACGAAGGTCGCGGCCCGACGGATGCCCTCGGCAAAGGCCGGATCAGTGCTGACGCTCGGGATACGGCAGAAGGCCTTGAGATCATCAAGTGCGGCTGGATAGTTCTCGTCCAGATAATTCTCGACACTCATTTACCGCCGTCCACGCTGATGACCTGACCGGATATCCAGCCGGCATAATCGGAAGCGAAGAACATCACCATCGCGGCGATATCGTCAGGCAAGCCGAGGCGCTTTAACGCGATGTTCTGCAAAAGCCGCGCCTGCCCCTCTTCCCCCATCGCCTCCCATTGACGCTCGGTGGTCGGGTTGGAACGCACGAAGCCGGGGGCGACGTTATTGACGGTAATGCCCCATGGACCCAGCTCATGGGCGAGCTGACGGGTCAAGCCGATCTGGCCGGCCTTGGCGCAGGCATAGGCCTGAATGCCGGTCAGCGAAATGCCGAGGCCTGCGCCGCTCGAAATGTTGATGATGCGGCCGGTCTTGCGTTTCTTCATGACGGAAACCACCGCCTGCGCCATGAAGAAGGCGCCCGAAAGATTGACGTCGAAGATCGTCTGCCAGTCGCTCTCGGAGATCTCCTCGATCGGTCGCCCGACCTGACCGCGCACGCCGCCGGCATTGTTGACGAGGATATCGACAGCGCCGAAGGTCGGTACCAGCGCGAGCACATCCGTGCGGTTGCCGACGTCGAGCACGTGGGCCGTGGTCTTTTCGCCGCAGAGCTTGACCGTTTCCTCAAGCCCCGCCGCATTGACATCGCAGACATGAACCCGTGCGCCGCGGCTTGCAAACCCCTCGGCGATAGCCCGGCCGAAGCCGTGGGCAGCACCGGTGACCACGACCACCTTGCCCTCAAAGGAGATATTCATGCGACCCTCGCAAGCTCTACGATATTGGCGATAGTGAGCGGCCGTTTTCCGTCTTCGATCTCGTGGATCATCGTAATGACGCGGGCTGCAAGCGGTGTCGGAACACGCGATTCCTGGCCTATCTCCACAACCGGCAGCACTTGGGCATCGACTTCCGTCTTGCGCTTGCGCACCGCGAGATCGCGCCAGATGCCCGAATGCGATTTTACCGATTTGCGATTGTGGACGGACATGTCGTCGAAGGATTTGTCTGTCTGTTCTGGCGTCGCCAGCGGACCGAAGGCAGCCGGATCGAAGCCGTCGAAAGCCTCCGGTTTGATGTTGTTGATCGTGGCAACAGTCGCCACTTCCAGCGCCAGCCTGCGCAAAACCGGCCGGGCGGTCGGATTATCGAGAACATCTGCGATGCTGTCATTTGTCAGTGCTGTGCCGAAGAGCAACGCTCCATAGATCAGCTTGCCCCAGAGGAAGCCCCAGATATTGTTCGTGATCAAGGCCTTCGGCTCGAACTGCTTCATCAGATCATAGATCTGCTCGGCGCGGTCGGTAAAGCGTCCATCGAGTTCGCCGATTACGACGGCGCCATGGCCGCTATATTGCACCACACCAGGCTCCAGATAGTCGGCGCCGAAATTGACGAAGCAGCCGATCACCCGGTTCTCGCCGACGATACGGGAGATAACGCGCTCATTGAGGCCATTCTGGGCGGAGACGACAAAGCCATCCGAGGCCAGATGCTCGACGAGCACATGCGCCGCATCTTCGGTGTGATGCGCCTTCACGCAGAGGAACGTGCGGTCATAGATGCCTTCGAGCTCTTCCGGCAGATAGGCCTTCGCCCTGACAACATCCTCGAAGATCGGTCCGACGATCTTCAGGCCCTTCTCGTTGATGGCATCGACATGCTCCTTGACGTTATCAACGAAGATCACCTCGTTGCCGGCCCGGATGAAGGCGGCGCCGAGGGTGCCGCCGATCGCGCCGGCACCCCAGATCAGGATCGGTTCGCTCATGCCCAACCTCCCTCGAGAAGCGCACGGGTCTCTTCGACCGCCACATCCCAGATCGCCTGCATCTCTTCGTCCGGCCGCTCGTAGTAACCGCCGAAATTGCCGTCGCCGAGATAGGCCTTGACGGCATCCGGCGACATAACCCGCATGCGGGCAAGATCGATCATCGGCTTCTGCTGCGTCGGCTGCTTGGCGCCCTCGAGCCGCGTCCAGGGGAAATTCTCCATCCAGGAGGCGTGCGAGGCGACGGTGTCGATCTCCTGCACCTTGGCAAAGGTCTTCGGCGCGTTCCACCAATTGTGGAACTTCACCGCCGTATCCGGATTATCGGCCATCCATTCGATCGCCATGCTGCCGGCAGGCTGGTTGCCGCCATGGCCGTTGACGATGAGGATGCGGCGAAAGCCCTGTCGCCTCAAGCCATCGAGAATGTCGCGGACCAGGCTGATATAGGTCTGCTGGCGGATGCTGATCGTGCCGGGATAGGACAGGAAGTAAGGCGTGATCCCATAGGCCACAACCGGAAAGACCGGAATGCCGAGGGATGCCGCGGCATCGGCAGCCACTTTTTCCGACAGGATGGAGTCGACCGAGAGCGACAGGCCGGCATGCTGCTCTGTGCTGCCGAGCGGCAGGATCGCCCGGTCATCGGTTTTCAGATAGTTCTCGATCTGCTGCCAGTTTGACTCGGATACTCTCATCTCGTCTGCCTTTCCTAGATTTTTGCGTCGATAGCGTCTCGTTTGGATATGTCGTCTGCCTATGAAGGGATGCCGGCAGCACGAATGATCGGGACGATCACTCTTTCAATGTCGGCTGTATCAGGTGCATGACGGTATTCGATTGCCTGCGTGCCTTCGGGAAGAAGATCGGTCACGCTTTCGGCCCCCGAAGCGTAGATCACGACGGAGACACTGGCGAGGAGCGTCTCCAGCCCCGCCGCCTCGAGCGTCGTGGCGGTGATGTCGCTGACATGCGGCGCAAAACGCTGCACGCCGCTCTTCATGATCGGTAGGAAATCCGGAAACCGCGAGACGACGGCGATCGAAGCCAGTGAATCGAGCGATGCAAGCGCCCGGCGCGTCTCTTCCGACGGTGTGAAGCTGATCGTCACCACTTTGGTGTTCGGCACGAGGGTTGCGACCTCGCGGTGCCGGTTGGCAAAGGTGATGGCGAGATCGGCAGAGTTGGCGCGTGCCATGGCGGCCGGATTGCGTTCGATCGAGGAGACCGTCAACGGTTCAACCGTCACATCACGGCCAAGGCGGGCAGCGATGAACCGGGCGTAGCTCGCCGTCGCATCCCGAAAGATGCCGATCATGACGATGCGCAGCCGTGGACCGATGCTGTCTCGGTAAAAGGCCCGGGCATTGACGAGCGAGACCAGGTCCGACGAGCGAATGCCGAGCCGCCGACTTTCATCGATAAGGTGATCGATCTGGCGATGCAGTTCGGTTGCGTCCGCTCGTGCTGCAAGCCGCGCCTGATGGCTGTCGCCGACGAATGTGCCTGAGCCGGGGCGCGTGTCGATCAGGCCTGCCGCCTTTAGGTCGGCATAGACCTGACTGACAGTCATCGGGGCAACACCCACCTTCTCGGCGAGTTCCCGAACCGAAGGAAGCGCTTCCCCCGGAAGAAGTTCACCGCAGGCAATGCCATATTCAATTAGGCCCTGAAGCTGCGTGCGTAAAGGCACGGGCAGTTCCCGGTCGACGAAAAAATCCATGAAACCCGTTCGGCGCTATCTGTTATAGAACAGCATAACGGTTATCGCGAAATTGGCGCCTAGACAAGCCAAGTGTCTTGATGCGATCATACGAAAACCAGTTGACAGGCTTTTTTCTGCGTGAAATCGTTATATCCAATAAGAACAGTTAATATTCATAAAAGGGGAATGATTTGAGAACGATCGCTCGTGCGGCCGTGGCCGCTGCAGTTTTACTCGGTACCAGTGTTTCAGCATTCGCCCTGGAGCGGGGCGGCACGCTGGTCTATGGCCGCTATGCGGACAGCCTTTTCCTGGATCCGGTCCTAAACGACGCCAATGTCGACATCTGGATCCTGTCCAACCTTTACGACACTCTGCTCCTGCCGACCGACGATGGCAAGGGCGTACAGCCGGGGCTGGCCAGCGACTACAAGCTGTCGGATGACGGCACGAGCGTGACGCTGACATTGCGCGACGGCATCAAATTCTCCGATGGTTCGCCGATCACCCCAGGCGACGTCGCCTGGTCGCTGAAGCGCGCATCGAAGAAGGACAACGGCATTTGGGGCTTCATGATCGAGTCCATCGATGACGTGACGACCGAGGGCGACAACACTGTCATCATCAAGCTCAAGCATCCTGACCCGGCCATTCTTGCCGCACTGACGGTCTTCAATACCGGTATCATGCCGGAGAAGGCCTTCGAAACTTCGCCGGGCGCAACCGACGAGGAAAAAGCCAAGGCCTTTGGCGAACATCCTGTTGGTTCCGGCCCCTTCGTCCTGAAATCCTGGGACCGTGGCTCCAGCATGAAGCTGGCACGCAACGAATATTACTGGGGCAAGGGCGAAGACGGCAAACCGCTGCCCTATCTCGACGGCATCGACTTCGAACTCATCCCCGACGACGCGACCCGCATCCTGAAGCTCACCTCCGGCGAGATCGACGGGGCCGAGTTCATTCCTTATTCGCGGGTCGACGAACTGAAGTCGTGGGGCAATCTCGATATGGAACTCTTCCCCTCGACGCGCGTCGAATACATCACGCTGAATGTGCGTCCGCAGCTTGGCGGCAAGGACAATCCGCTGTCCAACGTCAAGGTTCGCCAGGCAATGAACTATGCCGTCAACAAGGATGCGATCATCCAGATCGTCACCCATGGCGTCGGCACGCCGCAGACATCCTATATGTCGACGGCAACGCCGCTGCATGTCGGCGACAAGCCGCTTTATCCCTATGACATTGAGAAGGCAAAGAGCCTGATGAAGGAAGCAGGCTTCGAAAGCGGCTTCTCGACCAGCATTCTCGTGCTCGCCGGCAATCAGGACGAGGTCGGCATCTCGACGGCCCTGCAACAGATGTGGGCGCAGATCGGCATCAAACTGGAACTGCAGCAGGTCGACAACCCGACCCGCACCCAGCAATATCGCGACGGCACCTTCGTGATGCGCAATGCCGCCTGGACCGACGATATCGCCGATCCGAACGAAATCACCTCCTACTTCGTCTATTCCAAGACGATCGACGCGCTGCACAGCGGCTGGAAAAATGACGAAGCCGACAAGCTCTTCGAAAACTCCCAGAAGGAGATGGATGCGAAGAAGCGCGCCGAGCAATATGCGAAGATGCAGGAGATCTATAACGGCGAAGGCCCGACCGTGCCGCTCTACGAGACGCCCTACCCGGTCGCGCTCAGCAAGAAGGTCCACGGCTTCCTGCAGATCCCGCTTGGCAACAACATTTTCGCCAAGACCTGGAAGGACAAGTAGTCTCTGACCCAGCCTGCTGCGCAGGCCCCACACTGGGACCTGCCGCCTTTTTCGACTACAGCGTCAGCCAGAAAATCGGTCCCGATTTTCAGAAAGCCCGATGCGTAGATTCAAAGAGTNNATGGACGCACGGCGCTCTAGAGGAAGACCGGGAGCGGCTATTGCCCCTTTTCAGCTTTATTGTTCGCCGTGTGCTTCAGGTGATCCCGACGGTGATCTTCATTCTTATCGTCACCTTCGTTCTTGTGCGCCTGCTGCCGGGCGACCCCGCCAGCGCGATGCTCGGCGACCGCGCCATCGATGCTGATGTCGAGCGCATCAACCGCCAGCTTGGGCTCGACCAGCCTGTCCCGATCCAGTTCCTCTACTATGTCGAGCGTATCCTCACAGGCGATCTCGGCAACTCCATCGGTCTCAAAGTATCCGTCATGTCGCTGATCCTGCAGCGCCTGCCGGTCACGCTGATGCTGACGGTGATGTCGGCTCTGATCGCGCTTGTTCTCGCGGTGCCGCTCGCCTTCGTTGCGGCGTTGAAACGCGAGAAGCTACCGGACAGTATCATCCGCGGCACGTTCCAGGTCGGGCTTTCGATGCCGGTCTTCTATGTCGGCATCGTGCTTCTGACTGTTTTTGCCGCGCAGTTGAAGATCTTCCCGGTCGGTGGCTACGGCGATACGTTCCTCGACCGCATCTACCATCTCTTCCTGCCGGCGCTGACGCTCGCCTTGAGTTTTGCCGCTGTGTTGATGCGCAATCTGCGCGCCTCCATCATCGGCGTCATGAACGCCGAATATGTCGATTTCGCCACCTCCAAGGGCCTGCGCTCGCGCGTCATCCTGATGCGCCACATCCTGCGCAATGCGTTGATTTCCACCGTCACGCTGTTTGGCTTGCAGACGGGCACGCTATTCGGCGGCGCCGTCATCACGGAAACGGTCTTTGCCGTTCCCGGTGCCGGGCGCCTGCTGATCGAAAGCATTTATGGCCGCGATTATCCGGTCCTCCAGGGCCTGACCATCGCGCTTGCGATCCTCGTCTCGCTGACATTCCTGGTCACAGATATCGTCCAAGCCTGGCTCGACCCGAGGATCGCTAGATGACCGGTCTCGCCGTCAAACGTGCCCGCTCCGCATCGAGCTGGCGCAGACCCCCGCGCTCGCTGATGTCGGGCGGCGTCATTCTCGGCCTCAGCCTCATCGTTGCGATCTGGCCCTCACTCTTTGCCCCCTATGATCCTACGACCTTCGACTATAATGCGCTCTTGAAGCCACCGAGCTGGGCGCATCCTTTCGGCACCGACAGTTTCGGCCGCGATGTTCTCTCGCGCGTCATCCATGCTTATACGATCGATATGCAGATCGCAGTCTTTGCAACGGTCGGTCCCTTCATCTTCGGCACGATCATCGGCGCCTTCGTCGGTTATGCGGGCGGCATCTGGGAAGCGATCTTCGGCCGCATCGTCGATGCGACGATCACCTTCCCCTTTCTGGTCCTCGTCATCGCCATCGTCTCCGTGCTCGGCCCTGGTCTTGGGAACATGTATGTCGCCGTCGGCGTGGTCGGCTGGGTCTTCTATGCGAGACTGGTGGCCGCCGAAATAAAGGTGCAGAAGCGGCTCGATTATGCCGATGCCGGCAAGGTCATGGGCTATGCACCGCTGCGCATCATCTTTCGCCACTTGCTGCCCAACGCGATTACGCCTGTCATCGTCTACTGGATGACCGATATGGCGCTCGCCATCCTGCTCGGCTCCAGCCTCGGTTATCTCGGCCTCGGCGCCCAGCCGCCGGCGGCCGAATGGGGCGTGCAAATCGCTGACGGCAAGAATTTCATGAACACCGCCTGGTGGATTTCAGTCTTTCCGGGTGTCGCAATCGTGCTCACCGGCCTCGGCTTCAGCCTAGCGGGTGACGGTGTCGCCGAACTGTTGAGGGTCAGACGATGATGGACGTGCCGAGCGAAAATGGCGGGCTGATCGTGCGCGGCCTGACGACGACCTTCGACACGTCGCGCGGACAGGCAATCGCTGCGGCCGATGTCGATTTCGATGTCGCGCCAGGCGAGGTCGTCGGCCTCGTCGGTGAATCCGGCTCCGGCAAGAGCGTGACGCTGCGCTCCATCATGAGGTTGATCCGCGAACCAGGACACGTGAGCGGCCGTGTCGAATGGCGCGGCCGCGATCTCGTCGCCATGCCGGCGGAAGAGCTCCGCAAGGTTCGCGGCGGCGAGATCGCGATGATCTTCCAGGAGCCGATGACGGCGCTGAACCCCGTGCTGCCGATCGGCATGCAGATCGAGGAGAACCTGGTCGCCCATACGACGCTGAATGCCAGGGAGCGCAAGGCGCGCGCACTGGAACTCATGAACATCGTCGGCATCCCCGCCGCCGAGCGGCGGCTGCAGGAATATCCGCACCAGTTTTCCGGCGGTATGCGCCAGCGCGCCATGATCGCCATTGCGCTTGCCTGTTCGCCGAAGCTGCTCTTGGCCGACGAGCCGACGACGGCACTTGACGTCACCATCCAGGACCAGATCCTGAAACTGCTGCTCGACCTGCGCGACCGGCTGTCGATGAGCGTCGTGCTGGTCACCCACGACCTTGGCGTCGTTGCCGCGACGTGCGACCGTATGGCGGTCATGTATGCCGGCCGCATCGTCGAGACTGGAACAGTGGTCGACGTCTTCAGCAAGCCCCGCCATCCCTACACGCGCGGCCTGCTCGGCTCGGTGCCGCGCTCCGGCGCATCCCGCAGCGTGCTGCAATCCATAGAAGGCACCCCGCCGAGCCTCACCAATCTGCCGGCTGGATGCGCCTTCCATCCGCGCTGCAAGTTTGCAACCGAGCACTGTCTGAGAGAAAGGCCGCCGCTGGAGGCCGTCGTCGCCTCGGGGGAGCGTATGGTTGCCTGTTTCCACCATGAACTCGTGGCTGCGGCGGAGGCGATCATTTGAACGCGAACCTTCCCATACTTTCGATCGATGGCGTCTCGAAACGCTTTGCCGGCCCCTATTCGCTAACGCGCCGGCTGCAGGGGAAACCGCCGCTCGCCGTGCATGCGCTACGCGACGTCTCGCTCCAAATTCATCAAGGCGAAACGCTCGGCATTGTAGGAGAATCCGGCTGCGGCAAGTCGACCCTTGCACGCTGTCTCGTGCGTCTCCATGAGCCGGATGGCGGGGCGATCCGCTTCGAGGGCAAGGACATCGGCGGGTTCCGCGGTGGGGAACGGCGCGCCTTCAACCGGCGTGTTCAGATGATCTTCCAGGATCCGTACGGCTCGCTCAATCCGCGCATGACGGTTTCGCAGATCCTCGGTGAAGCGCTCTCCGTTCACAAGATGCGGGCAAAGACCCAGATCCCCGATCGGATCACCGAACTCTTGCAGCTGGTGCGCCTGCCCCAGGATGCTGCGGCGCGTTATCCGCACGAGTTCTCCGGGGGCCAGCGCCAGCGCATCGGGATTGCCAGAGCGCTTGCCGTCGAGCCCGATGTCATCGTTGCCGACGAACTGGTCTCCGCGCTCGACGTCTCGGTGCAGGCGCAGGTCGTCAACCTGCTCCTGCAGCTACAGGAGCAATTGCATCTTACCGTCATCTTCGTCGCCCATGACCTCCGGCTCGTGCGCCACATCTCGCATCGGGTGGCCGTCATGTATCTCGGCCAGGTGGTGGAGGTGAATACGTCGGAGGGCCTCTTTACTGCTCCGCGCCATCCCTATTCCAAGGCCCTACTCGATGCCGCACCGGAGCTCGATCCCTCACGCCGCACCCGCACAGTCGCTGCCCGCGGCGAACTGCCGAGCCCGCTCCATGTGCCGCCTGGATGTGCCTTCGCCAGCCGCTGCCCGCATGCCTTCGGTCGCTGCAGGGTCGAACGGCCGCTTCTAACGCCGCGTGGCCACGGCCAGCTTGCAGCCTGCCACCTTGAAGATTTCGGGGCACCCGCACTCTAATAGGATAGATCACCATGAGTTTTGCCGTTTTCGAAACCGAGATCGCCAGGATCAATGACATCCTTTGCGCCGTGAACCTGCTCACCTGGGATGCGCGCACAATGATGCCGCCGGGTGGCGTCGATGCGCGCGGCAAGCAGATAGCCACACTCGTCGGGCTCGCCCGCGATCTTGCCACAAGCGACAAACTGCAACGCGCCATCGAAGACGCGCGCTCGGAATTATCTGGCATCGATGCCGCCGACCCTCGCCGCCTCGCGGTCGAACAGGCAGCCGACGCGATCGGAACACTCTCGCGTATCTCCCCCTCCCTTGTCAGCTCAGCGGCGGAACTGAAGACACTGGCGCAGGCTGCCTGGAGCAAGGCCCGCGCGGCCAATGATTTCGCTGCCTTCGCGCCCATTCTCGAACGGACGATGGAGCTACAGCGCGAGATCGCCGCTGACATCGGCTATGAGGAGCATCCCTACGATGCGCTGGTTGCAACCTACGAACCGGGTATGAGCTGGCCGCGGCTGCGCGGCCTGTATTGTGAGTTGCGCGACGGCCTGCTGCCCTTGCTCGCCAAAGCGAAAGAGGCCAGTGTCCGCTCCGAAATTCTCGACCGTGCCTATCCCGTTGACAGGCAGCGCGCATTTTCCAGCCTGATTTCCACCCGCTTCGGCTATGATTTCAATCGCGGGCGCCTCGACGACACGGTCCACCCCTTCGAGATTTCCTTCACCCGCTCCGACGTGCGCATCACCGGCCGCTTCCGCGAGACCTGGCTCCCCGGCGGCCTTTTCGCCGTCTGGCACGAGGCAGGTCACGGCATCTATGAGCAGGGCATATCGGAAGAATTCAGCCGCTCGACCTTCACCACCGATTTCGTCAATCTCTATGCCGTCGGCGGCACCAGTTTCGGCACGCATGAATCCCAGTCCCGCCTCTGGGAAAACCGCGTTGGCCGCTCGCGCCGCTTCTGGGAGCTGAACTTCGCTGATTTGCAGAAGACCTTCCCCGAGCAGCTCTCCGATGTCACGGCGGAGGATTTCTGGCGGGCGGTCAATGCCGCTCGGCCGGGCTTCATTCGCGTTGAAGCCGACGAACTGACCTATGATCTGCATATCATGCTGCGTTCGGAGATCGAAGCCGGGCTGATGGCGGGCGAAATCCGCGTTGCCGATTTGCCTGAGATCTGGCGCGAGGAAATCAAAGCCTATCTCGGCCTTGATGTACCGAATGATACACTCGGCGTCCTGCAGGATGTCCACTGGTCGTCGGGCATGGTTGGCTCCTTCCCCACCTATACGATCGGCAACATCATGTCCTCCCAGTTCTTCGCCGCCGCCCGCAAGGAGACGGCGGTCGAACGCGGCCTGGAAGCGGGCGACTATCTACCGCTGAAGACCTGGCTGAACGACAATGTCCATCAGTTCGGACGGTCGAAAAGTGCCAGCCAGTTACTAGTGGATACGACCGGCGAAGACCTCTCGGTCAACGCCTATATCAGCGATCTCGCGCGCAAGGTCGACGACCTCACGGCCTGATCAGCGGACGACCAACCCTTCAGGGGCAGTGCTGTGTCGCGATTCTGCGGGAGCGACTAACCGATCAGCAGCTTGACCCAGGCTTCGACATCATCGCCGCTGCTCATCTCAGGGCGTACGAGCCCGTCGATCATGAACGTCGGCGAGACATGAATACCGTTCTGACGAGCATATTTGCAGTGCCATTTGATCTCCCGGTCGAGATCGGAAATGGCGAAGGCGTCCTTCAGTGCAACACCGCTATAGCGCTCGAGGCGCTCGATGATCTGATTCGGCGTCACATCCATGTTCGGGCCGCCGGCATGACGCTCGAACTCGAATTCCTCGCGATGGGCAGCAACGGCTGCCATGACCTTCTTCGCAGTCTCCTTGCCGCCTTCCAGCGTCGATGCGGCAAGAATGCTGCGCACGATCACGCCGGAGTAGAGATGCCAGGGCTGCGACTGTAGCCGGATCTTCACCGTGATCTTGTCCGAACCGGCCTGCTCGAGAAGCGCGTCCAACTTGTTGAACGTCCTGACGGAATAGGGGCAGGTCGGCTCCAGAAACGCCTCGAAAACCCGTGGTCCAAAACCCCAAGCGAGCGGGTCTGCGTGCCAGGAAGTCGTCGTCATATTCATGTCCTCTTGTCCTGCGGAGCGATATTGCCGGCCACAATAATCAACGGCGCAGCCGGCGTCGCTGATGATAGGGCTGTTTCCCATTCTATTTATTCACGGTGTCATGAAAGGCATAAGACCGTTTGGCCTGTCATGCCTCTTTCACAAATGCATCGAGCCGCTATGCTGTCGTCACGGATAGAATGAGGGTAAATCAGTGACACAGGTACGGCAGGGCGAATTGCGTGAGCGAATGACGATCCTCGGCGATGTCAATGCAGCCTCGTTCATCCCGTGGATCCGCCGCCATGCTGACAAGCTTGGACTTTCCCAGGATTTCTTTCACACCGACACCGACCGAATCGAACTTGAGGTCGCGGGCCCGGTACAGCTGATCGACATGCTGGAAATGGGATGTTCGCTTGGTCCGATCGACGTCTGGGTGGATGAGATTCAGCGCAGGATTGTAGATCCCGCTGACACACCGTAGCGCAGGCTGCATTGAACCCCTGCCCTTTATTTGATCATTGTTGCCAATGCGATTTTTTTATGCAAGCCTCTGACAACTGAGGCCGCAAGCTCGGCAACAGTGCGCGGCCAACAGCGCTAAAGCCTTGGTAAAATTGGGGAATTATAGGTTATGCCATCTGCTACGGCCGGCTCCTGGACGCCTGTCGCCCTTTCTGCTGATCTGCCGCCGGCGACCGTGATGCCGGCCTGGACACCGGCGGGATCGATCGCTCTCTGGCGCAGTCAGTCCGGACGCGCATCGGCATCGTCGGATCGCTGTCCCCATCGCGGGATGCGATTGTCCCATGGCTTCGTGCGCGGCGAGGCGCTCTCCTGTATCTATCATGGCTGGAGCTATTCTCTGGCGGGAGGATGCATCCGTATCCCCGCCCATCCCGATCTCGTGCCGCCGGAAACGATCCGTGTCGCGGTCCACAAGGTCGAGGAATCGAATGGTGTCATCTGGGTGGCTGTCGGAGAGCCGGCGGCACAGCCGCCACGCTTTGACGATCTCGTGCCGTTGCGCTCGCTGACTGTGGAGTCGAATATTGGAGCACTCGAGGATGCTGCTGGCGCGAAAGTCGATCCGGACGGGCTTATCCGCATCGCCAATCTTCCCTGGGTCCGGCTGCTGCCGGCTGAGCAGGCCGATCGCACGCTCATTCACGTCATGATCGAGAAGGATCGCGGCCCGGCAGACCGCGTTGCCGCGTCCCGTATCACCGAAGCCGTGCGTCGCCAGGCGGAAGCGCGGCGCAAGGGGGTCGCATGATGAAGGCTGGCGCGATGATCGACGAGTGGTATCCGGTCGGCCTCTTCTCCCAACTGACCGAGACAGGGACAAAAACCGCTCTGATGGGCGAGCCCATCGAAGTGGCGCGCACGCCAGATGGCAATGCGCGAGTGAGATCGTCCGATGGGCGCAACCTCCCCGTCCGTGTCCGCTACGGCCATGTCTGGTCTTCCCTCGGCAATCCCGCCAAGGAGCTTTTTGCCATTCCCGAGGCGGATCAGCCCGGCCGCCGCTTCGTCGATGTCGGCGTGGTGCGGGTGCGCTGCTCGCCGTTGCGGGCGGTGGAAAACTTTCTCGACATCGCCCATTTCCCCTTCGTCCACACCGATATTCTCGGCGCCGAACCCCATACGGAAGTCGAGAATTACAAGGTTGAGATCCGCGAAGACGAGGATGAGGTCTGGGCGACGCAGGTGAAATTCTACCAGCCGCAGGCCGCCAAATCGGCAAGCGGCGGGATCACCACCGAATATATGTACCGCGTGCCGGCACCGACCTGCTCAGTGCTCTACAAGACCTGTCCTCCCCGGCCGGGCGAATGGGATGTCATTACCCTCTTCGTCCAGCCGCTTGCGGAAGACCTTTGTGACGTGTGGCCGTGGATGGCCCTTTTTGATGACGAAACGCCCATGACCGACCTCATCCATTTTCAGCAGATGATCTTCCTGCAGGATCGCTCGATCCTCGAAAACCAGATCCCTGCCCTGCTGCCGCTCGATCCCGGCATGGAAATCCCGACCAGGGCCGATCTGACGTCGGTCGCCTACAGACGCTGGCTCAAGCGCCATAACTATACTTACGGTGCACAGTTGGTCGCGCAATGAAGCTCTACGACTACATTCTCTCGCCGAGCTGCTACAAGATCCGCCTGATGGCGGCGATCCTCGGCATCAAGCTGGATATCCGGCCGGTCGATTTCCATCCCGGCGCCGAACATCGCGGACCCGAGCTCCTGGCGCTCAATCCGGCAGGCTCCATACCGATTCTCGAGGATGGCGATCTCGTCCTGACGGAATCCTCGGCCATCCTCGCTTATCTCGCCGCCAAACGCGCGCCTGAATGGCTGGGCACCAGCACGCCTGAGGAGACGGCACGGGTTCAGCAGTGGCTCTCCTTCTCGCACCGGCTGACGGCGAACCTCGGCGGCGCGCGGCTGCACGAGATGCTGCTGCGCCCCGGCAATATCGAGACCCTGCAGACGCAGGGGATCGCAGCATTGCGCGAGCTGGAAGCCGGTCTCTTCGAACAGCAGCTTCGTGGCATGCGCTTCCTGGCATCGAAGCTTGCCACGATCGCCGACATCGCATGCTTCCCTTATGTGGCGCTGGCCCCTGATGGTGGCATCTCGCTCGATCCCTACCCAACGATCCGGTTGTGGCTGCGCGCCATCCGAAGCATTAACGGCTTCATCGAAATGCCCGGCATCCACCGACTGCACGAGCTAAAGCCCGATCCCCATCCTGCGAACGGGGAAAGCTGATATGGCCGGCTACCTCCTGAAAAACTGCGCAGCTGTCATCGTCAACGAGGGCAATGGACCAGTCGTGCGCCGGAACGCGGACGTGCTGACCAATGGTTCGGCGATCCAAGCAATTGGCGCGGACCTGTCGCAGGAGCCCCTGCCTTCCGGCACGATCGTCCAGGATGCCACAGGCTGGTTCGTCTATCCGGGCCTCGTCAACACGCATCACCACTTCTTCCAGTGCTTCGTGCGCAACCGGGCCGATCTCGACTGGACGAAACTGTCGGTCATCGAATGGCTGGACCGGATCTACCCAATCTTTTCGGGGCTGACGGAGGATTGCTTCTACCATTCCTCCGTCACGGCCATGGCCGAGATGATCAAGCATGGCTGCACAACGGCTTTCGACCATCAATATTGCTTTCCCCGCCATGCCGGAAAGCGCCTTATCGACCGCCAGTTCGAAGCGGCCGAGCTTCTCGGCATGCGTTTCCATGCAGGTCGCGGCGGCAACACGCTGCCGAAGTCAGAGGGATCGACGATCCCGGATGCCATGCTGGAAACGACAGATGAATTCATCGCTGATTGTGCCCGGCTGATCGACAGCTACCACGATGCCAGCGCCTTCAGCATGCGGCAGGTGGTGGTCGCCCCCTGCCAGCCGGTCAACTGCTACCGCGACACTCTCGTTGAATCCGTGGCACTTGCCCGTGACCGTGGGGTATTTCTGCACACACATGTCGGCGAAGGCGAAAGCCCTGTCATGGAGGCACGGCACGGCATGCGCACCGTCGACTACTGCGCTGAACTCGGCTTTGCCGGCCCCGACACTTTCTACGCCCATTGCTGGGAACTGACGCATGACGAATTGCGCCAGATGGCGGCAAGCGGCACCGGCGTCTCCCATTGCCCCGAGCCGGTCTATCTCGTCGGCGCCGAGGTCACCGACATTCCGGCGATGTCGGCCTTTGGCCTTCGCGTCGGGCTCGGCTGCGATGGGGCTGCCTCGAACGACAATTCCAACCTCATGCACTGCATCCATTCCGCCTATATGCTGCAATGCCTGGCGGCATCGACGCGCGGTCATCCGGTTCCGCCCCCGGTCGACTTCCTGAGCTACGCAACGACGGGCGGCGCAAGCCTGCTCGGACGCAGCGATATCGGCCGCCTGGCGCCGGGCATGGCCGCCGATCTCTTCGCGATCGATACGCGGCGGATGGATTATGTCGGCACGCGGCACGATCCGCTGAGCCTGATCGCCAAGGTCGGGATCGGCATGCCGACTGACCTCACCATGATCAATGGGCGCATCGTCTGGCAGGCAGGCGAATTCACCGGCCTCGACGAATTCAAGCTTTTTGCGGACGCCGAAGCGGCGCTCGCGACCGTCGAATTTTGAAAAACCAAAAGAGGGGAACTGACATGTCCAACAATCTGACCCGCAGAACGCTCATGAAGAGCGCGGCTGCTGCCGGCCTCGCCACCGCCGTTGCCGGCCGCTCCGCACTTGCCGCCGACGAACCGCTCGGCATCGCTCTCGTCGTGCCCTCGCCGATCGGCGATGTCGGCTGGGGCCATGCACTTGCCGCCGGCATCGATCCGATCAAGGCCGCCTATGGCGACAAGGTGAAGGTCACTATTATCGAGAACATCGCCGAAGGCCCGGATGCCGACCGCATCATGAACAAGACGGTCGCCGACGGAAACCACTTCCTGATCGCCGGCTCTTTTGGCTATCAGAATGGTGCGTTGCAGATCGCCCGCCGCAATCCCAAGGTCACCGTTCTGCATGCCTCAGGCTTCCAGGTCGCGCCGAACTTCTCGCCCTTCGCCGCCAAATATTTCCAGGGCACCTACCTGCTCGGCATGGCGGCGGCGGCCGTTTCCAAGACCGGCAAGCTCGGCTCGGTTTCGGCCTTTGCCATTCCGGAACTGATCACCTCCATCAATGCCTTCACGCTCGGCGCACAATCCGTCAAGCCTGATATCGAAGTCTCCGTCGTCTGGGTCAATTCCTGGTTCGATCCGGCCAAGGAGCAGGAAGCCGCCAAGGCGCTGATCTCTCAGGGTTGCGACGTGATCTTCTCCAATGCGCAGGACACGCCTTCGGTGATCTCGGCCTGCGAGGAGGCCGGCATCTATGCCTTCAACCTGAACTCCTCGATGAAGAAATATGCCGAAAAGACCTATCTCGGCTGCGTCGCGACCGACTGGTCGCCCTTCTTCAAGGCTTCGGTCGATGCCCATCTTGCCGGCACCTTCAAGGGCGCCAACACCTTCCTCGGCGTTGCTGACAAGGTGGTCGAAGTCGTCGACTGGAACCCGGCAATCCCGGCCGATACGATGAGCAAGATCAAGGAAATAGAGGCAAAGATCGCCGATGGCAGCTTCTCACCCTTCACCGGTCCTATCACCAAGGTCGATGGCAGCGAAGGTGCTGCTTCGGGTGCGACGCTGACGGACGCGCAGATCGTTGCGATGGACTGGCACGTCAAGGGTGTCACGACGCCGCTGCCGAAGTAAGCCATGGTAAGCCCGCTCCTGTCGCTGCGCGGCATTTCCAAGAGCTACGGCCAGGTCCACGCCAACCAGCAGATCGACCTCGACGTCGCTCCCCGCTCGATCCATGCCATCCTCGGAGAAAACGGGGCCGGCAAATCGACCCTGATGAAGCTGATCTACGGCGTCGAGCTGCCGGACAGCGGGACTGTCGCCTGGAACGGGCAAAACCTCAGCCTTGCCTCTCCCGCAGAGGCAAGGCGTGCCGGCATCGGCATGGTCTTTCAGCATTTCTCGCTGTTCGAAAGCCTGACGGTGCTCGAGAACATCAGGCTTATCGTGGCGGGCAAGAAAGCCGAACTGGCTGAGCGCATCCGCAAGCTGGGGCACGAGTTCGGCCTCGAGGTCGATCCGCTCGCCCATGTGCATTCGCTTTCCGTCGGCGAGCGGCAGCGGGTGGAAATCATCCGCTGCCTGATGACCAATCCGAAACTGCTGATCCTCGACGAGCCGACATCGGTCCTGCCGCCGCAGGCCGTGGAGAAGCTGTTCGAGACCTTGCGCCGGCTGCGTGATGGCGGCGTTTCCATCCTCTTCATCTCCCACAAGCTGGAGGAGATCCAGTCGCTTTGCGACCGGGCGACGATCCTGCGGGGTGGACGCGTGACCGGCCATGTCGACCCGCGCGAGCATGACGCCCATGACCTTGCCCGCATGATGATCGGCCGCGACATGCCGGAACCCATGCCGGCGCTGCCGCTTGCCGAAGGTGAGAAGCGGCTGGAATTGATCGGCCTTGACTACAGGCCGGATGATCCTTTCGCCGTGCCGCTCTCCCAGGTCAGCCTGACCGTGCGCGCCGGCGAGATCCTCGGCATTGCCGGCATTTCGGGTAACGGCCAGAGCGAGCTTGCCGCGCTGATCTCCGGCGAAACGATCCTGCCGCGTGAGCAACGCGATCAAATCTTCATGATGGGCAAAGATGTCGGCACATTCGACCCGGCGGCCCGCCGGCAGCTCGGATTTGCCTTCGTGCCCGAGGATCGGCTAGGCCGCGGCGCAGTTCCCGAAATGTCGCTCACCCTCAACAGCCTGCTCACGGCCCATCCGCTGCATCTCGTTAAACGCGGCCTACTCGACAAGGCGCAGGCGACCGCCTTCACCAATGAGTGCATCCGGGACTACGACGTGCGCACGCGCGGCCCCGAGGCCGAAGCCGGCTCACTCTCCGGCGGTAATTTGCAGAAGTTCATCGTCGGGCGAGAAATCATGCTGGCGCCGAAACTGCTCTTCCTTGCCCAGCCCACGTGGGGCGTCGATATCGGCGCAGCCTCGGCAATCCGCAAGCGGCTGATCACGCTGCGCAACGAAGGCATGGCGATCCTCGTCATTTCCGAAGAACTGGAAGAGCTGTTCGAACTCAGCGACTTCATCCAGGTCCTCCACCACGGCACACTGAGCCCGCCGCTCGTCACCCGCGACACCAAACCCGAAGAGATCGGCCGATACATGATCGGCGCCCAGTCGCAGCGCGAGAAAGCGATCGCATGAGCAGACCTCTGTTTGCCGCCCTGCCAATTCTCGTGCGTCGGGAGCGCGCCTCGCTTGCCGCCACCCTGCTTGCCCCGCCCATCGCGCTTGTCATCACGAGCATCCTCAATCTCGGCCTTTATGTCGTCATGGGGCGTGATCCGGCTGCGGTCATCTATGCGATGCTGATCGAACCCTTCTTTTCCTGGGCATCCTTCTCCGAAGTACTTTTGAAGACCGGACCGCTGCTGCTGATCGCGCAGGGGTTGGCGATCGGCTTCCGCGCCAAGGTGTTCAACATCGGCGCCGAAGGGCAATTCGTGCTCGGTGCAATCTTTGCCTCCGCCATTCCGATCTGGTGGCCGGATGCGACTGGCCAGTGGATCTGGCCGGTGATGCTGCTGCTCGGCCTGATTGGCGGCGCGCTCTGGGCATCATTGACTGCCTTCTGGCGTGTCCGGCTGAACGCTAACGAAATCTTGGTCTCGCTGATGCTGAGCTTCGTTGCGGTGCAGCTTCTCAACTATCTGCTGCTCGGCCCCTGGAAGGATCCGAATGGCTTCAACTTCCCGCAGTCGGTGATGTTTCAGTATGACGCGATGGTGCCGATCCTGATCGAGGGAACGCGCGTCAATGTCTCGCTGATCCTTGCCGTTTTGCTGTCCGTCGCAGCATGGATCTTCATGCAAAAGAGCTTCATTGGCTATAAATTGCAGGTTGGCGGACTGGCGCCACGTGCTGCGAGCTATGCCGGCTTCAAAGAGGGCTGGGCAATCTGGCTGTCGCTCTTGATCGGTGGTGCGGCCGCCGGTCTTGCAGGCGCAGCCGAAGTCGCCGGCCCGCTCGGCCAGCTGCAGCGCTCGATCTCGACGGGTTACGGCTATGCTGCCATCATCGTCGCCTATCTCGGCGGTCTGCATCCGATCGGCATCGTCATATCGTCGATCGTTATGGCGGCCCTCTACATTGGCGGTGACAATGCCATGGTCTCCGCCAATTTGCCGATCGCAGCCGTCCGCGTTTTCCAGGGCAGCCTGCTTCTGACCTATCTGATCGCCGTCGCCTTCGTCCGCTACCGCCTTGCCTGGCGCCCTGTCGCTATCGGGAGCCCATCATGAATGCCATCGAGTTCATCCTGGCCGGCATGCTGGCGGCAGCGACGCCCTTTTTGCTCGCGGCTCTTGGCGAGCTTGTGGTCGAGCGCGCGGGCGTGCTCAATCTCGGCGTGGAAGGGCTAATGGCGTTCGGCGCCGTCATCGCATTCATCGTCGTCTATCACGGCGGCGGCCACTTTCTTGCTTTTCTTGCAGCCGGCATCGGCGGCATCCTGCTCTCGCTAGTCTTTGCCGGGATCATCCTTGGCTTCAACGCAAACCAGGTCGCGACAGGGCTTGCCATCGGCATTCTCGGTCAGGGCCTGTCGGCACTGTTCGGCAAGAGCTATGAGAGCCTCACCATCAAGGCGTTGCCGAAGATTACCATTCCCGGCCTTTCCGATATTCCTCTCATTGGCGGGTTGTTCACCCAGGATATCGTCGTTTGGCTTTCGCTTTTGGTGACACTCGCGATCTGGGCGACGTTTGCCTATACCAAGGTGGGTCTCGTCATTCGCGCCGTCGGCGAAAACCCGAAAGCCGCCCACGCCATCGGCTATTCCGTCATCGCCGTACGCTTCGCCGCTGTCGCATTCGGCGGCATGATGGCGGGCTTTGCCGGCGCCTATGCGTCGACGATCTACACGCCGCTCTGGGCGGACGGTATGATCGCCGGCCGCGGGTGGATCGCCATTGCGCTCGTCGTCTTCGGAACGTGGCTGACGGGGCGGATCTTCCTCGGAGCTTGCCTCTTCGGCGCTGTATCGCTGATGGGTCTTGCCGCGCAAGCAACCGGGCTCGACGTGCCCTCGCAGCTTTTGGCTTGCCTGCCCTATCTCGTGACGATCATTGTGCTCGGCATCATCTCGGCAGATCGTCGCCTGCTGAAGCTCAATTTCGTCGCCTCGCTCGGCGAGCCATTCGAGCGATAGCAGAATGCGGCCCGCACTGATGGCGCAGGCCGCTGACTGCGATCAATCATGCCTGGTGAGAAAGCCCGAGACGATGTCGAGGCAAAGTTCGTTTTCCTCGACATGCGGCATGTGGCTGGAGCTCTCGAAGAGCACCCACTCGCACCCCTTCACACGATCGACATAGGGTTTGACGACGAGCGGGGTCGCTTCGTCATATTTGCCGGAGATCAAAAGCGTCGGCGCCTGGATGAGCGGCAGGCGGTCCTCGATCGTCCAGTCCTTCATCGTGCCGATGACGTGGAATTCGGTCGGACCGTTCATGTTGCGGTAGACGGTGTTGTCCTCATCCATGATCGCGAAAGTGCGGGCAACTTCCGGCGGCCATGGGGAAACACGGCAGACATGCCGGTCGTAAAAGACGCGCGAGGCGGCAACATAGTCCGGATTGGTAATGGTGCCGGCTTCCTCATGCTTCAGCAGCGTATCCTGCACCTCCTGCGGCAGTTCTTCGCGCAGGCGGTTTGCCTCTGCCACCCAGGTATGCATGTTGGCCGGCGAATTGGCGATGACGAGCGCCTTCAGGCCCTTCGGCTGGCGCACCGCATGTTCGGCGCCCAGCATGCCGCCCCAGGACTGGCCGAGAAAGGCATAGCGATCCTGAATGCCGAGATGCTTCAGCAGCGCATCGAGTTCTTCGAGGAAGAGCGCCGGCGTCCAGAAATCCGGCCCCTTGTCGGGTAGCCTGGTCGAGTTGCCGTTGCCGAGCTGATCGTAATGGATGACGGCGCGGCCATCGAGCTCCGAGATGCCCTTGAAGGAATCGACATAATCATGCGTGCAGCCGGGACCACCATGGGCGACGACAAGCGGCAGTTTTCCGGAGTCAAGCGAACCGGTGATGCGATACCACGTCCGGTATTCGCGAAACGTCAGAAAGGCTTCCTTCGTCGGAACTGAGGCCACAGATATCTCCATCCTCTAGGGCAATGATGGAAAAGCATAGCGTGGCCGAAAAGGCGAAGGCAGCTATCAGAAGTTATAGGATGGACGATCTTCCAGAAGCCGGTAATGCGCGGCCCGAACCACGGCCTGCGTGCGGTTGCGGGCGCCCAGCTTCTTGGCAGCCGCGTTGAGATGCATGACGACGGTCGGCACAGAGCGGTCGATGATACGCGAAATCTCCTTCGCCGAGAGGCCTTCTGCCGAATGGCGCAAACATTCGCGCTCCCGTTCCGTCAGACGGATCTTGCCGACGCTCAGCGCCTTGGCATCGAAAAGCGAATAGGCGGCCTCGTGAAAGACATGAGCCAGCAGATTGAAATCGGCGATGTAGCGCAGCGCATGCTGCTCGAAATCGCTGTTAGCACCGAAGCGGATGCCGGTCACCGTCGCATAGTCGCCTCGGGGCATATGGACGGGAACGGTGACACCGGTCGACATGTCACGTTCGCTGAGATAGCGCGTCACCGGCGCAGTGTCGTCGCTCATGAAGCGATTGATGAGCGTGTCAGCATCCCGGTCGTAATTCCAGAAGAAGGGAGCGGAGGTGCGCAGCGCTACCTGCTGAACGGGATCGATGCGGAAGTAGCCGCGGTCGAACCAGTATTCCCGCATGTCCTCGGAAATATTGCGCAGCTTCAACAGCGACGGGATCATGATCGCCCCGTCAATGTCATAAGGCACCGGCGTGTAGTCGTAGATCAGGGCCTCGAAACCGATCTCTTTCATCGCCGCGAAAACCTGATCGATACGCCCGTCCAACGTCTGATGGGCTGAGAATTGCCGGCGGATCGTTCCGATTTCATCAAGCATGGCAGGCTCCCGGTCGGTGGTTCCCCACCCTATCACTTCTTATAGCTGGCAAAGACTGTGGTTTGCGGTAAAAATTTAGCCATGCCCAATTATTGAGCAAGCAAAATCTTCTGCCGGAGCGGTGAATGTGGCGTGAAATCGAACCTGAGGCGCGACATGAGATCGAAGTCGACGGCAATAAAGTGGTCGCCTACAGTTTCGGAAGCGGCAACGAGACCGTCTTCTGCCTGAATGGCGGCCCGGGTCTGCCCTGCGATTATCTGCGCGAGGCCCATTCCTGTCTCATCGACAAAGGCTATCGCGTGGTGGCCTTCGATCAGCTCGGCACCGGCGCCTCCGACAGGCCGACCGACGCATCGCTCTGGACCATCGGCCGTTATGTCGAGGAGACCGAGACGGTGCGCAAGGCGCTCGGCCTCGGCAAGGTGCATATGCTCGGCCACTCCTGGGGCGGCTGGCTGGCGATCGACTATGCGCTCACTTATCCGGAAAACCTGCAGACGCTGATCCTGGAAGATACTGTCGCCGACATGCCGCACCTGATTTCCGAACTGGAGCGGCTGCGCGCCGCCCTCGGTCCTGAGACGGTGGCGATGATGCAGAAGCATGAGGCGCAGGGCACTTACAATCATCCGGAATATCAGGCGGCCGTGACGATCCTGAACTATCGCCATGTCTGCCGCCTGCCGGAATGGCCGGCTCCCGTGCGCCGCTCGCTCGACGACTGGAACATGGGTCCCTATGAGACCATGCAGGGTCCGAACGAATTCCTCTATATCGGCAATCTGAAGGACTGGAACCGTATCCCCGATCTGTCACGCGTGACGACGCCGGTGCTGATCACCACGGGCGAACATGACGAACTGACGCCGGCCTGTGCGCTTCGCATGAAGCTTGCCTTGCCGAATGCCGAGCTCAAGGTTTTTGCCAATGCCAGCCACATGCCATTTTATGAAAACCCGCATGATTATTATCCCGCGCTGATCGATTTTCTGTCGCGGCACAGGGCAAGCTGATGCAGGATCAGGTGATCGGAACCCGCCGAAGACAAGGGGGCGAGCGCCGCCATGCATCGTTATAAATTCATACTGACCCGGCCGGTCCAGTTCCTGCCCGTTATCTTCGGCATCAGCGTCATCACCTTCATCCTGGTGCGATTGATCCCCGGCGATCCCGCCCGCAATATTCTCGGCACGCGCGCGACACCAGCGGCCCTTGCCAATATCCGCGCCCAATACGGCCTCGATCAGCCGATGTGGCTGCAATATTTCTACTTTCTCAAGAACCTCGCGAATGGCGAAATGGGCAAGTCGATCCTCTACAAGATCGACGTATTTCCGCTGATCGCCACGCGCATCGAGCCGACGATCGCGCTGGTACTGACAAGCGTCATCCTGTCGATCCTGATCGCCGTGCCGATGTCGGCGATTGCCGCTCGCAACGCTGGCCGGGCGCCTGATCATGCAGTACGCGTCATCTCCACATTCGGGATCGGCTTTCCGCCTTTCTGGCTCGGCCTGATGCTGATCATTCTTTTCAGCGTGGAACTCGGCGTCCTGCCCGTCTCCGGCTATGGCACGACACTGGGCGACAAGCTCTCCCATCTCATCTTGCCGGCGTTGACCGTCGCATTGTCGCTTTCGACGGTGCTGACCCGCAGCCTGCGCTCCGCGATGATCGAATCCCTGAAATCGGATGTAGCGACAGCCGCTCGCGCCCGCGGCATGCCTGAGAGCATCGTATTCTGGCGCCACGTCCTGCCGAATTCGCTGGTACCGACAATCAATCTTCTGGCTGTCAACATTGGCTGGCTGATCGGCGGTACCGTCGTCGTCGAAAGCGTCTTTGCCCTGCCCGGCATGGGCCAATTGCTGGTGCGCGCCATCTTCTCTCGCGACTATATGGTCGTCCAGGGCGTGGCCATGACCTTTGCCTGCGCCACGGTGCTCGTCAATTTCATTGCCGATATCGTCACCGTCGCTGTCGATCCGAGGGTGAAGCTATGAGCGTCGATGCCTTTACTCCCCCTCCCGTCGCCTGGCGCCGTTTCCTCGGCCACCGGCTGACACTCGTCATCGGCGCCGGCATTCTCCTGTTCTTTCTGCTTCTGGCAATCGCCGCTCCGCTGGTCGCACCCTATGATCCGATCCTGCAGAATGCCGATGTGCGGCTGCAGTCACCCTCCTTCGCCCATCTCTTCGGCACCGACAATTTCGGCCGCGACATACTTTCGCGCGTCATATGGGGCGCCCGCATCGATCTGCAGATTGCCGTCATCGGCGTTATTTTCCCGTTCCTGATCGGCACGACCGTTGGCACCATCGCCGGCTTCTTCGGCGGCATCGTCGATGCGGTTTTCATGCGCCTCGTCGATATCATCCTCGCCTTTCCCTTCCTTGTCCTGATGCTGTCGATCATCGCCATCCTCGGGCCGGGCCTCAGCAGCTTCTATATTGCCATGGCGCTGGTCGGCTGGGTCTCCTATGCGCGCCTTATCCGCGCGCAGATGCTGGTGCTGAAAAGCAGCGATTACGCAGTTGCAGCCGTCAGCCTCGGCTTCAGTCGTTTCAGGATCATGTTCCGTCACCTTCTGCCGAATGCGATTGCCGGCTCCATCGTCTTTTCCATGTCGGATGCCACACTGGTGCTGCTCAGCGGCGCAGCGGTCAGCTATCTCGGCCTCGGGGTACAGCCGCCGCTCGCCGAATGGGGCGTCATGGTCGCCGAAGGCCAAAGTTTCATCACCACGGCCTGGTGGATCACGCTTTTCCCCGGCCTGTCGATCGTCTGTCTTGCCTTCGGTTTCAGCATGCTGGGTGATGCGCTCGGCGAACTTCTCGGAGTTCACGAATGAGCGCTTCGGTTCTTTCCGTCCGCGACCTAACGGTCAAGGTTCATCTCGATGGCGGCGTGCGAACGCTGATCGACCATGTTTCCCTTGATCTCGCCAAAGGCGAAATCCTCGGCCTCGTCGGCGAAAGTGGCTCGGGCAAGAGTCTGCTCTGCCGCTCGCTCGTCCGGCTGCTGCCCTCCTCGCTGATCAAGATCGAGGGCGGCACCGTCCTTCTCGAGGGGCGCGAGCTGACGACGGCAAGCGATGCCGAAATGCTGGAAGTTCGCGGCGGCGAGATCGGCATGATCTTCCAGAACCCGACGAGCCATCTCGATCCGGTCATGCGCATCGGCGACCAGATTTCTGAGGGCATCCGCTATCATCAGGAGCTCAGCGCCAAGGAAGCACGGGCGGCGGCCATCGATATCCTCACGCAGGTCGGCTTTCCCGATCCCGTTCGCCAATATGACAGCTATCCGCACGAGTTTTCCGGTGGCATGCGCCAGCGTGCCATGATCGGCGTGGCACTCTCCTGCAACCCGAAGATCCTGATCGCCGACGAGCCGACGACCGCGCTCGACGTGACGATCCAGGCGCAGATCCTGAAACTTCTGCTGGAGATCCGAGAAAAGCGTGGCCTGTCGATCATCCTCATCACCCACGATCTCGGCATCGTCGCGCAGACCTGCGACCGCATCGCCGTCATGCGCAACGGCAAGCTGCTCGAACAGGGACCGAAACGTACGATCCTCTCCCGGCCGCAGGATCCCTATACGATCAATCTAATTAACAGCCATCCCTCCATGCCGGAGGAGGCGCCTATGCCGGGGCCGCAGGTCGTGTCTTCGGCCGCATCGACCAAGCCGCTTCTTGAAATCGACGACCTGCATGTGCGTTTCAAGGTTGGCGGCAGCCTGTTCAAGGGCAGCGCCAAGACGGTGAGTGCCGTTTCAGGCGTCAGCCTGCAGGTCATGCCGGGCGAAACCATCGGCATCGTCGGCGAATCCGGCAGCGGCAAGAGCACACTCGCACGCGCCGTGCTGGGGCTGACGCCGATCTCCTCAGGCCATGTATCCTTCGAAGGGATCGATCTCGCGCAGCAGCGGGCTGCCGGACTCGCAAAGCTGCGGCGTGAGACGGCCATGGTCTTTCAAGACCCTTATAACGCACTCAATCCGCGCCTCACGATCGGGCAGATGCTTACCGAGGTGCTGAAGGTGCAGCGCAAGGTGCCGACATCCGCCATTCCGGAGAGGATCGGCGAATTACTCGATCTTGTCGGGCTGGAGCGGGAGTTTGCAAATCGCAAGCCCCGCAGCATGAGCGGTGGTCAGTGCCAGCGCGCCGGGATTGCCCGGGCGCTCGCTGTCGATCCGAAGCTCATTATTGCTGACGAATGTGTTGCGGCCCTCGACGTCACGATCCAAGCACAGATCATCGCGCTTTTCCGCGAACTGACCGCAAAGATGAACCTGACGCTGATGTTCATCGCCCATGACCTCGCGATCGTGCGCAATCTCTGCGAACGCGTCGTCGTCATGTATCGTGGCGAGATCGTCGAGGAAGGCCTCTCGGAAGAGGTCTTCGCGCGACCGAAACATCCCTATACCGCGGCGCTGATTGCCGCCATTCCCGACATCGACCCGGACAAGCCGCTTCTGAGCAGCGCCAGCTTGGAAGACGAGCTGCAATCGATGCCGGCACTACCCGTCAAACGCATGCCATAACAACGAAGGGAACGAACGCATGATCACCAGATGGAAATCAATCGGGCTTGCAGCGCTTCTTGCGGGCCTGACGCTCAGTGCATCCTACGCCGAAGCCGCCGGCGTGCTCACCATCGGCCGCCGAGAAGATTCGACGACATTCGATCCGATCAAGACGGCGCAGAACATCGACAACTGGGTCTTCTCCAACGTCTATGACGTACTGATCCGCGTCGACAAGACCGGCACCAAGCTGGAGCCCGGCCTTGCCGAAAGCTGGACTGTCTCCGACGATGGCCTGACCTATGTCTTCAAGATCCGCGACGCGAAATTCTCTGACGGTTCTCCGCTGACGGCAGAAGATGCCGCCTTCAGCCTGCTGCGTATCCGCGATGACGCAGGCTCGCTCTGGAGCGACTCCTACAAGGTAATCGACACCGCCGTCGCGACCGATCCGCACACGCTGACGATCAAGCTCAAGAATCCGTCGGCGCCCTTCCTGTCGACGCTGGCGCTGCCAAACGCATCCGTCATCTCCAAGGCCGGCATCGAATCCATGGGCGCGGACGCTTACGCGGAAAAGCCGATCGCCTCCGGCGCCTTTGTGGTCGACGAATGGCGGCGCGGCGACCGTGTCATCCTGAAGAAGAACCCGAATTTCTGGCAGGCCGATCGCGTCAAGCTCGACGGCGTCGAATGGATCTCGGTGCCCGACGACAATACCCGCATGCTGAACGTGCAGGCGGGACAGCTCGATGCGGCCATCTTCGTGCCCTTCTCGCGCGTCGAGGAGTTGAAGAAGGATGCAGGCCTCAACGTGCTGATCGACCCGTCGACGCGCGAAGATCATCTGCTGATCAACCATGCGCATGGCGATCTCGGCAAGAAGGAAGTGCGCCAGGCGCTCGATCTCGCAATCGACAAGAAGGCGATCGTCGATACCGTCACTTTCGGTCAGGGCACAGTCGCCAATTCCTATATTCCGAAGGGCGCGCTCTATTATTACGCCGACAACCTGAAGCGCCCCTACGATCCGGAAAAGGCCAAGAAGTTGCTGGCCGATGCCGGCGTCTCCAACCTGACGCTGAATTACCTGATCCGCGCCGGCGACGAGGTGGATGAGCAGACGGCCGTGCTGGTGCAGCAGCAGCTCGCCAAGGCAGGCATCACTGCCAACCTGCAGAAGGTCGACCCCAGCCAGGAATGGGACATGACAGTTGCCGGCGACTACGACATCTCGGTCAACTACTGGACCAACGACATTCTCGACCCGGACCAGAAGACGACTTTCGTGCTCGGTCACGATTCCAACAACAACTATTTGACCAACTACAAGAATGAAGCGGTGAAGGAACTGGTCGCCAAGGCCCGCCTGGAACTCGATCCCAAGAAGCGCGAGCAGATGTATATCGACCTGCAGAAGATGGCGAAGGACGACGTCAACTGGATCGATCTCTACTACAGCCCGTATATCAACGTGGCGCGCAAGAATATCGACAACTTCTATCAGAATCCGCTTGGCCGCTTCTTCCTGGAAGACACGGTCAAGAACTGAGCCTGAACCTCCTCGTCATGCTCCGCCGCCCTGAAAGCGGCGGAGTATTGTTTTCAGGAGCAATCGGGAATGACGACGGATAAAAAATCGCATTCATAGGGGTGGCCGAGATTGGGCTAGCCTATGGAAGCGGCTCTCGACGGTTCCAGTCATAAGGTTGCCGCTGACCTCGCCGCCTGCTCGTAATAGCCCGATAAGGCTCTCAAATGGGAGGCGATACTGGAAAGATCGTCTTGCGACAGGCCCGACACCTTCGTCGCTTCCACCAGCAGTCGCTCACGGATCTCAGAATAACGCGTCAGCGCCTCCAGACCCTTGTCGGTAACCTGGATGACTTTCTCCTTGCCAGATTTTCCGGTTTTGACCAGCCCCGCGGCATCAAGCTTCTTTACCGCGTAATTGGCGACATGCGTGTCTTCGATATCGAGCACGAGGCAGAGGTCGGCCAATGTCTTCGGCCGGTCGCGATGGCGGACCGAGTGAATGATGAGGATCTCCACCGGCGACAAGCTAGGCACCCCGGCGGCGGCCATACAGCGCACCATCCAGCGATGAAAGGCGTGAGAAAAGAGGACCGATCCGTATTCGAGCTCCGAGAGAGCCGGCGAGCTGCCGAGCGCCAGATGGGCCGACGAGACGATCAGGTCGCGGGGAGCCTTTTGGTCTTTCGATTTTTCCATTGAACGCCCTTTCATCTCAAATGCTCAGGCATCTCTCGGTCCGTATCCGCCGCCTGTTGGGGTCACGACCGTGAAGGCTTCACCGGCTTCCAGCACCGTATGGGCAGCACCGATCAGTTCATCGATCGTGCCGTCATTGCGGCGAACATAGTTGCGGCCGGTCTGCCCGTCTTCGCCGCCCTTCAAACCGAAGGGCGCGACGCGGCGATGGCCGGAGAGAACGGCAAATTCCAGTTTCTCGCGCGTACGGATCGTGCGCTGCGTGCCATTGCCGGCATGCCACTGACCGCGCCCCCCGGAATTCGGTCGGATATGGAAATCCTCCAGCACGACAGGAAAACGGCTCTCCAGAATTTCCGGATCAGTGAGGCGCGAATTGGTCATGTGCGTGTGCACGGCATCGGCACCGTTGAAGCCTGGGCCTGCCGGCGCGCCGGAGCAAATGGTTTCGTAATATTGGTACTTGTCGTTGCCGAAGGTCAGGTTGTTCATCGTGCCCTGGGCTGCAGCCATGGCGCCGACAGCGCCGATCAGGCAGTTGGTCACGGCCTGGCTGACTTCGACATTGCCGGCAACGACGGCTGCAGGATAGGCCGGCGTCAACATAGTGCCATCGGGGATGACGATACGGATCGGCCGCAGGCAACCGGCATTCATCGGAATATCCGCCTCGACCAGCACACGGAAAACATAGAGGACGGCAGCGCGCGTCACCGGCGCCGGCGCATTGAAATTGTCGGGACGCTGGGCAGACGTGCCCGTAAAATCGACCGTCGCCTCCCGCTTTTCCCGATCAATCGAAATCTTGACGACGATCTTGCAGCCCTGATCCATCTCATAGGAAAATTCGCCGTCCGGCAGGCGGTCGAGCACGCGGCGCACGCTTTCGGCGGCGTTGTCCTGCACATGGCCCATATAGGCATCGACCACGTCCTCGCCGAAATGCGCAATCATCTTCTTCAGCTCCGCCACGCCCTTTTCATTGGCGGCAACCTGCGCCTTCAGGTCGTTGACGTTCTGCGCCAGCGTGCGCACGGGATAACGCGCACCGGTCAAGAGATCGGCAAGGGCATCCTCACGGAATTTGCCGCGATCGAGAAGCTTGAAATTATCGATGTAAACGCCTTCCTCCTCGATATGCGTCGCGAGCGGCGACATCGAGCCAGGCGAGATGCCGCCGATATCAGCGTGATGCCCGCGGCTTGCCACCCAGAAGCGGATGCGCGTGCCGGCATCGTCGAAGACCGGCGTGCAGACGGTGAGGTCAGGCAGATGCGTGCCGCCATTATAGGGCGCATTGATCAGGAAGACGTCGCCCGGATGAATGACGGGATTTTCGCGGATGGCGGTCGCGACGGATGCATCCATGGAGCCGAGATGCACTGGCATATGCGGCGCGTTGGCGACGAGATTACCGTCCGCATCGAAGACCGCGCAGGAAAAATCGAGCCGTTCTTTGATGTTGACGGAGTAGGCGGTGTTCTGCAGCGTCACACCCATCTGCTCAGCAATCGACATGAAGAGATTGTTGAAGATCTCCAGCATGACCGGATCGGCTTTGGTGCCGATCGCCGTGCGCTCGGGCAGCGCCTTGATGCGGGTGAGCACGACATGATCGCGCGCCGTCAGCTTCGCCTGCCAGCCATCTTCCACGATGATGGTCTGGTTCGGCTCGATGATGATGGCCGGCCCGGTCACGGTCTGGTCGGGAAGGATGTGATCGCGCAGGACGACCGCCGCATCATGGCTTTCACCCTGCGAATGGAACTGGGTTCGCCGGATGGCCGAAACCTCGCCATCACCGGCCTCGCCGCGATCGACGTCGATTTCGGCGGCCGCACCGCCGATGCATTCGACCTCGACTGCTTCCACGACCAGCGGCTTGTCCTCGGCGACGAAGCCGAAGCGACGCTTGTGCAGGATCTCGAACTCCCTGCGAAGGCGCGTCTCGTTATCAGCCTGCGGGAACAGTGCCTCGACCGCCAGCAGCGTATCGGTGCCGGCATAGCGGATATGAGCGCGCAGCACCGTCTCGATCTTGCCGGCCGCGACGCCCTGCGCCACCAGTTCCGGCTGACACTCGCCCTGCAATTCCCGGCCAAGCGCGGTCATCGCTGCGGGAGCAGCCGCATCGAGCGGCACACCGAGCGCCTTTTGACGCGTGGAGCGGATATCGGCGAGACCCATGCCATAGGCAGACAGAAGACCGGACATCGGATGCAGGAGGATACTCTTCATCCCGAGCGCATCAGCGACAAGGCAGGCATGCTGACCGCCAGCGCCACCAAAGCAGTTGAGCGCATAACGCGTCACGTCATAACCGCGCTGGACGGAAATCCTCTTGATCGCCTCGACCATATTGGCAACGGCAATGCGGATGAATCCGTCAGCCACTTCTTCGGGGCTACGCCCGTCACCGATCTCGGCTGCCAGCGCGGCGAACTTTTGCCGTACCGCCTCGACATTGAGCGGCTGATCCTGGTTCGGGCCGAAGATCGCCGGGAAGAAATCGGGCAGCAGCTTGCCAGCCATGACATTGGCATCGGTCACCGCGAGCGGGCCGCCATTGCGATAGCAGGCGGGGCCTGGGAAAGCGCCGGCGGAATCAGGCCCGACGCGGAAGCGGCCGCTCTCGAAATGCAGGATCGAACCGCCGCCGGCAGCCACCGTATGGATCAGCATCATCGGCGCGCGAACACGTACGCCGGCGACTTCCGTTTCGAAGGCCCGCTCATATTCACCGTCGAAATGCGCCACGTCAGTCGAGGTGCCGCCCATATCGAAGCCGATCACATGGCCGAAACCCGCCTGCTCGCCGGTCTTGGCAAGACCAACCACGCCGCCGGCCGGGCCGGACAGGATCGCGTCCTTGCCCTGAAACATATCGGCTGCCGTCAGGCCGCCCGAGGACATCATGAACATCACGCGCGCGCCGGTGCGCGCCACGTCAAGTTCGTCCGAGACCTGACTGACATAGCGGCCGAGCACTGGTGAAAGATAAGCGTCGACAACGGTCGTATCGCCACGGCCGACCAGCTTGATCAGCGGCGAGACTTCGTGACTGACGGAAACCTGTTCGAAACCGATGGCGCGAGCAATGCGCGCGGCGATTGCCTCATGCTCCGGATATTTATAGGCATGCATGAAGACGATCGCGACGGCGCGGTAACCCTTGGCGCGCAGGTCGCGCAACGCTGCTTCCGTTGCCGCCTCGTCGAGCTTTATCTCGACAGTACCGTCAGCGAGTACACGCTCATCCAGCTCGACCACATCCTGATAGAGCGCTTCCGGTTTGACGATCTCGGTTGCAAAGATCTTCTTGCGCTCCTGATAGCCGATGCGGAGGGCGTCGCGGAAGCCCTTTGTCGTCACCAGAGCCAGACGCTCGCCCTTGCGCTCCAGAAGCGCATTGGTGGCGACGGTAGTGCCCATGCGCACCTCGCCGATCAGCCCGGCCGGGATCGCTTCACCGGCGGTCAGGCCGAGATGCAGACGGATACCGTGGACAGCGGCATCACGATAGGCGTCCGGATTTTCGGACAGCACCTTTCGGGCATGCAGGGCACCGGACGGGTCGCGTCCGACGATATCCGTGAAGGTACCTCCACGATCGATCCAGAAATCCCAGCTACCAGCCGTAGTGCCCGACAAAATCGCCTCCACCGTTCGTTTCCAACATCACTAAGAAATTATCGACAAATCGTCAACGTTTTATAGAAAGAAAGCCGCGAAGGTATCGACGGGTGGAGGGCGGAGGATCGACCCGAAATTCAGGCGCATAGAATCGAACGCCGCGGCCCTCGGGCCGCGGCGATAAGATTGGGATGAATGACGGATTCTTGAGGGCCAGCCCTCAAACGCCGCCCTTTCCGTTTGATCAACGCGAGGTCAGATCGTCGGGCAGTTCGGCATTGTGGTACTTGCGATAGATATCGCGCAGTACCATGTTGTCGAAATTGGTCTTCACCCACTGGTCGAGCCAGGTCTTGAGGCCGGCTTCGCCCTTCGGAATGCCGATACCGAGGTTGGTTTCCTTCTGCGTGAACTTCACCTGCAACGGGTGATCGGCCATCTTCTTGTTGATGCCATTGATGACGGCCGACTGGCTGGAAACGGTGTCAACCTGCCCGGAAACGACCGAGGTGATCAGCGTTGCGTCATCCTCGAAACGGACGATATCCGCACCCTTTGCATTGGCGGTGATGTCCTGGTCATTCGTTGTGGCGCGGGTAACGCCGATGCGCTTGCCATCGAGATCAGCATATCCTTTGATCTCAATGCTCGGCTGAGCGGCGACGACGAGCGCGAGCGTCGCGTAGGGAACGGAATAATCGATTGCCTTCTTGCGCTCCTCGGTAATGCCGAGCGAAGAGACGACCATATCGGCCTTGCCGGTCTGGACCGAGGGAACACGAGCAGCATTGGTGATTTCCACCAGCTCGAGCTCAACACCGAGATCCTTGGCAATCAGCTTCGCGGTTTCGACGTCAGAGCCGGTCGGCTTAAGATTTTCATCGACGAAAGAATATTCAGGAATGCCCATCGCGACCGCGATGCGAACCTTGCCGGCCTTCTTGATATTGTCGAGCACATCGGCATGAGCAACGCTTGCCAGCGCCAGCAGGCCAGCGCCCGCCAACAGTGCCAGTTTCGAAATCATTGTCTTCGGCATACTCTAAGTCTCCTCTACCCGATTGCCTCTGCCCGCTCTTTGTCGGGCCTCCTCTCAAACCTGCGCCGGCTCATCCGGGACAGGCAATTTCCTCCCGCGACTGGCGGGGTCTAAAGTTCCGCAGCCATGAATTCCTTGAGTTCGGGCGTCTGCGGATTGCTCAGGATGTCCGCGCCACCCGTCTCCCAGACCTTGCCGGTATGCATGTAGATGACGCGGTTGGCGGCGCGCTTGGCAAAGCCCATCTCGTGGGTGACGACGATCATCGTCATGCCGCCGCGGGCGAGATCCTCCATCACGCGCAGCACTTCACCCGTCAGCTTCGGGTCGAGAGCCGAAGTCACTTCGTCGAACAGCATCACCTTCGGCTGCATGGCGAGCGAGCGGGCGATTGCCACGCGCTGCTGCTGGCCGCCGGAAAGCTGCTCCGGATAGGCATCGATCTTTTCCGACAGGCCGACCTTGGCGAGCACCTGTTTGACGATCTCGAAGGCCTGATCCTTGCGCATGCCCTTCACGCGGCGCAGCGCCAGCATGATGTTTTCGGCGACCGTCATATGCGGGAATAGATTGTAGCTCTGGAACACCATGCCGATATCGCGGCGCAATGTCCGGAGATCGAGCTTCGGATCTTCGACGCGATGGCCGCAGACCTCGATCGAGCCATCCTGGATCGTCTCCAGCCGGTTGATGCAGCGCAGCGCCGTGCTCTTGCCGGAGCCGGACTGGCCGATCAGAGCCACTACTTCGCCGGCATTGATCTCGAAGGAGATGCCCTTCAGCACCTCCAGCGCGCCGAAGCGCTTGACGACATTGGTGAGTTTAACGGCGACCGACATTGAGCTTCCTCTCGAGAGAGCGGCTCCAGACCGACAGCGGGTAGCAAACGGCAAAATACAGGAGCGCTGCGATGCCGAAGACCAGGAAGGGCTGGAACAGGGAGTTGTTGATGACCTGCGCCGCACGCGTCAGCTCCAGGAAGCCGACGACCGAGGCGAGCGAGGTGTTCTTGACGAGCTGGACGAGGAAACCGACCGTTGGCGGTGTCGCGATCCGAAGCGCCTGCGGCAGGATCACGTCCCGCAACGCCTGCCAGCGGGTCAGGCCGAGGCATTCTGCCGCCTCAAACTGGGTGCGCGAAATGGATTCGACCGAGCCGCGCCAGATCTCTCCGAGATAGGAGCTCGAATAGATCATCATGCCGAGGCCGGCTGCGACGAGCGGCGGCACCGAGATGTTGATGACCCCCAGGCCGAAATAGAGGATGAACATCTGGATCAGGAGCGGCGTACCCTGAACGATCTGGATGTAGACGAGGGCAGCGCGCCGTACCCATAAAAAGCGCGAGATGCGGCACAGCATCACGAAGAAACCGGCAACGCCGCCAAGCAGAAACGCGAGCGCCGATAAGACCACCGTCCAGACGAGACCATCCAGCAGATAGATCAGGTGATTGAAGGAAAACCCACCGAGCATGGTGACCTCTAGAGCGACGTGCCGAGCCGGCGACGGCGCGGGAAGGCGATGAGACCGAGGCCATAGAAGCCTGCCCGCATCAGATAAGTGATGGCGATGTAGAGGACCGCGACGACCATATAGGTTTCCAGCGATCGGAAGGTGTTCGACTGGATATTGTTGGCGACACCCGTCAGTTCCTCTGCGGAGATCTGCGATGCGATCGAGGTAGACAGCATCATCAGGATGAACTGGCTGGAGAGTGCCGGGTAGACGCGCTCGATTGCTGGCAGAAGGATGATATCGCGGTAGATTTGCAGCTTCGATAAGCCCAGCGCTTCAGCCGCCTCGATCTGGCTCGGATGGATGGAATCCATGCCGGCGCGCACGATCTCGGCTGTGTAGGCACCGACATTGATGACCATGGCGAAGACGGCGGCCGCAATGATCGGCAGGCGGATGCCGACCGAGGAGAGGCCGAAGAAAATGAAGAAGATCTGGACGATGAACGGCGTGTTGCGCACGGTCTCGACATAAATGCTGACGAGGGCACGCAGCGGCCCGATATCCGAGCGACGGGCAATCGCGCAAGCAACGCCGATCACCAGACCGATGATCACCGAAAAGACGGTAATCTCGATCGTGACAAGCGCGCCCGATAGGAAATCGCTCCAATAAGGCAGCAAGGCCGAAAAATCGAACTGGTACTGCATGTCCTCCTCCATTCCGGCCACGCCAACTCCACTGACGCAGCCTCGCCCTCCCACAGGAAGGCGTCATGTCTCCTCCCGGCTGTCGCGTCAGCGCGCCAGCCAGCCTCCATCGACAGGCAGAACCGTGCCATGCACATAGTCGGACGCAGCTGATGCCAGGAACACGGCGGCACCGCCGATATCGCCGGGTTCGCCCCAGCGGCCGGCCGGGATGCGGGCCAGGATGCTCGCATTGCGATCGGCATCCTCGCGCAGCGCCGTCGTGTTGTTGGTCACGAAATAGCCGGGGGCGATGGCATTGACGTTCACGCCCTTGCCCGCCCATTCGCAGGCGAGCAGCCGTGTCAAACCTGCAAGGCCGCTCTTCGAGGCCGTGTAGGACGGGATGCGGATACCGCCCTGAAAGGATAGCAGCGAAGCGATGTTGATGATCTTGCCGCGCCCCTTTTCCAGCATGTGGCGCGCAGCCGCCTGAGACAGAAAAAAGGCCGTCTTCAGGTTGACGTTCATCACCGCGTCCCAGTCTTCCTCGGTGAAGTCGATCGCATCGGCACGGCGGATGATGCCCGCATTGTTGACGAGGATATCGAGCGCTCCAAAGCGCTCCAGCGCCTCCGCAACGATCAGCTTGACCGGCTCGATCGTACCGAGGTCGGCCTTGATGACGTGGAATTTAGAACCCGCATTAGCGACCAAGGCTTCGGTCTCATCCATCGATGAGCGGCCAACAGCGACGATCGAAGCGCCGGCCTCCGCAAGTGCTGCGGCAATACCTTGTCCGATGCCAGTATTGGCGCCTGTGACGACGGCGGTTTTTCCCGAGAGGTCGAAAAGAGCCTGCATCGCCATCACCTCAGATCGCCGATGGCGATATGGTCCATGTCGGTGAAACTCTTGTTGTCGCCGGCCATCGCCCAGATGAAGCTGTAATTTTTGGTGCCCGCGCCGGAATGGATCGACCAGGGAGGCGAGATGATCGCCTGTTCGTTGGCGACGAGCATGTGACGCGTCTGCTGCGGCTCGCCCATGAAATGGAAGACGCGCTGATCGGCATCGAGGTCGAAATAGAGATAGGCTTCCATGCGACGGTCATGCGTGTGGCTTGGCATGGTGTTCCAGATGCTGCCGGTCTCCAGGCTGGTGAAGCCCATGGTCAGCTGGCAGGACTGGCAGACCTCCGGATGGATATACTGATAGATCGAACGCTTGTTGGCGGTTGCCGCCTCGCCGGGCGTCAGATGCCGCGCCTTGTCGCGCGTCAGAAGCACGGTCGGGTGGCTTGCATGGGCCGGCGTCGAGACCAGATAGAATTTTGCCGGATCGGCAGCCTTCGCACTTTCGAAACTGATATCGATGGCGCTCCTGCCGACATAGAGGCAGTCATATTTCGCCAGAGTGTAAGTCGTGCCATCGACGATCACGCGGCCGGAATTGCCGACATTCAGCACGCCAAGCTCACGCTCCGCCAGAAACGTGTCCTGACCGATCGCCTTCGGCGCCGTGAGTACGAGTGCCGTGCTGAGCGGTGCGGCTCCGCCGATGACCATGCGGTCGTAATGCGAATAGGTCAGCCTGATTTCGCCAGGCACAAACACCGTCTCGACCAGGAAGTGGCGCCGCAGCGTTTCCGTATCGAAGCTCCTGACAGCTTCGGGGTGGGAGGCGTGCCGTACGTCAGTCTGCATTGGAATTGTCCTTCTCTCCTCCGGATGCCGACGCGTGCGGGGCATCCTCAATGAAATAGGCTGGGTCGAGCATCTCGGCCTTTTCGACTTCGTGCAGCAGCTTGCCGAGATGGAACTCCATCGCGGCCTTCGCCCCGTCCTTGTCGCCGGTTCGCATGCAATCGATGATGGCAGCATGCTCCTCGATGACACGCGCCAGGCGGCCCTGCTGCGGTAGCGTCAGCAGGCGGTAACGGTCGCTGTGAACCTTGACCTGCTGGATGATCGCCCAGATGCCGGGAAAGCCGGCGATATTGCTGATGAGCTGGTGGAAATCATTGTCGATGACGTGGAAGGTCGCGACATCGCCATCGCGGTGGCAGGCATCCAGATCAGCAAGATTGCGCTCCAGCGCACGCAGGCCCGCCGGCCTCATCTTCTCAACCGCGATCGAAACCGTCGTGTCCTCCAGCGCCTTGCGCACCAGGATCGCTTCGTGGAGCGCGCGGCGCGGAATGCGGGAGACGAAAGTGCCGGATTGCGGAAAGACATCGACGAGGCCGTCATCAGCAAGTCGGATGATGGCTTCACGGATCGGCGTGCGGCTGACGCCGAACTGCGCTTCGAGTTCCTTCTCGTTTAACAACTCCATCGGCTTGCGGCGCAGCGAAACGATGTCGTCGAGAAGCGCATTGTAGACCAGCGTCGCTGCCCGCGGGGCAGCCGCCCGCTGATGCGAAAGCACCGTGACCCCTTGCAGGGAGCGCTTCTTGCGCGCGATTCCGGAGGGCGAATTCATCGCATTCTTTCCAAGAAGAAAGTCAGCAGTCGAGCGTTTGAAATCATCAAGGACCGCCTCCACACGGTTTGATGCGAATGTAATATATTAGTATCCAACTTCTGGCAAGCGCGTCGATGAGCCGTATTTTTTGCGGTTGTGGAAAACGAAGCCGAGGTTGGAGATCTGCCAGGTGCACAGAGGACGAAAGTGTTGACGTGATCTGTTCGAAGCGATTCTCGCGAACCATCTATCGCAATTGAATGGTGGTCCGAGCTCCTAGTCGACGAACTCTTCGAACGAAATGGGCAACCGAGGCGGGACTACGCCACACCATCATTCCGTCAGCGACGCCGTATTTAAGACAGCCTTGAAAGAAGGCTCTAATACGCCATTTTCTGACGCAACCAGAATGGCCGTTGCGGTCCTAAAGCAGGCTCAATGCAAGGGTCGGCGCACGCGGTGCCGCCGGCGCCCGGGTTAAGGATGCACCGCGACCAGAGGGAACAAAAAAATGAAAGTACTTTTGGCATCCACCATCTTTGCAGCCGGCACGATGCTCGCGAGCGGCAGCGTTTTTGCAGCCGATTGCGGCAATGTCACGATCGCGAGCATGAACTGGCAGTCCGCAGAAGTGGCTGCAAGCCTCGACAAGATCATCCTTGAGGAAGGGTACGGCTGCACGGCCGAAATCGTCACTGGCGATACCGTCCCTACCCTGACCTCCATGGCAGAAAAAGGCGAACCGGATATCGCCCCGGAAGCCTGGGTCAGCCTTCAGCCGGAACTGGTGAAGCGTGGCCTTGAAGGCGGCAAGGTCGTCGAAGGCGCCAAGATCCTCTCCGATGGCGCAATCCAGGGCTGGTGGATCCCCAAATACATCGCCGACGCCCATCCCGACGTTAAGACCATCCCCGACCTTCTGAAGCATCCTGAACTCTTCCCGGCACCGGAAGACAAGAGCAAGGGCGCGGTCTTCAATGGCCCTCAGGGCTGGGGCGGAACTGTCGTCACCGCCCAACTCTTCAAGGCCTATGGCGCTGAAAAAGCCGGCTTTACGCTTGTCGACACCGGTTCGGCCGCAGGCCTCGATGGCTCGATCGCCAAGGCCTATGAAGGCAAGCAGCCCTGGGTCGGCTATTATTGGGCACCGACCTCCCTGCTCGGCAAATATGAGATGGTCAAGCTCGGCTACGGCACGGAATATGACGCGGCCGAATGGAAGCGTTGCACCTCGATTGCCGATTGTGCCGATCCCAAGCCGAACGCCTGGCCGGCAGATGACGTGAAGACGCTGATCAGCAAGAGTTTTGCAGATCGCGGCGGCCCTGCCATCGATTATCTGAAGAAGCGGGCCTGGACCAATGATACCGTCAACAAGCTGATCGCCTGGATGACCGACAACCAGGCAACCGGCGAAGACGGCGCCAAATACTTCCTGAAGAATAATGAGCCCCTCTGGAAGGACTGGGTCTCGCCGGAAGCCGCCGAAAAGATCAAGGCTTCGCTCTAATCACTCAGACATGACATGGGCAGCCTTGCCGCTGCCCAGACAATCCTTCGGCGCGACGGCCAAAACAACAATCGGCCGCCGCCGCTATCTATTTTGGGAACGGCTATGGATTGGCTCTGGAAATTTCCGACAATGAATGACGACGTGCTGCGCGAGCTGAAGAAGAGCGTCGATGAAGGATTTCGTGCCTTCACACGCGCCTATGGCGACAGCATCGAAGCAGCTTTCAACCCGCTGCAGAGTTTTCTTATCTGGGCCGAACGGCTGCTGACCGGCACACCCTGGCCAATCATTCTGATTGTTTTTGCCGCCATTGCCTGGTTTGCCAGCCGCAGCTGGAAGGTCGTTATCGGCTGCGTTCTGACGCTTCTCGTCATCGGCTATTTCGACATGTGGCAAGATACGATGAAGACCGTGTCGATGATCTTCGTCTGTACCGTGCTTTCGATCGTGATCGGCCTGCCGCTCGGCATCCTGATGGCACGGTCGAATACGATGCAGAAGATCGTCAATCCGATCCTCGACGTCATGCAGACCATGCCGAGCTTCGTCTACCTGATCCCCGTCGTCATGCTTCTCGGCATCGGTCGCGTGCCTGGTGTCATTGCCGTCGTCATCTACGCCCTGCCGCCGATGATCCGCCTCACCAATCTCGGCATCCGCATGGTGGACGAGAATGTGCTGGAGGCAGCCGATGCCTTCGGTTCGTCGAGCTGGCAGAAGCTTCGCAACGTCCAGCTGCCGCTGGCGCTGCCAACCATCATGGCCGGCATCAACCAGACAATCATGATGGCGCTCGCCATGGTGGTCATCGCCTCCATGATCGGCGTTCAAGGGCTTGGCCAGCCGGTACTAAAGGCCATCTCCAATCAGTATTTCACCCTCGGCGTCTTCAACGGTCTCGCAATCGTCGGCATTGCCATCATTTTCGACCGGATCAGCCAGGCCTATGGCCTGCGGCTCCAGAAGCATCGGGAGATCGTGCATGGCTAGCAATTCTATCGAGATCCGGAGCCTCTTCAAGATCTTCGGCCCGCGCGGCCGCGACTATGTGGAAGCCGTCAGCAAGGGCATGTCGAAGACCGAGCTCAACAAAGTGCATGGTCATGTGCTGGGGCTGAAAGACATCAACATCACCATCCCCGGCGGCAAGATCACCGTCATCATGGGTCTTTCCGGCTCCGGCAAATCGACGCTGATCCGCCACATCAACCGTCTGATCGACCCGACTTCGGGCGAAGTCCTCTGTGGCGGCGAGGATGTCTGCCGCATGGATGCCTTGCAGCTTCGTGAATTCCGCCGCCGCAAGACCGCCATGGTCTTCCAGCGTTTCGGGCTCCTGCCGCATCGCAACGTGCTGCAGAACACCGTCTACGGTCTGGAAATCCAGGGTGTCGCCAAGGCGGAGCGTGAGGAACGGGCCAATACCTGGATCAAGCGCGTCGGCCTGGAGGGCTTTCATGGGCACTATCCGAACCAGCTCTCCGGCGGTATGCAACAGCGCGTTGGCCTGGCGCGAGCACTCACCAATGATGCCGAAATCCTGCTGATGGACGAGGCCTATTCGGCGCTCGATCCGCTGATCCGCGTCGACATGCAGACCGTCCTCCTCGAGCTGCAGAAGGATCTGAAGAAAACGGTGGTTTTCATCACCCACGATCTCGACGAAGCTCTTCGGCTCGGAGAGAAAATCGCCATCCTGCGCGACGGTGAGGTCATCCAGCAGGGTTCGGCGGCTGAAATCGTCCTCAATCCCGCCAATGATTACATCGCCGCCTTCGTCAAGGAGGTCAATCGCGGCCGGGTCATCAAGATCGGTGCCGTCGCGAAGCAAGTCCCGGTCGAAAGCCAGCTGCAGCTTTCCGAAGATATGGATATCGAAGGGGCGTTGCGCGAAATGTCTCGCGGTAACGTCTCCTCTGCCGCTGTCGTGTCACAGGAGGGTCGGCTGCTGGGCGGAGTTTCGCTGCAGCAGTTGCTGGCGCTGCTTTTGCATCAGGCATGAAAATCTTAAGCAATCAGGCGGCATGCGGCCAAACACATACCGTTTGTTTAAACATGGTTAATTTTTTCGTTATAATGATCTTGGAGAAGGAACCGAACGACACGTCCGGATGTTGATAGCCGCTGTGGAGGACCTCGAAGATGTTCAAATTTTTCTCGATCAAGCCGTCGACTGAAGAATTCGACGCCGATACCGGCACCTATGCCGATGGCATGACCGACCGCTATTATCGTGATCTGACTGGCCGCACCGAACATCGCTTCCGCTCAGCCCACGAGCGCGACTACGGCGCAGCCCGCGAGATTGTCGAACATGCCCCGCATAGCGTCCCCGGCAACTGACCGGCATACCGCTTCTTTGCTGATATCAGGCGCGCAGCGTTTCCGGCGGTCGCCTGCTCAAATTGCTTGCCAGAACAGTTTTATTGCGGCCCTTGGCCTTGGCGTCGAGAAGGGCCGCGTCGGCGCGACTGACCAGCGTATCGACTGCGCCTTCTGCAGGTGATACCGCCACACCGATTGATACCGTTACTGCGCCAATGATCTGACCTGAGTACGAAAGGGCCGCGCCGCCGATCTGCGCACGCAATTTTTCAGCGAATTCGAAACCATCCTCTTCGCTGCAGTCAGGCAGCAGAACGGTAAATTCCTCCCCGCCGAAACGGAATGCGTTGCCGATATTGGCGACAGCGCTGCGCAGGACCTGCCCGACATATTGCATGACCATGTCGCCGGCATCGTGACCGAACTGGTCGTTGAAACGCTTGAAATGATCGATGTCGATCATCAGGCAGGCGAGTGGCTCTTCGCCATTGTCGCGCCCACGCCGATGCAGCGTGTCGTCGAGGAAACGGCGGTTGAAGAGCGCGGTCAACGGATCGCGGATGGCAAGATCGGTTAGTTTTTCACGAAACTGCAGATTGGCGACCGCCAACCCGACATTCTCGGCGATCAGCTCCAGATAGAGGCGGACATTGTCCAGCACTGGTGTCTGCCCGTGACGCTCCTCGAGATAGAGGAGACCGATCATATCCCCCTGCGCCGTCAACGGGAAACAGGAGGCCGCAACACCACTCCCCTCGACATGCTGGCACGACACATCACCGTCACCAGTGCCGCTCATATGCGGGCGGCCGCGTCGCAGAGCCCAGCAGGCATTGGCCGGAAAGGCCGCCTGCGCATTGACAGGCTCCAGCCACGTGCCGGCTTGCGCAAGAGCGGACTTATCCTCGTTGAGGATATAAAGACTTCCGGCAATGCCTGGAAAGATCTGCGGCGCGAAGCGCGCAACGACATCGGCCAGTTCATGTTGATTTTCACAGGCCTGAAGGCGATGCATCATCTGCAGGATGAGATCCTTGGTATGCTGGTCAGCCCGCCGCTCCGCATCCAAGCGTTCACGCTCAAGCCCGTTTTCGCGAAAGATCTGGATGGCCTCGTTCATCTCGCCGATTTCATCGCGGCGGTGGTCGTCAGGGACCTCGACCGCGTAATCCTGCCTCGCGAGCCGGGTAACGATGCCGGTCATGCGCACCAGAGGCATGGCCACGCGGCGCCGCAGGATAAAGTAGAGCACGGCTAGGAAGAGCAAGCCGGTCATCGCCAGCATGATCTTGGCGGCAAGGTTCCATTGGTCGCTGCGCCGGCGTGCATCATCGAGTGCCGCTCCAGTGCGTGTCGCCGTGATATCGCGCAGATGCCCGGCCGACTCCATGAGAGCCGTTTGCAACCGCTCGTGCTCCGCCCCGAAAAGTGTTTGCTGCGCTGCCTGTCTGTCCCCCCTCTGGAAAGTATCGACAGCGGCGGCTTCCACCGCGTCAAGTGCCTCAGCCTGCTTGTCCATGCCCTCGAGAATATTCCGCTCGACAACAGATATGTCCCTTGCGGCAATCTGCTCGGCCGCCGTTTCGCGCCGCCGTTCGGTCTCCTCGTCCGCCTTGAAGGCATCGAGGTGGCGCTGTTCGCCGCGCATGACGTAGAGCCTTGCTTCATCGCTGGAGACTTCCGCACCCGTCTCAAGCTGTTCGGTCAGCGTATCGAGAGCGAGATGTTCCTCAACCGCACGCCTTTCGTCGTCGGCGCTGCGCGACGACATGATGAAAGCAACAGCCGAAAGTGCCGTGAGGATCACGGTTATACCGTAGGCCCAGTTGGTGATCGTGCTTATTCTCATATGGCCATGATAGCGAAATCGGATTGAAGGGGAATTAAAGAAACCTCTAACATAATATTGTTGCAGTATACGGTTTGCGAAAAAGCGCGAAAATCTGAATTGAGCAATAGCTGCAGAATAGCAGCGCGGCGGGCATGGCTCTTGGCAATCGCAGCGCGGTGCGGTCGATATCGAATGGTCTCAATCAATCAGTTTTGTGTAACTGACCCGGCCTGTGGCCGCCCTCTACCGGATTTGTTTCAAGAGGTAATTTTCATGGGCCTAACTGGGCCAGCTGCAACGGACCATTGAGTGCGCAACAAGCGAACAGCGATGTCCACCTGTATTTGAGGTCTGGACGCGGCGGAGACGCCGCGTCCAGACGGTTTTTTCAATCAGACGAGATCGAAACGATCCGCGTTCATGACCTTGTTCCACGCGGCAACGAAGTCCTTGACGAACTTCGCCTTGGCATCGGACTGGCCGTAGACTTCCGCAAGCGCACGCAGCTGCGAATGCGAACCGAAGATCAGATCGACGCGGGTACCGGTCCACTTGGAGGCACCGGTCTTGCGGTCGCGGCCCTCATAAACGCCGGTCTTGCCAGCGACCGGAGCCCAGACGGTGCCCATGTCGAGCAGGTTGACGAAAAAGTCGTTCGTCAGCGCTTCCGGACGCGTGGTGAAGACACCATGCTCCGGCTTGCCAGCCGTTAGCACGCGCAGGCCGCCGATCAGAACCGTCATTTCAGGCGCGGTCAGCGTGAGCAGCTGGGCGCGGTCAACGAGGGCTTCTTCCGCCTTCAGGAACTGCAGACGCTTGTCGTTCACATAGTTGCGGAAAGCGTCGGCACGCGGCTCAAGCGCTGCAAAGGAAGCAGCATCCGTCTGTTCCTGCGATGCATCCATGCGGCCCGGCGTGAACGGCACGACGATGTCCTGGCCACCGGCCTTGGCAGCCTTTTCGACACCAGCTGCACCGGCAAGCACGATCAGGTCGGCGAGAGACACCTTCTTGCCACCAGTCTGGGCTGCATTGAAGTCCTTCTGGATGCCTTCGAGAGTGCCAAGAACCTTCGCGAGCTGTGCCGGCTCGTTGACCTCCCAGTCCTTCTGCGGAGCAAGGCGGATGCGTGCGCCATTGGCGCCGCCGCGCTTGTCGGAGCCACGGAAGCTCGAAGCCGACGCCCATGCGGTCGAGACGAGTTCCTGAACGGTGAGACCGGAGGCAACAACCTTGACCTTGAGATCGGCAATGTCCTTGTCGTCGATGAGCGGGTGATCGACGGCCGGGATGACGTCCTGCCAGATCAGATCTTCTGCCGGGACTTCCTTGCCGAGATAGCGGACCTTCGGACCCATATCGCGGTGGGTGAGCTTGAACCAGGCGCGAGCAAAGGCGTCTGCGAACTGATCCGGGTTTTCGAGGAAGCGGCGCGAGATCTTCTCGTAGGCCGGATCGACGCGCAGTGCGAGGTCGGAGGTGAGCATTCGCGGCAGGTGCTTCTTCGAAGAATCGAACGCATCCGGAATGGTGGCACCAGCGCCCTTTGCGACCCACTGATGGGCACCGCCCGGGCTCTTTTCCAGCTCCCATTCATAGCCGAACAGGTTCCAGAAGAAGTTATTGCTCCACCTGGTCGGGGTCGTCGTCCAGGTAACTTCCAGACCGCTGCCGATCGCATCGCGGCCGACACCGCTGTTGAACTTGCTCGTCCAGCCGAGCCCCTGCGCCTCGATCTCTCCGCCTTCAGGATCGACGCCGACAAACGAGGGGTCGCCGGCACCATGGGTCTTGCCGAAGGTATGGCCGCCGGCGATCAGCGCCACGGTCTCTTCGTCATTCATCGCCATGCGGGCGAAGGTCTCGCGAATGTCGCGAGCGGATGCGAGCGGATCGGGAGTGCCGTTCGGGCCTTCCGGATTGACATAGATGAGGCCCATCTGCACGGCGCCGAGTGGCTCTGCCAGCTCGCGTTCGCCGCTATAGCGCTCGTCGCCCAACCATGTGCCTTCCGGCCCCCAGTAGAGCTCTTCCGGCTCCCAAACGTCGGCACGGCCGCCGGCGAAGCCGAAGGTCTTGAAGCCCATGGATTCGAGCGCGACGTTGCCGGTAAGGATCAAGAGGTCGGCCCAGGAAATGCTGTTGCCGTATTTCTGCTTGATCGGCCAGAGCAGACGGCGAGCCTTGTCGAGGTTGACGTTGTCAGGCCAGCTGTTGAGCGGCGCAAAACGCTGCTGGCCCTGACCGGCGCCGCCGCGGCCGTCAGTGATGCGGTAGGTGCCGGCGCTGTGCCAGGCCATGCGGATGAACAGACCGCCGTAGTGACCGAAGTCGGCCGGCCACCAATCCTGCGAATCCGTCATCAACGCATGAAGATCCTTCTTCACTGCGTCGAGATCGAGCTTCTTGAACTCCTCGGCATAGTCGAAATCCTTGCCCAGCGGATCCGAAAGGCCGGAATGATGGTGAAGCATCTGCAGGTCGAGTTGGTTCGGCCACCAGTCGCGATTGCCTCTGCGACTTGCTCCCGAATGATCAACGGGACATTTACCCGCGCTGTCAGGTTTCTGGTCCATAGTTTTCTCCTGTTGCTCCAGGCGACCGTTCGACAGCCGCCTTGTCCGTTAAACTATTGGGCCTGATTGCGTGCCTGCACCTCACTCCGGTCAACCGGAGTCGGCACGCATCCTCCCTCTCATTTCTTTTTATCGGAAGCGTATGATAATTTTAAGTTGGATTTACTGATGAGCGCGATAAGTTTACCTTATGACCAACGTTACACTGAAACAGCTTCGTTATTTTGAAGCCCTGGCACGTCACGGCCGCTTTCGGCATGCGGCTGATGCCTGCGCTATCTCGCAACCCGCTTTATCCATGCAGATCAAAGAGCTGGAAGAAGAGCTCGGCGGAGATCTCTTCGAACGCGGCGCGCGCGAGGTACGGCTGACCTCCTTCGGACAGCTCTTTTCGCTGCGTGTACGCGACATTCTTCGGGCGGTTGACGAGCTCGGGGATCTGGCGCGCGCATCACAGGACAGGCTGCTGACGCGGCTCAGGATCGGGATAATCCCAACCATTGCACCCTATCTGTTGCCAACGATCATCAGCGACCTGAACAAAACCTTCGACAACATTGAAATCCAAGTGCGCGAGACACTGACGACACGGCTGGTTCACGAAGTGGCACAAGGCGAACTCGATCTGGCCGTCGTGGCACTGCCGGTATCGCAACCGTCGCTCACCGAGATCAAATTGTTCGACGAAGAATTCCTGTTGGTCCGACGGCGCGAAGATGAAGGCAAGCCGGTGCCGGAACCAGAGGCCCTGCGCGAAATGCGCCTGCTTCTGCTTGAGGAAGGGCACTGCTTTCGCGATCAGGCCCTGTCATTCTGCGGCATACAATCGGCACGCCCTCGGGAAATCATGGAAGGCAGTTCTCTTTCGACGCTGGTGCAGATGGTCAGCGCCGGCATTGGTGTAACCCTGATCCCCGAAATGGCGGTGCCGGTTGAGACGCGTTCGGCAGATGTTTCCATCTCCCGGTTCCGCACGCCCCAGCCCTTGCGAACGATTGGAATCATCTGGCGCAATTCGACGCCTCTGACCAAACAACTGCTCCAGATTTCCGAGGTCATTCGCCATTCGGCCGGAAGCCTGCGCCGTCAGGTCTCAGCAGAGTGAGCCCAATCCTGCCGATTTCACGACCGGTTTTGCTGCTCGCCATCGTAACCAATCCCGCCGTCCTGACCCTTTCCCCACTGAAGCAGGTTGATCAGTGGACATCAGGTTAACAGAGAGGCGTGGTGGCAATACCGGCCCACGCCGAAATGGAGAACATTGAAGAGGACGCGGGTATGGGTCGGATCGACGATGTAGCGACCGGCGGCAATATTTTGCGGGTTGGGATCGACGGCAAATGCGGCAGCCTCAGCGGCAGACACACCTTTTGCCACAAAAGAACCCGGCAGCAGTGACACGGGATCAATTCCCCGCGGCCGCATTCCCACGCGACCGCGATATCGATCGATTTTTATACCAGCCCGGCCTTGTCCAGACCGTAAAGCTTGTCTGCAGAACCCGGCACGGCCTTGACGGCAACACTGATCCGGTTCCATGCGTTGATCGCCATGACCTGGAAGGTCAGGTCGGAAACTTCCTTCTCAGAAAGCTGGCCGCGGACCTTCTCGTAGAGTTCGTCCGGAACGCCGGTGTCGGAGAGCTTGGTGACCGCTTCGGTCCAGGCAAGCGCTGCACGTTCGCGCGGGCTGAACAGCGTCGATTCACGCCAGGCGGCGACATGATAGAGACGGAGCTCCCGCTCACCGTGGATCTTTGCTTCCTTGGAATGCATGTCCACGCAGAAGCTGCAGCCATTGATCTGGGACGCGCGGATTTCGACCAAATCCCTGATCGTCTGCTCAATAGAGCTCTCTTTCAGCTCCATGGTAAAGGCGGTGAACTTTTTTACGAGTTCCGGCGAAAGTTGGGCGTAATTCAGTCTTTGCGTCATATCATCCTCGTCCTTCAAAATTGCTGATTTGGGGAGCCAACCGCAAAGGCAAGCGCCTGCATGCGGTCATAAAATGAGTAGCAAGCACGACGAGAAGTGGTAGCTAACCATCGGTTGGGGGATGAGCCCGACATAGGGGCGGCCCTGTCAGTTGCGGTGGCTGACCGAGATTTCCAGCGGGACTGCCACATCTGCGGCGGTCCCGCGAGCTTGTTTACCGCAATGCATGCTTCCGTATTTCGGTCTCGATGAAATCCGAAAAGAGGCGTAGCCGGTAGGTCGGCATTCGACCGAAAGCGTGGACAGCCTGGAATGGCATCGTCTCCAGCTCAAGGTCGGGCAGAAGCTGGATCAGTTCCCCTCGATCCAGTTCCTCCTGAACGATGCATTTCATCAGATAAGCAACACCTGCCCCACTCAATGCCGCAATTCGGATCGCCGTCGCCGTGTCGAGGTCCACCCGGCCCGTCGGTATCATCGTCGCGCCATCGGCAAATTGAATGGGATATGGGTGGCCGTCGATCGCATATCGCGCGAAAGGAATTTCGCGCAGCCTCTCCACCGAGCTCACCCGTCCCCGCGTTTCGACAAAGGCAGGAGATGCAACCAGCGCCATTTCCAGATGCACCAGCGTTCGCATCATCAGGTCGCTTCCCGCGACCTTGCCGACGCGAAAGACGATGTCGTAGTTTTCGCGGATCAGGTCGACGTGGCGATCCGTCGTCCCGAGATCGAGCGTAATGCCGGGATGCTGCGGCAGGAAACGCGTGAAGATGGGCGGCATGAGCAGCCTCGCAAGCTCGCTTGGCAGGCTTACGCGCAAATGGCCGGTCGCGCCGCGATCCGTCTGAAAGACATCCGAAGATTCCTCGATCTGCCGGAGAAGTGGCGCAATATTTCCGAAGAAAGTTTCTCCGTCAGGCGTCAGCGTCAGGATACGTGTCGAACGACGAAAAAGCTTCACCCCCAGCAGGTTCTCCAACCGGGAAACGCTTTTCGATACGCCCGAGGGTGTTGTCTGCAGGCTGCGCGCCGCAGCACTGAAGGATCCCGTCTCCACGGTTCGGACAAAAGCTACCAGCCCCGCGGTTTCGCCCAGCAAATTGCCCATCTCGCCTCCACGAATTTGACCTGCAGATAGGCGGCAACGCCCGGATATCGGCTGCGGCACCACAATGGTCACCCATGTGCGTGGTTGCGGAATACGGATCGGATGGCTTGCAGCAGATAGGACCGCCTGCGGTCATGCTGCATGGCGTGATTGCCGATATTCTCGCTCAATGCCTCCCGATAGGCGAGATTTGCCGCAAGGTCTTCTGCGAGTTCGGGACGCTCGTATAGGAGCGGTGCAAAAGCCTCCTTGCCAATTTCATAGACGGTCACCCGTGTTACCGCCTGAAGCGCATGGCTCTCGCCAATCCCGGCAAGAAAGCCCCCTTCGCCAAAAAAATCGCCAGGCGCCAGGCGCGCCGTCTCTTTGCCGTCCCGCCGCATCGAAACGATGCCTGCCCGGATGATCATGAGGCTGGCAAGAGAGCCTCCTTCTTTCGCGATCTCGTCACCGGGAGCAAAGGTGCGCTTGGCCGCAGATGCCGCAAGCGTCATTATCTCGTCGGCTGTGAGCACAGAGAAAACGGGGATTGCTTCGATGAGACTTTGCGCCGGGCCTGCGCTGGAGACCAGTGCATTCAGTGCGGAGGACTCGTCTGATGTGACGACCTTGCTGAGCGGCATCGCAAGCTGAAGTCCGCTGGACTTGCAGTGACGGTACACAAGATCGATGACCTCACTGCGCGCGAGGCCTCGCCGCAGCGGACTGGTCACTTGAAAATAGAGTTCGATATAAACCGCACTGGCATCGATGCCGACAAGTGAAACGGCTGGTGGCGGATCCTTGATGATGGAATTGCAGCTATCCAGCACCGTTTGCATGACGCCGAGGATGATGTGCGGCATGCGTGTCGGAACAATCCGGATTGGCAGCGTAATCAGGTGGTTTTCATCCGGTTGGCTGATATTGGTCAGCCCAAGTTTGGCAAGCACGCTGTTCGGCAAGACGACGATATTATGAGCGGCCGTCAGCAGATGCGTCGAGCGCCAGTTGCTGGCGACGATCCGCCCTTCCGTGCCGTCGCTGAGCAAAATCCAATCGCCGATGACATAGGGACGTCCAAGCGTCAGAGCGATCCCGGAGAACACGTCTCCCAGCGTATTCTGCAAGGCAAGACCAAGTATGACGGCGATGACGCCTGACGTCGCGAGCAACGTGCCGATCGGAACCCCGAAGACGAAAGCCATGACCGACAGGGCGACACCGAGATAAACCACCGCAATCAAGAGGTCCTGAATGAGTCTTGCTTCTCGCGGCCTGCCATCCAGCACGATGTAGATGCGCAGGAAGCCGATGACCGCCCAGGAGAGATGCACCCACCAGAGGATCTTGGCAGAGACAAAAAGTGCGCTCATGCTTTCCAGATGCGGCGGGTCAAACCGAAACGGAACAATCCCTGCCAGCAGGAGGACGATCGTCATCGCGGCAAAGAAGGCGATCTGCACGATCAGGCGCGCATTTGGCCGGGAACGCCCCTGCAGATGCCATACGACGATGCCCGCTATGCCCAGGACATTCAGCAAGACGACGAACGAAACGATTTCCTGCGGCATCCGGTTTTCTCATCGACAATAATTACAAGGAAACACGCCACCCGTCGTCGCCTGGAAGTGCAGCACCGGCCAGTTGGAATGAGATAGCTTCTGAGCTCGCTCCTGTCGGGTTATGCCCGACACCGGGTTCCCGGAAAGCCGGCTGGCGGCGTCTTGGTTTCACCCGCGTCGAGATCGAGACTTCTGAGTTCGAGCAGCAATTTCAGCCGATTGAGTAAAATACGGATTTTCCACGCGCTTCCGGGAAATCGACTGTTATAAAGGCGAAGCATGATCGGGCCTTTGGCAATAAGTGCACGACACGCAGCATAATCGCTCGCCAGCCTGCCTGACCACTAAAACAAGAGTGGGCTTGACACCAAGCCTGCCATCCATTGTTCGACAGCCTTAAGTGCGAATCCATCGGGCCATCGCCACGGATCGGTCAAGCAATATTTGTCGATACTATCACGGTTGAAAACCTGGCTGATATCGTCGCGGATTTTCAAATTACGCTTCCGGCGTCAGAGCATGAGAACCTTTGATCGAGCCGGCTGGAGCGAATTTCTGGCCGGAGACAAACTTCTGTTTAGTTGAAAGTCGACCGACATCGATTACCATAGGATGCAGGCTGAGAGCAGCCTCATGGGGAACCAGATAGCCGCTAAAGCTTCCATCGGCATCAACGATGTCGGGAGCTTGGCGAGCAGATCCATACCATCTTGAAAGACTATGTGTTCCACTGATGCCAGCGATTTATAAGGCGTAGCAATATTCTTAAAATGCCGGATGAACCGGCTCAATGTTGTCAGAGGTCTTATGCAATCCGGGAAAAAAACGACGATCGCAATCATTGACGACGATCAGTTTCTGTTGGAATCGCTGAAGGATCTGTTCGAAGCGACCGGCGTTGAAAGTCGGACCTACGCGTCGGCGGACGCCTTCCTCAATTCCGGCGACATGCATCATGTGAATTACATATTGGCGGACGTGAGAATGCCCGGAACCAGCGGGCTTGACCTGCTCTCAGCCGTGGTCCGGAATGGCGGTCCACCGGTTTGCATAATGACCTCTTTTGCCGACAACCGCACGGAAGCAGCCGCAAGATCATCGGGCGCAGCTGCTTTTCTGGAAAAACCGCTGAGCTCCAAAGACCTGATGGAATTCGTAGCCTCCGCTGCAAAGCGTTGATCCCGGCCACGGCATATATCCAAATCAATTTCGCTCGGGACTGCGAAACCATTCGTCACTATGCTCACCATCTGCGCGACGGCAACATCGCGGCTTCGAGCTTCAGCCCCGGCAGGAGCGCTGGTGATGAACGAGGAGCAAAATGCATAAGCTTGACAGCGCCAACCGCCATTCCCTCGTGAACTGGCTGATATCAGGCGTGAGAGACGAGCTGCAGATCGAGCCCATATTTCTGCGACTCTGTGATCGTCTTGTTGCTTGTGGCGTCGCCCTCAGCCGCGCCAGTCTCCATCTTCGCGTTCATCATCCCCAGTGGCTCGGAACGCGCGTGGTCTGGATCAAGGATCACAGGCAAGCGGATATCACGACGATCGGCTACGATGTCGAGGCGACCGACGCCTTCCTCAGAAGTCCGTTTCGTGTCGTCATCAAAAGCGGTGTGGAAATCCGGCAGCGGCTTCAGATCCACGGACCGCATCAATTTCCCGTCTTCGAAGAACTGAAGGAGGAAGGCCATACCGATTACCTCGCTTGGCCTCTTGACCATACCCAGGGCAAGAGACACCTCGCGACGTTTTCGACGAGCGAGCACGGCGGATTCACGGACGAGGAAATAGCGTTCTTTCGGGAAATCCTTCCGCTGTTTTCACTGGTCAGCGAAATTCGCCTCAAGAACCAGCTGGCGCTGACGCTGCTGCAAACCTATGTCGGCCCTCACGCCGGGGAACAGATTCTGGACGGCGCAACGACACGCGGAAGCGGCGTTTCGATAAATGCAGCGATCATGATCTGCGATCTCAGAAGCTTCACGAAGCTCTCCGATCGTCGGCCACGCGACGAGGTTATTTCCATCCTGAACCAGTATTTCGATGCTGTCGCCGATCCGATCGAAAGGCATGGCGGCGAAATCCTCAAGTTCATGGGGGATGGATTGCTGGCCATCTTTCCCCTTGAGCAGGCTGACGCCTGTACCGATCTCCTGCGGGCCGTCTTTGAGGCGCAAGAGGCGATCAAGGGGCTCCAGGGAACGGCTCTCGGACACGAGGTCCGCTACGGCACGGGCATTCATCTTGGAGAGGTGATGTATGGCAATATCGGCTCCAAAAAGAGACTGGATTTTACCGTGATCGGTCCCGCCGTGAACATTGCCTCCCGTCTTGAAGCTCTGACGAAAGAACTGCAGCGCCCCGTCCTGATATCAGCAGACTTCGTGCGGATCGCGGGCTGCGCGGATCAGACGGAATGCCTGGGTACCTATAACCTCAGAGGCTTCGAACAGCCGGTCGAGGTTCATGCGCTCCGCCTTCCGCCGACCGGGCTCTGACATCCGATGGCGAAGTCTCGTTTATTTCTTGAGCCTCGGGCACTCGTCCACCGTCACGCTGCAATCCAGAATATAGCCGGTTCCGCGTGCCGTCCTGATGAGTCTCGGGTTTGACGGTTCCGTTTCCAGCTTGCGTCGCAGGCGAAGAACCAGCGCATCGATGCTTCGATCGAATATCTCCTCCGAATGGACGCGGCTCGCCGCAAGCAACTTTTCGCGGGACAGGACCTGTTCTGGCGCGTTCAGGAATGCGACCAGGAGATTGAATTCGGCGGCCGTCAGCTTCGTCTCGCCGAATTCCGGCCGTGTAAGTGTCCGCTGGCGCATGGCGAGCGTCCAGTCGCCAAACATATAGGTCCGACGCTCCCTGGCGGTCTCGGGCGCGGGCCTCACCCGCATGGCCGCCTTTAGTCGTGCCAGGAATTCTCGCAGACCGAAAGGCTTGGTGATGTAGTCGCTTGCGCCAAGTTCGAATCCCAGAACCTTGTCGGCTTCCTCGATGCGGTCGGCACTGGTGATGATGATGGGCGCCGTCAAGAGTGTCGCCAACTGCCGCACGATCTCCAGGGCGTCCTCTCCTTTGAGATTCAGATCGATGACGAATGCATCGATCATATCCGTCGAGAGCACGCTCTGGAGTTCATCACCACTGCTAACGGCAGTGACGCGAAACGCCTGCTGCACGAGAAAATCACTGATGAGACTGCGCACAGAGCGATCGTCATCGACAACGAGGATATGCTGCATGGGCTTCTCCGTCCGACTAAGCGACGGGGCACAGCTCGGCCATATATAACAATGGCTTGCGATGAGTTTGTCGTTAATGGCGCCCCTCTCCGTTCATAGTCGAAGAGCGCCCACCGGACGATCAAACGTCCGTTTAGGTTTCACCGGAAAATCTGCAGGTTTACCGTGTTCCTGAAAGGCCGCCTTCAAACCCCTTCACGCCCAAGCCTGATATTCAGGCGTACAGACCGCAGTGAATGAAACGGAAGTATAGCTACTAACAGGCCATATAAAGGATAGCGTTATCAGGCCTGAATCGACGGCAATATTCCTCCCAAAACAACCATTTCGCGACGCCTATCAAGCATCTCGGAATAAGGAGACTATATGGATCCGCAACATTTTCGGCCAACGCGCCGAGATACGATGACGGGAGCGATTACACTTGCAGTCGCTGCCGCAACATTGAAATTTTCCCCACCAGCAATGGCCGATGAGCCGAAGAAATCGAAGGAAGAACATGCCATGAGCAATGAATACGTCACCACGAAAGACGGCGTCCAGATCTTCTATAAAGACTGGGGTCCGAAGGACGCTCAGCCGATCGTTTTCCACCATGGCTGGCCCCTCAGCGCCGACGACTGGGATAACCAGATGCTTTTCTTCCTCGGCAAGGGTTATCGCGTCATTGCGCATGACCGCCGTGGTCACGGCCGCTCCAGCCAGGTCAGCGACGGTCACGACATGGACCATTATGCCGCCGACGCCGCAGCCGTCGTCCAGCATCTCGACCTCCGCAACGCGATCCATGTCGGCCATTCGACCGGCGGCGGCGAGGCAACCCATTATGTCGCGCGTCATGGCAAGGGTCGGGTCGCTAGGCTCGTCCTCATCGGCGCCGTCCCACCGATCATGGTCAAGACGCCGGCTAATCCGGGCGGCTTGCCGATCGAAGTCTTCGACGGCCTGCGCACAGCGCTCGCGGCAAACAGGTCGCAGTTCTACGTCGATCTGGCCAGCGGTCCGTTCTATAGCTTCAATCGCCCGGGCGCCCAGGTCTCGCAGGCAATTGTCCAGAATTGGTGGCGTCAGGGCATGGCCGGCGGTGCCAAGGCCCATTACGAAGGTATCAAGGCATTTTCGGAAACGGACTTTACCGAAGACCTCAAGTCGATCGAAGTCCCGACCCTCCTTATGCACGGCGACGACGACCAGATTGTCCCGATTGCCGATTCCGCGCCGCTTTCCGCAAAGCTGCTGAAGAATGCCACGCTTAAGATCTACAAGGGGCTGCCGCACGGCATGGCGACGACGCATGCCGACGTCGTCAATGCGGATCTGCTGAGCTTCTTCAAGGCCTAGTGATTTGGGGCGCCGTCAAGGCGCCCCTTTTCAGACTGCATGGCGATGAGCTTCAATTCTGCCCATCCAAAGACAGTTGGCCGGCAATACACTCACCAAAACGATCAAAGCCCCCTTCGGGGCTTTGACTATTTTTATGCGATTTTGATGCCCGATCAGTGCCCCGGAGGCGGCGTAGCCGTCTTGACCCACTCGGAGTACCTCGTCTTGCCGATCCGCACCTGGCTACCGGGCATAAGGGAGTCCTGCTTCAGCAAAGCGCCGAAATAGCGGGTCTGATCATCGGCGATGACCTCACGCTTGTCGCCGATCTGCCGCATATAACGGGTGACGGCATCGGCAATCTTGATCGGTTCCGGACCGGCAATTTCGACAGTGGCGTTCAGCGGATTGCCGAGAACGACATCGACGAGCGCGTCGGCAACATCGTCCGAGAAGATTGGCTGCATCAGGGCCGGCGAAAGGTGAACCTTGTCGCCCTGCACGCCGGATTGAGCGATACCGAACATGAATTCGAAAAACTGCGTCGAGTGAACCAGGGAATAAGGAATCCCAGATTCCTTGATGATCTTCTCCTGGGCAAGCTTAGCGCGCATATATCCGCTCTCTGGCAGGCGTTCAGTGCCGACAACGGACAGAGCGACATGGTGCTTCACACCGGCAGCCACTTCAGCGGACGCGATGTTGCGACCCGCAGTCTGGAAGAATTCCATCACTGCCTTGTCTTCGAAAGACGGAGAGTTGGAGAGGTCGACCACGACCTGAGCTCCCTTCAGAACATCCGCAAGCCCCTCGCCGGTAATCGTATTGACGCCGGATGCCGGAGAGGCGGCAATAGTCTCTTGGCCCTTGGCCTGGAGGCGCTTGACGAGCTTCGAACCGATCAATCCGGTTCCGCCGATAACGACGATTTTCATAATCTGCTCCTTTTTGCTGTACCAAAGAATTGAAAGAACGCTCCGTCGCGCAAGCGAGGCGGGGCGGCTGTTAGTTCAGACCCGCTTTGTCCGGATCGGGCGCTGTGTCAGCAGCCACAAAACCCATGACCACCTTGAGAAGCTCAGACGATTTCTCCGTAGAATGAATAGGTTGCGTCATCGCCTCGGTCCTGGTTTCTTGTGGGATAGATGGCTGCCTTGGATCAGCGACCAGGATTTAAACCTAAGCGATTGTGGTCTGACGCATACCCAAACATACGTTGGGGATCTGCCAGCAGCCCATGCGATTGACCAGAAATTCAGCAGAAAATGCCTGGCCAAACGGGCACCGGCTATGCAGCCTTTCCGGGATTCCGCAACGGATCGAGCTTTCTCGCGAATGACCGATTGCTTCGAGCGCGGAACGACAGAGGCTTCAGCCCCGCTGAAGCTGCTCGACCTTGCGCACCAGATCCGCCAGGGAGCGGCACTGCATCTTGCGCATGAGGCTCATACGGTGAAGCTTGACCGTCATTTCGCTGATACCAAGCTGATAGGCGACCTGCTTGTTCATCAGCCCACTCGCCACCGCATGCATGACCTCCTGCTCCCTCGGTGTCAGGCTATCGGCAAGCGCTTGGACGCGTTTCAACTCTTCATTCGACTTGCGGCGTTCGTCGTCTATCCTGATGGCGTGATCGACAGCATCGAGGAGAACCTGGTTGATGAAGGGCTTTGTGATAAAATCGGTTGCGCCTGCCTTCATTGCCCTGACGCTCGTTGGAACATCCGCGTGGGCTGTGAGGAATATGAGCGGCAGCTTGCTGCCGAGTGCTAGAAGCTGGCTTTGAAGGTCGAGGCCCGATCCCCCTGGCATTCGCATATCGACGACGACGCAACCGGGCGCGTTTACATCAGCCCATTTGAGAAATTCGGGGCCGTTTGGAAAGGCTGATGCGCGCTTGTTCGTGACCGTGAAGAGATCCACGAGGGCGCTGCGCATCTCCGCATCATCGTCGATGACGTAAACGACCGGCTCGGCGCTCTTGTCCGTCTTCACCTGGGCGTTTTGCATCGAATTACCTCTTCGGTATCTGAGAGATCCTGGCTCTTAAACGCGCCTGTATCCCTTCTATTCTACCCTTTGTCGGCGCTCGGTCACAAACCATGCCATCAGCTAGATCAAGAAAGACCATAGCGCCGAGCTGGATGGTGCCCGCCTGCTCAACGAGACGCCAATCGATACCATAGGATACGCGTCGGCGGACGGTACACCTTGGTTTACCATCGCCCAACCACCCGTTCCGCGGTCTCCATGGTCGTCAAAACTGAACAGGACCGGCAGCGTTTGCTGCCGGTCCTGCCTGCTCGACGACGTAAGCCGGATGGGTTGGATGCTCGGCTGCCATTTCGTTGGCCGCAGGAAGAAACCGGAAAAAGCCCTACGTTCATCATCTCCATCGTGCCCGGTTAACACGGCTCACGGATGCTCAGATACCGGCCGCTGCAGCGCCTGGCATCCCTAACATTGGTTTGCCAAACCTTGGTTTGCGTTGACCCTATCTCGCTGAAAGTACCGCCTTTTCACCAGAGAAAATATCGAGGAAGGAGCCCGTGGCGGACATGAAACCTATCGAGCAGAACGATGGCGCGGAATATGCGATCGTTCGTGAAGCGAACTGGGATTTTACACTGGAGAAATTCACCAAAGGCGAGGCAGTGTCCGGCGGTTTTCCGACGCGATTTGAGGCCATTGAGGACTGGCTTCGTTTCCTGAAGAGAGAACGTGAGCAGCTTGAAGCGGCGATTGCACGCGCCAACGAAATCCGGGTCGTCGAGCTTGAGAACTCCCACGGGCATTAATCCCTGGGAAAGGAGGTATGAGCGAACGCCGGCTACCCCTGTTTCGGGTCAACCCAAAACTTCGTTTTATCGATCCGTCCCCGGAAACAGCTATCCTTTCGGTATGGCAGACAATCTCCCCGGAGGCGTGAGATGAAAATTACGGTTGTTGGTGCGAGCGGGATGATGGGATCCAAGATCGTTCGCGAACTGGAACGGGCGGGTCAAACCGTCACTGGAGTGTCGACCAGCACTGGCGTCGACGCCTATACCGGCGAAGGACTGCCGGCGGCGCTCGCCAATGCGGACGTGGTGATCGATGTTACCAATTCCGGCTCATTTGGCGGTTCAAACGCGCTTGGCTTCTTCAAGCAGGCGGGAAAAAACCTGCTGGCAGCAGCGAAGGATGCCGGCGTCGGGCACTACCTTGCCCTGTCCGTCGTCGCGACGGACAGGCTGGTGGAAAACGACTACTTCCGCGCAAAGATGGTGCAGGAAAATCTCATACGGGCCTCAGGACTGCCCTATACCATTATCAGGTCCGCCCAATTCTTCGAATTCTTCAACGGCATCATCGATTTGGCAGCCGACGGCAATGGCTTCCGGCTGTCGCCCTCGCTGGTGAAACCGATTGCAGCAGATGAAGCGTCAACTTTGATATCCAGGATCATCGTCGATGCAGCTCGCAATGACATTGTTGAACTCGCCGGCCCTGAATCCGTCCAACTGGACCAATTGGCGCGAGAGATTCTGACGGCGAGCGAAGATCCGCGCTCGATTACGATCGATCCTGAAGCACTATTCTTCGGTGTGGGGCTTGCGAAAACCACGCTCCTTCCCGGAGCTGATGCTCTTGTCGGAACCATGACATTCCACGACTGGCTTTCCCGATCGATGATGGGCGCCTAGCGGCAACGCTTCTGCATATCTGCGGCTGGAAACAAAAAGGAGGCGCGGAAGCGCCTCCTTTCTCCTTTGGCCGAAGCATCCGTCTCACACGCGAACTCCTGCAACTCTCTGCCGGCTCGGGGAGGCAATGGCCTGTTGAATTGCCCAGAGCGTCGCGAGTATCCCGAAGATCGCGGGCAGGCTCACCGCCGGGAAGTCCCGCAGGATCACCGACGAAGAGCAGATGCCGACGGCGACTTCCCAAAGATGGAAGGTGGCATGCGCGATCAGCCAGAGCGTCGCGCCGGCCCACAGCTCGACCCGCCGGCTCGGCTTCCAGGCACCAAAGGCAAATGCAAGTGCGATGAAGCCCTGGATGATGCCGATATCGCGAATGAAATGCTGGTTATACATCCCCGTATCGGTGACGCCCGGGACAAAATAATACCAGCTTTCGGGATCGTAGAGCATGTAAAGGGCCAGCCAGCCGGCAAGCAATATGTTGAAACCGACCATGACGTAGACAATGAATTTCGTGACCTGCATCGCAACCTCCTTGGATAAGCGGGCCTCAAAATTAACATCCAAGGCTAAGGCTTACTTCCCAAACCAAGGTTAGGGAGCCGAAGGTGATAGGCCGCTGAAACGCAGAGGAAAGCGGCTGGAAGCCGGCGGCCGGCATCCTCGAGGCAGAACCGAAGCGCGCCATCAATCGGCGTGCGGGGAACGACCGCTGGTACATTCGCAACACGGCCGACACTTTCTATGTATCTGCACAAAAACGCTGCAGCGGCATCAAACTAAACAATTTCAGACTGTTTATCACTTCGGCCACACCGACAACAGCATTTGGGCTCCGCCAACGAGGACGGAGCCCATTCAAGAACAAGATGAAGTTTTAGCGTTGCTTGGCGGAAGCTGCGTCCTCGATGATCTTCGTAACCTTGTCGGGATGAGAAACCATTACGACGTGGGAGGCACCCTTGATCACAACGGTCTCCTTGGAGCGAGCGCGCTCTGCCATCCAGCCGAGGGCCTTGGCAGGGATGTTCTTGTCTGCATCACCATAGATGAACCAGGAAGGAATGGTCTGCCACGCCGCACCGGGCGCTCCCTCGGTCAAGGCCGCTTCGGTGATCGGACGCTGGGTTGCGGCCATCAGCTTTGCGGTCTTTGCCGGCACATCAGCAGCAAATTGCTCATGAAACTTGTCCTGCTGGATGTACAGATCCTTTCCGCCATTTTCCAATGCCACCGGCTCTGCAAGCGTCGGCGCCAGAGTGCTGCCGGGGAACTTGCCCGAGAGGTCGGCGGCGGACTCGCCCTTGTCAGGGGCAAAGGCAGCGACATAGACCAGTGCTTCGACATTCTTCGTCTCCGCAGCAGCCTCGCTGATGACTGAACCGCCATAGGAATGGCCAACGAGAACGACCGGGGTCTTTATACCGGCGACGATGCGGCCGACATAATCACCATCGGACTTTACACTGCGCAGCGGATTGGCAACGGCGACAACCGGATAACCATCCTTTTCCAGACGAGCGATGACATCATTCCAGCTCGATGCATCGGCAAAGGCGCCATGCACGAGCACCACCGTCGGCTTTGCAGATTCAGCGGCTGCAGGGGCGGCAAGAACTGCCAGTGCGCCGAGTGCGAATACGGATTTCAAGATTCTATGCATCGGTTGGTCTCCTTTATTGAATTGCGCACAATTTAAGATGACGCAATTCATATGTCGAGTCACTTTTTGTTCAACTGGTGACGAGCAGCTGGATGAAGGACGTTTCGGACGTCAGGCCAGATACCGCGATCGCCAATGTGAGCAGCCATATCGTTGTATTGGCGAGCGTTCTGCAACAACCCAAACCTCCGTTCTAAGACTTTCCGATCAGTACCGACACAGGACTCCGCCCACGGGCCATCTTCGGACAAGAGATTGCTGCGGCCGGCATACGAGCCGGCCGCGCGAAAATCCGACGACCCTTGCGTCAGGCCACGCGCATGCCCCCGTCGACGTGGAGTTCGATTCCGTTCACGAAAGTGCCCGCCGACGCAAGGAAGAGCGCGGCCTGAGCCAGTTCTTCGGGGCGTCCGAGACGTCCCGCCGGTATCAGCTCCGCCATCTGCTGCTCGAACTGCGGGCGGTTGCTTTCGCTGACGCCGAGTTTTCCCAGAATCTCGGTCTCGACAGGACCGGGGCTGAGAATATTGACGCGGATCCGGCGTAATTTGAATTCGATCGCCCAATTGCGGGCAAATGCGGCGAGCGCAGCCTTGGTACCGGCATAAACAGTATGGTTCGGCAAAACCTTCGTCCCGGCCAGAGAACTCGTGACGATGATATTTCCGCCATCGCCCATATGCGGAGCGATGGTCTGAACACCGAAGAAGACACCGCGCGTATTCACCGCAAAATGCTGGTCGTATTCGACCTCACTGACCGTTTCTGACGCCGCGAGATTGATGATGCCGGCATTGGCCATATAGACATCAATGGTGCCAAAGCGCTCCGTTACCTCAGCCGCGAGCCGGCGATGGTAATCGATGCTGGCGACGTCGCCGCAAATTCCGATTGCCCCATTGCCGATCTCCCGAACCGCTTCATCGACGACATCCTGGCGGCGTCCGGTGATGACGACCTTCGCCCCCTCCTCGGCGAAAAGCCGCGCCGTCGCTTTTCCTATCCCGCTATTGCCACCGGTGATGATGGCCACCTTGTCCTTTAGGCTTGGCATCTGAATTCTCCTTGTTGACGCGCAGGAGATAAACAGTTGCATCGGCCTCTATTAGCCGGGTCCAAGGACAAGGAACTTTGCCTGGAACAGACAAATGAGCGGGCGCGGCCAATCGTCTATCACGAAACCCACCTTGCGGATGAACGCATCCAGTTCGTCATCCGGCGCGACGACCTCCAGGCAGATCGGCAGCGACTGGCAGCCAAGACGCGTCGTTCCCGTATGAATTGCTTTCGTTTTCCGCTGTATCGTAGGATAAATCCTGCTGCAGGCATTTCAGCCTGTTGAGACGCAAGTGTCATCAGGAGCAGGGGATGATCGTCAGCCGGAGCGTCAAGGCATTGCGCAAACGGGAACGGGCGCTCGCCGAACTCGTCGATAGGGTGCCGTCTCACATCTGGCGGCTGACAGCAGACGGCGAACCGATTTTCTTCAACAAACAGATGGTCGATTATCTCGGTCGGGATATTGCCGATTTACAGTTCCCAGGCATGAGCCGGCTGGATGCAATGATCGAGATGGCGATCCATCCAGATGACGCCTCGGGCTTCAGGGATGCGCTACATCATTGCTTCGCCACCGGCGAAAGCTTTTCCACACGATACCGGCTGCGCCGCTACGACGGCGTCTATCGCTGGATGTCGAGCCGCGCGGATTCGATACGCGACCGGCATGGACGCATCAGCCAGTGGTATGGCCTCTGCCACGATATCGACGATCAGGTCCACGCCGAAGAGGCGTTGCAACGCAGCGAACGGCACCTTCAGCGGCTCATCGATGCCTTGCCGGTGCACATCTGCAGCTGGACACCGGCAGGCGATCTCTCCTACGTCAGCAGGCGCTACCTGCAGGAACTGGGCCTCTCCAAAACGAATTTCGAGGAATTTGCACGGGCAGCGCAGGAACTTGTCCATCCCGAGGATAGCGCGGAGGTGCAGTGCAGGGCCGCCCATTGCATCCGGGCGGGCGAGCCTTTCATGATGCGATACAGACGGCGCGGGCCGGACGGTATGTTCCACTGGACGGAAGGCCGGTTCGAGCCGCTTCGCGATAAAAACGGCGACATCGTGGAATGGTACGGCCTGTCCATCGATGTCGAGGATCAGGTTCGCGTGCAGGAGGCTTTGAGCCTCGCCCAGCAGAACCTCGCGCGTGCAAGCCAAGCGGCGAGCCTTGCCGAGCTTTCCGCCTCGATCGCCCATGAGATCAGTCAGCCGCTCGCGGCCGTCATATCAAGCTCGGATGTCAGCCAGCGCTGGCTTTCGGCGGAACCGCCCAATATCGAACGGGCGCAGAAAGCAGTCGAGCGCATCTCGGCAAGCGCACATTCAGCCGTCGAAGTCGTCGGCCGCATCCGCGCTTTGTTCAAACGCTCCGAAACGTCGAGAGATTACGCCGCACTCGACAGCGTGGTCAGGGAAGCGCGCGACCTCATGGCCGAGGAAGCGATGCGGCGGCGCGTGCGCATGGATATCGAGCTCGAGCGCGACCTTCCGCCGATCGCCTTCGATCGGGTCCAGGTCCAACAGGTCCTGATCAATCTTATCCGCAATGGCCTGGAGGCCATGGATTCTGCTGGTGATGACCGCGTTCTGCACATTCGCGCCCGCCGCGCTACAGATACCGTGCAGATAGAGATCAGCGATCGCGGCCCGGGCGTCGAATTCCCCGATAGAATATTCGAGCCCTTCTTCACGACAAAAGGCCAAGGAATGGGAATGGGGCTGGCAATCAGCCGCTCCATCGTCGAATCTCACGGCGGGCGGTTAAGCGTTGAGCAAGCCGACCCGCACGGAGCGAAGTTCGTCTTTACCCTGCCGGTTGAAGTGGAACAGGCCGCTCACGCATGATGACGACTAGCCTGCGCGATACTCGCTGATCGCGCGCTCCAGCCACGACATGAGCAAGTCGGCATTGACGGGTTTTTTTAGAAAGGCGATTGCGCCCGCCTGAAAGACAGCGGCCTCGACGTCTTTGTCCCCGTGCGCAGTCATGATGATGACAGGCGGGTGGGATGGCATCCTGCTCAATGCCTGGAGCATCTCGACGCCGGACATTCCCGGCATTCTGACGTCGGCAAGAATGCAATCAACGAGCGAATAACCTTTTTCGTTCAGGAATCTCTCGGCCGACTCGTAGAGCTCGCATTCATAACCGGCCGCTTCGAGCAGATCCTTGAGGGATTCCCTGAGATAGCGATGGTCATCAATGACAGCGACAGTCTGATTGGAGGAACTTGCCATTGCGTCAGTACAATTCTTCTTTTTCGGGCAATGAGCTAGGCGCCGCGCAGGTTACTGATACAGTTTGAGATCCGGTTTCAACATGTCAAATTTGCGGACAAGCTCCGCAAGGGAGCCTACCTGCATCTTTTTCATCATTCGTCCCCGATGCAGTTTCACCATGATTTCGCTGATCTGCATCTCATATGCAATCTGCTTGTTCATCAATCCGGCTGCGACATAATGCAAGACTTCCCGCTCGCGCGGAGTAAGCCTGGCTTCACAGATTTGCACCTGGGCGCGGATAGCGGCCTCTTTCCGGTTCTCTGCATCCCGCCTGATCGCTTCGCCAACTGCGGCGATGACGGCGCTGCCGGCGAACGGCTTGATCAGGAAGTCCGTTGCTCCCGCCTTCATCGCCTTTACGGTCAGGGGGATACTACCGTGACCCGACATGAATATAATGGGCATGGTGTTGCCGGCGGCGGCGAGTTGGTCTTGGAAGTCAAGGCCACTGATGCCGGGCATCCGCACGTCCAAAAGAATGCAGCCCGCCTGCCCCATATCGCAGCGCTCCAGAAAATCCGAAGCGCTCTCGAATGCGATGGCCTTCATCGCCACCGACTCGAAAAGGTCTACCAGCGAGGCCCTGACAGGGCCTTCGTCGTCAACGATACAGACAACCGGTTCGTCCCTCGTGCTGACTTGATCGATCGTCATGGCTTTCTGCGCCTCCAAACGACGGCTTTGCATATCTCCCCTACTGCCGCATCGCGGCCAATTTGACACTGCCTCGTTCCGCAGCATTCATGAAGGGATTCCCGTCCGCCAAAGGCCCACGTCGACTTGCGCTTCACGACGCGGTAACCTGCCCGCCACACTACCACGCGGGCCCCATCACAAAAATACGCCAAGGGTCTAGGTTGGGCGAAAAGATCGATCCAAAGGTCTGTCAAATTCTCTCGTAATTGCAAATAGGTAGTTCCGACAGATGCGTCGGGCGACCCCAAGCTCGATACACCCGCGCAGAACTATCACAAGACACACCTTCGTTGTCCCTGCGCACACCTTGGTATAGCTCCCCGGCCCGCAAACCGCCTGTAAGCTGATCATGTCGAAGATCGATCAAAGGCGATGATCATGAGGCATGACCCAAGCTCTCAATACAGGCCCCTCGAGATGCCGAGGTTTCCGCTTTTGGTCATCGGCGGCCTGATCATCGGGATACTGGTGTATCTCGGCTATGGAGCGACATCGGCGCCCAAGGCGTCCGCGAAAATCTACGTGCCGCTCGCGACATCCTCCTCATCGCGAGCCGAACCGAAGGTCGCATATTTTGTCGTGAATGGTGAAACGCTCGCCGTATCGCTCCAGCATCGGCCGACGGCATTCAGGGTTGCATCTCGCTAGCTGAACTGAGGCGCGTTTCAGCAAGGCCTCACTCCCTCAAGGGTAGAAAGATAAGCCACAAGAAACCAAAAGTATAAAAATGCACTTCTACATATATATTTGGTTTAGTCACCCCCTCCTTCAATTTCCTCGCCTGTAACTGTATCCTCATGGGGTTCAGGGAAGCGGCATGTCTGCTGGCAATGGAGGATCATGCATGGGGGTGACCACCTCCAAGGGGTCGAAAAGTCCGATCGCGATTTTGGTTGATGACGATGCGACCGTTTGCGCGGCTCTGGAGAACCTGCTGAATTCGGTCGGCATCGACGCGATGACATTTTTATCGGGCCGGGAATTTCTCGAAGCAAAGCTGCCCGACCGCCCGAGTTGCGTCGTGCTGGATGTCCGTATGCCCGGCATCAGCGGTCTGGACCTGCAGCATCATCTGACCCGAAATGGCGTCACGACACCCGTCCTGTTTCTGACGGCGCATGGCGATATCGCGATGAGCGTGCAGGCGATGAAGGCCGGGGCGCAGGATTTCCTGACCAAACCTGTGCGGGACCAGACCTTTCTCGATGCCGTGTCCAAAGCCATCGCCACCGATGTCAGCCGCAGGAACGCACTGTCTGCGGCCGATCGATATGTTTCCCTGTTTGAAACCCTCACCGTACGCGAGCGCCAGGTTCTGAAACTGGTCGCCTCCGGCGAGGTCAACAAACAGATAGCCTTCTCCCTCGGGATCAGCGAATTTACGGTGAAGCTTCACCGCAGCAATATGATGAAGAAAATGCAGGTCAGTTCGGTGGCGCAGCTTTTCAATGTCTGGCAGGCTCTGCCTTCGCATGTTCGAACGAGCGATGGCTGAAATTACCCACCAGCGCTAGGTCACGGAAAGAGTCACGACAGAAAAGCAAAGAGGACTTCCATGCAGTTGACATCGTCAAAAGAACGGATCGTCACGGCCATGGCTATTGGCGGCAGCGGCATCGTGCTGGCAGGGCTTTTCGCGGATCCCTCCGGCATTCTCGTCGCAATGGTCGCCATCTGGCTCTATACAAGCTGGCGCACAGGTCTGGCCGTGCTGCTCATCGGCTGTTTGCTGACAGCCGCTGTCGTTCTCTCCCCCGCCAATTTCGGCAATAACGAACAGACCCGGGTCGTCATGTTCGCCTGCTGCGCCACCGCGCTCTGGTTTTTCATCAACGTTTTCAAGCCGCAGAGCCTCTTCGACCGCGTTTACAAGAATATCCAGCCCAATATCGAAGACATTCCCGGCTTCGGCTGGTCGGCCTATCCCGACGGCCGACTGCGCTTCCTGAATCCGAAAGCGCTCGATTTTGTCGGCGTGAGTGCCGAGGAAATGAGCAGGATCGCCAAGCTCGACAATCATTCATGGTGGAGCCTTTTCGTCCATCCCGACGAAGTCAAAGGATGCATGGCAAGATGGGAGCACAGCCTCAGGACCGGAGAGCCGATCTTCGAAGAACAGCGGGTCCGGCGCGCCGATGGAACCTACCGATGGCTGCGCGATTCCGCTATCGCGTCGCGTGACGAACAAGGCCGCATCACCGCCTGGTTCGCGACCTCGGTCGACATCGACGATCAACGAAAGGCGGAAGCTGCCCTCAGGGAGAGCCAGCAGCAACTGCAGCAGATGATCGATACGGTGCCAGCCCTCATCTGGTGCGCAAACTCCGCCGGCGAGACCTCTTATATCAACAAGCCGCTTATGCGCTGGACCGGGATTTCGCTTGCGAGCAACGATCCCGCGGACACAAAGAGGTTCGCAACGGCGATCATCGAGGCCATTCACCCCGAAGACCGAGTACTATTCCAGAGGAGCCTGTCGCAGGCCTTTGAAACCGGCGAACGCTTCGCGCTTAAATACCGGCAGCGGCGCTTCGATGGCGTCTATCGCTGGATCGACGGCAAGGCGGAGCCACTGCGCGACGCTGACGGTCAGATCATTCAGTGGTACGGCGTCTGCCTCGACATCCATGACGAAATGGAAGCGCATGAAGCTGCGCGTGAGCGTGAAGCAGAATTGCGTCTGATCGTCGATACGGTGCCGTCGCTGATCTGGCTGATGACGCCCGAGGGGCTCCCCTGCTATTTCAACAAACGCTTCTCCGAATGGGCTGGCCTCGATGAAGGCGCTATTCACTCGAAGACTCCGAAAGACGTCGCCGCCCGGGAGGAGCTGGTCCACCCCGAAGACCGCGCCGCGGTCACAGAGGCATTCAGAAACGCCATTGCGACGGGCCAGCCTCTCAACCACAAAGGCCGGCTTCGCCATAGGGGTGGTCAATACCGCTGGATGGATTCGCGCGTTGAACCCCTGCGCGACGAAAACGGCAAGATCATCCGCTGGTATGGCGTCAATCTCGACATCGATGATGAGGTTCGTGCGCAGGAGGCGCTGCGCCAGTCCGACGAGAGACTGGCAAGGGCATTGCGCGCCGCCAGCATGTCCGAACTTTCCGTCTCGATTGCGCATGAGCTCAATCAACCGCTGCAGGCGGTGGTCGCGAATGCGAACGCGTTCCGCCGATGGCTGAGCGCGGAACCGCCGAACCTCGAACGCGCCCTACGTTCCGCCGACTGGATCGTGCGCGATGCTGATGCGGCCGCCGAAGTGGTTAGCCGCATCAGAGCGTTGTTCGGCAAGACCGCCTATCCGCGCACTGCAGTGAATCTGAACAGTCTCATCGGCGATGCCTGCGAGCTGATTGCCGACAAATTATCCTCCAACAAGGTAAAGCTCGACATCGAACTCGACCCGCTCCTGCCCACGACCAGTGCAGACCAGGTGCAGCTTGAGCAGGTCATGCTCAATCTCATCCGCAACGGTATCGAAGCCATGCACGATATTGAGCCTGGGGCTCGCATATTGAAGATCACCTCCAGGCTACGGGACGACGATACGGTCGAGGTGGAAGTCAGCGACCGGGGTGTCGGAATCAGCGATCCGGAGAGGATTTTCGAGGCTTTTTATACGACAAAGCATGACGGAATGGGCATGGGCCTTGCGATATGCCGGTCTATCGTCGAGTCCCATGGAGGACGCCTGTGGGCGGAAAACGGCACTCGCGATGGCGCATCCATCACGTTCAGCTTGCCGGTACGAGAGGTTCAAGCCAAGCCGACACAGCGCGAGAACCATACCCGGCCGGCGGTCAGGGAGCTCGAAGCCTTGTCAGCATAACCGACGGCGATCCGGCAACGTGATTGTTCCTGTGGATGCCTGATTACGGCAGGACGGTGCGGACTATCGGATGCCGTCGTGAGAAGCGCTCTGCATCATGAATTTATGGCGCCATTGACTGGGTGTCGTTCCGACGAAACGCCGGAACAAGCGGCTGAAATGGGCATGATCCGACAAACCGCAGGCAAAGGCGATGTCCCCCATTTCATGCTCGCGCGTGCTCAACAATGTTCGGGCACGCTCAATACGCTGCTGCATGACAAACGTATAGGGCGATATGCCGAAGCTGATCGAAAAAGCACGGCGGAAATGGCCGGGACTAAGTTTTACCGTGGCCGCCAAGTCGTCGACGCGAATCGGGCCTTCCAGCCTCTCATCTACATATTTCACGACGCGCTTGACCTGCCAGTTGCTAAGCCCGGTCCTGCGGCGGCCTCCACTCGAATTGTCCACCTCACCGAGCTGGATGCAATCTTGGCCATGGGCCGACTGCCAGTACGACGATACCGCCGAAATGTCTTCCTTCAACCTTATCTCGTGATTCATCGGACCGCCTTATGCACCAGCCGGGATCGCCACTGATCAGATGAGCTCCGAATGTCGATGAAATCTATATGGAAGAGGTTTAGCAGACTATGCCGGAAGGATAGGTTCCGGAGAAAAGCCCCAGCGCTTCTGGTGCCCTTACGCCGACTATAGCGCGATACGCGCATCGGCCAATGACTGCAGGATTTCGACGACGATATTCACGAGGATGTAAAAGGTTGCGAGAACGATGGTGACGCCAAGAACAGCTGGAAGGTCAGCGCTGGTCAGCGACTGAACCATATAGAGACCGAGGCCAGGCCATCCGAACACTAGCTCGACGATCAACAGATTGCCGAACAGAAGCCGGATCTGCAGACCGACCATTCCCAAAGCCGGCGACGCGGCATTGCGAAGGCCATGACGCAGGACGACCACAGTCTCCCGAAGACCCTTTCCTCGCGCGGTTCCGATGTAGGCCTGCTGCATTACCTCGCGCAGCGCACTATCGAGACTTCGACCCACCGCGACGGCAATCGGCAGCGCCAAAGCGAGGGCCGGCAAAAGCAGATGGCTGATCGCATCGAGACTGAGATCGCCCCTGCCCCCAATAAGCGCATCGATCAGATTGAAGCCGGTCGGGCCGCCGACATTATCCTCGCTCATCCTGCCCGAACCGGGCAGCCATCCGAGGCTGAACCAGAAGAAATAAACCAGAAGCAAGGACGACATAAAAATCGGAACCGAGCCAGCCGCAATGAGGACGAGCCTCAACCCGCCGGAACCGCCTGCGATACGGGGCACCACGGCGATAATACCTGCCAGCGCAAGACCGATGCAGAGAGCTGCCAGCGACAGTTCGAGCGATGCCGGCAGATAGTGGCTTATATCGGCAGCCACCGGCTGACGGGTTCTTGCCGACGTTCCGAGATCGCCCTTCACAACTCGAGACAGAAATCGGCCGTACTGGACGATAACGGGATCGTCGAGACCAAGCTGCTGGTGAAGCGCGTTCACCTCCGAAAGCGGCGTGAGCGGTCCTGCAATAGCACGCGCGGGATCGGCGGGAATAACGCTCTGCAGGCAGAATACCGAGAAGCTCATAGCCAGGAGAACGAAGACAAGACCTGCTACACGTCGTATGAGGAAGGCCAGCATCTCCTAGGCTCCGCGCAACGCCATGCGAAGGCCATCTCCCGCAAGATTGGCAAAGAGGCAAATGAGAAAAATCATAGCCGCCGGCAACATTGGAAGCCACCAATAGACGGACAGGCTATCAAGCGCCCTTGATGTCATCGCTCCAAGTTCGGGCGCGGGGGCCGGTTGGCCGAGCCCGATGAAAGACATAAGCGACATCGTCATGATGGCGGTTGCCACATCCAATGTCGCCGCCACCAACAGGGCCGGAATGGCACCGGGAAGAAGGTAACGCAGCAGCAGGCGCGGGCCGCTGATGCCGGCAACCCTGGCAGCCGCAACATGCGGACGGGCGTTCAGCCGGCGAAGTTCGTCGCGGGATATGCGCGCATACCAGGGCCACCACGCGATGCCCATCGCAATCATCGTATTGGCAAGGCCCCCGCCCAACGTCGCGATCACCGCCAGCGCAACAAGCGTTGAAGGCAGGACCAGGAAGAATTCGGCCACCCATTGCGCCAGCATGTCGAGCCTGCGGCTGATAAGCCCGGGTATCATACCAATGCATGTGCCGACAGCGAGGCTGATGATGACGAGGGAAAGTGCGGGCAGCCATGTATATCGGATACCGAGGAGGATACGCGAAAAGAGATCGCGCCCGATCTCGTCCGTCCCGAACCAGTGTTCAAGGGAAGGTGGCAGGTAGGCCGCCGCGACGCGGAGCTGCGGATCGAACGGCGTTAACCATGTAGCGAACAAGGCAACGATTGTTGTGGCGACAACCCCGAATAGCCCGATGCGATCGATCCAGCCGGTTCGGCCGATAACGACGGACCAGCGCACGAAGCGCTCCTCGGGAAGGAACTCGGGAACGTTCATGCGTCCCATCCGCCTGTCTCTGGATGCGTACCCGGCGTCGCCGTCAGAATGGTACACACCGATACGGGACCAAAGCCGGCAGTTATCGTGTCGGGATCTCCCTGCTGCGCCACCCGCCCCTTATCCAATACAGCAATGCGGTCTGCGACGATTCTTGCGGCCGCCAGGTCATGGGTGACGAACAGCACCGCCATGCCAAGACGTCGCCTGATATCACCGAGAAGGTTCAGAGTCGTAGCAGCAAGAGACACATCAAGCGCGCTGATCGGCTCGTCGCAAAGCAACAATTTCGGCGGCACGATGATCGCGCGGGCAATCATTGCGCGTTGGCATTGACCAACAGAGAGGCTGGCAGGCAGCGAAGACATCAGGCTTTCATCCAGGCCAACCATCTCAAGTGCTTCGCCAACCCTGTGACGACGCTCAACCTTCCCGAGGCCGAGATGCCGCAGCCGATCGCCGATCTGCTCGCCGATCGAGAGCCAAGGCGTCAGGGAGGCAACTGCATCCTGAAAAACAACCTGTGGCGCCTCATCCGCACGGGAAATCTCCCCCCCGTCAGGTGCGAGCAGGCCAGCCGCAAGCCTGACGATTGTCGATTTACCGGCACCACTTTCCCCAAGCAGGGCAACACATTCGCCGAACGCAACCGAAAGGTCGACCGATTCCAGCACCTGCCTCGACCAGCGACGACCAAAGGGGCCGGTGGACGTGAAGCTCTTGCTGACACCGGACAATCGCAGCACTTCCACAGGCTTCACGGTTATCGTCGTTGGCCAGGCTTGCGTGGGGTGATAGTGAGCCGCACTGGATTGGACCGAGCCGGGGAAGAAGCACGCAGCAACATGATCATTGGCCGAAAAAGGCACGAGTTCGGGCCGCCCATTCAAACACTCGTCCCGAACGATGAGGCAACGGGAAGCATAGCAGCAAGCGTTTTCTGGATCGGCCAAGCGCATCCGCTCGACCGGCAGGGTGGGCAGGGAGTGCAGGCGATCCGTGTCGAAATCGAACCGGGTGGCGAGCAGACCAGCCAGATAGGGATGGCCTGGATTTGCCAAAACATTGCCAGTTCTGCCCAATTCCAGAATGCGTCCGTTGTAAAGCACAAGCACGCGGTCGGCGAGCGATGCCGCAACCGTAAGATTATGGGTTATAAAAAGAACTGAGGTCCGCTGCCCATGTGCAATCTCGCGCAGCAGTTCGAGGACCTGGCCTCGCAAAGCGACGTCGAGCGAGGTGATCGATTCGTCAGCAATCAGCACCTCTGGCTGGGCCATCAATGCCATTGCGATCAGAACGCGCTGACGCTGTCCGCCTGACAGGCGATCCGGAAATTCGTCGAGTATGGCATCCGCATCCAACAGTCCGACCCGACCCAACCAATCCCTGATGAAGTTGTCGTCTCCACCGGCCGACTCCTTGAGCTGATGTCGGATTGTCATCGTCGGATTGAGGGCACTCATCGGATCCTGGGGAATTGCCCGCACGAGCGAATGACGCACCATACGCAGAACCCGCGGCTTTGCTCCCACGATCTCGATGCCGGCAACACGAATGGAGCCGTGGACCTTAGGCTCGCTGGAGACCGGCAGCAAACCCTGGATCGCCGCTCCGAGCGTGGATTTGCCGGAACCGCTTTCTCCGACGATGGCAATGACCTCACCCGGCATTGCCTCAAAACTGATGTCGTCGAGCACCAGATGATCGCGACTGTTTCGCCGCAGGACGACGCTGACATTGGTGACGGACAGCACAGCCTCGGTCACAACGTTCGCAACTCCCCACAGTTTCGATTGCAGCCGCGTTCCGCCATCAACGCCTCGCACTTGAAAAATCGATGCTGCCTCGCGGAAAGACCGGACGAAGGCCCAGATCTTTCAGTCCCTTGAGATGGACCACCACATCATCGACATCCACGAGCGGGATGAAATGGCCGGCATCGAAATACATCTGCCCGGCCTTTTCATAAAGCGCATTTCGCTTGGTGACATCCGTCACGGAAGCGGCCTCCGCAACAACTGCATCCGCTTCGGGAAAGACAATACCATAAAGGTTCAGCGGCGCGTCCTTGGTGAAGAATGCCTTTGCCTGATTATCAGGATGAGCCGCATCCGGAGAGGCGATGATCAACAGCATATCCGGAGCCCTCGGATCGCCCTTCATAGCATAGGCTGCCCCCGGCGGCATGATATGGGAAGTCGCCTCGACGCCGATCATCGATAGCTGCGCGATCATCAGGTCGGCGATACGCCCATAGCTCGGATTGGCGCTATAAAGCCCGATGTTGAGCGTGACAGGGCCGTGCTTGGCGATAGCGGACTTCGCAGCATCGAAATCGGTCGGAAACTGCACCGGTTGCGCCGGCTCCAGCATGATGTTCGGAAAGAGCGATTTCGAGACATGGGCATATTGCCCGAAGGCATCGCTTACCCAAAAAATCGGATTGATTGCGGTCAGAACCGCCTTGCGTACCTCGGCATCTTCAAGCGGTGATCCAGGCTTAACGAAAGCCTCGAACTGCGTCATGCTGGGGACGGATGTTATTTCCAGATCGGCCGGCAGGCTGCCGAGCTGTGCGAAGGGGTAATTGGTCGGCACGCCATCGATTTCGCCAGCCTTCAGTTTGAGAATTTGCTGGCCGATGTCAGGGATGACGGGCAGTTCCACCCTGCTGAAATAGGGTTTGGCGCCCCAATAGTCTTCGTTGCGTGCGAGCACATAATGTTCGCCACGCTTGAACTCGGCCAATTTGAACGGCCCGGTCCCAGCTGTATGGTCGGTCAGCCATCCCGTCGCAAGATCGCCCTTGGCATGATCAGATATTGCGGCCGGGCTAATGATTTTCGGCCCCCACGGGCTTGCAAGGCCATCCAGGAAAGAGGGCTGCGCGTGCCGGAGCGTGACGACGACAGTGGAACTATCTGACGCTGCGATATCCGCCACGTTAGCGAGCGTGTAATTCTGCACAAAACCGCCGTCGCGGCGGCGCTTGAACGAGGTGACGACGGCATCGGCGTTCAAGGCTGTGCCGTCGTGGAACTTGACGCCCTCAACGAGGTGGAAGGTGTAGGTCAAGCCATCGCCGGAGATCTCCCAGCTCTTTGCCAGCGATCCGACAATCCTGGTCGAGCCTGCCTCGTATTTGACAAGGCCCTCATAGATGTTGTCCAGCGCGGTCAATCCGGCGACTTCGAAACCATTATCCGGATCCAGGGTGCCGATATCAGACGAATAGGGAATTCGCAGGATATCTTCTGCATGACCGGCCGCGACGCAGATCAGCGATCCAAGCAAAAATGCAAGCAGTCGAAGACTGATAACCTGGTTGAAACGTGAGAATATCGAAGCGAACAAGATTATCGGCATTGCGTGATCCGTGATTGCGTCATACCGGCCGCGGATGGCGGAAGCGCAAGGCAGCTATTACCCAGCGCGCAACCGTCATCGAACGCCCATCATCATCACAATCATAGCGGCGTGTAACCGAAGAGCTTTGAAGATTCCGCGCCATAAATATTTCTGCTTTCGCTGGCGAGGCGATGCCGCGGTGGCGTTTTCATCGCTTGGCGGTCGTCCTCGTTTTCAACCCGACATCATGAAGATAGGCTTCCAATGCCGCCACGTCGCCCTGCGAGACGATCGCGCCGACATAACCATCAGGACGGACAAGAATCCGGTCACCTGGCGCGACCTCGTAAGTATCTCGGAACCGGTACTCGTTATCGATAAGGTCGCCGCCTTGCCCGATGCTGTGAATATGCAGTCCTTTGCGTGAATTGACGGCGACCGTCTCCACTTCAAATTCCAGCAGCGTCCAATGAGGGCCTTTAAAGAGGTCAAACAGCCGCACCGGCTGTCCTGCGGCGCCCTTCAGCAGCGCGTCGGGAGCGCGATTGCCGGCAAGGATGCGAGTCTGACGCTGGGGTTCTTCGAGCGACAGGCTCGAACCGGGATAGCCGATGTCCAGTTGGCGTACCTCACGGCCACGCCGAAGGTCGCCGCGCTTCATGTCTTCGAGCAATCTGGTGGCAAGTCCGAGCATGCTCGCCGCGATTGGGCGGCGCTCTTCTTCATAGCTATCGAGAAGTGTCTCCGGGGCGCCCGATAGGACGGCTGCCAGCTTCCAGCCGAGATTGTAGGCGTCCTGAACACTGGTGTTCAGCCCCTGGCCGCCCGTCGGCGGATGGGTATGGGCGGCGTCTCCGGCGAGAAAGACACGGCCGACACGATAGCTGTCGGCAAGCCGGGCATTCATGTTGAATGCCGAGGCCCAGGAGACGGACTGGATAATGATGTCCGTGCGGCCGGTGCGTTCGGCAGTCAGTGCCGTAAGCCCTCCGGCCGACAGGTCGATGTCGCCTTCGAGAGGCACTGGCCCCTGCAGTTGGAAGAACCCTGTTTCGCTCAAGGGACAAAAGGATATCTGCGTCTCCATCGACCCCTCGTTGAAGCGATGCCAGACATCGCAGCTGAGGCCTGTCAGTGTCACGTCGGCAACGATGGCGCGAACGCCGAGCGTCTTTCCGGGAAAGCCGACGGCGAGCGCCTGGCGCACAAAGCTTCTGCCGCCGTCGGTGCCGACGAGATAGCGTGCGCGGATAGTCTGTTCCTGACCGCCATTGATAAGCCTTGCTGTTACACCCTGCCCATCCTGCTCGAAGGCGACCAATGCGCAGCCGAACTCCGGAGCATGGCCGAGTTCGGCAAGGCGCTCCCGCATCGTCCTCTCTGTCAGGAATTGAGGCACGAGCAGAGGCATTCCGTAGGGTTCCGATGGGATCGGCTCATGGGTTTCGACAAGCGCGACGTCTTTCACGCTGCCGTCGTCGTGATATTCGCGCTGATGCGGATAGTAACCGCCGGACGCGGCAATCTTGTCGACAACGCCAAGGTCCTCGAAGACTTCCAGGGTTCGCGGCTGTATCCCTTTGCCGCGCGATCCTTGGAACGGATCATCCATCTTCTCGATCAGCCGGAAGGATACACCCCGCCGGGCGAGATCGATCGCCAGCGTCAGGCCGGCCGCGCCGGCACCACAAATCAATACATCGATTTCGTCATCTTCTGTCATTGCTGCTGCTCCTATTTATGTGTATTATGCACATAACAGGAGAGCAGGAATGTCGTCAACAAAAAATGTGCGAAATACACATATCTCAAAACGCATCCATGAACTTCATGGATCGCTGCTTGAGATCGTCAGCGTCATGAACCGGCCGCAACGGGATGAGGCAATGGTCAAGGAGGCAGGGATTTCGCTCGACCGCGCTCTCTTCCCCTTGCTGGTGGGCATTGAAAGATTGGGGCCGATTGGCGTGGTCGATCTGGCCGACCGCGCCGGCCGGGACTACACGACGGTCAGCCGTCAGGTCGCCAAGCTGGAGAGCCTCGGCCTCATTCAACGCCAGCCGAGCGCGACGGACCGACGCGTCAGCGAAGCAGTCGTCACCGCGAAGGGAAAATCGATGACAGATCGCGTCGATGCGGCGCGTGAGAGGATAGGGATCGAGATATTCAAGACATGGGATCCCGATGATCTGGACAATCTGGTCCGCCTGATGCGGAAGTTTGCCGATGCCGTGAAGGATGATCCGGCCAAGCGCTGACTAGCCACGATATAGATGGGCAGGCTAACGGACGGAAGTGAGGCGCCGGCGGGATCGCAGGCGCCTCGACACTCTCAACCGAAGCCGGCCTACCAGCAGGTGAATCCTGCATCGACGTTGACAATTGCCCCCGTCATCAGGCTTGCCGCACCGGATGCGAGGAAGAGAACCGCGCTTGCGACCTCTTCCGGCGTACCCATTCGCCCCATGGGCGTATCGGCGAGCCAGATCGGAATCCGCGTGCGATTGGCTTCGACTGCCGCGACCATTGGCGTCTCGATATAGGTTGGCGCGACCGCATTGATCCTTACACCGTGCTGAGCCCATTCGGCGGCCATGGAACGGGTGAGGTGGTGAACGGCAGCTTTGGAAACGTTATAGGCCGTCTGCGGCTGCGGCCGATTGCAAATGATGCCGGACATCGAGCCGAGATTGACAATCGCCCCGCGTTTCATCGCCACCATATGGCGGCCGAAGGAGCGCGAGCACCAGAAGACGCCATTGACGTTGACATTCATCATCCGCAGCCAATCGGCATCCGTGACATCTTCTGCTGCAATCCCGTTCTGGCCGATCCCGGCATTGTTCACTAGGATCGTTGCCGGCCGTCCGCGGTCGGCGAGTTCATTGGCGATCGCCTCCATACGGGTGGAATCGGTCACGTCACCGAGACGCAGCTCGACGTCGTATCCTTTGTCTCTGAGCGCCAGCGCCTGCTCGGCGTCGGATTCATTGCGCTCGATGACGACGACGGCTGCACCGGCTTCGGCGAGTGCGTGAGCGCAGCAAAGCCCGATGGCCCGCCCGCCGCCGGTGACGACCGCGCGTTCGCCATCGAGACGGAACTTTTCCTGATAGCTCATGGTTCAGCTCCTCAGATATCGAATGCGCTGGGCAGAACGACGATGTCGCGGATCGTCACGTTGCGCGGACGCGTCAGCATGAACATGATCGCGTCAGCCACCTCCTTGGGTTCGATCAGGGCGCCGGCCTCCTTCGCCTTGCGCAGGTTCTCCTCCGGCCAGTCGGCCAGCAGCGCGCTGATGACCGGTCCCGGCGAAACCGAGCCGACACGAATGCCGCTTTTCAGCAGCTGGCGGCGCATCGTCTGGACAAAGCACGTCATCGCCCATTTCGACGGTGAATAGACCGGCTCCCATGGAACGGGCGAATGGCCCGCGACCGAGCTCGTGACGACGATGTCGCCTGTGCCGCGTTCGATCATGTGCGGAATGACGGTCCGCACGTTCTTGATCACCACATTGACGTTGAGGTTGAGCATCCGGTCGATGGCGTCGAGATTGGCATCCGCGAGGTCGCCGCCGATGTAAGTGCCCGCATTGGCATGCAAAATGTCGAGCTGCCCTACCTTCGACAGCACGCGGTCAAGAAGCTTAGCGCATGCCTCCGGATCCAGCAGGTCCAGAGCGAGAGGTATCGCCTGCTCCCCGAGACGTTCGCAGGCTGCTTTTAACGCCTTCTCGTCGCGGTCAACGAGAACGACCGTGGCGCCTGCCGCAATCATCGCCTCCGTCGACGCCATTCCGATACCCGACGCCGCGCCGGTGATCGCAGCGATCTTCCCTTTCAACTCGTTCATTCTTTCCTCCTCGGTTAGGCGGCCTCATCTCGCTCCGCCGCATGCTGCATGATATTCCGCAAGGCTCTTCGTCACCCGCCAGATCAAGACCTCCTCAGGATCGAGCGGCCTGTCGGAAAACCGCTCGGCGGCCGGCATATGCTGCCAGAACAGCGGAAGCGGTACGAACTTTCCGGCAAGCGCGTCGCATAGACGCGCGACGGCAGATTGAGCCTGTTCAGCCGTCCAATAGTACCGGATGCGATCGGACAGCGAATAATGCCGAAGCCAGTGCTGCTCGCCCTCCGTGCCATGATAGTGACGGCTCCAATGCTCCCGATGCGCCAGCATCAAAGCCTCCATCGCAGCGTACAGGGGACGCTCGCCATAGTCAGGCACGAGGTCGGATGCGATCAGGTCCAGCCCATAGAGGGCCTCGCGCAGGACGAAAGTTAGTTCCGGTCCGACCTTGAGGATCGGAAAACCGTCTTCAACGAGCGCGGTCAGCGGACCAGTGCCCTGATAATCGGTGGAATGTGCCTCGAACACGAACTGCGGCTCGTCCTCAAGCACCTGCTTCAACGCGTCGATCTTGCTGCGGTCGTACCTGATGACATTGTGGTTGCCGAACTCGACGCCCGGCTGCACCACCAGGCCGATGGCACGCGCAAACGCCTCCGTGAGGCCGGCCTCGGCGAAGATACGGCGATGGACATCGATCGTCCGCCTGGCGGCCGAAGCCGCAGTCGGCTCGATCGTGGTCAGCGCGTGATCCGCGCCACCGGGAGGAGGAACCTCCGTACCGATCACATAGACCGGCATGGCGCCCCCTGCCCGCCTTGCCGAGGTCTCTGCGACAGCGGCAAGCCGTGCAGCGCGATGAGCGGTCGTCTCGTCGTCCAATGCGGCGGGTTCACCCATGCAGCCCATCGATGCGTCCAGATGGATCTTGCGGAACCCGGCATCGACATAGGCCGCAACCATCCTCTCAGCCTCCGCTATGGCCTCTTCGGCCGCACGGTCCCGCCAGGGATTCGGTCCGAGATGGTCGCCGCCGAGCACGATGAGGTTTTCCGGACAGCCCTCCTCTTTGGCGATGCGCAGCACGAGAGCCGCGAAGTCCGCAGGGGTCATCCCGGTATAGCCGCCCAGATGATTGACCTGGTTGCAGGTGGCTTCGATCAGAACCGTGCTCGAATGGTCACGCCCGTGACGCAGCGCTGCCCGCAGGACGATCGGATGGGCCGAGCAGACCGAGGTGATCCCTACGGGGTGGCCCAGAGCTCTGAGCGCAGCCAGTTCGTTCAGTTCTATCTGCATCAGGAGCGCCTTTCCGTCGAGGCGATGAACGCGTCGAGTTCCTGGCGCGTGCCTGCGCCTTCCATCGGACCGCGGATCGTCACATTGCGTGCACCTGCGGCCGAACCATAGGTGAGAGCCTCGCCTGGAGACATTCCGAGCCGCCGGCAGGTGAGGTAGGCCCCGCCGAAGCAGTCGCCAGCGCCGGTGGGATCGACTTCTTCGACGAGAAACGCAGGAGCGTCGATGCGGTCCCCGTCCCTGCCGAAATAGGTCGCGCCCTCCGCTCCACGCTTCAGCACGATCTCCTTCACGCCTATTTCGAAAAGACGGCGGATCGCCTCGGCTTCGCCCGAGATGCCAGCGGCCCGCTCAAGCTCTTCCCCTGACGGCAGGAGAAGATCGGCGGCGGCGACAAGCTTGGCAAATCGACGCTCGGTATCCTCGTCGAGCTGCAATTCCTTGCGGATATTCGGATCGACCGAGAGCGTTCCGCCTCGCGCCTTCACGATGTCCACAGCCTTGTCGATTACTTCCCGAGCGCTCGGAACGGAGAGAGCCGAACCCATCACATGGAGATGTCCGCTGCGGTTGATGAGATCGCTGACGCCCTGAGACCAGCCGAAGCGGGCGGCGGCGGACTTCGCGATATTGTAGACGAAGTCGCGGGAGCCGTCCTTGCGGTAGCGGACGAAGGCGCTTCCGGTCGGATAATCTGGGTCGATGGAAATGGTCGACACATCGACGCCATCACGCCTGAGGCGGTCAACATTGACGTGACCGAAGTCGTCGTTGCCGACGGCCCCGACCATCGCCGCCGCTCCGCCGAGCCGGCCGCATTGCGAGATAAAGATCGCCGGTGCCCCGCTGGCAAACGGACCGACGAGCGGCTGAGCCTCACGGAAGCCGTCTCCCACCGTCGTGGCAACGATCTCCACGAGGATCTCGCCGACGCAAACCGTGGGACCGAGATGGTCCGGAGCCAGCACTGAAGCCATTGCAATCCTGCTTTCGATAGGTGTCGCTAAATCGCTGTTGATCGTTGTATTGCACCGTCTTCGCCACCGAATTCCTCGTTTTCGAGAGAGAGGAAGCGCTGGTGCAGCATGCATGCCGCCCCGAAGGCGGAACCAAACTCCGCGTCGCCATCGACGACGATCTCGGGGGTCGGAAAAGGAATGTTCTGGCCTTCCGACATGTGGACCGCCACGCGGGCCGCTACCATCGGATAGAGCGACGCTACGGAACCGCCGAGCACGATCCTATCAGGATCGAGCAGACGACAGGCCTGCAGCAGCGCGTAGGCAAGATGCCGCGACCAGATCTCCGCTATGTTCACAGCATCAGGAACACGATCGCGAACATCGGTGAGGAAATCCTGCAGATCGACGTCGGTGCGACCGGTCGCCTCCCGGTACTGCCTGATCAGCACCTCGCGGCCGATCAGTTGCTCGAATCTCTGTCCGCCGCTTCCCGGCACGAGGGTATGGCCGATTTCGCCGGCAAGCCCATGACCGCCGCGAAACAGCTTTCCATCAATCATAATCCCGCCACCGACGCCGGTCTCCATGAGCAGGAAGAGCGTCACGCCGGAAACGCCATGACGATAGCTGTCACCGATCGCGAAAGCATTGGCGTCGTTTTCCACCGCGATCGGCACCTCGGCCGGAAAAGCACTGCGGCCGATCTCTTTCAACGGCACCTCTCGCCAGCCAATGATCGGCGCAAGCGTGACAATCCCTTCCGGCCGGATATGCGCCGGCGCGGATATGCCAAGCCCCTTGCAGCGCTGGATCATGTCTTTCGCCATGGCACCGATGATGAGCTCGACGCCGCATGCCACGGCCTCCTCCACTGTCGAGGACTGCGCGTGGAAGGCCAGCCTGCGACAGGCACGGACATCGGCGGAAAAATCCACAACGACAGCAGATATATGCTCGACGCCAAGTTCGATCCCGACGAAGAATGCGGCATCCGGAACCAGTTCGAGCATGATCCCCGGACGGCCGGCACGGGATTGCTCCGAGCGCTGCTTGCTGCTCTCCTCCGACTCTTGGACAAAGCCGCTTTCCGTCAGTTCGGCAACAATCTCCCCTGACGACGAACGGTTCATCCCGAGCTTCCGCGCCAGGTCGGCCCGGCTCAGGCGGCGATGGCTGTAGATCGTCTGCAGGGCTGCGACGATATTGTTCTGCCTGATCCTGCGCGGCGAGCTTCCGATGGAGACGGTGTCGTTCATGTTCATTTCTCTTCAAATCGACTGCTCCAGCCTACACTTACGAAGCAGATCGGCAGAAGGATTATCAGGGGCGTGCGTTCGTGACGCGGCGCCGTTTGGCTTCTTCGTATTTCAGTTCGATATAGCGTTTGGCATGGGCCGCCAATGGATCGTTATCGGTCCACGTGTCGCGCCAGATTGCGCAGGCGAGTGACAGGCCTTCATCGACAACAGTGGTCGAAAAGCTTTCGAACACGACGTCGCGCTTGTAGTCGATATCGAGCAAGGCATCGAAGATGAGATCGAAGTTGATGACGCCGTCGCCGAGATAGCCGCGGTTGCTCTCGCCGATGTGGAAGTAGCCGATCTTGTCGCCGGCGAGCCGGATCGCGGCAGCCGGATTTGCTTCCTCGATATTCATGTGAAAGGTGTCGAGATGCAGTCGGACATGGTCCGATCCGGTCTCGGAGATGAACTTCAATCCCTGGGCCGCCGTGTTCAGAAGGTTCGTTTCGAAGCGATTCACGATCTCCAGGACGAGATCGACCCTCGCATCCTTCGCTACATCAGCAGTCGCTGCGATAGTGGCGACGCTGTTGTCCCAGCCCTTCTTCGTCGGCTGGCGGTTGTACTTGGTGTGCGCGGAATAGAGGATGCCGCCGAGCTTGTTTCCGCCGATGTCGCGGACCGCGCGCACGGCATCGGCCAGCGTCCGCTTGCCGGCGGATACCGCAGCGGCATCCTCGCTCGAAATATCCTTGTCGATCGGCAGGCCCATCGTCACGCCGATCTCGACGTCGAGCGATTGCGCGAGCTTCGCCAGACGGTCGAGATTAAACTTCTCGGGGCGCAGATAAGCGAATTCGATTGTGCGATATCCGTGCTCGGCCGTTTTGTTAAGAGCCATTTCGAGGCCCTCCTGCGTTTGGCCGCCTGTCCATACAAATGAATGGATACCCAATCGGCGCATGGCTTTTTTCCTCCGCTGAAAGCCTTTCATTGCGCCACAGCTATGCCATTTAGTATGGCAAAGCAACAAATAAATTCACAGATTATAATTTTGCCTTTGCGAGAAAATTCATTGCATTGCAGCATTCTATTGAAATGGCCCCGCATATGTTACTTTCGTCAGAATTAGTTTTCACCAAAATCAACAACATAGCTGGCATATTTGCAGGTTTAGACAACAAATATTGCGTGAGCAGCATTTTTCGTCTAAACAATGGCCGGCGAAATGATCTCGCTGCTATCTGGGAGGATTGAAATGAATTACGCTCTGAAGGCTAGCGCGCTTGCGCTGACGCTCAGCCTCGCCACCGCCGCTTCGCCGGCATGGGCAGACTTCTGGTCCGACGCCGGCGCCAAATTCAAAGGCGTGACCTTGCACGGCGTGACCGAAAGCACGCCGCCATCGAACTACATCAAGAACGTGCTCGCGCCGGAATTCGAGAAGAAGACTGGTATCAAGGTCGAGATCGAGACGACGTCCTGGGATCAGATGTACGACAAGGCCATCAAGGACATGGAGGCCAAGACCGGCATCTATGACATGGTCTACATCGAACAGGACATTATCTACTCGTATCTGTCCCGGAATTTCCTGGTCAACATCACTCAGACGCTGAAGGATCAGGCGGATCTGAAGGCGCCGACCTACGACGACTCGAACTTCACCAGCTTCGCCGACTATTTCAAGGACAAGAAAGGCGATCTCTTCGGCGTACCGATGGAAGCCTTCCTGAAGACCTACCTCTATCGCAAGGACCTTTTCGACGATCCGAAGATCAAGGAAGCCTTCAAGAAGGAAACCGGCAAGGACCTGAAGCCGGCGACCACGCATGAGGACTACACGCAGATCGCCGAATTCTTCACCAAATACGGCAAGGATAACGGCATCGAGCTTTGGGGCACCACCGCTCAGGCCCATACAGGTCACGCCGCGTCCTGGTACGAATATTTCGAATCCATCGCGCCGACTTTCGGCGTCTACAACTGGGGCATCGACGCCAGCAACAACTACGCAGCGACGGTCGAGCATGGCGGCGCAATGAACAGCGACAAGGCGAAGGCCGCGCTGAAATACTGGCTGCATCTGCGCGACATCGCCCCGCCGGAATCGACCCAATCGACATGGACGGAAACGGCGACGACCTTCGCTGCCGGCCGTGTCGCTCAAGGGTTGATCTACGGCGAGAACGCGGCATGGATCGCGAGCGATCCTGCACAGTCGAAGGTGGTCGACAAAGTAGGCTTTGCCCTGCCGCCGCTCGAGCCGGGCGTTCTGGAGGATGCGAAGTCCGGAAAGGGCTACATCGGCTATTATGACGGCGGCGCCTTCGGTCTGCCGATTACATCCAAGAACAAGGAAGCAGCTCTACTCTTCCTCGAATTCATGGGTCAGAACGATGTGCAGCCTGACTGGGCGATCGCAGCACCCCGCATCACCAACAAGGCAACCTTCGACGATCCGAAGGTCAAGGCAATGGATGTCAAACTCGGCGGCTTCTACACGATGCTGAAGGATCAGGGCAAACTCTTCGCCGGCGCTCCTCCGTATCCGTTCCATGCCCAGTTGCGGGAAGCAACCCTGCCGATCTTCTTCGACATCCTGACCGGCAAGATCGCGCCCGACGAAGGCCTCGACCAGATGGCCGCCAAGACGGAAGAGGAGCTCACGTCGCTCGGCTATCGCAAATAAATCATCCTCCCCACCTTGGCGAGTCGTCTTCGCTTGGCGACCCGCTCCTTTCCTGGCTCGACAGGCCGCCCCAAGGGTGCCAAAGAGGATGAGGCGATGCATTCACAAAAGCTTGGATGGCTGCTGCTGTCACCGACGATCCTGATCCTCGGGCTCTTCGGCATCTTTCCTTTCATTTACGTCGTCTGGGTTTCGTTTCACCAATGGAACCCTTTCGCCGCAAATCCGCTGATGGTCTTCAACTGGGCTTCGAACTACCGGAGTCTCGTCTTCGACAAACAGTTCCTGGCTTCGCTCGGCATCACGATCGCCTTCGTCTTCTTCGCAGTCGTTTCCGAACTCGTCCTCGGATACATGCTCGCGCAGGCGCTGATGAAGGACTTTCCAGGAAAAGCGTTCTTCCGCACCATCCACACCCTTCCTCTGATCATGGCGCCCATCATTGTCGGATCGGTCTGGAAGCTGATGACGACACCGTCGATCGGCATCATCCCCTATTTGCTGCGAAGCTGGTTCGGTTACGATCTGAACATCGGCCAGAGTGCGCTCGCAGCCTTCACCATCACTGTCATCATGGACGTCTGGCACTGGACGCCGCTGGTCACCCTGTCCCTGATTGCTGCCCTGGTCTCGCTTCCGCCGGATCCCTTCGAGCAAGCGCAGATCGATGGCGCCGGCAAGAGCCAGATCTTCTGGCATATCACGCTCCCTCTGATCCGCCCTGCCCTGCTGGCCACGGTGTTCATCAGGCTCATGGACGCACTGCGCACGGTCGACGAAGTCCTGATGCTGACGGGAGGCGGTCCGGGGTCGTCAACGCGCTACATCGGCGTTCACATCTTCAGGGAGGTTTTTCCGAAAACGAACTACGGCTACGGTTCAGCGATCTCGGTCGTCGTACTTTATCTCACCATCGTCGTCTGCTGGCTGCTCTACGTTGGCCTGATTGCTCCCCGCGCGAAGAGAGGCTGATGCGATGAAAAGGCAGAATCCCTGGCTTTCGGTTCTCTTGTGGACGCTGATAAGCTTTGCAACCCTCTTCCCGATCTACTGGCTCTTCGTCATCTCGCTGAAGCAGCCCTTTGACCTGTTTTCCACGCCGGACGTCATCCTTCGGAGCTTCTTCTGGAAGAACTACCAGGACGTGCTGACGAACGAGACCTTGCGGCGATACATGATCAACTCGCTGGTCATTTCGTCGGGGAACGCGATCCTGGTGACGACCCTCGGCTTTCTTGCCTGTTATGCACTGACGCGCTTCGATCTCGCAGGCAAGGAGAGTATCTTCTTCTGGACGATCACCAACCGCATGGCGCCCCCGGCGGTCTTCCTGCTGCCGCTCTTCCTGTTGCTGACACAGGTCTACAGGATCGGCGACTTTTCGCTGGCTGATACCAGGCTCGGCATGATCCTGGTCTACTGCTCCTTCAACCTTCCCTTTGCCATCTGGACCCTGCGTCCGACGGTGGAGAGCATTCCGAAGGAGCTGGACGAGGCGGCCTATATGGATGGCGCGAGCCCATGGATGGTCCTCTACGACATCGTCTTTCCCTTGGCGCGACCGGGGCTTGCAGTGACGCTCATCCTGACCTGGGTCTTCGCGTGGAACGAATATCTGCTTGCCGCGACACTCACCAACTTCAACGCCCGCACACTCACCACTGGCCTGTCGGAATACGTGACGACGACGGGCACCGCCTGGGGCATCATGGCGGCAATCTCGATGCTGACATTGATCCCGGCGCTCATCGTCTTCTCGGTGGTGCAGCGTCACATCGTCGCCGGCCTGACCTTCGGCGCAGTGAAAGGATAGCGAGATGGCTTCGGATTCTCGAAACAACGAAAAACAGCCGGGCTTCCTGCCGATCGAGACGAACTGGTTCGACCGGCTGTTCATCTCCGTCGTGATCTGGGTCGCGCTCTCCCTGTTCTGGATGCGGTTCATCGAACCGTTCGGGCTTTCGGTATGGTTCGCGGTAGCAATCTCCGCCGTGCTTGGCGCCTACATCGTCTGGAAGGGGTGAGCCGGTGAATTCCATCAACACTATCAAGACGCAAGCCGTACTGGATTAGGGAGAAAAGACATTGGCAAACGTACAGGTCAGCGACGTCACCAAGAGGTATGGCGCTCTTCAGGTCATGCACGGCGTCAGCGTCGATATCGAGGATGGCGAGTTCGTCGTGCTGGTCGGCCCTTCGGGATGCGGCAAGTCAACGCTGCTGCGCATGATCGCCGGTCTCGAGACCGTCAGCAGCGGCGACATCCGCATCGGCGGCCGCGTGGTCACCAACGCCCCGCCGAAGGAGCGCGACATCGCCATGGTCTTTCAGAGCTACGCACTCTATCCTCACAAGACGGTCGCCGAGAACATGGGCTTTCCGCTGAAGATGGCGAAACGCCCGAAATCGGAGATCGACGAGAAGGTCGGCAAGGCAGCCGCGATCCTCGACCTGACACGTTATCTCGACCGCTATCCCAAGCAGCTGTCAGGCGGACAGCGGCAACGCGTTGCCATGGGCCGAGCCATCGTCCGCGACCCGCAGGTCTTCCTGTTCGACGAGCCGCTGTCGAACCTCGATGCCAAGCTTCGCGTCACCATGCGCGTCGAGATCAAGGAACTGCACCAGCGGCTGAAGACCACCACCGTCTATGTCACGCACGACCAGATCGAGGCCATGACGATGGCCAACAAGATCGTCGTCATGCGTGACGGACGGGTGGAACAGGTCGGCAAGCCGCTTGATCTCTATGACTTTCCGGCAAACCTTTTCGTCGCCGGATTCATCGGCAGCCCGTCGATGAACTTTCTACAGGGCAAGATCGCAACGCGCGACGGAAAGCAGGTTGTCATCACCGACCAAGGCGTTACCCTCCCCGTAGACCGCGTGAACGCAGAGGAGGGCAAGGCCGTAACCTATGGCATTCGCCCGGAACACATAACCATCAGCGATGACGGTATTCCGGTGGAAGTGTCGGTATACGAGCCGACCGGCTCAGAAACATTGATCTTCGGCCGTGTCGGCGGAGTGCCGATCGATGCCCTGATCCGTGAGCGCATCGAGGTCGAACCCGGCCGGACGCTGCATTTTCATATTGATCCGCGCCGTGTTCACATCTTTGATCAGGCAACGGGTCAGCGACTGTAAGGTGAGGAACAAATGAATTTCGAAGGAAAAAAAGTGATCGTCACCGGTGCCGGCAAGGGCATCGGCCGCGTTGTCGCAGAGATACTGGTGAAGCGTGGTGCCAAGGTTACGGCACTCACCAGAAGTGCTGACGATGTCGTTTCGCTACGCGAAGATCTTGGTTGCGAGGCCATTCAGGTCGATCTTGCCGATGCAAAGGCGACGCGAGAGGCCGCGCGCGCCGCACTTCCGGCAGATTTGCTTATCAACTGCGCTGGAACGACCGAGCTGCAGCCCTTTCTCGAAACCACAGTCGAAGCCTTTGACCAGCTGATTGCGGTCAACACGCGCGCCCCGATGATCGTTGCGCAGGAATATGCACGGTCCCTGATCGAAGAAGGCCGCCACGGCGCCATCGTCAACGTCTCCTCCGTTGCCGCTTTCGTCGGCATCCCGGACCACGCAGCCTATTGTGCTTCGAAGGGCGGCCTGGACGGCCTGACGCGCGTCATGGCCAAGGAACTGGCGCCGCAGGGCATCCGGGTAAATGGCGTGCATCCGACGGTGACGCTGACGCCGATGGCGATCAAGGCCTGGAGCGATCCGGAGAAGGCGGCCGGAATGCAAAAGCGCATCCCGGTCGGCCGGTTCGCAGAGCCCGAGGACGTGGCAGAGGTGATCCTCTTCCTGCTCTCAGACGAAGCTGCGATGGTCAACGGCATCTCCATGCCTATCGATGGCGGCTACATGATTGCGTGAGACCCTATATTGCCTGTGGATCAGCCGCCGGAAGCAACCTTCCTGGCGGCGTTGATCTGTTTGCGGGCACCGGATCGCAAGTGCGCGGTTTCCGCTCCGGCAATGACGAAAGCGAAGCCGAATTTCAGAAGCTCGCCGGCACGCTCGCCGTCACCGGCAAAGGCGCAGGCGAATTTTCCGTGCGCGCTGCAACGCGCGACGGCATGCTGCATGGCACTGTCGATCTCGGCGGCATTCGGCGCCACCTGATCGCCGTTCGACAGGGCGATGGAGAGATCCGACGGGCCGATGAAGATACCGTCGATGCCGGGGACTCCGAGGATATCGTCGATCGCTTCGAGCGCCGCGCGCGTCTCGATCATGGCGATTGCGACCGTCAAATCATTGGCGGTCTTGAGATAATCGTCAGCCGAAAGGCCGGTGTGATTGAGCGCCAGAGACGGACCCCAGCTGCGCTCGCCGACCGGCGGATATTTTGTGGTCTTCACGAAGGCCTTCGCATCCTCGGCCGAATTGATCATCGGCGCGATGATGCCTGACGCACCGGCATCGAGCAGGCGCGAGGCAGAGGCGAAATCGCCGACCGGAATGCGGGCGAGCGCCGGCTTGCCGGCGATACGCACATGGCCGACGGCGGCAGCTGCCGACGGCAGGTCCCACATACCGTGCTGCATGTCGAGCACAACGGCATCGAAGGCTTCCTGAGCCAGATGATTGACCAGCAGCGGATCGGGAATGCCCACCCAGGCGGAGATCATCCGGCTTTCGTGGTTCCGGATCCGGGCTGCAAAGCCGTCGATATCAGCTGCACTCATGGCATTCTCCTCAGTTCGCCAGGCCACCAATGGCCATGTATTTGACCTCGAGGAACTCTTCGATGCCGTATTTCGAACCTTCCCGGCCGATGCCGGACTGCTTCATGCCGCCAAAAGGAGCGACCGCCGTCGAGATGAGTCCCTCGTTGATACCGACAATGCCGAATTCGAGAGCCTCGGCAACCCGGAAGATGCGGCCGACGTCACGAGCGTAGAAATAGGCAGCAAGACCGAACGGCGTGTCATTGGCCATTTCGATCGCCTCTTCCTCCGTCTTGAAGCGGAAAAGCGGGGCAACCGGACCGAAGGTTTCATCCGAGAAGATTTCCGCCTCGCGGGAGACATCCGAGAGAATGGTGGGCAGGTAGAAATTGCCGCCACGCTGATCACGCTTGCCGCCGGAGACGATCTTCGCGCCATGCCTGACGGCATCCTCGACATGCGTCTCGACCTTCTTGAGCGCAGCTTCATCGATCAACGGGCCGAGGGTGACGCCCTCCTCCATGCCGTCGCCGAGCTTCAGTTTGGCAACGGCGGCTGCGAGCTTTTCGGCAAAGGCGTCATGCACCCTGTCCTGTACGAGAATACGGTTGGCGCAGACGCATGTCTGCCCGGTATTGCGGAACTTCGAGCCCATGGCGCCCTTGACCGCCTCGTCGAGATCGGCGTCGTCGAAGACGATGAAAGGCGCATTGCCGCCAAGCTCCATACTGGTCTTCTTGATGGTCGGCGCGCATTCGGCGAGCAGCTTGGCGCCGACCGCCGTGCTGCCGGTGAAGGTGAGCTTGCGCACCTTCGGACTGGCGGTGATCGCAGGACCGGTTTCCGACGAGGGGCCGGTGATGACGTTGCAGACACCGGCCGGAAAGCCCGCCTCTTCAGCCATGACGGCAAGCGCCAGCGCCGAATAGGGCGTCTGGCTTGCCGGACGGATGACACCGGTGCAGCCTGCCGCCCAGCCGGGACCGGCCTTACGGGTGATCATCGCCGAGGGGAAGTTCCACGGCGTGATTGCCGCAAAGACGCCGATCGGCTGCTTCTGCACGATCAGGCGCCGGCCCGGAACCGGCGAAGGGATCGTGTCACCATAGACGCGCCTCGCCTCTTCAGCGAACCACTCGATGAAGCTTGCGGAATAGACGACCTCGCCACGGCTTTCAGAGAGTGGCTTGCCCTGCTCGATCGTCATGATCGCCGCCAGATCCTCGAGATTCTCGTGCATCAGCTCTGCCAGCTTCCAGAGATGATTGGCGCGCTGCTCGGCAGTCAGTGCCGCCCATGCCTTTTGCGCCTTGTAGGCGGCATCGATCGCGCGGTTCGTCTCGACAGCACTCATGGCCGGCACGGTTCCGATCACCTCGCCGGTTGCAGGATTGGTCACGTCGTAGGTACGGCCGCTATCGGCCTGCACCCATTGGCCGCCAACATAATTCGCTTCGCGAAAAAGCTCCGGACGGCGGAGCTTGTAGCCCGAAAGTCTATTGCTCATGACTGGATACCTTCCTTGAAACGCGGTTGTCGGGGATCAGACGGTCGGAATATTCTCGTCATCGGGGGCGAAGTTCGATCCCCGCAGCGCTTCGCAAACAGCCCGTGTCACATCCGCCGTAGTCGCCTCACCGCCGAGATCTGGAGTGAGAATGCCGGCAGCGCAGACCTGTTCCACCGCTGAAATCAGTATCTTTGCCGCAACTGCCTCGCCCAGATGTTCCAGCATCAGCGATGCCGTCCAGAAACTTGCGACGGGGTTGGCGATGCCCTTGCCGGTAATATCGAAAGCCGAACCATGGATCGGCTCGAACATCGAGGGGAAACGGCGTTCGGGATCGACATTGCCCGTCGGCGCGATGCCGAGCGAGCCGGCGAGCGCAGCCGCGAGGTCAGAGAGAATATCGGCATGCAGGTTGGTCGCAACGACCGTGTCGATGCTCTTTGGTTTTGCGACCATGCGGAAGGTCATGGCATCGACCAGTTCCTTGTCCCAGGTCACATCGGGAAAGTCCTTGGCGACCTCGGCGGCAATCTCATCCCACAGCACGAGGCCGTGGCGCTGGGCGTTGGACTTGGTGACGACCGTCAGCAGCTTACGAGGGCGTTTCTGCGCCTCGCCGAAGGCAAAGCGCATGATGCGCTCGACGCCGCGCCGCGTGAAGATCGAGGTTTCGGTCGCCACTTCCTCCGGCAGGCCGACATGGGCGCGGCCGCCATGGCCGGAATATTCGCCCTCGGAATTCTCGCGCACGATCAGCCAGTCGAGATCACCTTCCTCGACCCCCCTGAGCGGGCTTTTCACACCGGGGAAGATGCGGGTCGGGCGGATATTGGCGTACTGGTCGAGACGCTGGCAGATCGGCAGACGCAGGCCCCAGAGCGTCACGTGATCGGGCACGTCAGGTGCGCCGACGGCGCCGAAATAGATGGCGTCGGCTTGCCTCAGCAGAGACAGGGCATTCTCCGGCATGAAGGCACCGGTCTTGCGGTAGCGCTCGCTGCCCCAGTCATAGTGGTCGATGTCGAGTGCGAAAGCGCCGCTGCGGGCGGCCAGCACTCCGAGCACTTCGAGGCCGGCGGCGATGACTTCTGGGCCAATGCCGTCGCCGGGAACGGAGGCGATGCGGTAGCGACGGAGCGGCGTATTGTTATTGGCGTTCATGGGACCTCCTTAATAGTCAGATGAGGCCGCCATTGATCAGCAGCATCTGCTTGGCAATCATGCGGCTGTCGTCGGAGGCGAGCAACAGGCATTGGCCACTTCCTCGACCATGATCTCCTCAGGAATGCATTGCAGCTTCACCCCACTGGCGATCCTGCTTTCATGGCTGTTAAGTTCTTGCACAGGCAACCAAGATTCTCGACGATATTGTTGCGATATTTTCTACGCGCATGTCGGGCGCGGCAAGACACGGAAAAAATATGCAACAAGAGGCAGCGCGGATCAAATCGAGACGCGGGATAGCGCTTCAACTGTAGCCCCATGCGAGCACACAGTGGACGCATCCGTTCCGCTGACATCGGGTGAGCGCTTGCCTGCGAAGTCAGCCGGCATCCTGTCAGAACGGCAATCCGACGTAGTTTTCCGCAAGCGCCGTCGAGGCAGCGCGCGAATGGGTCAGATAGTCGAGTTCTGCCTCCTGGATCTTCTGGTCGAAATCGCCGGTATCGGGAAAACGATGCATCATCGTCGTCATCCACCAGGAGAAGCGCACAGCCTTCCAGACGCGAGCAAGCGCCTTCTGCGAATAGGCGTCGATGCCGGCGCTCGACCGATCTCCGTAGAACTCCCTCAGACCCTCGAAGAGATAGTGCACATCGCTCGCAGCAAGGTTCAGCCCTTTGGCGCCGGTCGGCGGCACGATATGGGCGGCATCGCCGACCAGGAAGAGGCGGCCGAAGCGCAGCGGCTCGGCTACGAAGGAGCGCAGCGGCGCGATCGACTTTTCGAAGGATGCTGCGGTCTTCAGCGCCTCGGCATGATGGGTCGGCAGGCGGCAGCGCAACTCGTCCCAGAAGCGGTCATCGCTCCAGTCTTCGACCTTCTCATCGAGTGAACACTGGATGTAGTAGCGGCTGCGGGTCGCAGAGCGCATGGAACAGAGTGCAAATCCACGCGGATGATTGGCGTAGATGAGCTCATGATTGACCGGAGCGACATCGACCAGGATGCCGAGCCAGCCGAAGGGATAGATCTTCTCGAAGGTCCTGATCGCCTTTTTCGGAAGCGCCTTGCGGCTTGCTCCATGGAAGCCGTCGCAGCCGGCGATGAAATCGCAGTCGATACGGTGAACAACGCCATCCTTCTCGTAGCTCACGAAGGGAGTGTGGCCGTCAAAATCATGCGGCGTCACGTCGGCGGCATCATAGATTGTCAAGGCATCGCTTGCCTCACGCTGTTCCATCAGATCACGCGTCACCTCGGTCTGGCCGTAAACCGTGACGCGCTTGCCGCCGCTCAGGCCGTAGAGATCGATGCGGTGGTCGCGCCCGTCGAAAGCCAGTGAGAAGCCGTTATGCGGCAAACCTTCAGCATGCAGCCGGGCCGCCGACCGCGCCTCATCCAAAAGACGAACGGTGCCCTCTTCCAGGACCCCAGCGCGGACGCGGCCGAGAATGTAGTCCTTGCCCACCCGATCGAGTATGACGTTGTCGATGCCGGCTCCCGTAAGAAGTTGGCCGAGCAGCAGGCCCGAAGGGCCTGAGCCGATAATGGCGATTTGGGTGCGCAATTGCTTCCTCCCTGCATTTGCTTTCTGCCAAATTCTGACGTTTAGCCCTTCGAGCGGCAATGGACTTTCCCACCAAAAAATTGCACAAAACGAACATGGGAACGGAAGGAAGCCCATGACGCGACATGTACCGACCTATGAGCTCTACGGCGAGACATCGGGCAAAGAACCCGATTTCTGGCTGCACTGCGAAACAATTCCCTCGCGCAGCAGCCTGCACCATTGGGAGATCAAACTGCATCGGCACGCGAGCTTCTTTCAGATATTGTACATCGATGCCGGCGCAGGCGATGCCATTTTCAGCGAGCGGAGCCACGCCATCCAGCCGCCAGCGGTTGTCACGATTCCTCCCGGGCTCGATCACGGCTTTCGTTTTTCGCGGGATATCGACGGCCTCGTCATCACCATGCTGAGCGCCAATCTCAGCCACCTTCCCGGCGACCGCAGCCGGCTCGGTGAGTGGCTTGCAGCCCCGCATCTCACCGCACTCGATCCGCAAGATCCCGACGCAGCCTATCTCATGCAGAGCCTGAGGCGGCTCGGCGATGAATATCGGTACAGCCGCAGCGGCCGCAGCGAGCTTCTCGCCTCCTATGCCGCGTTGGCGCTGCGGCTGACGGCGAGAATTTCCTATCAGGAGGATATCAGCCTGTTCCCCGCCGATGAAAACGAACGGCGGATGGAGCAACTGACAGGCCTCATCCAGCAGCATTTCCGTTCGCACAGACCTGCTTCATTCTATGCTAGGGAAATCGGCATTTCGCCGACCCATCTCAATCGCATCGTCCGCTCGATGACCGGAAAGACGGCCCACGACCTCATCGCCGGCAAACTCGTCGACGAGGCCAAGCGCGAGTTCGTTTTCACGCTCGCAAACGTTCAGGAGGTCAGCTATCGGCTTGGCTTTGCCGACCCGGCCTATTTCTCCCGCTTCTTCCTCAAGCACGCGGGCGAGACGCCCAAGGATTGGCGCAAGCGGGAGAAGAACAGGCTGGAACGAGGCTAGGCTGTGCGGCGCGCCGGAACGCCTTCAAGGAAGTCCTCAATGAAACGTTTCTGCAGCAGGACGCCGTCCCACTCGTCCGCAAAGAACGGCGAGTCGTAGATCAGCGTGTAGGGTCCGGCGTAACTGGCCTTTTCGCACATTTCCAGGCAATGACGGTAATCTGCGGCATCGAGCCCGGAGGCATTGTAATCGGCCTTGGCATGGCAGATTTCGGCCCGGCGCATGATATTCACCAGCCCCTCATATTTCGCCGGTGCCGCCCAGTTTCCGAGGTCGCCATTGAGGCCGATCTTGCCGTCGAGTTCATCAAGCAGCCAGTTCATTTCCTTCGGTGAGGGCAGAAGGGCGAACCAGTTTTCGGTGACGACACGCACGCCGCTTCCCTCCGCCTGCCCGGCGAGCCATTTCAGATGCCGCGCGGAACGCGTAAGGTTTTCCTCATTCGGCGCCTGCTTGCCGGCGATGACGCGGATGCGCTCGGCGCCGAGCTTCTTTGCGATATCGATCCAATCGGCAATCCAGCCTATGTCACGTTCTGCCGTCTCGGCATTGCTGGGATCGCCATCCTCGACGAGCAGCGTCTGGAAAAGGATGTTGGAGGCCTCCAGCGCATCGCGAAATTCGGCGAGATAGGTGGCGTCCAGGCTCGGCAGATGGAACGAGCAGACCTCCAGCCGGCCAAGTCCGCGTTCGGCGAGCATGCCCGGCACTTCGAGCAGGCTCACGGTGCCTGCCCCATAGGGCTCCTGGCGTGCCGCGCTTTTCTGCGGATCGGGACTATAGGGATAGGTTGCGCCCAGCATCCGGTGAAGCGACCATGTGGAAACCGCAAACCGGCCGTTCTGTAAAGCCTGCATCTTTCATCTCCTCCCGTTTCCTCGCGAGGACTTTGGCAAGAATGACGCGCCGCATCAAGCCCGCAATCGCCTAGATCCCGTCGCCGCGAATGACTGCTTCTGCCGTCAGCGAAACGGCAAGCAATGCTTCGTCACGGTTTGCCGGCGCCGACAGCAGGAAGCCGACCGGCATATCCGCCTCGCCCTTGCCGCAGGGAATGGAAACACCGCACCAGTCCAGGAAATTGCCGAGCGCCGTATTGCGTAGCGTCTTTACGTTCGCGGCGAAGAAAAGTTCGTCATCGCGCTCAAGTGCTGCGATCGGTGGCGCCACATGGGCGACCGAAGGAAAGGCGAGGAAGCGGTTGCCGACAAGCCGATCGACTTCGGCGATCAGCCGCGTGCGCCCGGCAAGAATGGCGATGTAATCGGCCATGCTGGTCTTCTCGCCGAGCCGCGTGCGAAGGACGACACGATGATCCATCCGCGCAGCCTCCGGCCCTGCAAGCCGTTCCCGGTGGAGAGCGAAGGCTTCGGCAGTGACGAGAGCACCATGTTTTGCCATCAGTGCCAGGATTTCCTCAAAGGCCGGAATGTTGATCGGACTGATATGCGCGCCAGCGCTACGCAACCGCTCCACTCCGCCCTCGAAGGCTTCGGCGACGCCCGAACCCAGGCCATCGAACACGATATTGCGGGGGACGACGATTTCCACACCCTTCAGCGACTGCCGGGTGACTGTCGGCGCCGTCAACCCGCGCATGGCAGCATCGACCCAGACGGCGTCTTGCACGGAACGGCAGAGGGGGCCAAGCGAGTCGAGGCTCGCAGCCAGTGGATAGACACCTTCCATGGCATAGCGCCCGCGCGTCGCCTTGTAGCCGACGATGCCGTTCAGGGCGGCGGGAATACGCACCGAACCGCCGGTATCCGTGCCCATCGCGACCGGTATAAGGCCTGCGGCAACAGCCACGCCGGCGCCGGACGACGACCCACCGGGAATACGCGGCTCGTCCTTGCTGTGAGTGTTTTCCGGCGTGCCGTAATGCGGATTGATGCCGAGGCCGGAGAAAGCAAATTCGCTCATATTGGTACGGCCGATGGCCAGCATGCCGGCATTCTTGAGCGTTGCGACGATCGCAGCGTCCTGTTTAGCAGGCGCATCGCCCGCCAGAACCACCGAACCGGCCGTGGTTGCCATGCGCTCGATGTCGAAAAGATCTTTCCAGGCGATCGGAATGCCGTCGAGCGCACCAAGCGAACGACCGTCGCGGATACGCTTCGAGGAAGCATGAGCTTCCCGCATCGCCCGCTCGCGCAACAATAGTGTGAAGACCGCCTTGTCGGCATATTGCTCGATGCCGTCGAAGATCGCCTCCGCGACATCAACCGGATCGGCCTTGCCGCTCTGGATGAGGAGGGAGAGCTGAGCGATAGACATCGCACCGAAAGTAAGGGCCATGGGGAGAGTCCTGTGGATATCACACAGGATTTACCGCCTATCATTTCGCGGGACCAGCCCTTGCACGGCTTTTCACGATGATTGGTACGATTTTGTGAACACTGAGTTTGCTTTAGCCCTCTTCAATTTACCGCAGTTAAGACACACATGCGGTGCTGCACGCGGGAAGCGGATAGGCACGCCATTAGCTTGCCTTCCCAAGCCGCATCCCGGTGCATTGCAGGAGACTTGAAATGACACAATCTGAAACTTGGACCTCCGGTCACCAGGATATGGTGCACCAGCATGTGAAGGAGGACGTGAGCTACGGCGAAGCTGAACGCGACTACGCCGACCACGTCAGCGCACAGAAGCTGTCGGTCCTGGAGCGGATCGTGGTCGTAGGCGCCCTCGTACTGCTAAGCTTTGTAGGCTTCACAGCACCGTCGGCACAGACATCAGCGACCGATCCGATGACGACCTCGGCTATTGAAGAGCAGGCACCTCCGGGTGATAGTCTGGTGTCGCACCACCAGCGTTACGGCCATTGCCGTGAAACGAGCCCCTACGCAGACAAGGTCTGCTAAGAGCCAGCAATTTTCGCCGGGCATGGAATTTTTCGTCTGACGTGCGTCTGAAGCATAGGAACGGGAAAGAGCCATGGCCGGTGACGTTGACTACGACCTCCACCGCTTCATCGAAGCGCAGAACGGCATATACAAACAGGCTCTTGCGGAGCTGGAAGCCGGCCGCAAGCGCTCTCACTGGATGTGGTTCATCTTCCCCCAAATCGCTGGTCTCGGAACGTCTTCCATGGCAGAGAAATATGCCATTCGCTCCGCGGAGGAAGCCTCAGCCTATCTCGCTGATCCGATCCTCGGCAGCCGCCTTTTGCGCTGTGTCGAGGCAATCCTCTCCGTCAATGACCGCAGCGCTCACGATATCATGGGGTCCCCGGATGATCTGAAGCTGCGCTCGTCCATGACGCTGTTTGCCGCGGTCAGCGATCACGGCTCGCCCTTTCACAAAACGATCGATCATTTTTACGACGGGAAATTCGACGAACGGACAATTTCCATCCTTAGCGCCGGCAACGACTAGCCAGGAGAATACTCCAGCGCCGCAATCTCCTCGGAGATTTCCTGGATGCGCTGTTTCAAATCGTTTTCCGTCCCGTCGTCTACTTCCTCTTCGCCAAAGCAATAACGTGCGTCGTGCAATTCAAGCTTGGCTTCAAGCTCGGCACGTCTCGCATACAGGCGTCGGAGATAAGTGTAATTCATCTCTGCCTCCAGATTGCTCCCAGATCAGCAGAAACGGCTATGCTACTCCAAGGTTCCAGCCTGGGTTCCCTGGCCGCGTCAATATCAGCCGAAGGCGGAAATCGCCACGTTGCAAGCTTTTTCGAAATGGCAGGAACAGCCACCGTCCGTCATGGCCTGGCGGGTAACGCGCGCGCCTTCGAGCAGGAGCGTCAGCGTGTCGGCAAGAAGTTCCGGCTCGCGCGCGCCGGCAGCCACGCAAAGTGCCGCAAGACGGTTGCGCTGCATCGCCTTGTGGCGCTCGATCAACTCGTGCGCCGGATGGCCTTCGCCCTTCAATTCGATCGCGGCATTGGCGAGATCGCAACCTGCGGGCTCGCCGTTCAGACAGTGAGCCCGATCCTCGACCCAAGCAAGCAGCTGGCCGCGCGCGTCGCCGGGATGGGCAGCTTCGAGATCGCGCCAGATCTTCTCGGCCTTTTCGGAAGCGCGGCGCAGCGTTTCGCAGACCAGCTCGTCCTTGGAGCCAAAATGCCGGTAGAGGGTCATCTTGTTGGTGGCAGCCGCATCCGCAATGGCATCGACGCCGATGCCACGAATGCCGCGTTCACGGAAAAGCTCCGAAGCGGTCGAGACAATACGCTCCCGCGGGGGGATTCGATCGTCTGAAGCAGCTGCGGAGATTTCATTCAATGATTCTGATTTTTTCGCGGACGAAGTCCTTGACATCGATGTGACCGATCGGTAACAAATGCATTGTTACTTACCGGTAACACCACTCTTTGCAGAAGTCAATGCCAGGAGCGCTTGACAGCAGGAGTGGAACACGGGCGACCGCCCACGAAAGGAGGACCGTACCATGAGAAAGACCAGAGAAGATTTGACCATTTCCGAAGCCCTTCGCGACCCGCTGATCGCCATGGTGCTCCGCGCCGATGGCGTGAAGCTTGAAGACTTCAAGCAACTCCTTGAGACGGCCGCACACAAACGCGAGCCGCGTCCCTCCACGGTGAGCGAAATGATCGGGTCCTTTGCCAGCCGCGCCAATCTGCCGGCGATGCCCTGCTTCGGCTGATCTGACCGCTGGCCCTACAAGGCCCGATCGGCACTGGGGATAAGCCCTGTTCCCAGACGGGCTGCCGCTCTCAACAGGCGGCAGCCCTTGCGACGTGACGAGCGCGCGCATCCCCATCGATTTCCCAAATATTTCTTCCCACGACTTCGAGATGCTCGCCGCCGGCGACGCCGTCTTGATGACGACGCGCACCGGCGGTGGCTTTGGCAAGCCGCAAAAAGGGGCGTCGGCTTGCCACCGCTGACCGCAATGTCTGGCAGGAGACTTGGCCCACATCCGATCAGCCGGTATCGCTGATGGGACAAAAACTCGGGCTGCGGCTTGTTGTTCCGGTTCTCGCATCGACGATGCGGGATAAGGCGCCCGCAAATAGATTTGTCGCCTGCAATCGCAGCATGTCCGGCGACAACACTTGCCGCCTTCACGAACTATCTGCGGCAGCTACCGAAGGTTTTATATCCAAAGATTTTGCGATTTGCTTCCTAAACGGCTATGCCATAGTAATGTAACAGGTTCGCATGATATCAGAGGTATGTTGAATTGGACGGAAAGACATCACCCGCAATCCACTCCGAAGATGAAGGCCCGGCCGCAGAGACCGGCGCCAAGGGCGCGCGCCGTGCACGCGTCAGCGGTATCGACCGCGCGCTGCAGGTGATCGACCATCTTTACGAGACGGGATTGCCGGCCGGCGTCTATGCTATCGCCAAGGCCGTGAAGGCGCCACTTTCAACCGTCTATGTCATCGTTGACGACTTGGTCGAAAAGAACATGCTGACGCGCCAATCCGACGGTTCGATCTGGCTCGGCTCGCGGCTCTATCACTATGGTCTCGCCTATGCGCGATCGCTCGATTTCATGAGCGTCGCGACGCATGAAATGCACGACCTCTGCCGGCAGGCCGGCGAGACCGTTCAGGTCTGCGGCCGTGACGGCGATTTCATGCTGGTTCTCGCCATGGCCGATGGCCCCAGCCATTTCCAGGTCGCCTCTCGCGTCGGCACTCGTGTGCCGCTCAACTGGACAGCGTCTGGCCGCCTGCTGGTCGGACACCTGCAAGAAGACGAGCGTGTCGAACTCTTCAAGCGCTGCGCCCGCTCATCGCCGACGGGACGCGCCGAAATCGATCCCACCACTCTCTCGGAATCCGCCGGAAAGGCCTTTGAATCGCGCCTGTCGATCCAGGCTGGCGAATCCGATTATGCGGTTGCGTGCATCGCCTCGCCGATCTGCGATCGTGAGGGCCAGTGTGTCGCCACCATTTCCATCGTTCTGCCGGAGCAAAAGGCCTTTTCGGATGAAGGGCATTATACAGCCCAGGTACGCAACTCGGCTGAGCGGATCGAAAAGCTGATGGGCTGGCGCAGCCATTAAGCGCCGGCTTCAGTCTCACGGCAAGCGCCATCCGGATCGTCATTGGCTCGCGAGGAAGGGAGGCTCCTTGTTCGCATAGTATTTCGCTGCCTCATCGATCTCTTCCGGCGTCATCGCGCGGGCGACATTGCGCATTTGGCTGCTGATGTCGTTCTGCCGTGACCCGGATACGAAGGCCAGAAGCTGCGTCTTCAAGTACAATTCCGACTGGCCTTCGAGCCACGGGCTGCCGAGCTTGTTTTCGATACTGCCGTGACACGAACCGCAAGGCGCAATGCCGCGTGTCGGCGCGCCGCTGGCGACGATCCGCGGCACCGGATTGCTGCCTGGCGGATGGAAGCCAGGGAGTCGCGGCAGGTAGGAATAGTAGGCAGCCAGATCCTGCATGTCCTGCTCGGTCAGCTTTACGGCAAACGGGCTCATGACGGCGTTGACACGCACACCGTCCTTGAAGTCACGAAGCTGCTTGTAGATGACGCTCGCATACTGCCCCGCGAGGTTGGGAGAGTCGGCACGGCTGACGCCCGTCGGGCCATGACAAATCGCACATTGCTGGGCCAGCGTCGCGCCCCGCCCGATCGCTTCCTCGTCCCGCTTTCTCGGCACCGCCGTCGCAACCTTGACCAGGGATGTCTTGTAGTCCGGTTTGATTGTTTCTGAAGGCGTTCCCGGCCGCGGCAATCCGGCGGCCCGGCAGATGGAATCCCAAATGCCCGCCACCTGCTCTCCTGCCTCCAGGCGCGGCAGCAGCACGAAGCCCAAACCTGCCGCTACGACGAAGATGCCCGCGGTGACGGTCACGCTCGTGACTGTCCAGCGATTGCGGAAGCTTATCATCTTTTCACGAGGCATCATCGCTCTCCCACATAGACTGCAGGAACAGAGGTATCGTCGCGCACGGCGAGCTGAAGGATTGGATATCCGTAATTCGTGATGGTCAGCCCGATCATCAGGGCGATCCAGAGACTATAGCTGTTGAGCGCCGCAGGCACTCTGGTCGGGGGATGGACGGCGATTGCGAAGCGATATTCCTCAGGCTGCCTCGGTTCCGCAAACTGGGTGCGGACCAGGATGGCAATGAAGAGAATTCCCGCCGCGACAAGAATGAAGCCGCCGAAGACGGAGAACACGACCGATAGAGCCTCGTTCGCGAGCGCTGGATCCGTATAGTCGAAGAATGACATTCGGCGCGGCATGCCGAGGATACCGACATAGTGCCAGGGGAATGTCGTCACGATCATTCCGATGAACCAGAGCCAGAGCTGCAGCCTGACGAGCCCGAGGCTCACAATCGGGCGACCGGTCAAATGGGGCCAAAGATCGTAGGCGATCGCAAAATACATGATGACGATGGCGCCGCCGAAGATGAGATGGAAGTGCCCGGTTATCCACTGCGTGTTGTGGATCGACGTATCGAGCTGATAACTCATATTGATGAGGCCACCCGCACCGCCGAAGCCGAGCATGATGAAGGAGAATGTCACCGCCAGCATCATCGGATTGCGCCACGGCAGCACCCTCAGCCAGCCGAACATGCCCCGGCCACCGCGTGCGCGGGCGGCAATCTCCACCGAAGCGCAGATGGTAAAGACAGTGAGCAGGGTCGGAAGTGCTACAAGCGCGGTGAAAGCGGAGTGGATGAACTTGAAGCCGGCGCCGACCTGCGGATCGGCAAAGGCGTGATGGATGCCGATCGGCATTGCGACGACCAGGAACAGAATGAAGGAAATCCGCGCCATTGTATCGCTGTAGATCCGTCCGCCGATCGACCGCGGCACGATCGTGTAATAGGCGATATAGGTCGGCATCAGCCAGAAATAGACGATGGCGTGCAATGTCCATGAGAAGAATATACGAGCAAGGCCGGCATCGATCGTCGACTTGAAGCCCAGCGCTACGGGAATGATCTGCAGCAGAAGCTCAAGCGCCGCGCCGACCGCAGTCCAGCCCCAAAGATAGGAGCCCGCGACGTTGGCAAACATCGGCAATGGGACCGGAACGCCTGGATTGGCCTTTTTCCAGATGCCCAGATTGACAGACATCAACGCCACCCAGATCCAGGAACCGACGACGACCATCACGACGCCGATGTAGTAGAACGGACTGCCGATCAGCGGCGGGTAGAAAGTATAGAGGACGGAGGCCATGCCCAAGGCCACCGGGATCATCGCGATGACGGAGCCGACGGCGATCAGCCAGAACCCGGCCCACGCCCAGCGCACACCGATCAGATTCTGCTTCAGGGAAGACTCGCTGATCGCATAACCGAAGGCCATCGCCACAAGGGTCGGGAACACATAGCCCATGACAGTGCCATGCGCCGTCAGCGAACGGTAATACCATTCCGGATTGTTGACCCAGGGAGACAACGGGCTGCGGACATACATCTGCCAGGCGCCGAGCAACAGAGCCAGTCCGAAAACCGCAAAGGCGAGCCAGAAATGCGCAAGGATCAATCTGCGATTATGGAGCACAGGAAAGTCTCCTCTTGTCCGCCATTTCCGAGAGGAACTGTTGCTTATCCACGACCTTGACTCTCGCCCACATGCCTTCATGGCCGACGCTGCAGAATTCCTGGCAGGGCATCAGATGGTCGCCGGGCGCTGCAAAGCTCGCCTTCTGGATGGATATGTAGCCCGGCACGAGCATCGTATTGATATTGGTGCCCTGAATGAGGAAGCCGTGCACGACGTCAGCACTGGTGGCCCGAAAGGTGATCGGCGTCGCGGCTGGTACGACGATGCAGGGCGGCGAGAAGGAATATTGCTGACCGATCGCCCGCACCGTCACCGAGCCGTCGGCTTCGATCGCGCTCCCGAGATTGGCCTCGATAAACTCACCCGCCAGGTGAATGGTCGTGGGATCAATCGTCTCGACACTCGTCTGCGGCATCGTGGCATTGTGAATGCCTGCGAAAGCCGCCATCCCTGCCAGAAAGACGATGATGAGCACTGCAACTGTCGCCCAGCGTCGCTCGACGCGCTCTGAAACTGCCGCTGCCTGGTTATGCATATCGGTCATCAGCCGCTCCTGGGCACGAACACGAGCAGATAGAAAAGGATCCACATGAGAACGACGACCGCGGTCGCTATCCCTGCGACGACGACAGCGCCGCGTGGTCCCTCTGCGACGATCTGTTCGACCAGGGCGTCGTCAGGCGCGTCTGCGAGATCTTCGGAATTGATCATGGCGTCCTCACTGAAGTGGAGCAGAACGAAGTTTGTTCGCCTCGGCCGCGGTGACCGGCGTGCCGCGATTGCCCCATGCGGTCCGGATGTAGGACACCACGGCGGCCACCTCGTCGTCCGAAAGTGTTACGGCAAAGGGCGGCATGCCGTGAGGCATGGGGTTCTTTTCGGTCGCGGGCGGATAACCGCCGTTGAGCACCATGCGTATGCCGTTCACGGCCGACACCATCTGGATCGACTGGTTACCGGCGAGTAGGGGATAATGCGGCGGCCGGCCTTCCCCCTGCGCGCCATGACAGCTCGCGCACTGCTTGTCATAGACCGACTTGCCGAGACTGATGAGAAGACTTGCCTCTTCGGTTCTGACGGATGAGCGAGGCGGCGTCGGCTCGTCCTGCGCAATGCTTTTCAGGTAGACGGCCATCGCCCGAATGTCATCATCCGTCATATACTGAAGGCTGTTAAAGACCACCTCTGCCATCGGGCCGTAGACCGCACCGCGCGTCGAAATGCCCTTCTGCAGGAGGTCGGAAATCTCCTCGATTGACCAGTCGCCGAGCCCCGCCTCCTTGTTGGAGGTCAGCGACGGCGCATACCAGTCCTGCATCGGTATCAGTCCGCCCTGGAAGGCTTCCGATTCACGGCTTCCGCCTAGTGCATTGATTGGCGTATGGCACATACCGCAATGTCCGAGGCCCTCGACCAGATAGGCGCCTCGGTTCCATTCATCGGATTGCTTGGGATCCGGCTTGAATTCGCCTTCCGTGAAGAAGAGTGTCCTCCATCCGAGAATGAGCGAGCGGTTATTGTAAGGGAAGTCGAGCTCGTGCGGACGGTTCGGCTGACGCACCGGCGCGATCGTCTTCAGGTAAGCGAAGATCGCATCGCTGTCTTCGCGGGTGACCTTGGTGTAGGACGCAAACGGCATGGCGGGATAGAGCAGGCCTCCATCCGGGTAACGACCGTGATGCATCGTGTTATAGAAGTCGTCGGCGGACCATTTGCCGATGCCGGTCTCATCCGGCGTGATGTTCGATGTATAAAGCGTACCGAACGGCGTCGGCATGGCGCGCCCGCCTGAGAAGAGCTTTCCTTCGGGCGCCGTATGGCAGGCCACGCAGTCTCCGGCGCGCGCGAGATATTCTCCCTTTTTGACTACATCGGAGGAATTGCCCGGCTGCGGGGACTGCGCCACAACAGGCGAAAGGGCTGCCACAAGCGCCACCATCGATGACAGGGCAAGGGCCGGCAAAATTTTCATATGCGCGCTCATGGCTTATTGCCCTCCGGCTGGCTGCCACAGGCAAAAGGCAGAGAGTACGATCCGGCTGGGGACGGAGCAGGGTCGGCAGGCTGCCGCTGATTGGCGAGATAGGCTGCGACGGCACGCACGTCGTCTTCCGTGAGGTGGCCGGCCACAAGCTGCATGCAGTCAGGTGCGATCGCCGTGCGCGTGCCATAGCGCCATCCGCCAAGCTGTGCGCTGATATAGCTCGCCCGCAGTCCGAGAAGTCCGGGGATTCCGGGCGACTGCCCCGTCAGCGCGCCGCCGTGACAGCTGACGCAAGCCGGGATCGAGCGGTTGAGGTCGCCTTGCGTGACAAGCACATGCCCGTGATCGAGCGCCGCCTGACTGACGTCAGGCGGAGACTGTTCCGGCAGAGCCGGTCGCTGATCGGCGAAATATTCTGCAAACTGCCGCAGATAATCATCCGTCAAATAGGCGAGCAGATAGTTCATCGGCGGATATTTACGCCTGCCCGATTTGAAGGCTTCCAACTGGTTGTAGAGATATCCGGCCGGCTTGCCCGCAAGCCGCGGGAAATAGGGATCATTCGTGCCCTTCCCTTCCACACCGTGGCATGGAGTGCAGGCTTGAACACGCTCTGCCATATCGGCTGGGTAGGCCTTGGCTTCCTGGGCAGACGTCACGCTTGCGCCCAGGAAGAAAAGACAGCATGCCAGGAAGGCCTCTCGTATGAGCACTACGTTTCCTCCGAAGCACAATCACAGGACAGTGAAAAATCTCGATGGGCGGAAATCCAGAAAGGCACGATATCGAAAGGGCAGAAATTCTATCCGGCCCGCGCCGAATAAGTAACCGTATTCGACAATCCTCGCCTTGACAAAAGTCAAGAAAGCGGGCGAACCAATTGATATTAGCGATTTTTGATAAGTCCGGAATTGCCCCCTTTTTTGATCTAGTTTCGGGGTCAGGCGACCCGATCGGAGGCCGCCTGGTTGAAAAAACTCACTGATTGTGATCGCTAACCTTCGAGGACCGAATAGCCGATATCGCGCAGATGATCCGGATCGGCGATCGCATCGACCGTCGAGATCCTGTCGCCGTCGAAACTCAGCGCCAGCACAACACGCAACTGCCCCTCGATAAAGACAACGAGACCGATTTCGCCATCGACAAGCGCGACCTTTGCCGACGTCGCCCGTCCCTTGAAGCTCTCGGCGATCACACCGGCACCGCGAAGCGGAACAACATTGCCGAGACGGGTCGCGGCTGCATCCGGCAGGAAGACGGCATCCGGCGCAAGGACCGCTATCAACCCTTCCAGATCGCCGTTGCGGGAGGCGATGAGGAAGGCTTCGGCTATGCTCCGCTTGCGAGCGAGATCGACGTCCGGCGTTTCCGGTTGCCCCTGTACCCTGCGCCGGGCGCGGCTGGCAAGCTGCCGGGCGGCGGCTGCACTTCGCCCGATGACCGCGGCGATCTCTTCGAAGGGTAGATCGAACATGTCATGCAGCACAAAGGCGACGCGTTCGGCCGGCGAGAGGGTTTGCAGGACGACGAGCAGGGCGATGCCGACGGAATCAGCGAAGGCTGCTTCGCGCTCCGGATTGCTGGCGATATCCACGATCGCGCCGTGCGCCGGTAGGTCAAGCGGCTCTTCGCGGCGTGTCTTGCGCGAACGCAGCATGTCCAGGCAGATGCGCGCCACGACCGTCGTCAGCCAGCCGCTAAGATTATCGACGCTGCCTCTGTCCGACCTTGTCAGGCGCAGCCACGCCTCCTGCACCGCATCCTCAGCCTCTGTGCGGGAGCCGAGCATGCGGAAGGCGACGGCCCGCAGATGCCCACGGTTCGCCTCGAATTCATCAGCCAGCCATTTTTTCTCGTCCATCGGTCCATTCCTCATCCTGTTGCGTCAAAGACCATGACGAACGGAAGCGAGACGATGTGACAGGAGCAGCATCGCATCAAGTCCCGTGAAATTTTACTGGCGACTTGACCTGCCGCGTTTTTCGTTGGCTGATGGCGCGCATATCCCTCCCTATGGTGTTTCCCAATGTCCTTCCGATCTGACAATTCAAAACAATATGCCGCCTTCCTGTTTGACATGGATGGTACGATCCTGAGCTCGACGGCATCAGCAGAGCGCGTCTGGGGACGCTGGGCCGAGCGGCACGGGCTGGATGTGGAAAAATTCCTGCCGATCATGCACGGATCGCGCGGTATCGACACGATCCGGCGGCTGAACCTTCCGGGCGTCGATGCAGAAGCAGAAGCTGCACAGATCACCGAAGAGGAAATTCAGGATGTCGAAGGCGTCATCGCACTGCCGGGTGCCGCCGATTTCCTGGCGTCGCTTCCGCCAAACCGGTGGACCATCGTCACCTCTTCGCCGCGTCGCCTTGCGGAGCGGCGGCTCGAGGCAGCCGGGCTGCCAATGCCGCAGGCTATCGTGACGGCGGAAGACGTGACCATCGGCAAGCCCGACCCGCAATGCTATATCCTCGGCGCTGAAAAGCTCGGCTTTGCGACGCATGAATGCCTGGTCTTTGAAGACGTCGAAGCCGGCGTGAAGGCGGGATTGGCAGCGGGAGCCGACGTCATGGTCATCACGGCTGCCGGCCACAAGCACTCGCTGCAGGGCTATCCCGAGATCGAACATTATGCCGATGCGACCGTTGTCATTGCTGACAGCGGCCACCTTTCGATCAAGTTCTGATTACCTGCCGCACCTGCGGGAAAGGAATTGCCATGAAACCGGAAATCGTCTGCCTGATGATGTCGTCACTAGACGGCGGCCTGCACCCAAGCAAGTGGACGGAAAGCCCCGATGGCGGCCGCAAGGAATGGACGGCTCTCTATCAGAAGGCACATGAAGATCTGCAGGGCGACGCCTGGATCGTCGGGCGCGTGACCATGGCTGAAATGGCCAAGGGGGAGCCGCATCCGCCGCAATCTGCCAGCTCTGTCGAACGGCCGAACCATTTTGCCGATCGCAAGGCAAACAACTACGCGATCGCCCTCGACACATCGGGCAAACTGCATTTCACGCGGCCCGACATCGATGGCGACCATATCGTCGTCATCCTCGGCAATGATGTGCCGGACGCGCATCTGGCCGAACTCGCCGCCGATGGCATCTCCTACGTCGTCTCGCCGTCAGTTGAGATCGACCTGCCCGCAACGCTCGATGCGTTGAACAAGGAACTCGGCATCCGCAAACTGCTGCTCGAAGGCGGCGCTGCGATCAACGGCGCCTTCTTTGCTGCGGGGCTGATCGATGAGTTCTATCTGCTTGTCGCGCCGGCCCTGGACGCCAGCGGCGGCCAGCCTGTCGTCACCTTCGAAGGCGGACTGGCGGGCAAGACGCAGTTATCGCTGATCTCCGCCGAGACGAAAGACAACGGCGCTGTCGCCCTGCGATATAAGGTCCACGCCTGACAGGGACGATGGACAGTCGCAGATACGAGGCGCTATATCCACGTCCATGACCACCTCTGATCCGGATATCGTTATCGTCGGCGCAGGAGCTGCCGGGATCGGAGCTGCACGACGCCTCAGCGGCCACGGTTATTCCACCGTGATCATCGAGCAACTGCCGCGCACCGGCGGAAGGGCTTGGACCTATGCCACGAGCGCCGGGCCGGTCGATCTTGGCTGCGGATGGCTGCATTCGGCAGATCGCAATCCCTGGACGAGGATCGCCGCTGAGCTGGGTTTTGTCGTCGACCGCCGCGTGACGGCCTGGGGCGAGCAATTCAAGGAGCTCGGCTTCTCCGGCAAGGATCGCGCCGCAGCACGAAACGCCTTTGCGCTCTGGAACGAAGACATCCGCAGAAATCCGCCCGCGTCCGACCGGGCATCCGATGCGCTCAGCCCGAACACCCCCTGGACGCCCTATTTGCAGGCGCTGAGCGGCTATATTTCGGGCGACGAGCTGGAGCGCATTTCGGTGACGGATTACGTCGCCTATGACGACACCTCCACGGAGAATAACTGGCGTGTCGCTGCCGGTTATGGGCATCTGATTACCTCGGCGCTTCCCGCCGATGCGGAGTTGCGGCTCGGCACGCCTCTGGAAGGCCTTGACCTGAGCGAACGAAAGATCGTCCTGCAGACCTCTGCCGGGACAATTAGGACGAGCGCCGTCATCTTCACCATCTCTTCGAATGTTCTGGCGGGCGGTGCGATCAAGCTCCCGGCGGCGCTCGATTCATGGCGGCAGGCAGCGTCGTTTCTGCCGCTCGGCAACAATGAAAAATTCTATTTCGAGGTCTTTGACGGCGGTCCTTTCGAGGACGAGACCCATGTGCTCGGCGATCCGCGTGACAGTATGACCGGCACCTATTATATCCGCCCCTTCGGCCAGCCGGTGCTCGAATGCTTCCTCGGCGGAGCCGGCGCCCGGGCTGCTTCCGCGATGGGCCGTGAAGCCGCCTTCGACCACGCGATCAACCAGCTTGCCGGTCTCTTCGGCTCGGACGCGCAGAAGTATCTCAAGCCGCTTGCGGCTTCGAACTGGGCGGGTACGCCTTCCATCGGCGGTGGCTACAGCCATGCCCTGCCCGGCCACGCAAACGCACGCCTGCAACTCGCCCAATCCTTTGACGGCAGGGTTTTCTTCGCGGGCGAAGCAACGCATGCGACCGATTTTTCGACGGCGCATGGCGCCTATCAGAGCGGGCAACGCGCGGCCGAGGAGGCGATGGCATCAATAGTGGTTCGCGTCAAAGCCTCGGGGGTCGACCGCCGTTAGATCCGGCAGCATTTTTCTTTCCGTTCAGTCACACTCACCGATCCCAATGCGTCAAGCCTATGACGAGCGAAAGCCGGTAACCAACCGGCCCTGCGTCAAACGGAACACGTCATCAGGAGATTGAACATGCAAGAGAGAATGGGAAATCCAGCCCTCGTCATCCCGGACGCCATGCAGGCACTGAATGCCCTCGGCAAACTGCCGGCCACGGTCGGGCTTGCGCCGGGGTTTCTGGAAATCATCTATCTGCGGGCCAGCCAGATCAACGGCTGCAGCGTCTGCATCGACGGCCATTGGCGCATTGCCCGCAAACACGGTGAGACCGACGAACGGCTCTTTGCCGTCGCAGGCTGGCGCGAAGCCCCTTATTACAGCGATGCCGAACGCGCAGCACTGGCGTTGACGGAGGCCGTTACCCGCCTCAGCGACCGCGCCGATCCGGTGCCGGATGAGGTCTGGGAGGAATGCACCCGTCACTACGACGGCAAGAGCCTTGCGGCCCTCGTCATCGCAATTGCCAATATCAATGTCTGGAACCGGCTGAACGTCGCCACCCGGCAGGTTGCGGGTCAATGGAAGCCGTGATCAACAGCTTCCATTCACTCAGATGATACCACCACCGCCGGAGACGGAGGCGGGGCGCTCGGCGGCTACCTTTTTGCGGTAGCCGCTAGCGCGGTAGGCGGCGATCGGGTCGATCGCGCCGCCGGCGCGTCGGCGGGCTTCGGCCAGGATCGGTTCGACATCGGCGCGGTAGGCGCGCTTCAGCGTCTCCGAAGCCATTAGCGCATCGTTGTCCTGCTGATAGCCTTCGAGCGCCTTGCGGTCGACGATCAGCGCCTGCGCGTGGGCGCGACGGATTTCATTGGCGCTGTTGATCAGGCTTTCGATCGGATCCGTCACATTGTGCGACTGGTCGATCATATGGGCCGGATGGAAATCGTTGACGCCACGCGCTTCGGCATCCACGAGCTCGTTGAAGACGAGGAACAGGCGGTAGGGTTCGATCGCGCCAGCGTCGAGATCGTCATCACCATATTTCGAGTCGTTGAAATGGAAGCCGCCGAGCTTGCCGAACTGGATCAGCCGGGCGACGATCATCTCGATATTGGTGTTCGGTGCATGATGGCCGAGGTCGACAAGGCAATAGGCCTTGGGACCAAGCGTCTGGGCAATGAGATAGTTGGTGCCCCAGTCCTGCACGATCGTCGAATAGAAGGCCGGCTCGTACATCTTGTGCTCGGAGAAGAGCCGCCAATCGTCCGGTAGCGCCTTGTAGATATCCGCCATCGAGGCGAGGTAACGCTCGAAAGCCCTAGTGAAGTTGCTTTGGCCGGGGAAGTTCGAGCCGTCTCCGATCCAGACGGTCAGCGCCTTGGAGCCGATCGCCTTGCCGATCTCGATGCATTCCAGATTATGCTCGATCGCCTGCTGCCGCGTCGCCGCATCCGTGTGGCTGAGCGAGCCATATTTATAGGTCAGCTTCTGGCCGGGAGCATCCGAGAAAGTGTTGGAATTCATCGCATCAAAGCCGAGGCCAAGCGCATCGCCCTTCGCCTTCAACTCCTTCACATCGGTCTTGTCCCAGGGAATATGCAAGGACACGGTCGGCGTTGCCTGCGTCAGCTGATTGATCACAGCGCAATCGTCGAGCTTATCGAAGATGCCGCGCGGCTCGCCCGTGCCGGGGAAACGGGCAAAGCGCGTTCCGCCGGTGCCGACGCCCCAGGAGGGTACGGCGACAGTGAATTCTGCCACCTTGCGGGTGATCGCTTCGATATCGACGCCGCGGCGGGCAAGCGTCGTACCCAGTGCTTCGTAGTCAGCCTTCAAGGCTGACGCGCGCTTGTCATTTTCCGTTGCGACCAGATCCGGCGCAATCCTGAACTCAGCCATTTAATCCTCCCAGGAAATCGTATCGCGGCGGGCTGCGCCCGCCGCTTGTTATCAGCGCGGGAAGCTCTGAACGTTGCCCGCATCGACATTGATGATGTTGCCGGTCGACTTGGCCGACAGATCGGACGCCAGGAAGTAGACGGCTTCGGCAATGTCTTCCGGGAACACGTTGAGCTTCAGCATGGAACGCTTGCGGTAATGTTCCTCAAGGTCATCCACTTCGATCTTCGACGAGGCCGCGCGCTGTTCACGCCATTCGCCGCTCCAGATCTTCGAGCCGCGCAGCACCGCATCCGGATTGACCGTGTTGACGCGGATGCCGGCCTCTGCGCCTTCGAGCGCCAGGCAACGGGCAAGGTGGATTTCGGCAGCTTTTGCCGTGCAATAGGCTGCCGCATTTGGCGAAGCGGCAAGACCGTTCTTCGATGCAATAAAGACGACGTTGCCACCAAGCGCCTGACGGCGGAACAGACGGAAGGCCTCACGCGAAACGAGGAAATAGCCGGTCGCAAGAATGTCGATGTTGCGGTTCCACGTCGACAATTCGGTCGTTTCGATCGGCGCCGAAGAAGCGATGCCAGCATTCGAAACGAGGATATCGATGCCGCCGAATTCGACGCAGGATTCGGCGAAGGAGGCGATGACCCCGTCTTCCTTGGTAACGTCGAGCTTCAAAGTACGCACTGCATCGGCGCCGTACTTCTTCACGAATTCGGCTTCCGTCTTTTCAAGTGCTTCCTGGTCGATATCGGCGAGCACCACGCAGGCACCCTCGCCGACGAGACGGGCGGCCGTTGCGCGGCCAATACCGCCGGCGCCACCGGTAACAAAGGCAACCTTGCCGGCCAGGCTCTTCGGCTTCGGCATGCGCTGCAACTTGGCCTCTTCGAGCAGCCAGTATTCGATGTCGAAGGCTTCCTGCTCCGGCAGGCCCTGATATTCCGAGACCGTCGAAGAGCCGCGCATCACGTTGATGGCGTTGACATAGAATTCGCTGGCGATGCGCGCCGTCGCCTTGTCACGGGCAAAGGAGAGCATGCCGACGCCCGGCACCAGGAAGATCACCGGATTGGCATCACGCATCGCAGGCGAATTGTCGTGCTTGCAGGCGTTGTAATAACGCGCGTAGTCGGCGCGGTAATCTTCAAGCGCCTTGTCGAGGCCGGCGATAATGGCATCGACATCGGGCTTTGCTGGATCGAGATCGACGATCAGCGGGCGGATCTTGGTGCGCAGGAAATGGTCAGGGCAACTGGTGCCGAGCGCACCGAGCGAGCGCAGGTTCTTCGAATTGACGAATTCCAGAACCGCATCCTGATCATCGAAATGGCCGAGCTTGCGCTCCTGCTTGCCGATGCGGCCACGAATTTCCGGCATCAGGCGGGCGGCGATGGCACGGCGTTCGGCGACCGGCAGGCTTTCAACGACAGCGCCACCGAAGATCGTCTTGCCTTCCGTCTGGCCGGCAAACCATTCAATCGCCTTGTTGATGATGTCGAGCGTCAGCTCGTAGCAGGCCTTGGCATCGTTGTCCCAGGTAAAGAGGCCGTGGCTTTCGAGCACGACGCCCTTGGCGTCAGGGTTCGCCTTGACGAAGGCTTCGAGGTCGAGGCCGAGCTGGAAGCCCGGGCGGCGCCAGGGCAGCCAGCCGATATCGTCACCGAAGACCTGCTTCGTCAATTCTCTGGAATTCTTGGAGGCGGCAATCGCGATGATCGCGTCCGGGTGCATATGGTCGACATGCGTATAGGGCACGAAGCCGTGCAGCGGCGTATCGATGGAGGCGGCACGGGCATTCAGGTTGAAGGTGCAATGCGGCAGGAAGCCGACCATGCGGTCCTCGTCCTCGACACCCTTGTAGATGCCCTTCAGCGATTCCAGCTTGTCCTGATAAAGCGTCGCGAACCCGTCGAGCTTGATCGTGCCGACGTCGCCGCCGGAGCCCTTGACCCAGAGCACCCTGACCTTGCTACCATCAAGCGGATCGGTCTCCATGACCTTGGCTGAGGTATTGCCGCCACCATAATTGGTGATGCGCTTGTCGGCGCCGAGCAGATTCGAGCGATAGAGAAGCTTGCCGGGCTCATCGAGTCCCGCCGCATAAGCATCATCCCACCGGTTCTCGAGAAGTCGAACCTTTGCCGCCATGTCATCCTCCCATATAGACTTAGTATAGGCCTGTAGGGCGCCGCGATAAGCACGCCCTTTCGCTCACGATATCGCGCATCAAAATGGCGCTTGTCAATCGAAAACGATCAAATTCGATTATGTTGCATCGCAATATGAAAATTTATGATCGTTTCTGATTGACAGGCTTTAACGGATACGAAATAAATATGACAAGAGGAGGAGCCCAATGCACGAACGCGAACGCCATCGCATTATCTTAAGCGCCGTTCAGGAAAAGTCCGTCGTTACGATTCAGGACATTTCCGAGCTGACGGACGCTTCTGAAGCGACGATCCGGCGCGACATTGCGGCTCTTCACGTGCAGGGTAAGATCCGGCGCGTTCGTGGCGGCGCAGAAGCCGTGCACCCGCCGCAGCTTGGAAATCTTGCAGGACGCCCCTTCAGGGTTTCAGAATCGGTCAATATCGATAAAAAACGCTCAATCGCGCGTGCAGCCGTCGATCTCTGTGAAGCGGGCGATGCCATCATCATCAATGGCGGCACAACGACCTTCCAGATGGTACATTACATGGCCGGCCATCGCATGCAGGTCATGACCAATTCCTTCGCCATTGCCGAACATCTGGTGGAGCATTCCAAGAACAGTGTGACGGTGCCGGGCGGCGCGATTTATCGCGAGCAGAGCCTGATCCTGTCGCCCTTCGATAATGACGCGATCCGCAATTTCTATGCGCGGCGCATGTTCATCGGCGCCCAGGGCGTCGGCCCGCTCGGCATCATGGAGGCGGATGCCCTCATCATCCAGAGCGAGCAGAAACTGATGCACCAGGCCGATGAACTCATCGTCATGGTCGATTCAAGCAAATTCAATCGCCGGTCGAGCCTCATTCTTTGCCCGCTCGACCGCGTATCTGTGGTCATCACCGATGACGGCATCTCGGAGGAAGCGGCTCGCATGATCGAGAATGCCGGCGTCCGGCTCGTGGTGGCGAGCCCGGTGGCCCAGGCTGTGAAGGAGGATTCCTCGTCGGTCGCATGAGGCGTCGGCGAGGTGTGGAAGTCTAAATCTTAGTGGGAGGACATGACATGAAACTTGCAAAGACACTTGCAATCGGCGTGGCTTTTGCCGTCGCCATGATGGCTGGCGCCGCAAGCGCCAAGGACATCAAGATCGGCCTCGTCGTGAAGTCGCTCGGCAACGGCTTCTTCGACGCCGCCAACAAGGGTGCCCAGGAAGCGGCCAAGGAACTCGGCGGTGTGGAAGTCATCTACACCGGCCCGACGAGCACGACGGCCGAAGGCCAGATCGAAGTGATCAACTCACTGATTGCTCAGGGCGTCGATGCCATCGCGATCTCGGCAAACGACCCGGACGCTGTCGTTCCGGCGCTGAAGAAAGCTACCCAGCGCGGTATCAAGGTTATTTCCTGGGACTCCGGCGTTGCGCCTGAAGGTCGCATCCTGCAACTCAACCCGTCGTCGAACGAGCTGATCGGCAAGATGTGCCTGACGCTCGCCAAGGATCATCTTGATGGCGGCAAGGGTGACTTCGCCATCCTGTCGGCAACGACGACCTCGACCAACCAGAACATCTGGATCGACCAGATGAAGAAGCAGCTCAAGGACTTCCCGGGCCTCAACCTCGTCACCACCGTCTACGGCGACGACCTCTCGGACAAGTCCTATCGTGAAGCCGAAGGCCTGCTGAAGTCCAACCCGAACGTCAAGGTCATCGTCGCTCCGACGACGGTCGGTGTTCTGGCTGCTTCGAAGGTCGTCGAAGACAAGGGTCTGGTTGGCAAGGTCTACGTAACCGGTCTCGGCCTGCCTTCTGAAATGGCTGGCGCAATCAAGTCGGGTGCCACGAAGGAATTCGCCATCTGGAACCCGATCGACCTCGGCTACTCTGCAACGCAGATCGCCTATCACCTTGCAAAGGGTGATGCCGATGGCAAGCCGGGCAGCGAAATCGAAGCCGGCCGCATGGGCAAGATCAAGATTGGCGACAATGGCGAAGCCGCTATGGCCGACCCCTTCGTCTACAATGCCTCGAACATCGACCAGTTCTCCAAGGTCTTCTGATTTCAGAGACCATGAACGGACACCCGGCGGCTCTGCCGCCGGGCTTCTCTTTCGATGGTGGTAAGCTTGCTGATGACCCCTGCCCTTAAACACCCCGTCGCGGACCCAAAACCCGATGACGCAATCGCCATTCTGGAAATGCGCGGCATCTCGCAGATCTTTCCGGGCGTGAAGGCGCTCGATAATGTCAGCATCGCGCTCTATCCCGGCAAGGTGACGGCACTGATCGGCGAAAACGGCGCCGGCAAGTCGACGCTCGTCAAGATCCTGACGGGTATCTATCGTCCGAATGAGGGCGAGATCATCGTCGACGGCAAACCGGTGCACTTTGCAACGGCACAGGCTGCGATCGATGCAGGTGTGACCGCCATTCACCAGGAAACCGTGCTTTTCGACGAGCTTTCGGTCGCCGAGAATATCTTCCTCGGCCATGCGCCGCGCACGCGCTGGCGCACGATCGACTGGAGCGAGATGAACAGCCGCGCCAGAACGCTGCTGACCTCGCTCGAGAGCAATATCGATCCAACGATCCGCCTGAAGGACCTCTCGATTGCGCAGCGCCATCTCGTGGCGATTGCCCGCGCTTTGTCGATCGAGGCTCGTATCGTCATCATGGACGAACCGACGGCTGCCCTCTCGCGCAAGGAGATCGACGATCTTTTCCGTATCGTCGAGGGCCTGAAAGCAAGCGGCAAGGCCATCCTTTTCATTAGCCATAAGTTCGATGAGCTCTACGAGATCGCCGACAATTACGTCGTCTTCCGCGACGGCCGTGCTGTCGGCCACGGGAAGCTGAAGGAAACGCCGCAGGACGAAATCGTTCGCATGATGGTCGGTCGCGACGTCGAAAATGCCTTCCCGAAGATCGATGTGGCAATCGGCGGCGCAGTGCTCGAAGTCGAAAAATACAGCCACCGCACGGAATTCCGCGATATTTCGCTGACGCTGCGCAAGGGCGAGATCCTTGGCATCTACGGTCTGATCGGCGCCGGGCGTTCGGAGCTGGCCCAGTCGCTTTTCGGCATCACCAAACCGCTCTCCGGCAGACTCGTTCTCGAAGGCCGGGAGATTTCGATCAATTCTCCGCATGACGCCATCCGCGCCGGCATCGTCTACGTACCGGAAGAGCGCGGCCGCCACGGCCTGGCGCTGCCGATGCCGATCTATCAGAACATGACGCTGCCCTCGCTGACGCGTACTTCGCGCAAGGGCTTCCTGCAGGCGGCGGAAGAATTCGCGCTCGCCCGTAAATATGCCGAGCGTCTGGATCTACGTGCCGCCGCACTTTCCGTGCCGGTTGGTACGCTATCGGGCGGCAACCAGCAGAAGGTCGTCATCGGCAAGTGGCTGGCCACCATGCCCAAGGTCATCATTCTCGATGAGCCGACCAAGGGCATCGATATCGGTTCGAAGGCTGCCGTCCACGGCTTTATCAGCGAGCTTGCGGCCGAAGGCCTCTCCATCATCATGATCTCCTCCGAACTGCCCGAGATCATCGGCATGTCGGACCGCGTGCTCGTCATGAAGGAAGGCCTATCCGCAGGGCTCTTTGAGCGCGATCAGCTTTCGCCAGAAGCGCTGGTGCGCGCGGCGACCGGAAATGCATGAGGTGACGGGCATGATGAGACTGATCAGAAAACGCGAAACCCTGCTCTTTGCCATCATCGTGGTGATGATCGCCGTCTTCTCGACGCGCGCAGCCGATTTCGCGACACCCGACAATCTCGCTGGCATCTTCAACGATACGGCAATCCTCATCATCCTGGCGCTTGCCCAGATGACGGTGATCCTGACGAAATCGATCGATCTTTCGGTCGCAGCCAATCTTGCTTTCACCGGCATGGCGATCGCGATGATGAACGCCGCCTTCCCTGGACTGCCGCTGATCGTGCTCATCCTTGCGGCGATCGTGATCGGCGCAACACTTGGCGCCATCAACGGCTTCCTCGTCTGGCGCCTCGAAATCCCGCCGATCGTCGTTACCCTCGGTACGCTCACCATCTATCGCGGCATGGCCTTCGTGCTGTCCGGCGGCGCCTGGGTGAACGCGCACCAGATGACACCGATCTTCCTCTCCGTCCCTCGCACGCCGATCCTGGGCCTTCCGGTCTTGAGCTGGGTCGCGATCATCATCGTAGCGCTCATGTATATGCTGCTGCGCTATAGCCAGTTCGGCCGCTCGGCCTACGCAACCGGCGGCAATCCGACGGCTGCCGTCTATGCCGGCATCGATACGGGCAAGACGAAATTCCTGGCCTTCGTTCTCTCGGGCGCGCTTGCCGGTCTTTCCAGCTATCTCTGGGTCTCGCGCTATGCGGTCGCCTATGTCGATATCGCCAACGGTTTCGAACTCGATAGCGTCGCGGCCTGCGTGATCGGCGGCATTTCGATTGCCGGTGGCGTGGGCTCTGTCGCTGGCACGGTGCTCGGCGCGCTGTTCCTTGGCGTCATCAAGAACGCCCTGCCCGTCATCGGCATTTCGCCTTTCACCCAGATGGCGATCTCCGGAACCGTCATCATCCTCGCCGTCGTCTTCAACGCAAGGCGCGAGCGCAATCGCGGCCGCATCATCCTGCGTGACCGCGCCGCCGCGGAGGTCGCAGCATGAGCATGGTTTCCGCTCCCCTCGAAACGCAAAAGCCCGAAAAGCGCGTCATCCCCGATCGGCTCGGCACGCCCTTCAAACGCGTCATGTCGAGCTGGGAAGTGCTGCTCTTCGGCGTCGCCGTCCTTATCTTCATCTTCAATTCCGTGGCTTCGCCTTACTTCCTCGATGCCTGGAACCTCTCGGATGCGACCTTCAACTTCACCGAAAAGGCGATGATCGCCTTCGCCATGGCGCTGCTCGTCATCGCCGGTGAAATTGACCTGTCGGTTGCCGCGATCATCGCGCTTGCCTCGACGGCCATGGGTGCTGCAGCGCAGGTCGGCGTCGGTACGCCGGGCCTCGTGCTGATCGGCATCGGCACCGGACTTCTCTGCGGCATCTTCAACGGTGTGCTCGTCTCGGTGCTGAAGCTGCCGTCGATCGTCGTCACCATCGGTACGATGAGCCTGTTCCGCGGCATTTCCTATATCGTGCTCGGCGACCAAGCCTATGGCAAATACCCGGCGGATTTCGCTTATTTCGGCCAGGGCTACGTCGTCTGGGTCTTCTCCTTCGAATTCGTGCTGTTCATCGTGCTGGCAATTCTCTTTGCGATCCTGCTGCATGCGACGAATTTCGGCCGGCAGGTCTATACGATCGGCAACAATGATTTCGCGGCTCGCTTCTCCGGCATTCCCGTCGAGCGCGTGAAATTCATCCTCTTCCTGCTGACCGGCGTGATGAGCGGTGTCGCTGCGGTCTGCCTGACCTCGCGCCTCGGCTCGACCCGCCCGTCGATCGCGCAAGGGTGGGAACTCGAAGTCGTCACCATGGTCGTGCTCGGCGGCATCTCGATCCTCGGCGGCTCCGGTACGATCGGCGGCGTCGTCATCGCCGCCTTCGTCATGGGTCTCGTGACTTTCGGGCTTGGCCTGCTGAACGTGCCCGGCATCGTCATGTCGATCTTCATCGGCCTGCTCCTGATCATCACGATCGCGATCCCGATCATCGCCCGCCGCATCAAAGCCATGAGCGCCAAATGACCCTGGAAAAACACGCCTTCAAGATGAAGCTCAATCCCGGCATGGAGGCCGAATATCGGAAGCGGCACGACGAGATCTGGCCGGAACTTGTCGATCTCCTGCACCAGTCAGGCGCCAGCGACTATTCCATCCATCTCGACCGCGAGACCAACACGCTTTTCGGCGTACTGACCCGGCCGAAGGATCATACGATGGCGAACCTGCCGGACCATCCGGTCATGAAGAAATGGTGGGCGCATATGGCCGATATCATGGCATCCAATCCGGACAATTCGCCCGTCCAGAGCGACCTCGTCACCGTTTTTCATATGCCATGAGCGATTACCGCCGCATCGCCGTTCTCGATATCGGCAAGACAAACGCCAAGGTGGTCGTTCTCGACAGCGCGACGGGCGCCGAAATCGCCGTCCGCAAGCAGCCGAATACGGTCATCCGCGACGGCCTCTATCCGCATTATGATATCGAAGCGCTCTGGAGCTTCGCGCTTGCTTCGCTGAAAGCCTTTGCCAGCGAGCCGGGTTTTGACGCGATCTCGATCACCACACATGGCGCGGCCGCCGCCCTGCTCGGCGCGGACGGCAAGCTTGCGATGCCCGTCATCGACTATGAGCATGAATACCCACTAGAGATCCGCGACGCCTATGACGCTTTGCGGCCGCCCTTCATGGAAACCTTCTCGCCCCGTCTTTCAATGGGTCTGAATATCGGCGCGCAACTCCATTACCAGAAAACGGCTTTTGCCGAAGAGTTCGCCAAGGTCGCAACCATTCTCACCTATGCACAATATTGGTCGGCGCGGCTGACTGGTGTCGCTGCGAACGAGGCGACCTCGCTGGGCTGTCATACGGACCTCTGGAATCCGAAGACAGGTGCCTACTCTTCGCTGGTCGATACGCTTGCCATTCGCAACCGGATGGCACCGATCCATTCTGCCTTCGACGCACTTGGCCACGTTCTGCCCGATATTGCCGCTGAAATCGGTCTTTCCGTGCCCGTCTATTGCGGCATTCATGATTCAAATGCGTCGCTCCTGCCGCATCTCGTCGGCCGCGAGGCGCCCTTTGCCGTCGTCTCGACCGGCACCTGGGTCATCAATTTCGGCGTCGGCGGCGATCTCGACCATCTCGACGCCAATCGTGATGCGCTCGCCAATGTCGATGCCTATGGCCGTGCCGTACCCTCCTCCCGCTTCATGGGCGGTCGCGAATTCGAAATTCTCTCGGCCGAGATCGGTCAGGTCGGCGATGCCGAGGCAAAGGCCGTCATCACGGATGTTGTTGCGAAGGGCATCATGCTGCTGCCGAACGTGGCGCCGGGCTCCGGTCCCTTTCCGGGCAAGGTCAGCCACTGGATCAACGTAGATGATGCGAGCCGCGAGGAGCGATATGCCGCTGCCTGCCTCTATCTCGCATTGATGACGGAGGCCTGCCTCGGGCTGATCGGCGCCAAGGGTCCAATCATCGTCGAAGGCCCTTTCGCATTGAACGAGACCTATCTGTCGCTGATTGCCGCAATCACCGGCCGCGATACGATGGCGCTGCCGGGCTCGACCGGCACCAGCCAGGGGGCGGCCCTTCTTGCCGGTATCAAGCCGGTCTCCGGCGTGGAAAAACACTTCTCACCCCAGGCAATTCCGGGCCTCTCCGCCTATCGGGAGCGCTGGTACGCCGCGATGGAATAACAGTGTTTCCAAGAGTGGCCTTGTTCATGTCGGCTGCGCCGCTACTGTGGCACTTCTCGATTTGATGGAGGAAACAGCATGACTGAATCATTCGACCCGCGCGCACTGGCCGCCAAACTCCACGGCCTGCGCCAGGCCGCAAAGCAGGAGCCGACGAGCGCCTTTTCGCTGCCGGCTGATCTGAATCAGGCGATGGAAACCCAGAATGCCCTGAAGACTGAAGAAGGGGTCGACAGCAACGCCTGGAAGGTTACGGCCTCGCCCGAAGGCCAGCCGGTCACCGCACCCCTCCATCCCTATGCCGAAGCCATCTCCGGCGCCACCATCGCTTGGTATCCGGGCCTGAAATTCGAAACCGAAATTGCCGTTCGCTTCGGCAAGGACCTGCCCTACCGCAAGGGCGCCCCCTACAGCCGCGCCGAAGTGCTGGAGGCAATTTCCACCGCCTATCTCGGCGCCGAACTGCTGGTCAGCGCGGTCAAGGAAAGCGGTGCTATCTCCTTCCTCCTCTTCCTCGCGGATCGTCTTGGCAATAGCGGTTATGTGCTCGGCCCCTCCATTGCGAAGAGCTTCATCGATACCGCCGCAAGCACGCCGCTGAAGGTCACTCAGGGCAGCAGGACGATCTATGACGGTCTTGCCAAACATCCGAAGGGCGACGTCGTGACCTGGCTGGTCGACTACGTCAACGACCCGCTGCGGCCGGAAGATTCGCTGAAATCCGGCGCACTCATCACGACCGGCACGCTCAGCGGCGCCGTCGAACTCACCGAACCCGGCGAGATCGACATCCGCTTTGGCGACAGCGCACGACTGACCTTCTCCGTCATCTGATACCGGCATTTCTGCCCGCATGAACTGGGTGATTGTCATCCCGCTCCGCCTCCTGTATTAAACTTGAGTATATTACGAAGGTTTATTTCGGCCATCGGGCCGGAGGCGGAAGTGGAAATGACGTTTCAACCGCGCATGCAAAACAGAATTCACGGCTTTTCCGTCACCAAAGGCGTCAATCGCCGGGTGTGGAACGGCATCGTGGCCGATGTCTGGGATGTGGACTGCGCTCCCCATTCCGGTGGCTATTACGTATCGCGCGACCCACGGCTTTTCATCCTCCTTGAAAAGCGCGGGCCGGGCAATTCGCGGGTAAAGCTCTCGCCGCGCGCCCACGGCACCGTGCAGGACACCGAAAAGCGGCCGATCTCCTATGTGCCGGCCGATATGGAAGTCTGGGCCGATCTGGTGGATGTGCATTCGCTACGCCATCTCGACATCCATTTCGATGTCGAGACCATCAGCCGAAGGCTCGGCGACGATCTCGATCCGCAACGTCTCGCTAATGCCCAGCTCCTGTTTTCCGACGAGCGCCTGTTGTCGCTCGCCCAGTTGATTGCCGCCGAATGCGTCAATCCGCAGCCGCTGCATGATCTCTATGGCGACGGCCTGTCGCTTTCCCTCATCATCGATGTGCTGAAGCTTACCAAGGTGCAGCCGCGCAAGCGCAGCAAGCTTGCAGGCTGGCAATTGCGCCGCGCCACCGATTTCATCGAGGAAAACTGCCTGCGCAATATCCGGCTGGAGGAACTGGCATCGGTCACCGGCCTGTCGCAATCGCATTTCAGCCACGCCTTCAAGGCCTCGACCGGCGTGGCACCGCATCAATATCAGACCAATGTCCGCCTCGATCGAGCAAAACATCTGCTGGTGCGCAGCGAGTATCCCCTGACGACCATCGCTGTGGAAACTGGCTTTGCCGATCAGGCCCATTTCACCCGCGTTTTCCGGAAGAATCTGGGGACCACGCCGGCGAACTGGAAAAAGGCGCAGATTGCTTAATTGCAACACACCCGGGCTTTTGCGTGCAGCGCGGAAAATTGCCCAAGAACGTTCAATTTCCACCCGATCACGACAATCCGCCCAATTAAATTTGAGTTAAACACTCGACTTATTCAAGGCCATACCGCGGCGGGAAAAGCCGCGGCACGAGTGGGGTAATCTATGCGAGCGCAGACCAAGGGGCTCATCTTCAGGGCATATCTACTGGCAGGAACGGCCGTCGCCGGCATCATGGCGGCATCCTCCGCTCTTGCTCAGGACGCCAGTCCGACGCAACTGGCGCCGATCGTCATCCAGGGCGGCGATGATAGCGCCACCGGTCCGGTCAAAGGTTATGTCGCGAAGACCTCGTCTGCCGGCTCCAAGAGCGATACGCCGATCAACGAAATCCCGCAGTCGGTCTCGATCATCGGCAAGCAGGAAATGGATGATCACGGCATCACCAACAAGATCGACGAGGCGCTGCTCTATACGCCTGGCGTGACAACCCAGCCCTTCGGCAATGATCCCGATACCGACTGGTTCTACATCCGCGGCTTCAACGCCACACAGACCGGCGTCTTCTTCGATAACCTGAACCTCTTCAGCTACGGCTTCGGCGGTTTCCAGATCGATCCCTTTATGCTGGAGCGCGTCGAGGTTCTGAAAGGCCCGGCCTCCGTGCTCTACGGCGGCGCCAATCCGGGCGGCATCATCAATCTCGTGCGTAAGCGCCCGCTCGACGAGCCGCTCTATTACACGGATATCGGCATCAACAGTAACGGCAATGCCTTCACCGGTTTCGACATTTCCGACAAGGTCGGCTCCAGCGACACCATGACCTACCGCCTCACTGGCAAGGTCTCCGGCGGTGACAACTACTCGGATTTCTCCCATGATTTCCGCGGTTTCATCATGCCGCAGCTGAAGATCGCGCCTGATGATGCGACGAGCTTCACTGTCTGGGGGTATCTTGGAGGCCTCGATCAGGTCCATACCGGCAACGGCTTCTTCCCCTATGTCGGCACGGTCGTGGACGCCCCTTTCGGCAAGATCCCGCGCGACGCCTTCTACGGCGAGCCGGATATCGATGATGGCAGCTATGTCCAGAAGATGGTGGGATACGAATTCGAGCATGAATTCGACAGTGGCGTGAAATTCACTTCGAACTTCCGTTATGGCCGTCTCGACAAGCATGAGCAGGGCCCGTACCTCAACGGTTATGTAGGCGGCGTGCCGACAGCACCAGATTACGACCTCGCGCGTATCGGCTTCGAAGGCCGCTCCGGCGTCGATTCCGTCGGTATCGACAACCGCATAGAGGGCGAGGCCGAGCTCGGAGGCGCGACGCATAACCTGCTCGCCGGCATCGATTACAAATATTACCGGTTGGACAACTGGCAAGCCTGCTGCGGCTCCAATCCGATCAGCGCGACCGATCCGGTCTACGGCACGCCACAGGGAGCCAATTTCGTTTATGCTGATGGCATCGTGACCATGAAGCAGATCGGCATCTACGCTCAGGACCAGATCCATTTCGGCGATGGCTGGCTGCTAACGTTGAATGGCCGCTATGACCATGTCGACATCGACTCCGATGCGGCGATCGGGACGAGCTACAGCTTCGACGACGGCGCAGCCAGCGGCCGCGCCGGCCTCGCCTATGAATTCGACAACGGCCTGACCCCCTATGTCAGCGTCGCGAGCTTCTTCAACCCGTTGATCGGCACCGGCATTTCCGGCCCCCTCAAGCCCGAGGAAGGCTATCAGATCGAAGGTGGCGTCAAATATGAGCCGACCTTCTTCGATGGCGTGATCACGGCCTCCGTGTTCCAGATCGACAAGCGCAACAATGCCGTGAGCAATCCGATCACCTTCGAGCAGAGCCAGCTCGGCAAGGTACGCTCACGCGGCTTCGAACTCGAAAGCAAGGTCAACGTCAACGACAACTGGAAGGTCACCGCCGGCCTCGATTATACCGACATGGAAGTGTTGGAAAACGAAGCCAACCCGCTTCTCGTCGGCAAATCCCCCTACATCACGCCGAAGGTCAAGGCTTCGCTCTGGGTCGATTACCTCGTCACGACAGGCACGCTGGAAGGCCTGAGCTTCGGCGCCGGCGTTCGGCATCAGGGCTGGTCATGGGCAGACGAAGCCAACACCGAGAAGGTGCCGGCAGCGACCGTGTTCGACGCAGCCATCCGCTACGAGAAGGAAAACTGGGCCGCCTCGCTCAACGTCGCCAATCTCTTCGACAAGGAATATGTCTCGAGCTGCCAGGGCTTGACGGTCTGCGGTTACGGCGATGCACGCACGGTCACTTTCAAGCTCAGCAAGAAATGGTAAGTTGACAAATCGAGTTTAGTTTTTCAGGAAGCTGCGATAAAGGGAGGGCTCGGTCCTCCCGAACCCTTTGCAGCCAAGCCGGAGTTTCCTCGTGTCCACGTCCTTCCTGAGCCTTTCCGGAATAGACTATGCCATCGGCGCCAGAACAATCCTCAACGGCATCGATCTGACGCTTGAGGCCGGCCGCATCTACGGCCTCGTCGGCCCCAACGGTTCCGGCAAAAGCACACTCCTCAAGACCATCGCCCGGCAGATTGCCCCGAAGAACGGCTCGATCTCCTTCGACGGCAAGGCGGCCGCCGACTGGGGTAACCGCGCCTTTGCCCGCCATGTCGCTTACATGCCGCAATTCACCCCGGCGACCGACGGCATGACCGTGCGTGAACTCGTGGCGCTCGGCCGTTTTCCCTGGCACGGCACGCTCGGCCGCTTCAGCGCAGCGGATCGCGATATGGTCGAGGAAGCGATCGTCCGCACCGAACTCGAGGATTTTGCCGACCGCCTCGTCGCCAGCATGTCCGGTGGCGAGCGCCAGCGCGCCTGGATCGCGATGATGCTTGCCCAGAACGCCCGCTGCCTGCTGCTCGACGAACCCACGTCGGCGCTAGACCTCGCCCATCAGGCAAGCGTGCTCTCGCTGGTGCAGGAACTCAGCCACGAACGTGGGCTCACAGTCATCATCGTGCTGCACGACATCAATCTCGCCGCACGCTATTGCGACGCGATCATCGCGCTCAACCACGGCAAGATCACCGCCGAAGGCACACCGGCCGAGATCATGCAGGCCGACAAGCTGCAGTCGATCTTCGGCGTCGGCATGGGCGTCTTCCCGCATCCGGTTCGCAACGAGCCGGTCAGCTATCTGTTGTAGCCCATGGCATTGTTCTCCCGCAGGCAGTTTCTGGCCGGTGCGGCGGCCACGCTGTCGGCCCCCGCGCTCCTGCAGGCGGGCGACAGCCTGCGCGTCGTGACCCTTGACTGGGCCCTGCTCGAAACCCTGCTGGCGATCGGCGCCAATGTCGTTGCCGGAACGGAACTGCGGCAGTTCCGCGAGGTGGCGGTGACACCCGTCATTCCCGATGGCGTCGCCGATCTCGGCCTGCGCGGCACACCGAATTTCGAAGTGCTGCGGTTTGCCCGCCCGGAGCTGATCTTCAATTCGAATTTCTACGCCTGGGCGGACGCCCGCATGCAGCCGATTGCGCCTGTCGAAAGCCTTGCGATCTACAAGCCGGGCGAAAGCCCCTATGCGCTTGCCGAACAGGTAACGATCGCGATCGGCGAACGGCTGCAGCTTGCCGCCGCAAGGCAGCTCACTGAGGAGCTTTCTGCCAAACTCGATCGTTACAAGACAGGTTTTGCTGCCGGCGACGGCCGACCCGTGATTCCAATCAATCTCGGCGATGCCAGGCATTTCCGCGTCTTCGGCTCCGATAGCATGTTCGGCGAGGTGCTGAAGCGCGTCGGCCTCACCAATGCCTGGCAGGGCGCGACCAGCTATTCGGCCGCCGCCCCCGTCGGTATCGAGACGCTGGCCTCCATGCCGGATGCCTGGATCGTGATGATCGCACCGCAGCCGGCCGATGCGCTTGCCACGCTTTCGACCAGCGCCTTCTGGAATGCGCTGCCGGCCGTGCGCGAGAAGCGCGTGCTGATGCTCGGCTCCATCAATCCCTACGGTGCGCTGCCGGCTGCCATGCGCTTTGCCGATCTTTTGCAGGAGAGGCTTGGCCATGCATGGAATGGTTAGCCTCGCCCGACCTGCCCGTGGTAACAGCATTCCGTTTGCCGCAATCGTGCTACCGGCTCTTTGCGTCGCTGCCTTCACACTTCTGATCGCAACGCGCCCCCTGGTACCCGGCGACACCGCTCAAGCCGCCTTGCTCGATGGCGTGTTGCTCTGGAACAGCATCCTGCCCCGCGCCGTGCTGGCGCTGATCGCCGGTGCTGCCCTCGGCCTTTCCGGTACGCTGCTGCAGCGCGTGCTGCGCAATCCAATTGCCGATGCCTCCACACTCGGCATTGCCGCCGGTGCGGAACTGGCGATGACGGCTGCCCTCAGCTTCTCGCCGCTGCTGATCGGGTTTTCGCGTGAGATGGTGGCCTTCGGCGGCGGGCTTGGCGCCGTCGCAATCGTGTTGGCGCTCAGCTGGCGACGCGGGCTCGATCCGGTCACCGTCGCACTTTCGGGCATGATCGTCAGCATGATCGCCGCCGCCTTGAGCGTTACGCTCATCCTGGCGCGCGGCGAATATGCCATGTCGATTTATATCTGGGGCGCCGGTTCGCTCAGCCAGCAGGATTGGGCTGGCGTGCTTTCACTCGGGCCGCGCCTCATCCTCGGTTTTGCTGCCGCCATGCTACTCGTACGGCCACTTCGCATTCTGACGCTCGATGATAACAGCGCCAGGAGCCTCGGCCTCGCACTGCATTCCGCGCGCTTTACCATCCTCGCTCTTGCCGTCTGGCTCGCAGCTTCGGTCACCGCCGAAGTAGGCGTCATCGGCTTCCTCGGCCTTGCCGCCCCCGCAATCGCAAGGCTCTTCGGCGCACGCAGCACCGGGAGCCTGATGATCGCAGCACCACTGACGGGGGCCGGTCTGCTGTTCCTCACCGATTGCCTGACACAGATCCTCGGGCCCGGCTTCACCGATCTTGCCCCGACAGGCGCCGCAACCGCCCTACTCGGTGGACCGCTGCTGCTTTTTCTATTGCCGCGCGTCCATTCCGTCTCGGCCGTCGCCGCGCAGTCGACTGCGGCCCTCAAGAGGCTGTCCAAGCCTCTGGTCGCCCTCGCTGGGCTCTCTGCTGCGATCATTTTGCTCTTTGTCGTCTTCCTCACCCTCGGTCCAGCCGATGACGGCTGGCATTTCGCCACCGGTATGCTCTTCACCGATCTGCTGCCCTTCCGCCTGCCTCGCACCACCGTTGCGGCCAGCGCTGGCGGCATGCTCGCGGCAGCCGGCTTCATCATGCAGCGCGTGACCGGCAATCCGATCGCAAGTCCGGAAGTGCTCGGCATCAGTAGCGGCGCCGGCGCGGGGCTGACCGTTGCGCTCTTTCTCTTCGGCTTCCCCTCGCCTGTCATCATGCTGCTTGCCATGGCGCTCGGCGCACTCGCAGCCTTCGGCGCGATGATCGCCATTTCGGCCCGCGCGCAGTTCTCCCCGGAGTGCATGTTACTTGCCGGCGTCGGCATCGGCGCCTTCGCCATGGCGATCGTCACCATAGTGCTCGCGCAAGGCGACATGCGCGGTTATATCCTGCTCACCTGGCTCACCGGCTCGACCAATCGAGCCAGTGCCTTTGAAGCCTGGACAGCGGTGATCTCGCTTATCGTGCTGGTGGCGCCACTGCCCTTCCTCGGCCGCTGGCTGACAATGCTGCCGCTTGGCGGCAATTCCAGCCGCGCGCTCGGCCTTCGTGTCGGCGCAAGCCGGTTGGTGCTTGCTATTCTCGCCGCGCTAATGACGGCCATCGCCTCGTTCCTCGTCGGTCCTCTCAGCCTTACTGGGCTCATTGCGCCACATCTCGCACGGCTCGCCGGTTTCCACCGGCCGGGACACCAGCTTGCTTCGAGTGTGCTCTTCGGCGCCGGCGTGTTGATGACGGCGGATTGGCTCTCGCGCGTCGTCATCTACCCCTATCAGGTGCCGGTCGGCCTCTTCGCGGCCCTGATCGGCGGCCCCTACCTTATCTGGCTGCTTTCGCGAAAGGACATCAAACAATGATGGCTGCATCCTTTACCGCATCCGGCGTCGCAATCGCCGTCGATTCCGGCAGGATGCTCGACGAGCTTTGCTCGCATTTCGTCGAACACAGCACCGTCAAGCGCGACGGAGATCTGGTGACGCTGGAAATGATGATCGGCAAGGCGGACATCCGCCACGAAGGCCCGAAGCTTGCGATCGAACTCTCCTGCAAGAGTGCGCGAGCGCTGCAGAATATCCGTTCGGTGCTGGCCGAGCATCTCTTCCAGTTCGCCGGTGAAGACACGCTGGAACTGACGTGGTCGGATACGCCGAAGGCTGACCGCCTGCCGGACCTGCGCGAAATCCGGGTGATCGGAGCCCGCAATATCAGCCCCCATATGCGCCGGGTAACCGTTGCCTGCGATGATACCGAGCATTTCGCTCACGGCGGGCTGCATTTCCGCCTGCTGATCCCACCGAAGGGCCGAACGCCTGTCTGGCCGAAGCTGCGCGCGGACGGCCGCATCGAATGGGCAAAGGATGAGGATGCGCTGACTGTGCGAATCTATACATTCCGCAGCATCGATCTGGAACGCGGCGAGATCGATATCGATTTTGTGCTGCATGAGGGCGAAAACATGCCCGGCGCCGAATGGGCGGTGAATGCGAAGCCCGGCGATATCGCCGGTGCACTCGGCCCCGGCGGCGGCGGTGTCCCCGATGCCACGTCGATGATCCTTGCCGGAGACGAGACGGCGCTGCCCGCTATCTCGCGCATCGCCGCAGAAGTTCCCGTGGGAACGCAGTTGCGTATCTTCCTCGAAGTCGATGGCCCCTCGGAAGAATCGCCGCTGCCATCCGCTGGCACGATGGACCTTACCTGGATGCATCGTAACGGCGCGCCAGCCGGCACCGTGGGTCTCATCGAAAGCGCCATCAAAGGCGTACTGGCCAACGCCGATGCCGACACTTTCGTTTGGGCCGGCTGCGAACGGTCCGAGGCCAAGCGCATCCGCGATTTCCTCAAGACCGAGCGCGGCCACGACCGCCACAAGATGAGCATCGGCGCCTATTGGGAGCGGTAAATCCGCCTTAAGTCTTTTCGCGGAACATTTCGATGATGGCGGAGAAATCCCTGCCGCCGTTGCCAAGCTTCTCGAAGAGTGCGTAGAGCTGTGCGGCCTCCGCACCAAGGGGCGTGGAGGCACCGCTCGCAAGCGCCGCTTCCTGCGAAAGCCTCAGATCCTTCAGCATCAGTGCTGCAGCAAAGCCCGGCTTGTAGTCATTGTTGGCAGGCGACGTCGGCACCGGTCCCGGCACCGGGCAATAAGTATTGATCGACCAGCACTGGCCGGATGAGGTGGAGGCGACATCGAAGAGCGCCTGATGCGAGAGGCCGAGCTTTTCGGCGAGCACAAAAGCCTCGCAGACGCCAACCATGGAGATACCGAGGATCATGTTGTTGCAGATCTTCGCCGCCTGTCCGGCACCCGCCCCGCCACAATGGACGATCTTCTTGCCCATGGCCTCGAGGATCGGCTTCGCGTTGGCGAAAGCCTCTTCCGAGCCGCCGGCCATAAAAGTCAGCGTGCCGGCGCTCGCTCCGCCCGTACCGCCGGAGACGGGCGCGTCGAGCGACAGGCAGCTTGCGGCTTTTGCCATCTCGTGCGCCCTGCGGCTGCTTTCTACATCGATGGTCGAGCAGTCTATGACCAGCGCGCCCTGATTGGCCGATTGCAGGATATCGGCCCAAGCCGTCAGCACGTGCTTGCCCTGCGGCAGCATGGTGATGACGATCTCAGCCTCCTTGACCGCCTGGCTGGCGTGGCTGGCGGGCTTCACGCCGCTTTCCTCGGCCGCCTTCAGCACCGGTGCGGCCAGATCGAAGCCGAGAACCTCGTGACCGGCCTCGACGAGATTGGCGGCCATCGGTCCACCCATATTGCCAAGCCCGATAAATCCGATCCTTGCCATGCTCTTCTCCTATCTGTTGTCTTCGAGGATCATGGCCGCCGCCTTTTCGGCGATCATGATCGTCGGCGAATTGGTGTTGCCCGAGGTGATGGCCGGCATCACCGAGGCATCTGCGATCCTGAGCTTGCCGAGCGCCCGCAATCTCAGCCGCGGATCGACCACACTGTCCCGATCGATGCCCATGCGGCAGGTGCCGACCGGGTGGAAGATCGTCGTGCCGATATCGCCTGCCGCCTTTTCCAGCTCTGCCTCGGTCTGATAGCTCGGTCCCGGCTTGAACTCCTCAGGGTGGAAGCGGGCGAAAGACGGCTGTGCCACGATCCTGCGTGTCAGCTTTATCGAACGAACAGCTATGTCGCGATCGCGCTGCGTCGAGAGGTATTTTGGCGCAATGGTTGGCTGGGCAGCAAAATCCGGGCTGGAAACATGCACCGATCCCCGGCTTTCAGGCCTGAGGTTGCAAACGCTCGCCGTAATCGCCGGGAAGGCGTGGACGGGATCGCCGAACTTATCCAGCGACACCGGCTGCACATGATACTGCAGGTCAGGCGTCTCCTTGTCCGGGCCGGAACGCGTGAAGATGCCGAGTTGGCTCGGCGCCATCGCCATAGGACCAGAGCGGCGCATGAGATATTCGAGCCCGATCGCCGCCTTGCCGATCAGCTTCGAGGCCTTTTCGTTGAGCGTCGGCACACCGGTCACCTTATAGGCCAACCGAAGCTGAAGATGATCCTGCAGGTTTTCGCCCACACCCTTTACCTCAGTCACGAGATCGATACCGGCCTGATGCAGAACTTCGCCGCGGCCGATGCCGGAAAGTTCCAGAATATGCGGCGAGCCAATGGAGCCCGCCGACAGCACGGTTTCCTTCGCGGCATAGGCCCGCTTGGCCGTACCGCCATGCTGGAACTCGACGCCGATAACGACGCCTTCCTCGACCAGCAGCCGCCGCACCTGCGCCTTGGTCATCACAGTAAGGTTGCCGCGTTTCATCGCCGGGCGCAGAAAGGCCTTCGTCGTATTCCAGCGGATGCCCGAACGCTGGTTGACGTCGAAATAACCAGAGCCTTCATTGCTGCCGCGATTGAAATCCGCCGTTTCAGGGATACCAGCCTCCTTGGCCGCCTGCTGGAAAGCATCGAGCACGGCCCAGCGCACCCGCGCCTTTTCCACGCGCCATTCGCCGCCGGCGCCATGCATCTCGTCCTCGCCCTGATAATGATCCTCCGATTTGCGGAAATAAGGCAGCACGTCGTCCCAGCCCCAGCCGGTGCAACCCATCTGCCGCCAGAGGTCGTAGTCGCGGGCCTGGCCGCGCATGTAGATCATGCCGTTGATCGAGGAGCAGCCGCCGAGTACCTTGCCGCGCGGATAGTTCAACGCCCGTCCGTTCAGCCCGTCCTCGGGCGCGGTGGTAAAACACCAGTCGGTGCGCGGATTGTTGATGCAGTAGAGGTAACCGACGGGAATGTGGATCCAGTGGTAGTTGTCGTTGCCACCCGCCTCCAGCAGCAAGACCCTTGTGTTGCGGTCGGCTGACAGCCGATTTGCGAGCACGCAGCCGGCGCTGCCTGCCCCGATGATGATATAGTCATAGCGATCCATGGATCATGCACTCCGAAGTGGCTGCGTCCCGCCTCCCCGGGCCCGAGGAGGCGAGATTTCGCGGCGCCGCTGCACATCCTTTCCCGTTGCAGGAAAGAGGTCCGCCCGTTCAGCGGCGATAGACAAAGCCCAGTTTACGCCCGAGCCGAGAGGCATAGAATTCACCGATAATGCCGCGGCGGAAGATCAGCACGCAGATCATGAAGACCACGCCCGTAATGATGGTCACCGGGAACTCCGAAGTCGCGAGATAATTCTGCAGCGTCACGACGAGGCCGGCACCGAAGACCGGGCCGATCAGCGTGCCGATGCCGCCGAGCAGCGTCATCAGGATCACCTCGCCCGACATCTGCCAGGCGACATCCGTCAGCGTCGCAAACTGGAAGACCAGCGCCTTCACCGATCCGGCGAGCCCGGCAAGGGCCGCTGACATCACGAAGGCGCCAAGCTTGTAACGCGCCACGGAATAGCCGAGCGAGATCGCCCGCTGCTCATTTTCGCGGATCGATTTCAGGATCATGCCGAAGGGCGAATTGATGAAGCGCCAGATGATCAGCAGCCCGATCAGGAACACCGCCAGCACGAAATAATACATGTTGGTGGAGCTGTTGAGATCAATGAAGCCGAAGAGGTGGCCGCGCGGCACGGACTGGATGCCATCCTCGCCTTCAGTGAATTTTGCCTGCAGGCAGAAGAAGAAGAACATCTGCGAGAGCGCCAGCGTGATCATGGCGAAATAGATGCCCTGCCGGCGGATCGCGAAGAAGCCCATGACGAGGCCGAGAAAGGCGGCTCCGGCAACGCCGACGAGAATGCCGAGTTCCGGCGGGAATCCCCAGGATTTGACCGTATAGGCGGTGAAATAAGCAGCCCCGCCGAAAAAGGTCGCATGGCCGAAGGAAAGCAGGCCGGTATAGCCGAGCAGCAGGTTGAAGGCGCAGGCAAAGAGCGCGAAGCAGAGCAGCTTCATCAGGAAAATCGGGTAGAAGAAGAAGGGCGCCAGCAGAAGAAGCAGCAGCCCGATGATCAGGAATCCGGTCTGCACCGAAAGTGCAGTGCGGCTCTTTTCCGTTCGGATGGTTTCGGTGATGTCAGCCATGTCACGCATCCCGGCCGAAGAGGCCCGCGGGCCTGATGAGAAGCACGATCGCCATGATGACGAAGATGACGATATTGGAAGCTTCCGGATAGAAGACCTTGGTAAGGCCCTCCGCGATGCCAAGCACATAGCCGGTGATGATGGCGCCCATGATCGAGCCCATGCCGCCAACGACGACCACGGCAAAGACGACGATGATCATGTTCGAGCCCATCAGGGGCGAAACCTGGTAGATGGGTGCGGCGAGCACACCGGCAAAGGCGGCAAGACCGGCGCCGAGTGCATAGGTGAAGGTCAAGAGAACAGGCACGTTGACGCCGAAGACCTGGACCAGCGTGGCATTTTCCGTCGCCGAGCGCAGATAGGCGCCGAGCTTGGTCTTTTCGATCAGCAGCCAGGTGCCAATGCAGACGACGAGCGAAACGACCACCACCCAGCCGCGGTAAATTGGCAGGAACATGAAGCCCAGGTTCATGCCGCCGGCAAGTGCTGGCGGCGTCGCATAGGGCTGGCCCGAAGAGCCGTAGAGATAACGGAACGTGCCTTCGACGGTGAGCGCCAGACCGAAGGTGAAGAGCAGGCCGTAGAGCGGATCGAGATCGTAAAGCTGCCGCAGGAAGAGCCGTTCGATGACGGCCCCGGCGATACCGACGATGACAGGCGCCAGGATCAGCGACGGCCAGTAGCCGATACCGAGATAATTCAGCAGCAGATAAGCGACGAAGGCGCCGAGCATGTACTGGGCGCCATGCGCGAAATTGATGACGCGCAGAAGACCGAAAATGATCGCAAGGCCAAGACTGAGCAGCGCATAGAAAGACCCATTGATCAGGCCGATCAGCAGCTGGCCGAGCAGCGCCTGCAGGGGAATGCCGAAGATCATCGTCATCGCGTCACACTCCCAGAACTTTATGCAGCGTATCCATGCGCTGCGGCAGTTCACCGACCGGGAATTCCGAGACCATCTGGCCATGATCCATCAGATAGAAGCGATCGGCAATACGGCTGGCAAAACGAAAGTTCTGCTCGACGAGCACGATGGTCATGCCGCGTTCCTTCAGCGTCTTCAAAACCTCGCCGATACGCTGGACGATAACAGGCGCCAGCCCCTCGGTCGGCTCATCAAGCAACAGCAAGCGCACGCCTGTGCGCAGGATGCGGGCGATCGCCAGCATCTGCTGCTCACCGCCCGAAAGCTTGGTGCCGGAACTCGTGCGCCGCTCATAGAGGTTTGGAAAAAGCTCGTAGATTTCATCGAGTGTCATGCCGCCGGGCGCCACCACAGGCGGCAGCATCAGATTTTCCGAAACCGTCAGCGTCGCGAAGATGCCGCGCTCCTCCGGCACGAAACCGATACCCTTATGCGCGGTTTTATGCAGCGGCACCTGCATCATATCCGTGCCGGCAAAGCTAATCCTGCCCTTTCGGGAGCGCACGATACCGGTGATGGTGCGCAAAGTCGTCGTCTTGCCAACACCATTGCGGCCGAGAATGGTGATCATCTCGCCCTCGCTGACCGTCATGTCGATCCCATGCAGGATATGGCTTTCGCCATACCAGGCATTCAGACCCTGAACTTCGAGAAGCGGCGCCATCAGTGGTGCCCCTCCGTGCCCATATAGGCCTGCCGCACGCGTTCGTCCTGGCTGACGGTCGCATAGTCGCCCTCGGCGAGGATTTCGCCACGCTGCAGCACGGTGACATGCTGGCAGATATTGGCGACGACGGAGAGATTATGCTCGACCATCAGCACCGCCCGGTCGCGGGCGACATCGCGAATGATGGCGGAGACGACGCTGACATCCTCTTGACCCATGCCTGCCATCGGCTCGTCGAGCAGCAGCACTTTCGGATCGAGCGCCAGCGTGGTGGCAATTTCAAGCACACGCTTGCGCCCGTAGGAGAGATCGGCGGCGATATGATCGCGCTCCTTGGAAAGCCCGACACTGGCAAGCAATTGCTCAGCCCGGTCGTTCAGGCTGTCGAGCGCCGAAAGCGGCCGCCAGAACTGCGTGGACAGATTGTTCGGCCGCTGCAGGGCGACCCTGACATTGTCGAGCACGGAAAGATGCGGGAAGACAGCTGATATCTGGAAGGAGCGGACGAGGCCCATGCGCGCCACCCGGTCGGGCGGCGTCCTGGTGATGTCGGTGCCCATCAGCGTGATGGTGCCTGATGTCGGCTGCAGGAACTTGGTGAGCAGGTTGAACACCGTCGTCTTGCCGGCACCGTTCGGCCCGATCAGTGCATGCACGCTTGCATCATGCACATCGAGATCGACATTCTTGACGGCCGTGAAGCCACCGAAATCGCGGCGCAGGCCGCGGGCGGAAAGCACCACCCGCGGCTTGGCTTGAGTTTCAATCGCGGAAACCGCCATCGTGCTTACTTCACCAGATCGCAGCCGCTCTTGGCGGGATCGATATAGGCTTCCTTGCCGGGAATGGTGGCGAGTACGTTGAAGTAATCCCACGGCTCCTTGCTTTCGGAAGGCTTCTTGACCTGCAGCAGGTACATGTCGTGGATCATGCGGCCATTGGCGCCGACCGTGCCGCCGCGCCCGAAGACGTCATCAACCGGCATTTCATGCAGCAGCTTGGCGACAGCTTCCGTCTCGTCGGTGCCGGCCTTCTGCACGGCCTTCAGATATTGCGTCACCGCCGAATAGGTGCCGGTATGGATCATGTTCGGCATCTTGCCGGTGCGGGCGAAGAACTTCCTTGCGAAGGCGCGACTTTCGTCGTCGCGGTTCCAGTAATAGCCTTCCGTCAGCGTCAGGCCCTGCGCCGCCTCAAGGCCGAGACCGTGAACTTCGGCAAGCGTGAAGAGCAGCGCCGCCAGATGCTGGCCGCCCTGCGTGATGCCGAATTCAGCGGCCTGCTTGATGGCGTTCGAGGTATCGAGGCCGGCATTGGCAAGGCCGATGACCTTGGCGCCGGATGATTGCGCCTGCAGCAGGAAGGACGAGAAGTCCTGCGTCGATAGCGGATGACGCACCGCACCAACGACCGTGCCGCCGCTCGCCTTGACGTAATCGCTGGTCTGCTGTTCCAGCGAATAGCCGAAGGCATAGTCTGCCGTCAGGAAGAACCAGCTGTCGCCGCCCTGCTTGACCAGTGCGCCGCCGGTGCCGACGGCGAGCGCATGGGTGTCGTAAGCCCAATGGAAGCCATAAGGCGAGCAAGCCTTGCCGGTGAGATCCGTTGTCGCAGCACCGGTAACGATATCGATCTTCTTCTTTTCCTTGGCGATGGCCTGCACAGCAAGCGCCACGGAAGAGGTCGTCAGCTCCATGATGGCATCGACCTGTTCGGTGTCATACCACTGGCGGGCAATGTTGGAGGCGATATCAGGCTTGTTCTGGTGGTCGGCATCGACGATTTCGACCGGCATGTCGAGCACCTTGCCGCCGAAGTCCTCAACGGCCATCTTGGCAGCCTCGACAGAGGACTTGCCACCGAAGTCGGCATAAACGCCCGACTGGTCGTTTAGAATGCCGATCTTGACCTTACCATCGGAAATGGCAGCACTTTGAGCGAAGACGGCGGTGCTGCTTGCAAGCAAAAATGCAACGGACGCAATGAAATTCTTTCGCATAGTCTCTCCTCCCAGAGATTGGCCAGATCGCGAATCTGTTCAAATTTGGCGACCCGCTCTCCTCAAAGCAGCCGCTCCACCCTTACGATCACGGAATTTCCTCCATGAGGCAACTGGCGGTTTACATCTAATTCCAAACAGTATCTGTTCGTTTTTGAACAGAACTCGTCATAATGGTGCTCTGGCAACAGTCACAGCGCTCTCTTTGCCGGGCGGCATTAGACCAAAGACGTAGACGGATGGGCGACGCCGATGAGCCATGCTTCGCAGTTTACTTGGGACGACCTGCAGTTTTTTCTAGCCGTTGCCCGCACCGGCCAGCTTTCGACGGCCGCCCGGCAGCTGCGCTCAAGCCATGCGACCGTGTCGCGGCGTATCGACCGGCTGGAATTCGCACTGAAGGTGAAGCTCTTCGAGCGCAATCCGCGCGGTTACGTGCTGACCGCCATGGGCACGCGCTTTGTCGAGACCGCCGAGAAGATGGAACAGGAAACGGAACGGCTGCGGGCCGATCTCGCCGATGGCTCGCTAAGCCAGCGCGGCCTTGTGCGCCTCAGCGCTCCCGAAGGTTTCGCTAATTTCTTCTTTGCGACCGTCCTTCCGCAATTTGCCGCCCGCCATCCGCATCTGGCACTGGAACTCGTCACCATCCAGCAGATCATGTCGCTCTCCCGCAAGGAGGCCGATATTTCCGTCGTCCTCGATGAGCCCAAGGGAGGCCCCTACTTTGCGGAAAAGCTGACGGACTATCATCTGCAGGTCTACGCCTCGCGCGACTATCTCGCCCGCGCGGCACCCATCAGCACGCGTGATGACCTGCTGAACCACCCCTTCATCAGCTATATCGAGGAAATGATCTTCGCACCTGGGCTCGATTATCTCGGCGACGTGCATCCGCGCATCAAGCCGCAATTCCAGAGTTCCAGCATCTTCGCGCAGTTGACGGCCACCAGAAACGGCCTTGGTCTCGGCATCCTGCCCTATTTCTTCGCCTGCCGTTATCCCGAACTGGTGCGCGTGCTGCCCAACGAGATCGACCTCAAGCGGCACTACTGGATCACCTGCCACAGGGATTTGAAGCAGGCGCCACGTGTGCGCGCCGTCATCGACTTCTTGAGGGAAACGGCACGCAGCGAAGACGCCTGTTTCATCCCGCCCTATATAGGCACAGGGCGAAAGGTGAAGGCAGAGATGTGACTATTTCAGGAATTCGGCGCGATGCGGGGTGAAGGTGTCGATCAGGCGACCCTTTTCCAGCGCCTTGACACCGTGGACCAGATTGGGCGGCACGATGAAGCTGCCGCCCTGCTTCAAGACTTCAGTGCGGCCGTCGATCGTCACTTCGAAGCTGCCTTCGGCGACATAGCTCGCCTGTATGTGAGGGTGGAAATGGGCAGCACCCACGGCGCCTGCCTCGAAAGCCACTTCCACCATCATCATCTCAGGCAGATAGGTCATGATCCGGCGGGTCACACCCGGCTCGGGGTTTACCCAGTCGGCACCTTCCGCCGATACGAAAAGATCGCTCGATGACATGTCTGCCTCCTCCTTCTAGAATCTGTCGCGCGCAAACTGGCGCACCGGCCGCCAGTTGAAAAGATGGGTTCTGTATCTTTGGCGCGATGAACGCCTTGTTGACGCCGCAAACGGGCGGGTCTATGCGACCTTAAATCAGGCATGCCTTTAGAATGGTCCTAAACAGTGGTGAGGAGACTGGACATGCAGCACACGCACGAGGTTTTCGACTGGGCCGATCCCTTCCGGCTGGTGGAGCAACTGACCGACGAGGAGCGCATGGTGCAGGAAACCGCTCATGCCTATGCACAGGAAAAGCTTGCCCCTCGTGTCCTCGAAGCCTTCCGCCATGAGAAGACCGATCCGGAAATATTCCGGGAGATGGGCGAACTCGGCCTTCTCGGCCCGACGATCGATCCGGAATATGGCGGCGCTGGCCTCGGCTACGTCGCTTACGGCCTGATCGCCCGCGAAGTGGAGCGGGTCGACAGCGGTTACCGTTCGATGATGAGCGTGCAGTCCTCGCTTGTCATGGTGCCGATCGACGCCTTCGGCTCGGAAGAACAGAAGAAGAAGTACCTGCCGAAGCTTGCGACCGGCGAATGGATCGGCTGCTTTGGCCTGACCGAGCCCAATCACGGCTCTGATCCGGGCTCCATGGCGACGCGGGCAAAGAAGGTCGACGGCGGCTATAGCCTGACCGGCTCCAAGACCTGGATCTCGAACGCGCCGATTGCCGATGTCTTCGTCGTCTGGGCAAAGACCGAGGATGGCCTCATCCGCGGTTTCATCCTGGAAAAGGGCTGGAAGGGTCTCTCAGCCCCGAAGATCCAGGGCAAGGTTGGGCTGCGTGCCTCGATCACAGGCGAAGTCGTCATGGACAATGTCTTCGTGCCGGAAGAGAATCTGCTACCCGACGTCAGCGGCCTCAAAGGACCTTTCACCTGCCTCAACTCCGCTCGCTTCGGCATCGCCTGGGGCGCGTTGGGTGCAGCTGAAGCCTGTTATGCGACAGCCCGGCAATATACGCTGGACCGTCAGCAGTTCGGCCGGCCGCTCGCCGCCAACCAGCTCATCCAGAAGAAGCTCGCCGATATGGCAACCGAAATCTCGCTCGGGCTTCAGGGATGTTTGCGTCTTGGACGCATGAAGGAAGAAGGTCATCCGCCCGTCGAACTGACGTCGATCCTCAAGCGCAATTCCTGCGGCAAGGCACTGGAGATTGCCCGTGCAGCCCGCGACATGCTGGGCGGCAATGGCATTTCCGACGAGTTCGGCGTCGCTCGCCACCTCGTCAATCTCGAAGTGGTCAACACCTACGAGGGAACGCATGACATTCATGCGCTTATTCTCGGCCGCGCGATCACAGGCATTGCCGCCTTCTCCAACTAATTCAGTCGTGCGCGAGGCGAATTGCAACCTTGACAACAATGTGCAAACCTCCCCTTGCCGCGGCAGAGAGGCCGGCGGTGCAAAGGGGATTTGCATATGTTTCTGCTGCTCGCACTTCTGATCGGTGTCATTGCCGGTCTTCGCGCCATGACCGCACCTGCCGCCATCGCCTGGGGCGCGGCACTCGGCTGGTTCGATATCTCTCAGACGCCGCTTGCCTTCATGGGCTACCAGTGGACGCCATGGATCTTCACGGCGCTTGCCATCATTGAGCTCATCACCGACCAGTTGCCCTCCACCCCCTCGCGCAAGGTGCCGATCCAGTTCGCCACCCGCATCATCGTTGGCGCGCTGTGCGGTGCCGTCATCGGCGCCGCAAGCAGCCTGCTCTTCGCCGGCCTGATCGCCGGCGTCATCGGCGCGGTCATCGGCACGCTCGGCGGTGCAGCCGCCCGCGGCAAGCTCGCAGCCTCCTTCGGCCAGGATCGTCCGGCGGCCCTGATCGAGGATGCCGTTGCTGTCATCGGCGCCATTATCATCGCGTGGGCAGTCTGATGAAGAGCTTCGACGCAATCGTCATCGGCGCCGGCCAGGCCGGCCCATTCCTCGCCGCCCGCATGGCGGAAACGGGCATGAAGGTGGCGCTGATCGAGCGCAAGTTCCTCGGCGGCACCTGCGTCAATGCAGGCTGCATGCCGACGAAGACACTGGTAGCAAGCGCCCGCGCTGCCCATGTGGCGCGGCGTGGCACCGATTACGGCGTGCAGATCCCGGGCGAAATCGCAATCGACATGAAGACCGTGCGCCATCGCGCAGAAACGATCATCATGGATGCGCGTAACGGTTTGAGCGGCTGGTTCGGTGGCATGAAGACTATGACAGTCATCTACGGCCATGCCCGCTTCACAGGCCCGAAAGAAGTCGTCGTCAACGGCGACACGCTGACAGCACCGAAGATCTTCCTCAATGTCGGCGCCCGCCCTGTCATCCCCGATATGCCGGGTCTTGCCGATATCGACTATCTGACCAGCACCGGCATCATCCATCTCGACATCCTGCCGAAGCATCTCGCCATTATCGGCGGCAGCTATATCGGCTTGGAATTTGCACAAATGTACCGACGTTTCGGGGCAGAAGTGACGGTGATCGAGCGCGGCCCAAAACTCGCCTCCCGCGAGGACGAGGATATTTCCGATGCGATCGCCGATATCTTGAGATCCGAGGGCGTAAAGATCCATACCGACGTCAAGGACATCCGCTTCGCCAAGGGCGCCGGTGGTGCAACTGTCACGTTCGACTCCGAAACGATCGAGGCAAGCCACGTGCTTGTCGCCACCGGCCGGACGCCGAATACCGACGATCTCGGCCTCGATGCCGCGCGTGTGGCCACCGATAAGCGCGGCTTCATCACCGTCGACGACCGGCTGGCCACCAATGTCGAGGGCATCTGGGCGCTCGGGGACTGCAACGGCCACGGCGCCTTCACCCATACGTCTTACAATGACTTCGAGATCGCCGCCGCCAATCTGCTCGACGGTGGCGATCGCAAGGTTTCAAGTCGCATTCTGGCTTATGCCCTCTATATCGATCCGCCGCTCGGCCGCGTCGGCATGACGGAAAAGCAGGCACGCGCCTCAGGCCGCAAGATCATGGTCTCGACCCGCCCGATGAGCCGGGTCGGCCGCGCCAATGAGCGCGGTGAAACCAAGGGCTTCATGAAGGTGGTCGCAGATGCCGAGACCAAGGAAATCCTGGGTGCAGCCATTCTCGGCATCGAGGGCGACGAGGCAATCCACGGCTTCATCGATGCCATGAATGCCGGCACGACCTATCCAGTGCTGCGGTGGTCCGTGCCGATACATCCGACCGTTTCGGAATTGATCCCGACGCTGCTGGGTGATTTGAAGGCGATCTGATCCCGAAGATCGCAATCAGCCGGAGACCGGTCATTGAATATCGAACTGTTGATCGAAAATTACGGCCTTCCGGCGATCTTTCTCGGCACCGCCTTTGAGGGTGAAACTGCCGCCTTTCTCGGCGGCGTTATCGCGCATCGCGACCTTCTGACCTATTGGGCCGCCTCAATGGCCGCCTCGGCGGGATCATTCGCCGGAGATCAGATGTGGTTCTTTGCCGGCCGCTATGCCGCCCAATGGAGTTTCGTTCGCCGCGTGATGGAAACGCCGGCGCTCGCACGGGTCACGCAACTTCTGGAAAAATATCCGACCGGCTTCATTTTTGCGTTCCGCTTTCTGGTGGGATTGCGGACGATCAGCCCGATCGTCATCGGCACGACGCATATATCGACGCAGAGGTTCCTCGTGCTCAACCTTCTGGCAGCACTCATCTGGGGCCAGCTCTTCACGGCACTCGGCTATGCCTTTGGGCACGGGATTCACCAGATATTCGGTCGCCTGCCGCTACATCATCATCTGCTGATCGCACTCGGCGCCGCGACCCTCATCGCGGGCGCGGCGCTGGTGCTTCGCAAGAGGAAAGTTGGGATCAAGTACCCTTAAAGGGCCTTAGTCCATGAGGATCTGAAGCTTAACGTCCGTCGGACGTGCCTCGACCGCACGGTTAAAGGCCTTGATCGAATCCTCGAAGGTGAAAGTCTCCGATATCAGCGGCTTCAGGTCGACACGACCCGATCCGAGAAGGGCGATCGAACGCTCATACTGATGGGCGTAGCGGAACACCGTTTCGATGCGGATTTCCTTGGTGGAGGCCGTCGAGACGTCGAAGCCGACTGGATTGACCGGCAGGCCGACGGCGACGATGACGCCGCCCGGGCGCGGCAAAGCCATGATCGTCTCCCAGGCTTTCGGCGAGCCCGAGCATTCGAAGACCACATCCGCACCCCAGCCATCGGTCAGCCGGCTGACTTCCTCGGCGAGATTTTTTTCGCGGATATTGACTGGAATAACGCCCTGGTACTGCGCAGCAATATCGAGCTTCGGCTGGGCGAGGTCGGCAACGATCGCGCGGGCGCAGCCACCGGCAAGGGCGGCAATCGCGACCATGGTGCCGATCGGGCCGGCGCCGAGGACGACCGCAGTGTCGCCGGGTGCAATCTTCGCCTTGGTGGCTGCCTGCATTCCGACCGCGAAGGGCTCGACCATCGCGCCTTCGGCGAAACTGACATTGTCCGGCAGCTTGAACGTATAATTGGCAGGGTGCACGACCTCAGGTGTCAGGACGCCGTGGATCGGCGGCGTCGCCCAGAAGGTGACGGCTGGATCGACATTGTACAGGCCGAGCCGGCTTGCCTTGGAATTGGGATCGGGAATGCCGGGTTCCATGCAGACGCGATCGCCGACCTTCAGATGCGTCACACCGGCGCCGACCTCGACCACAGTGCCTGCCGCCTCATGGCCGAGCACCATCGGCTCGTTGACGATGAAGGGCCCGATCTTGCCATGCGTGTAATAATGCACATCGGAGCCGCAGACACCCACGGTATGGATCTTGATCTTCACCTGCCCGGGGCCTGTCTCCAAAGGCAGATCGATATCGCGAAGCGCAAGCTCATGCTGGCGCTCCAGTACCAGCGCACGGACTTTGGTCATGATCGGTTTCCTTCCCTATGGCTCCCGCGATTCATGGGGCGCCGTTGCGGCGACTATAAGACCGCAAGGCCCAGCAATTCAATCATCTCCATCAGGCTTTTGCTCATTATGTGACGAAATGCTCACATGCTTATCACCCGAAAGATAAGCGCGCACTAGACGTCCGTATGATTCCGGAAACGCCCGGCGAGGACTACATTTGCTATCGACGACCACAACAAAGTGGAAAGGAGTAAAGCGATGAAGCACGACAACGATAATGTCGGCAGAAACCTGTCTTCCAACTCGCAGATCACGCGACAGCTCCGCGAATTCTGGCACAACCTGGTGGACGAGGCTGTCGCTGCACTCCAGCAAGGCCGCCAGCCGCAGCCATTGCTGCAGCCAGTGCGGGTTATTGCACGGGCGCGGGATCGAAATCGCCCTCCGCAGCGTTATTAAGCATGCGCCGGCATGGCGCGGCGGGGCATGACGCTCCCGACACCATGCGAATCGGCAATGTAAGGAAGACCGTCATGAAATCGATTGTGTCATTCTGCCTGTTCGCATCTCTTCTCTTTGCCGCAAACGAGGCGTCTGCGGCGATCGAAGAAGCATCGCTTCCGCCGCCGCAGCAGGAAGAAAAGCTGGTGCCGGCCAATCTCGAGCTCACCTTCACCGGCCCCGTCGATCTCGCCCGCTCGACCGCCATCCTATTCGACGCGCAAGGCCTCGTACTCCCTACGGGTAAGCCCTTCCTCTCCGGTCCGGAAGGATCGGTCTTCAAGGTTCCGCTCGATCCCGCCATGGCGCCTGGTCTTTACACGCTCAACTGGCGTGTGCTCTCCATGGATGGCCACAGCGCCGAAGGCCATTATCAGTTCAGGGTCGATCCCTGACCTTCAATATTACGCTATTCGATATCACGCCGTGCCTGCCGGGTACGGCGTTTTTCGTTTGCCTGACCGGCCCGGACGCGCCATCGGCCGCATAAAGGCATTTATAAGATTTTTATATTGATGCCGCCGGCGCAATCTCGAACCTTTATGCGGTTCGGCCGCATATTAATGTCCGAGAGATCGCAAAGATCATCTCCACGCCAGAAAGCATAAAAGGTGCCACCTCCAGCGAGCCGGCACCCTTTGTCTTGTCTGACTCCAAGAATAACAAATCGGAGTCAAGATCGATGATGGATATAATTCTACTCGGCACTGCAATCGTATTCTTCGGAATTTGCTTTGCCTATACACGCGCCTGCGACAGGCTTTGACAGGAGAGAACAGATGACCCTCGATTATATCTTGAGCGGTGCCGTGACCGTGTTTCTCACCGTCTACCTCACCTACGCTCTCATCCGCCCAGAACGTTTCTGAAAGAGCCGGCGCTTCTCATCCAGAAGCAGCCGGGTACTGAAAGTTTCCTCCCATGACCCTCAACGGATGGCTTCAGATTCTGCTTTACTGCGGGATCATCCTTGTGCTCGTCAAACCGCTCGGCGGTTACATGACGCGTGTCTTCAGCGGCGAGCGCACATTCCTTTCACCGGTCCTCGTTCCGATCGAACGAGGACTTTACGCTGTTGCCGGCACCAGCGAACGCGAAGACCAGCACTGGACCTCCTATGCCTTCGCCATGCTGATGTTCAACCTGATGGGCGTCATCGTGCTTTATGCGCTGATGCGCCTGCAAGGCGCGTTGCCTTTTAACCCGACCGGCATGGCCGCCGTCGGTCCGGAACTCTCCTTCAACACCGCCGTCAGTTTCGTCTCCAATACCAATTGGCAGAATTACGGTGGCGAAAGCACCATGTCCTATCTGACACAGATGATGGGCTTCACCGTCCAGAACTTCGTGTCGGCTGCGACAGGCATGGCGATTGCCGTTGCGTTCATCCGCGCCTTCTCGCGCGCATCGGGAAAGGCGATCGGCAATTTCTGGGTCGATATGATCCGCGCCACGCTCTACGTTCTGCTGCCGCTCTGCATCGTGCTGACGCTTGCCTATGTCTGGCTCGGCGTGCCGCAGACGCTCGGCCCCTATGTCGATGCCACGACGCTCGAAGGCGCCAAGCAGACGATCGCCGTCGGCCCCGTCGCCTCGCAGCTTGCCATCAAGATGCTCGGCACCAATGGCGGCGGTTTCTTCAATGCCAACTCCGCCCATCCCTTCGAGAACCCCGACAATATCTCGAACATGATCCAGATGGTGTCGATCTTTGCGATTGGCGCAGCCTTTACCAACGTCTTCGGCCGCATGGTCGGCAACCAGCGCCAGGGCTGGGCGATCCTCGCCTCCATGGGCCTGCTCTTCATCGTTGGCGTCGGCGTCACCTATTGGGCGGAAGCTGCCGGCAATCCGCTGATGCACGCCTTCGGTCTCGGTGGCGGCAATATGGAAGGTAAGGAAGTCCGCTTCGGCGTCGCCATGTCCTCGCTATTTGCGGTCATCACCACAGCCGCCTCCTGCGGCGCGGTCAACGCCATGCATGGCAGCTTCACGGCGCTCGGCGGCCTCGTTCCGCTGATCAACATGCAACTCGGCGAAGTCATCGTTGGCGGCGTCGGCGCTGGCTTCTACGGCATCCTGATGTTCATCATCGTCGCGGTCTTCGTGGCGGGCCTCATGGTCGGCCGCACGCCGGAATATCTCGGCAAGAAGATCGAGGCGAAGGAGATGAAGATGGCCGTTCTCGCCATTCTCTGCCTGCCGCTCGCCATGCTGGTCTTCACCGCGATCGCCAGCGTGCTGCCCTCGGCAGTCGCCTCGATCGGCACGGCCGGCCCGCACGGTTTCTCCGAAATCCTCTATGCCTATACGTCGGCTGCGGCCAACAACGGCTCGGCTTTCGGCGGCCTGACGGGCAATACGCCCTGGTACAACGTCACGCTCGGCATAGGCATGCTGATGGGCCGCTTCCTCGTCATCATTCCGGCTCTTGCGATTGCCGGCTCCCTGGTCACGAAGAAGACGGTTCCAGCCTCGGCAGGCACTTTCCCGACGGATGGACCGCTCTTCGTCGGCCTGCTGATCGGCACGATCCTGATCGTCGGTGGTCTCACCTTCTTCCCGGCACTGGCCCTCGGCCCAGTCGTCGAGCACCTGGTCACGATTGCCGGCCAGACCTTCTGAGGTGGGTGTCATGATTATCCGTCACAGGCTCCGAAAAGCCTTCCATCCACGTCCCGGTCTGCCGGGGCGTGGAGCCCAGCGGACGCCGCGCGCCTCCGACATCATCCTGGTGATGATGGCAGGCCTGCTCGTCGTCGTCTGCGCAATCAGAATTTTACAGGGCTGACCGGCAATCCGGTTCGCCATCCTCGTTTCAAAGCTGGAGTCTCTTATGAGCCAGGCAAAATCCGCGAGCATCCTGGATTCTCGCATCCTCATTCCGGCCGTGGGCGCTGCTTTCACCAAGCTCAACCCCCGCGCGCTTGCCAAAAACCCGGTCATGTTCGTCGTGGCCACAGTCTCGGCGCTCACCACCGTTCTGTTCCTGCGCGACCTCGTCTCAGGCAACGGCAATCTCGCCTTCTCCTTCCAGATCAACCTCTGGCTCTGGTTCACCGTGCTTTTTGCCAACTTCGCTGAAGCCGTCGCCGAAGGCCGCGGCAAGGCGCAGGCAGATTCGCTGCGCAAGGCCCGCACCGAAACCCAGGCCAAGCTGCTGACAGCCAATAACGGCAGTGGCTACCGCATGGTGCCCGGCACGAGCCTGAAGGTCGGCGACCTCGTTCTCGTCGAGGCCGGCGACATCATCCCCTCCGACGGCGAAGTCGTCGAAGGTGTCGCCTCGGTCAACGAAGCAGCCATCACGGGTGAATCCGCCCCTGTTATCCGTGAATCCGGCGGCGACCGTTCGGCCGTCACAGGCGGCACACAGGTTCTTTCCGACTGGATCCGCGTACGCATTACCGCTGCCGCCGGCTCAACCTTCCTCGATCGCATGATCTCGCTCGTCGAAGGCGCCGAGCGCCAGAAGACCCCGAACGAAATCGCGCTCAACATCCTGCTCGCCGGCATGACGCTGATCTTCGTGCTCGCCACGGCGACGATCCCGAGCTTTGCAGCTTACGCTGGCGGCTCGATCCCGATCATCGTGCTCGTCGCACTCTTCGTCACGCTGATCCCGACCACCATCGGCGCCCTGCTGTCGGCAATCGGCATCGCCGGCATGGACCGCCTCGTCCGCTTCAACGTGCTCGCCATGTCTGGCCGCGCCGTCGAAGCAGCCGGCGACGTCGACACGCTGCTGCTCGACAAGACCGGCACGATTACGCTCGGGAACCGCCAGGCCACCAGCTTTCGCCCGGTCCGCGGCATTTCTGAACAGGATCTCGCCGATGCTGCTCAGCTTGCCTCGCTCGCTGATGAAACGCCCGAGGGCCGCTCCATCGTTGTGCTCGCGAAGGAAAAATACGCCATCCGTGGCCGCGACATGGCAAGTCTGAAGGCCACCTTCGTGCCCTTCACCGCTCAGACCCGCATGAGCGGCGTCGATCTCGAGGGCTCCGCGATCCGCAAGGGCGCTGTCGATGCGGTGCTGACCTACGTCAATGGCGACGCGTCTTCGAAGAACGGCGCCGAAATCGTCCGTGAACTGCAGTCGATCTCAGACGAGATCGCCAAGGCCGGCGGCACGCCGCTTGCCGTTGCCCGCGACGGCAAGCTGCTTGGCGTTATCCAGCTCAAGGATATCGTCAAGGGAGGCATTCGCGAGCGCTTCAACGAGCTTCGCCGCATGGGTATCCGCACCGTCATGATTACCGGTGACAACCCGATGACGGCAGCAGCGATTGCCGCCGAAGCCGGCGTGGACGATTTCCTCGCCCAGGCAACGCCTGAGAACAAGCTGCAGCTCATCCGCGAAGAGCAGGCCAAGGGCAAGCTGGTCGCCATGTGCGGCGACGGCACGAACGACGCTCCGGCGCTGGCACAGGCCGACGTTGGTGTGGCCATGAACACCGGTACTGTCGCAGCCCGCGAGGCCGGTAACATGGTCGACCTCGACAGCGACCCGACAAAGCTCATCGAGATCGTCGAAATCGGCAAGCAGTTGCTGATGACGCGCGGCGCGCTGACGACCTTCTCGATCGCCAACGATATCGCCAAATACTTTGCCATCATCCCGGCGATGTTCCTGACCTTCTACCCACAGCTTGGCGTGCTCAACGTCATGGGCCTCGCCACGCCGCAGAGCGCCATCTTGTCGGCGATCATCTTCAACGCGCTGATCATCATCGCACTGATCCCGCTGTCGTTGAAGGGGGTGCGCTACCGTCCGATCGGCGCCGGCGCACTGCTCTCCCGCAACCTGCTGATCTACGGCCTCGGCGGCATCATCGTTCCCTTCATCGGCATCAAGGCGATCGACATCGTCATCACGGCCGTCGGCCTCGCCTAAGGAGTTACAACAATGTTTAGAGAATTTCGTCCGGCAATCGTCATGATCGTTGCCACCACGGCTATCACCGGCCTTCTCTACCCGCTTGCCATGACGGGTGCCGCTCAGGCCATCTTCCCTTTCCAGGCAAATGGCAGCCTTATTGAAAAGGACGGGAAGGTCATCGGCTCCACGCTGATCGGCCAGGCATTTACCAGCGACAAGTATTTCCACGGCCGCCCGTCCGCCGCGGGCGACGGCTACAATGCCGCTGCATCCTCTGGCTCCAACCTCGGCCCAACCAGCCAGAAGCTGATCGACCGGGTGAAAGGCGATTATGAGGCTGCCAAGGCGACCAACCCGAATGCCGAGGTTCCTGCCGACCTCGTCACCGCTTCAGGCAGCGGCCTCGATCCGCATATTTCGTCGGATGCCGCCTATTTCCAGGTGCCGCGTGTCGCCAAGGCCCGCGGCGTCGATGAAGCCAAGGTCAAGGCGCTGGTCGATGCAGCCGTCACGGGACGTGAACTCGGCTTGCTCGGCGAACCGACCGTAAATGTTCTGGCGTTGAACCAGAGCCTTGATGCTTCTATGACTCAGTAAAGGTTGAGAGCCCCGGAGCGCGACAAGCGAGCCGGGGCTTGCTCGTGAAGAAAGACCGAACCGCATGCCAGACGACAACCGCGACCAGGCCGGCAGGCCCTCTCCCGATGCGCTTCTCGAAAAGGCCCGGGCGGAGTCGCGCGGGCGCCTGAAGATCTTCCTGGGCGCTGCACCCGGCGTCGGCAAGACCTATGAAATGCTGGGCTCCGGCCACGCCAAGATGGCCGATGGCCTCGACGTGGTGATCGGCGTCGTCGAAACCCACGGCCGCAAAGAGACCGAGGCGCTGCTGGCCGGTTTCGAGATCGTTCCGCGTGTGGAGATCGCCTATCGCGGCCAATCGCTCGAAGAGATGGATCTCGATGCCATTCTCGCCCGCAAGCCCGATCTCGTTCTCGTCGACGAGCTCGCCCATACCAATGCCGAGGGCAGCCGCCATCCGAAGCGCTATCTCGATGTCAAGGAACTGCTCGACCGCGGCATCGATGTCTATTCGACGCTGAACATCCAGCATGTGGAGAGCCTGAACGACGTCGTTTCTCAGATCACCCGCATCCGGGTGCGCGAAACCGTGCCGGACTCTGTGATCGACATGGCTGATGATATCGAGATCATCGACCTGACACCCGACGACCTCATCAAGCGTCTTCACGATGGCAAGGTCTATGTGGCAAAGACCGCCGAGCGCGCGCTGACCAATTATTTCACGCCTGGCAACCTGACGGCGCTGCGCGAACTCGCCCTGCGCAAGACTGCTCAGCGCGTCGACGACCAGTTGCTGACCCATATGCAGGCGCATGCGATTTCCGGCCCGTGGGCCGCCGGCGAACGCGTGCTAGTGTCGATCGACGAGCATCCCCGCTCTGCCTCGCTGGTGCGCTATGCCTCGCGCATGGCCTCGCGCCTGCGTGGCCCCTGGGCCGCCGTCTATATCGAGACCAACCGCTCCATCAATCTGTCGGAAACGCAGCGAGACACGATCGCAGCCACCCTGCGGCTTGCTGAACAGCTCGGCGGCGAAGCAATCACCATTCCCGGCCGCGAAGTGGCCGAAGAGCTGGTGCGCCACGCCACCGCCAACAACGTCACCCACATCGTTATCGGCGCCCCAAATAAGCCGACCTGGCGGGAGGGGTGGTGGAACCGTTCGACAACCGACGAGCTGATCCGGCGGGCCGGCGATATCAGTGTTCATGTCATTTCCGGGAACGAGAAAGACACGGCTTCGCAGCGCGGCGTCAAGGCGGCTGCCAGCGCGCCGGCACTGAATTTCAGGGCCTATATCCTCTCGGCGGCCTATGTCGCCATTGCGCTGGCTGTCGGCGTAGTGCTCGACCAGGTTCTCGACGTGCGCAATCTCGCGCTCGTCTTCCTGATGGCGGTGCTGACATCAGCGGTTATCCATGGGCTGAGGCCGGCGCTCTATACCTGTATCGTCAGCGCCCTCTGCTTCAACTTCTTCTTCCTGCCGCCGCGCTATACCCTGACGATCAACGACCCCGAAAGCGTGCTGGCGCTCTTCTTTTTCCTAGGTGTCGCCGTTGTCGCCTCAAATCTCACGGCGACGGTGCAGCGGCAGGCGGTCGCCGCCCGGCAGAGGGCGCGAACGACGGAAGACCTCTATCTCTTTTCCAAGAAGCTCGCCGGCACCGGCACGCTCGATGACGTTCTCTGGGCAACCGCCTTCCAGATCGCCTCGATGCTCAAGGTGCGCGTCGTTCTGCTCCTGCCGGAGGGTAATTCCATCGCGGTTAAAGCCGGTTATCCGCCCGACGATACGCTCGACGACGCCGATATTGCCGCCGCCCGCTGGGCCTGGGAGCATAATCATGCCGCCGGTCGCGGCGCCGATACCCTGCCCGGTGCCAAGCGCCTCTATGTCCCGCTGCGCACTGGCCGCACCGCCGTCGGCGTCATCGGTCTCGACAGCGACCGCCGGGATGGCCCGTTGCTGACGCCCGAGCAGCAGCGACTTCTGGACGCTCTTGCGGACCAGGCTGCACTCGCCATCGAGCGTGTCCAGCTCGTCGCCGATGTCGATCGCGCCAAGCTTGCGGCGGAAGCCGATCGGCTGCGGTCTGCCTTGCTGACCTCGATCTCGCACGATCTGAAGACGCCGCTTGCGGCGATCCTCGGCGCGTCCGGCACGCTGCGCGACTATTTCGATTCCATGTCGGCGGAGGACCGCACCGATCTTCTCTCGACCGTAGTCGACGAATCCGAGCGCCTCAACCGCTTCATCGCCAACCTGCTCGACATGACGAAGATCGAATCCGGTGCCATGGAACCGAATTATGCGCTGCACTATGCCGGCGACATCGCCGGCACCGCCTTGCGAAGGGCTGCCAAGATCCTAGACCATCACAGGACGGAGATGACGATCGCTGCCGACCTGCCCATGGTCCGCGTTGATCCTGTTCTCTTCGAACAGGTCCTCTTCAATCTGCTCGACAATGCCGCCAAATACGCGCCCGAGGGTTCGATCATCCGCATCGAGGGTTGGGCGGATGCCGACAATGTCGTCTTACAGGTCTCCGACGAAGGCCCGGGCATTCCTCCTGCAGATCTCACCCGTGTCTTCGACACCTTCTACCGTGTGCGCAAGGGCGATCAGGTCCGCGCCGGCACCGGCCTCGGCCTCTCCATATGCCGGGGCTTCATCGAGGCAATGGGCGGGACGATCACCGCCGGCAACCGGACCGACCGGTCCGGGGCCGTCTTCACCATCCGCCTTCCCAAACCGAATGACATTCCCAAACTGGATGAACTCAAATGACCGGTTCAGCCGTCAAGATTCTCGTCGTCGACGACGAGCCCCCGATCCGCAAGCTTCTACGCGTCGGTCTCACCGCGCAAGGCTATGAAGTGCATGAGGCGCCGAATGCCGGTGCGGCCCGCCAGTCCGTTAAGGACGACCAGCCCGATCTCATCGTGCTCGATCTCGGCCTTCCTGACATGCCGGGCCATGACCTTTTGCAGGAATGGCGCGAAGACGGGCTCACCATGCCTGTCGTCATCCTGTCGAGCCGTACCGACGAGGCCGGCATCGTCAAGGCGCTGGAAAGCGGTGCTGACGACTATGTAACGAAGCCCTTCGGCGTCAACGAACTCGGTGCCCGTATCCGCGTGGCGCTCCGCCACCGGCTGCAGCAGCAGGGCGAAAAGGCGATCTTTCAGACGGGCGGGCTGTCGATCGATCTCGTCAAGCGCATCGTCAAGGTCGACGGCAGGGAGATCAAGCTGTCACCGAAGGAATACGACATCCTGCGCGTACTCGCTCAGCACGCCGGCAAGGTTCTGACACATCAATTTCTCCTGAAGCAGGTATGGGGACCGGCGGCGGATGTGCAGTATCTGCGCGTCTATGTGCGCCAGCTGCGGCAAAAGGTCGAGCAGATTCCCGACCAGCCACACTATATCACCACCGAGACCGGCGTCGGCTACCGGCTCCGTGAGCCTGACTGATACCTGCCGAAAACAGCATCGAGAATGAAATGAACCTCTCTGATATCATCCGGCCGGAGCATACCTTCATCGGCCTGTCGGTGACGACCAAGTGGCGCGCTCTGCAGGCGATCTCCGAAAAGGCCGGCAAGGCCTTCGGCATTGACGGCCAGACCGTGCTAAAAGCGCTCGAATCCCGGGAGAAGCTCGGCTCCACGGGCATCGGCAACGGCATTGCCGTTCCCCATGCAGCCATCGACGGGATGACGAGCCCGCGCGGCCTGCTGATCCGTTTCGCGCAGCCGCTTGATTTCGATGCGATCGACGATATCCCGACGGACATCGCCTTCGTACTGCTCTTCGGGGAAAACAACCGCGGGGAATATCTGAACGTGCTTGCTGCTATCGCCCGCAGGCTTCAATCGGAAGGCGTCCTGGCGGCCATGCGCAAGGCCAGAAGTGTCGATGAATTCTACTCGGATTTCATCGCGGATTCGCGCGCATAGGGGAAATCCGCTTTCGACCTTCTCCCCGCCGTAGCGGGGAGAAGGCAAATCGAGAACAAGGGGCTGCTTCAGCCCCTTTTTATTAGAAGTCGCGCTGGAGACGCAGGAAACCGAAGGTTTCGTCGTCGCCGTCTTCTTCGTCGTGGTACTGAACGCTGAGCTTGCTGCGCAGATTTTCAACGATCTGGTAGTCGACGGTCACGCCGGTCGTATAGGCGCTGCCGCCGCTGAAGCCCTTGCCGTCAGCATCGAGATCGATCTTGTCGAAGTACTGGAAGGCCGGGGTAACGGCCCACTTATCGGTGAGCTTGACCTTGTACTCTGCAGCGATCGTCCATTCGGACTCTTCGTAGTAGTAGTTGGCGCCGCTAGCCCAGATGCCAGCGAGGCCGAGGGTACCGGGGCCGATGTCGGCATACAGGATTGCGCGGATGGCGCCTTCCTCATTGTCGGTATCGTAGCTACCGAGCAGGTAGCCGCTGAATGCGCCGCTCTTGAAGGAAACCTGGGATGCAACGCCGAAGTTGTTCGGGCCTTCGCCCGGCTTCTCATCGTAGGCTTCTTCAAGTTCATCGAGCGAGATACCGGCCGCGAAGTTGTCGGTCTCGTACTGATAGCGGATCGAGTTGTGGGTCGTCTCGTTGCTCGAGAGCGTGTCCGTCTCACCGCTCAGATCGTCATCCCACCAGCTGTACTGCTTACCCACGCGGAAGCCGGCGATATCAATGTAGCCTTCGTCGAGCGTGGTCGTCTGGTTGGTGGCGTTGTCAGCGTTGGTACGCAGCGTGATCACGCCCGTGAGCGTGCCGTACTCGGTGTCGTTCTTGGTCTGGAAGGTGACCTGACCACGGGTAACGGCATCCCAGTCGGAGTCATTGGTGTCCCGATTGCCGCCAGCGTTTTGGCCGGCGTTAAGCTGGAAACGGATGTAACCGCTGATCTGAAGGCAAGTTTCGGTGCCCGGGATGTAGAAGTAGCCAGTCCCGTAGGCGTCGCAAACGCGAACATATTCTACGGGCTCCGGCTCGGCTGCGACGATAGCGTCGGCTGCATGTGCTCCGGAAACCGCTGCAAGGGCGGCGACAGAGCCAAGAAGGATAGTTTTAATAGACATCAGAAAGACCTTTTACGGTTTGAAAGAGGCGAGCAGTGCTTCAAGGACACCCCCACCATCGGTCGCCGAATCCCAACGACCGGAAATCCATGTAGGCACTCGAAAACGTCAGTGCTGCAAAAGATGACTAAAAATCGACACACCAATGTCACTTTCGGGATCGAACTGTGGCAGAAAAATCACGACTGTGGCGTGGTGCCTTAATTGGCCGCGGCCAACTGACAGCACGTCCCGTTCGCAATCACCCACTGAAAATGGGATGGCTTTCTAAGGTTGGTCCCCGGAACCGGAACAATCTTCGTTTCATTATACGACCTAGTTGATAGAGTTTAGCGCATAACCACGGAGGGTTCCCATGCAGACTTTAAGGCTCACCCGGCTCGTCGCGGCCGCGGTCATGGCAAGCAGCTTTGCGATCGGCAGCGTCGCACCGGCCTTCGCCGACCAGACGCTTCTGAACGTGTCCTATGATCCGACACGCGAATTGTATAAGGATTTCAACGTTGCCTTTGCCGCCAAGTGGCAGAAGGACACCGGTGAAACCGTGACGATCCAGGCATCGCACGGCGGCTCCGGCGCCCAGGCCCGCTCCGTCATAGATGGCCTCGACGCCGATGTCGTCACCCTGGCGCTCGAAGGCGATATCGACGCCATCGCCAAGAAGACCGGCAAGATCCCGGCCGATTGGAAGACCAAGTTCCCCAATAATTCGACGCCTTACACCTCGACGATCGTCTTCCTCGTGCGCAAGGGCAACCCGAAGGGTATCAAGGATTGGGGCGACCTGGTAAAGGAAGGCGTCCAGGTCATCACGCCGAACCCGAAGACCTCCGGCGGTGCCCGCTGGAACTTCCTGGCTGCCTGGGCATGGGCCAAACAGGCCAATGGCGGCGACGACGGCAAGGCGCAGGAATACGTGACGAAACTGCTGCAGCACGTTCCGGTTCTCGATACCGGCGCACGCGGCGCTACGACCACCTTCGTTCAGCGCGGCCTCGGCGATGTGCTGCTCGCCTGGGAAAACGAAGCCTATCTCTCGCTCGAGGAACTCGGCCCCGATCAGTTCGAGATCGTGACCCCTTCCTTCTCGATCCGCGCCGATCCGCCTGTCGCAATCGTCGACGGCAACGTCGACAAGAAGGGTACCCGCAAGGTCGCCGAAGCCTATCTGAACTACCTTTATTCGGATGAAGGCCAGAAGATCGCGGCAAAGCATTATTACCGCCCTATCAAGCCGGAAGCAGCCGATCCGGCTGATATTGCCCGCTTCCCGAAGCTGACGCTCGCCACGATCGACGACTTCGGCGGCTGGAAGGATGCACAGCCGAAATTCTTCGGCGACGGCGGCGTATTTGACCAGATCTACAAGCCTGCCCAATAATAGGTCTTATGAGCGCACATAACCCCACACGGTGGCGGTTCAAGCGGCCGAGCGTCATTCCGGGTTTCGGACTGGCGCTCGGCCTTACCTTGATCTGGCTCACCCTCATCGTCCTTATCCCGCTGTCCGGCCTTGCCTGGCGGTCGAGCACACTCGGCTGGGAGAAGTTCTTCGGCATTGCATTCGACCAGCGAACGCTGAGCGCGCTGCGCATCAGCTTCGGCTGCGCCTTCATCGCCGCCTGTCTCAATGTCGTCTTTGGCGTCATCCTTGCCTGGGTCCTGGTACGTTACCGGTTCCCCGGCAAACGCATTATCGACGCCATGGTGGATCTTCCCTTCGCCTTGCCGACGGCTGTCGCCGGCATCGCACTGACAACCCTCTACGCTCCGAACGGCTGGGTCGGGCAGTTCCTGACGCCACTCGGCATCAAGATCGCCTTCACGCCGGCCGGTATCGTCGTCGCCCTCATCTTCGTCGGCCTGCCCTTCATCGTGCGAACGGTCCAGCCGGTTATGGAAGAGATCGACAAGGAAGTGGAGGAGGCTGCCGCCACGCTCGGCGCCAATCGTTTCCAGACAATCGCACGCGTGCTGCTGCCGGGCCTTGCACCCGCAGTACTGACGGGTTTCGCCCTTGCCTTCGCCCGCGCCGTCGGTGAATACGGCTCGGTCATCTTCATTGCCGGCAACCTGCCGTTCAAATCGGAGATCGCCCCGCTGCTGATCGTCATCAAGCTCGAAGAGTACAATTACGCGGCCGCAACGGGTATTGCTGCTATAATGCTGATCATCTCCTTTACGATGCTGCTCGTCATCAATCTCATCCAGAGCTGGAGCAGACGGAGGTACGGTTATGGCGTCTGATTCCGTCGCAATCACCTCGACGGCCGGGACGCACAAGGTTCATTCGGCCGTTACCGAAAGCAAGGTCGCCCGCATCGTGCTGGTCGTCATCTCGCTCGTCTTCCTGCTCTTGATCCTGTTTCTGCCGCTCGCAGCCGTCTTCGTCGAGGCCTTCCGCAAGGGTGTCGGTTCATTTTTTACGGCTCTGCAGGATGCTGAGACCTTCTCGGCCATCCGCCTGACGCTGATCGTCGCCGGCGTCAGTGTGCCACTGAACCTTGCCTTCGGCGTTGCCGCCGCCTGGGCGATCGCCAAGTTCGAGTTCAAGGGCAAGGCGTTCCTGACCACGCTGATCGATCTGCCCTTCTCGGTTTCGCCTGTTATCTCGGGCCTTGTCTTCGTGCTGCTCTTCGGCGCCAATACCTGGCTAGGCCAGTGGCTGAGCACCAACGACATCAAGATCCTGTTTGCGGCGCCGGGGCTGATCCTCGCCACCATGTTCGTCACTTTCCCCTTCGTTGCGCGCGAACTCATTCCGCTCATGCAGGAACAGGGAACGCAGGATGAGGAAGCGGCCCTTTCGCTCGGTGCAAGCGGCTGGCAAGCCTTCTGGCACGTCACGCTGCCGAACATCAAATGGGGCCTGCTCTACGGCGTGCTGCTGTGCAATGCCCGCGCCATGGGTGAGTTCGGCGCCGTGTCGGTCGTATCGGGCCATATTCGCGGGCAGACCAACACGATGCCGTTGCAGGTGGAAATCCTCTACAACGAGTATAATTTCACCGGGGCCTTTGCGGTCGCTTCGCTTCTGGCCTTGCTTGCCCTCGTCACACTTGTTTTGAAGACGCTGCTGGAAATGCGCTATAGCGCCGAAATCGCCGCCAGCCGGCGGCACTGAAGGAATTAGAATGGAAGTACGCGTCCAAAACATACGCAAGGAATTCGATCGCTTTCCGGCGCTGCACGATGTCTCGCTCGATATCCGCTCAGGTGAATTGATCGCATTGCTCGGCCCCTCTGGCTCTGGCAAGACCACGCTTCTGCGCCTTATCGCCGGCCTTGAAAGCCCGACTGAAGGCCAGATCTTCTTCGGCGAAGAGGATGCGTCGAGGAAAACAGTCCAGCAGCGCAACATCGGCTTCGTGTTCCAGCACTATGCGCTTTTCCGCCATATGACGGTGCTCGACAACGTCTCCTTCGGCCTGAAGGTGCGCAATGCGTCGCGTCGTCCGCCGAAAGCGGAGATCCGCAAGCGGGCGCTGGAACTGCTCGACCTCGTACAGCTTTCGGGTCTTGAAAGGCGCTATCCAGCACAACTTTCCGGCGGCCAGCGCCAGCGCGTGGCTCTTGCCCGCGCCATGGCGGTCGAGCCGAACGTCCTGCTGCTCGACGAGCCCTTCGGCGCGCTCGATGCGCAAGTGCGCAAGGACCTACGCAAATGGCTGCGCGAAATCCACGACCGCACCGGCCACACCACCGTCTTCGTCACCCACGATCAGGACGAGGCGATGGAGCTTGCCGACCGCGTCGTCGTCATGAGCCAGGGTGCAATCGAGCAGGTCGGCACGCCGGACCAGGTCTATGACAGCCCCAACTCACCCTTCGTCTACGGCTTCGTCGGCCAGTCGAACTGCCTGCAGGTGGAGGTCGCCGGCGGCGATATCCACTTCGAGGGCCGCTCGCTCGGCCTCAATGCCGAGAGCGAGGCCGATGGTGCTGCGCAGCTCTATTTCCGCCCGCACGATGTCCGGCTCTGCGAATCCGCCGAGAACTGCATCGCCGGCCAACCGGTCGCCAGCCGGCGCGTCGCGGGCACCCGCCATATCGAACTCGACATCGGCAAGGATCGCCCGCATATCGAGATCGAGCTTCCGCCGAGCGAGGCCGACAGGCTCGACCGGTCCCGCGTCGCCTTCAAGCCGACACGCTGGAAGCTATTCCGGAATTGATATCACCGGTTCCCGCCAGAATCGTATTTCGGCGGGAACCCTTTGTTATTTTTGTGATCTCCGGTTGTTTGTATTTTTGTCACATGCCGGGTAAAAACGTTTTCGCTTAGATCGAAAAGGGCTGGACTAATTCCAATAGGAGGCACCTGGCGTTGAGGGCGGAGATTTCCTTTGGAAAATCCCTGGTCGGGATTTTATTCGTAGGACTGGCAGCCGCGAGCTGCACGACGACACCGAAACCGGCGGCAGCGCCGGTTAAAGCCAAATCGAAACAGGTTCAACCGTCAAAGGTCACTTTCAATTACACCACAAAAGATCGCGACTGCCTGAAGCGGGCGATGTACTTCGAATCGCAGCATTCCGATGAGGATGGCTATCTGGCCGTCGGCAGTGTGGTCATGAACAGGCTGACCTCCGGCGCCTATGCCGACTCCATCTGTGGCGTCGTCGCCCAGAAGAAGCAGTTTGCGCCTGGCGTCATGACGCGCGAGGTCAAGCCGCAGGCAGAGCCCGAGCTTGCGACCGCGGCTGACGCGATCCTGAAGGGCGAGCGCCATCCGGCCGTGAAGGACGCGATGTTCTTCCACACCGCAGGATTGAAATTTCCTTACAATAACATGCACTATGTGACGGTCGCGGGCGGCAACGCCTTTTACGAGAAGCGCGACGAAGATGGAACGCTCGAAACGCCGCCACCGCTGCCGTCCTACGAAGTCGCGATGAACTATGTACCCGGCGAGAGCATGCTGCCGCCACAGTTCGAGGTGCTGATCCCGTCAGATGTTCCGGTGCCGATCCCGTCCCCAGACCCCGCGCCGACGGCAAGTACCAACCCGTTGCCGATACCAGCAGCGACCGCGACCGCGATCGAGCCTGAACCCGGCGCGCCAATCGCCATCCCGACACCGCGCCCTGCCTATGACAGCGTGATGCTGCGGCCAGGCATTTCGGCAAACGGCGGCTGATTGCGGAAGAATGAAGAGCGCTAGGCGCGCTCTTCCCAGACCTTCGCAAGCTCCACGATCGTCCTGACAGCCTTTTCCATATCCTGGCGGCTGATCCATTCGAGCGGCGAGTGGAAGGCGTGACCGCCAGCGAAAATGTTGGGGCACGGCAGGCCCATGAAGGAAAGACGCGAGCCGTCGGTACCGCCGCGGATGCTGCCGCGCACCGGCGTCATGTCCGCCCGGCGTACCGCCTCGACAGCGTTCTCGACGATCTCCGGATGACGGTCGAGCACCACCTTCATATTCCGGTACTGTTCCTTCACGTCGAAACGATAGGTCGAGCCCGGATAGGCCTTCATCACATCCTTGACGATCGCTTCGAGCATGGTCTCCTTTTCGGTCAGACCCTCGTCGGTGAAATCGCGAATGATGAGGCTGATCGCAGCCTTTTCCATCGAGCCAGCCACCCCTGTCGGATGGATGAAGCCCTGCTTTGCCTCGGTCGTTTCCGGGGCGATCTCCTTCGGCAGCCGGTCGATAATCGCGCCGGCGATTTTGATGGCATTTTCCATCCGGTCCTTGGCAAAGCCCGGATGGATTGCCACGCCGGCGATGACGATATCGACGCTATCGGCCGAGAAGGTCTCGTCCTCGATATGGCCGGCGGTTTCGCCATCCATCGTATAGGCAAAATCCGCGCCGAGCTTCTTCAGATCGACCTTGTTGACGCCACGACCGACCTCTTCGTCCGGCGTAAACAGGATCTTGATCGTCCCATGCTTGATCCAGGGATTGTCGACGAGGATCTGCGCGGCGGCCACGATTTCCGCCAGGCCCGCCTTGTCGTCGGCGCCGAGCAAGGTCGTTCCATCGGTCGTAACGATATCGTTGCCGATCTGGTTCTTCAGCTCGGGATGTTCTGAAACACGGATCACCCGGCTCGGATCACCGGGAAGCTGGATATCCCCGCCCGCATAGGCCTTCACTATCTGCGGCCTGACGTTCTTGCCGGTGAAGTCGGGCGCAGTATCCATATGCGAGCAGAAGCAGATGACCGGCACGCTCTTGTCGGTATTGGCCGGAATGGTCGCATAAACATAGCCGTACTCATCGAGATGCGCATCCGAAAGGCCGATCTCCAAGAGCTCTCCAACCAGAACCCGGCCGAGATCCTTCTGTTTTTCGGTGGTCGGCTGCGCGGATGAGGCGGGATCGGATTGGGTGTCGATGACAACATAGCGGAGAAAACGGTCGAGAACAGTGCCTGTCATAATATCCATTCCAGCATGATCATCATCTGATCATATAGCCATCGAAGGCCCCGTGATGAAAGCTCTTTCGCTCCCAGCGGACTAAGCGCGGGCGAGCGTCTGCATCGATACCACGTGCGATAGCAGCCGGTCGTTCCTGACCTCGTGGACCAGAAAGGAGGAAGCGTCGAGAACGGCAAGATCAGCCCGATCTCTGAGAAGAAGCGGATTGGGCGGGCAAAGCGAACCGCATGTCTGGAGGGCAATCAAGCCCATTCTGCTGGAAACCGGCCGGTGAACATGGCCGCAAAGAATTCCAAGTGGCGGAGATCTCCCCGCGTTTAAAAGCTCGAGAAGCAGGTCGTCATTTCTGCATCCGGCCTGATCGAGCACTTCTATGCCGATGCCGAACGGCGGCTGATGCATGAAGAGGAGAAAAGGCGTCGCGACATCGGCGAGCGTGCTCTTCAGCCACGACAGATGCGGCCGGATATCGCCGTGGCTTTGGCCGGCTACCGTTACATCGACGCCAATAAGGGTCGCGTCATTGAGAGCAGCCTGGAAATGCATCGACCCCGACGTGCCTCCCCACTTGCCAATTTCGGCAAGCTCGGCTCGCATCACCGATTGATCATCACCGTTACCCGGCAGGAGATAGGTGGGAAAATCCAGCGCCTGCAGGCTTTCCGCGATCTTGCGATAGCCCTGTTGCCATCCTTCGTCCACCAGATCACCGGTCAGGACAAGCGCATCCGGCCGGAAAGCCTTCAACCAATCGATTGCTCTTTCGAATGCGGGCAGCGACGGACTATCTGGACTGGCATGGATATCGGATATCTGCGCAACAAGCATATCGCCCCCTCGATCTGAGGAAGGCAGTATGCCGAAAGCGACAGCTGCATTCTATCGCTTTCCTTCCGTTCAATCGACGCGATTGCCCTCACCGTTGAACACATGCAGATGCTTGGCCGGAAAGGCGACGTTGACCTTCGGTCCCGCACTCAGCGCCTCACGATCGAGCGTGAAGATCTTGAACGGCAGACCGTGCAGCGAAAGATGCAGGATGATGCCGAAGCCGGTCGGCTCGACGAGCTCGACATCGGCTGTAATCCCGGCCCCATCATTTGTTATGACGACATGTTCAGGCCGGATGCCAAGCGTCACCTTTTCACCGTTCGACAAGGGCAGCGACGTGTTGAGCGGCACGATCGTGCCGTCCTTCAGCTTCACGCCGCCTGCTTGATAGCTCGCATCGAGGAAGTTCATGCCGGGCGAGCCGATGAAGCCCGCGACGAAGAGGTTGGCGGGGCGATCGTAAAGCTCCAAGGGGCTGCCGACCTGCTGCACGACCCCGCCATGCATGGCGACGATCCGGTCCGCCAGCGTCATCGCCTCGATCTGGTCGTGGGTCACGTAGATCGAGGTTGCCTTGAGGTCGCCATGCAATTTCTTGATTTCGGCGCGCATCTGCTCGCGCAAGCGCGCATCGAGGTTCGACAGCGGCTCGTCGAACAGGAAGGCTTTCGGCTGGCGCACGATGGCGCGGCCCATGGCGACACGCTGACGCTGGCCGCCCGATAGCGCTTTCGGCCGACGCTCCAGCAGTGGATCTAGGCCGAGCTTGGAAGCGGCGCTCGCAACGGCGCTGGCGATCTTTTCCTTCGCCGTCTTCCGGAGCTTCAGGCTGTAGCTCATGTTGCCGGCGACATTCATGTGCGGATAGAGCGCATAGGACTGGAACACCATGGCGATGTCGCGGTCTTTCGGATGCAGCTCGTTGACGCGATTGCCGGCAATGCGGATCTCGCCGGCGGTTACCTCTTCGAGGCCAGCGATCATGCGCAGCAAGGTCGACTTGCCGCAACCGGACGGGCCGACCAGCACGACGAATTCACCGTCCTTGATCTCCAGGTCGACGCCCTGCAAGACAGGAAAATGACCGTAGGATTTCTGGATATTCTTGATGTCGATCGATGCCATATGACTAACCCTTGACCGCGCCGGCCGTCAGGCCCTGGACGAGATAACGCTGGATGAGCAGGAAGAATAGGCCGGCTGGAATGAGCGCCATGATACCTGCCGCCATCATCTGCCCGAAATCCACGGAGAATTTCGAAACGAAGGTGAGAAGACCAACCGGGAAGGTCGCCGCATCATTGCCGTTGATCAGCATCAGCGCGAAGAGAAGCTCGCTCCAGGCCGCCGTGAAGACGAAGCCGAGGGTCGCCGCAATGCCGGGCAGTGTCAGCGGTAGGATGATCTGCCGAAAGGCCACGAACTGGGTAGCGCCGTCGATCATCGCCGCTTCTTCGAGATCCTTCGGAATACCGTCGAAGAAGGACTGCATCAGGAAGGTCGCAAACGGCACGTTGAAGGCTGTGTAGACGATAACGAGACCCGTCAGGCTGTTCGTCAAATGCAGCGGCGACAGGATCTTGAATATCGGCGCCACCAGCATGACGAGCGGGAACATCTGGGTCAGCAGCATCAGCGCCACGATCCAGTATTTCGCACGGAAGTTAAAGCGTGACAGCGCATAGCCCGACAGCGCGGCGCAGACCGTCACCGTCACCGCCGTCGAAGCCGAGACGATGACGCTATTCTTGAAGAAAGTCGGGAAGGCGCTGTGCTCCAGCACAAAGCTGTAGTGCTCCCATGTGGTCCGCGACGGCCACATGCGCACACCCTCGGTATAGAGCAGGTCATTCGGCGTGACCGAGACCTTCAAAAGCCAGAAGAGCGGGAAAAGCGCAAAGACGACATAGGCGAGGATCGCCAGACGGTGAGCGACAACGGGGAGAATGGAACGTCTCATGGCTCAATCCTTGGCCAGCAGGCTCTGCCGCAGCAGGATGATCAGCATGGAATAGGCGAGAAGCAGGATCAGCAGCACCAGCGCGATCGCCGAGGCATAGCCGAAATCGAGCCGCTTGAAGGCCTGGGTGAAAATGTAGCTGGCGACGATCTGCGTCCTGTCCGCCGGGCCGCCGCCGGTCATGACGACGATGAGATCGGCGAAATTCGAAATCCAGACGGTACGCAGCATGACGGTAATGGCGATCGTCGGCGCCAGGAACGGTAGGGTGATCGACCGGAAGCGCTGGAACCAGCCGGCGCCATCGATCGAGGCAGCCTCATAGAGATCGCGCGGGATCGCCTGCAGAGCAGCAAGCAGTGTGATCGCAAAGAAAGGAATCCCCCACCAGACATTGGCAATGATCGGCCCCCACATCGCATATTGCGGATCGGAAAGGATATTGCTCGGCTCGTTCATCAGCCCGAGTGCAAAAAGCCAGTGCGGGATCGGTCCGATGACGGGGTTGAAAAGCCAGGCCCAATTGAGGCCGGCAAGGAATGACGGCACCGCCCAGGGGAGGAAGACGAGAGCCTGGATGACCCCCCTGCCCCAGAATGGCTTGTCGAGTAGAAGTGCGAGGATGAGGCCGAAGATGAACTGCAGGATGACGGAAGCGCCGGTCCACCATAGCGTATTGCGGAGTGCGCCGTAAAAGGCCTTGTCCTGGGAAAGCTCGCGAAAATGCTCCAGCCCAATGAAGCCACCGGAGAAGGGATTGAGAAGCTGGATATCGCGGAAGGCATAGGAAACGCCGGTAACCAGCGGCACCAGCATGACCGCAATGATCAGGATCAGCGAGGGCGCGCTATAGAGATAGGGCCCCGAGGCATCAGCCAGGCGGCGCAGCCATGGTCGGCGGTCGTGGCGCATCTCGAGCGTGTCGGCGGTGATGGTCATTTACCCGATACTTCCCCTTGCGGCGCTTCGGCGCGCCGTCTGTCGTTGCATGAGCGGCGGCGGAAGATCTCCGCCGCCGTTTGCGATTTTGGCCTTACTTCTTTGCGAGGAACTTCTGCTGTGCCTTCGTGAGGTAATCGGCCCACTGGTCGGCGAGATCCTTGGCCGAGATGTCACCCAGCATCGCCTGCTGCGAGGTCTTGATCGCCATGGAGTCCTTGAAGAAGGCGAATTCCTCGAGGTAGGTCGGCATCACCGTCGGGACGGTGTCCTTGTCGGCGAGTTCCTCGAACCAGCCCTTGAACTGGTCACCGGCATAGAACGGATCCTTTTCCGCAGCCGTATAGGCGGGCAGAGCGCCGATCTTCTTGTTCCACTCGATATTGCCTTCAGGCCCTTCGAGGGTGGCGATCAGCTTCCAGGAGAGATCCTTGTTCTGGCTCGTCGTGAACATCGACCAGCCGCCGTAGCCGATGGTCGGATAGGACATGCCGTCCGGGCCCTTCGGCAGCGGAATGACGCCAAAGTCTTCCTTCTTCATGCGCTCGGCGATCGCGATCAATGCATCAGGATCCTGGTCGAGGAAGGCGCACGTGCCGGAATAGAAGCCGGCGACGACCTCGTTGAAGCCCCAGTTGACGCTGTCCTTCGGCGCATAGCCCTTCTTGTAGAGATCGACCATCCACTCGATACCCTTTGCCCAGCCTTCGCTGTTCATGGTCGAGGTGCCGTCTTCCTTGAAGTATTTGTTGTCGCCGGCCATGGAGGCGGCAAAGATCATCCAGCCGTTCAGGCCGCCGGGGCCGCCACGCATGCAGTATCCATATTTGCCCGGCAGCTTGGAGACGGCTTCGGAGGCCTTGGTGAAGTCCTCCATCGTCTTCGGCGGTTCCTTGACGCCGGCTTCAGCGAGCAGCTTCTTGTTGTAGAACATGGCGCGCAGATAGAAGCCGTAGGGCAGCATGTAGGCGGTGTTGTTGACGTCGCGGCCGAGCTCCAGCGCACGTGGCGTCAGTTCCTTGGTATGCTCCCACTTCGCGAGATAGGGCTCGAGGCTTTCGAGCATGCCGTTATTGGCATAGAGCGACAGCCAAGTGTCGGGCATTTCCATCACGTCGGGCACATCGCCCGCCGAAACCATGGTGGCGAACTTCTGGAAAGCTTCGTTCCAGGGCAGCGAGATGATGTCGACCTTGGTGCCGGGATTGGCGGCTTCGAACTTGCCGACGATCGATTTCAGCGTTTCGGTGCGCTCGGGGCTGGTGATGACTTCCACGAGCTTCAGCGTGGTGTCCGCGAAAGCCGTGCCCGCCATCATCGTGGCGAAGAGTGTTGAGAGAATAAGCTTTTTCATTTTTGGTTCCCCTCCGTAGTTGTTGTGAGGTTTCGGTTAAGAGGCGACGGCAATCGCCTCCTCGATGTCCCTCCACAGGGCCTCGGTTCCTTCGAGGCCGATATGGAGGCGCACAGATCGCGAGCTGATGCCGAAGGCTTGTGCGGAATTCGGCTGTGCCTTCTGCTGCAGCACAACTTCGCCCGGTACGATCAGGCTTTCATGCCCACCCCAGCTTACGCCCAGTTTGAAAAGCTTGAGGTGATCTGCGAAGGCCCTGATGTCGATGCCTTCGCGGAATATGAACGAGAAGAGACCCGACGTGCCGTTGAGGCCGGCGGGCAGGCGGTTGGCGAGGCCCGGATGACAGACCTGCTCGACCACGTCGAGCGCCTGCAGGCGCTGCGCGATCGTCATGGCCGCCGCCTCGTGCGCCCGCATGCGCAAAGGCAGGGTCCGGAGGCCCCGGATCAGCAGCCAGGCATCGAAAGGCGACAGCTTGCCGCCGAGATAGGGATAGGATTCGGCCTTGATGCGCGCGATCATCTCTTTCGAGCCGGCAACGACACCGGCCACGACATCGCTATGGCCGCCGAGATATTTGGAGGCCGAATGGATGACGAGATCGACGCCGAGCGTTATCGGCCGCTGGAAGAACGGGCTCGCCCAGCTATTGTCGATCATGGTGACGACGCCATGCTTTTTGGCGAGTGTGGCCAGCGCGCCGACATCATGCGCTTCCATCACCCAGCTCGTCGGGCTCTCCATATAGAAGACCTTGGCACCGGGCAGCGCCTTGGCGATGGCCTCTTCGTCACGGCCGTCGACATAGGTCACCTCGACCTTCATGCGCTTCAGGATCGTGCCGAACAGGCGGAAGGCGTCGGGATAGACATGCTTGACGGCGACGATACGGTCACCCGGCTCCACGAAGCTGAGCACCGCAGACGAGATCGCCGCCATGCCGCTTGCAAAACCCAGCGCATCCTCCGCACCTTCGAGCTTTGCCAGCATCTCCTCGAACATGCGCACGGTCGGGTTCAGCCCGCGTGTGTAGATCGGGCGCACCTTTTCGCCGCGATAGGAGGCGATCATGTCGTCGTAGTCGGAAAAGGTGAAAAGCGAGGTCTGGAAGATCGGCGGTACGACCGCCTCGGCGAAGTTGCCCTCGTCATGGGCGGTGATCAGCGAAGCGAGGTCGAACGGTTCGAGGCCGTCAGTCATCGGGACATTTCCTTGATGTCTTCCTCGACCACGTCGAGGATTTTCAGTGTCTCACGCCGTGCCGCCTCGGTGTCCTGGGCGGCGATGGCGTTAAAAAGGGTGCGGTGAAAGGGAAATGACCGGCGGGCGAAATCCTGCCGGTCGAAAGGGTGCGTCCAGAAACGCTCGAAGGTCTCGCGCATCTGTTCGAGAAGCTGGCGGAACAGCGGATTGTGCGTGGCGTCGTAGACCGCCAAATGGAATGCGAGATCTTCCGGACCTGAGGCGCCTTTGGAAAGATGCACTCGCTCCATCTCGTCGAGTTTTTCCTCGATGACGACGAGATCTTTCGCCGTGCGCCGCCGAGCCGCCACCATGCCGGCCTCGCATTCGATGCCGCGGCGAACCTCCAGCGTCTGCAGCAGCACATCGCGCAGATGCGGCGTCTCGAACGATAGCGGCATATGAATCGTATCGCGAGAAACCGGTTTCAGCAGATAAGTTCCGCTGCCCTTGCGCGTCTCGATGACGCCGAGCGCCTGAAAATGCCGGATTGCCTCGCGAATGGTAGACCGCCCGACGGCAAGCGCTGCCATCAATTCACGCTCCGCCGGCAGCCGGTCGCCCGCCTGAAGCCGGGCATCCTCGACATAATGCGCCAGCGCTTCCGTCACCTGACGGGCGCGGTCCATCGCCGGAAGCGGCCGGATTACCGGCCTATCACTACCATTTGCCTTCATGGTTCCCCAAGTTCTTTTCTAAGGCAGCCGACCCCAAAATTGGTCTGACATCTTAGCATTTCTCAAAGATGGAGAGGCGTCAAGGCGGTATTTATGTAGAGCGGAATAGCTTTTCCGGAAAATCCCGGTCGAAAATCGGAAAAGACTCCGTAAGAAATTCCGAGCACCGGAATCTTAGGAAAATTGTCCTGCATGACTGAACTAAGCTCGCTACAGCATTTGTCCACCTCGGACCATTTGCATCTTGCCGGATCACCCATCAGCGCGTGGCGACCCGCCAAGTATGAGCTACCCTTGGGTATCGCTGCTCAACCAGCGGGCTTTCAAAAGAATGCGGCCGTAGCTCAATGGCAGAGCGCTGATTTGTGGCATCAGAAACGGTGGCTCGATACCACCCGGCCGTACCACCACGTCCATCCGTCTCCTTGGGGCGGACGACGACACTTGGCGTCCTCTAGTTTCCATCGATATTTTTTGGACACCGTGCCGAAGATCTGATGTAAGCAAACATTGGATTTAGGAGGAGCTGGGGACGATGGGATTGTTTGACGGGTTGCTTGGACACGGCTCAAAGGTCGATCCAAACGAGCTGCGCAAGCGGCTGGATGGTGTTCTGATCGACGGCGAAGAAGCGAACCTCGCATACAAGGTGATTCGCGATTTCTTCGTTTTCACGCAGTGGCGGCTGATCCTCGTCGACATCCAAGGCATCACTGGAAGTAAGGTCGACTACCTATCGATTCCATACAAGGCAATCACACGTTTCTCAGTGGAGACTGCTGGTACGTTCGATCTCGATACTGAGCTTAAGGTCTGGGTTTCAGGAACGAGCACACCGATCAGCAAAACATTGAAGAAAGGCACAGACGTCCGCGGGATCCAGCGTGCTTTGGCAACTGGCATATTCGGATAAAAGTTTGCGGATTGGCTGGTGCACTCGAGGCTTCGATCCGGCGGACGCAAAGGAGACGCCATGGAAATTTTGACGGTTGGACGCTTGGCTTCACTACCCTCGACGTTTCGTTCCAATCAGCATCCAATGCTGTGAAAAACCTGGTCGAGATCGGATCCTCACGGAAAATACTGGATACACCCGCAAAGGTGTCTTCACAGCGCCTGAAGCGGTAGCTCTTCTGAACGGCCCGTTCGGAGAGTACGAACCTGTAGGTTACCGAATGTAAGCCGTGCGAGGGAATGTCGGGGCTCCCTTGCAGAACAGACCGCAACAAAGGTGCAACGAGTAACCGGGAACATCCAGTCGGCATAAGACGGTTGGTTTTACACCAACCGCCCTCCAAAGCCCGCGATGCTGTCAACTCGATCATCGCTGAAAATCCGCAATGCGACTGTCTCAGTGCCGGGCCCCTCGCCGCCCTTCATCTCTTCTGAGATAGACCAATGTAGCTCTAGTGGGAGAGCATCAGAAACTGCGAGCACCTCAATATTCGGCGAGAGTATCAGCGGATATTCCGCCTTTTCAAAACCGTCCAATTCGAACCATTCATCCGCCATTTCCCAGTGAACGGGGGGGCGCTCCTCTGTGATCTGGGAAAGAAAAGCCTTCGCCTCGGTCTCTGTCTCGAACTTCATGATCCCGACGGTCCTAACCTCGAGATCCGCCCAATAGAATGATCCTGTCTTGCTTCGGAACTGACTTGATGAGCGCGGAAGCACTTTGGACTTCGAAGCGTCGGACGACGACCACATCAATTGTTCGACGTCATCGATATTTATGGTTTTACAGGTGTCGTCCTGTGCGGGTCCTCGGATTTCCATAGCCGTTGCAAAGCTGATCTCAGGAAGTGCGGGCGTTCCGAACGAAGCGTCGGAAAACCAACGGCCGTCCCGAGCATCGATGGATTTCGAAAGAATCTGCTCCAGCTTTCCCTGCGCCTCGGTCAAGGAGTCAGCCTGGATATAGACTGTTGCGGCCATTTGCAGGCCAACCGAGAAGTATCCCATATGAAAACTCAGTTGCACTATCGAAAGGGTCATTCGAAAAGCTGACACTGTCAATCTTCCCTGATCGTCGCCATTGAAGCGGGACCAGAGGATCTCGCAAAATACCTAGCTTCCGTTCACGGATTATAGTCAAAGGATCCCAGCATCAATTGCGGAGCGAAGGAAACAACCCAGCCTCTTCGGAACTCGCGCCTTCCGATTGACTTCCATGGGCCGATTGTTCAACTACAACTCGTGTTTTGGTTGAGGGGCTCAAATGCGATTCGTGGGAAATATCATCTGGTTTGTCTTCGGGGGCGCTGTACTTTCCCTCATGTGGTTACTCGGAGCCGTACTCTTCGCGTTAACGATCGTGGGCTTGCCGCTTTCGCGTGGAGCTATTGAGATGGCCAAGCTGTCAGCGTTTCCTTTTGGCAAGGAAGTCGTTCACGTTCGTGAGCTGGACGGGAAAGGCGTCACTGCCGTGACGGCGCTGACAGGAACGATTGGTTTCGTCGTAAATGTCATCTGGGCCTGCACCTTCGGTATCGGCTTGTTCGTCGGTCACTTGGTCGCTGGCGTGATCAACTGCATTTTCATCATCACCATCCCGTTCGGACTTCAATCGTTCAAGCTCGCCGGTCTCAGCTTCTGGCCAGTCGGGCGCCGGGTGGTATCGGTCGAGATGGCGCGGATCGCTCGAGAGCACAACGCCCAGGAAAAGTTCGACAAGATCCGTGCAAAGAGTGGCGGCACAAGCGTTGTGGCCGCAAAATGAGCCGGTCACTGCAGCTCGAAAACAATATGAAGTGGGGCCTCGTTTTTGGCGCAGTGCTTGCCTTCAACGGTGCGGCGCACGCGGACTCCATTCCACGCTACGATCCCCCAAGCTACTGTTCTAAGGTATCCGAGGTGAGTGGCGGATCGCGCACCATCTACAACGGGTGCCTTTCGATGGAACAGGAAGCCTACGATACGCTCAAGTCGTCGTGGAGCCAGATCGCAGAAAGCGCGAAGCGCTACTGCGACGAGGTCGCGCGATCGAGCGACTCCTCGTACAGCATCCTAAAGGGTTGCATCGACATGGAAGCGGAAGCATCGTCGTCGGAGCCGGAGTTCAGGTATTGACCAGGACATCGTTGCTCACCGCCGCACTGCTCACGTCCTCCCTTTTCTTGCGTACTGCGAGCGCCTCGGCCGCCGAACCTGTTATTGTGACGTGCAAATTTGAAAAGCTCCCTCAGATGATACTGACTTTCCGGGGCGGGATGGGAGCGTCCGACAACACCTTGCAGATTGGCCAATCGAAACCAGTCCCGATGAGCGTTGGATCTAGCCTGACGTCGGCGGAATACGGCACGCAGTCCTTCACATTTTCGCTGCGACTACCGGCAAATGTCTCAGTGAGCGCTCCAGGACAAGATACGCTCACCTATTACGGGGACTGCATTAGCACGCTCCAGCCAAATTGAAGTCGATGCCTCCAGGAGTCGAAAGCTGGGTCGACGCCCCTTCATTAAGTGAAAGCCCGTCCACCGGCCTGCAACGCAAGTTTCGCTCAGTAGAACAGCCGCCCTGACCTTCGCCGTTAAAGGCTGTGATCCTTGTAGAGCTCTTCGCCGTCATCATTGGAAGGAGGAAGCCCTGCTCTTTCGTTCGAAACCCATGTCCAGGTCATAACGAAAGCACCGTCGTCGTCACCCCGAGATATGATCGTGTCCAGATCGACCTCGAGATCGTCGCTGGTTTGCACCGCCGCGGCGAATGCCGCAGTGTCTGGATCCATTGGCTTTCGCAGTTTTTCAGCCAGTGGCCCTTCCGGAATAGATTTGAGGATCAGATCGACTTCATCATTTTCGAACCGTATCCACATAGCTCAAGCTCAATTGCACTGGTGCGAGTGTGCTTCGCATTTCTGGCGGCCGCAACGGTTGATGTAAGGCACCACGTGCTCCCGCATACCGAGTCTCACCCTTGATGTGAGACCGAAAACGGGCAACGCGGCGGGCAGAGCATAGCTGGGATGCAAAAACTAGGGTTGCTAGACTCAGGCTTGATAGGTAATCAACCGCCTCACGCAGACGGCCTGCCGATCACTCGGTTTTTGCCGCCAGTAGCAACATACGGGCGCTCCCCAAATCGGGTCGAGCGCCCGTTGTGTTTGACAGCGTGGCCCGCCCCATGATTTTGCGGCCAGCACATGCTCCAATTAAATACCGCTTTAACATCGTGTCGAACCGACCAACGGGGGTATCTTTCCCACCGCAGATCAACGGAGACCGAAAGTGGCTCTGGCAGGTCGTTTCAATGCGCTATCGGAAGTCAAATCCCCAAGCTGTGGGATCGAGGTATTCGCGAGGCGGCTGCATTTCGCCAACGTCGACAGGTCGACGCGTAAACGCCACCGTGTCGAAGCTCTCCACTGCGCTCCAGCCGGACCAGTGGTCGTCCTTCAACGGCATACCGTCGGACGTGATGCACTGCTTCTGACTTGCATCGGCCGTATTCGGCGTTAGGTCATACCATGTGCAATTCTCGCCAAGAAACTGGCCCTGCTCGCCCAGATTTTCCATTCCAGTTTGGCTGCTGAATTGAGAGAAGGGACGCTTCGGGTCCAGCGAAGAGCGGCCAGCGACAATTCTGCGCTCCCTCTTCGATGAGGAATACGAAATTCCCTGGTTCTCAAGCTCGTTCCAAATATCGACCCGGATCGACCCGTCCTTGCCGTCACGCTGACGAAACCACCATGGATAATGTCGCAACAGCCTTACCTCAGAGGTCTTGTCTATCGATGGATTGTCAGACGCCCTCGCAACCAATTTCGCCTCGAAGTCGGCAGCACTCGGAGGGTGATCCGGGTAGGTACGCAGCGGCTTGAGCCATGTGCTTGCATCAAAAAGCTGTCTTGGGGGCAACACTTCGGCCTCCGGGACCGGACCTCGCTTGATCTCGGTCAGACGCGCCTCGGCCTTGGAAAAGAGAACCTTGGTTGCGACCTCTATTCCGTCGCTGGTCAAGCAGGTCATCCAAATAGGGCTTGGCGGAGGGGCTCGAACTATTTGCCGCCAGCGACACTCCTCGCCGCCCACTGTCTCCACATCGTTCGTTTCCTTGACCTGCTTGATGCCGAGATAGTCATACGATGGCTCGGCTTGCCTGATATTGAAGCGCTTGATCTCCTCTCCATCTTTCTTGCCTGTTGACAAAACAATGTTCTGAAAGAAGTGCCCATACCAGATATGTGTCTCGTCACCTTGTGTCTCCTCAACGTGCGTCCAGCCGTTGTGATGCTGCACGACCCGCCAGTTGTCCTTCCCATCTAATGTGTCGTGCACAGCCAGCTTCGCGGTGTAGTCGGGGACGTTCGTGTTGGGGAAAAACGGAAGCCCGCTCGCATGCGCGGTGCCCGTCGCAAGCGCAATAACCAAGAAAATGATCAATCGGTTCATGACTTACACTCACTGGCCTACACACCTCTCGGTAGCATCCAACGCTGGAGATATCGACCGAGACGCAGGGGCGGGCCGACGGCAGCCCAGGGCGCTCCGGCATGAGGTCGTAGAGCGGCGGCTTCTCCGATCCCTCCGGCATCTGGCAAACCTCGCTCCTTGAGTAAAAGCAGTGAACTACAGCCCACCGTCTGCAATCCTCAGCAGACACATGTGAAAAACCATGCCACTATCTCGTGCAGTGGGGCGAGTGCACAAGTGGTGTGATGACCAGAGATATTAGGGCGAACCCGGTAGTTATCCGGCCGGACACAAGTATCGGCAACAACTCAGCTGAAGCAGACGACGAATTTCTGTTTGAATGCTTTGTCGACCATCCGGCGTTGGATGTCACGCGAGACGTCACCAACTCGAAGATGTTCGTCTTGGCGCGAACTGGCGGTGGCAAGACCGCCATCATAAGAAAGATCAATAAACAATTCGCCGATACCTCGTCCGTAATAGACCTGTCCGGGCTCTCGATGGACTATGTTGCGAATTCGAACATCATTCGCTTCCTTCAATCCATCGACATTGATCTAGACCTGTTCTTCCAGGCTCTCTGGAAGCACGTTCTATGCCTAGAATATATTCGCCTGCGTTACGAGGTGAAGAATGATGAGAACTCTCGCCAAGTATTTGGCTGGTTTCGCGACTTTTTTAGATCGGATGGTCGGCGGCAGTCAGCGCTCAAGTATCTTTCCGAATGGGAAGGAAAGTTTTTCATCACAATGGATGAGAACATCAAGGAAATAACTGCGAAGCTCGAATCGAAAGTGAGCACCGAGCTTTCCGCAGAAATCGAAAAATTCAACGCACGCGCGGGATATTCTCGCACTTTGAGCAGCGAGAAGAAATCGGAACTGGTCGCGAGGGCAAAGCGGATCGTCAACGCTGAACAACTTGCAGAGCTTAATAAAGTTTTGGACCTCCTTTCAACATACGACTCCGACGACGGGAAATATAAGAAATCGTTTTACATCCTCATTGATAAACTCGATGAAAAATGGGTCGATGAAACAATCCGATTCGACTTAATTCGAGCACTGATAGAATGCCTAAGGTCGTTCAATAAGCTATCACATCTAAAGATTGTTGTTGCAATTCGCGAGGATGTCCTCGAACGCGTTGTCCAAGACAACAGAGATATTGGCTTTCAACGCGAGAAATATGACGACTACTTCCTACGGGTCGTCTGGACCAGTAGCCAACTCAAAGAGCTGGTACAACGGCGAATAAACAAACTTTACAAGAAAAAATACACGTCTGAAAACGTCACCTTCGACGACATTTTCAGGAACAAGATCGGAAATAAGGAGCCGATGGATTACATTATTGAAAGAACGTTGAAGAGACCCCGTGATGTAATTTCATTCGTAAACGAGTGTTTTCAAAAAGCGCAGGGAAAGACTGAGGTCTCCCCGAAAATAATCAAGGAAGCGGAATCTCAGTATTCCAGGATTCGTATGCAAGCTCTCATTTCGGAGTGGCAGAGCGCGTTTCCTTCGCTGTCAACGGCATTTAAGCTATTGGCTAACAGGCGAGGCCGATTCACTTCTCGTGACATCTCTGACAAAGCCTTTCTCGATGAGTTCGCTCTCAACATTGATCAGAGAGGTATCACGGAGAACGACCCCATTGGAGCTGGCGTCAACCGCTATATTCGCGACGGAGCTGAGGTCGCGAGCCTACCCTTAGTCCGGACGCTTGTGAGCGAGCTGTATCGAATCGGCGCTATCGGAGTAAAAACCTCATCTGGCGAGCGATATATCTATTCGTTCCAGGATGTTCCTGTAATAAGCCCGGACTCTATCGACCTGGATACAAAAATACATATCCACCCTATGCTTCATCGGGCGTTGAATGTTCAAGACGAGCCTCAGAGATCGAATGCATGAAGGTAATCCCCCCGGTAATTAACGGGCTTCAAAAGTAGAATTTTCTCGGGCTTTATGATCGAGGAGATTTTGATGAAGACGAGCAGATTCAGCGAACCCCAAATCCTTGCCATCCTGCGCCAGGCAGAAGGCGGCGTTCCTGTGCCGGAGTTATGCCGGGAACACGGGATGAGCACTGCTAGCTTTTACAAGTGGCGTTCGAAGTATGGCGGCATGGACGCCTCGATGATCAGCCAGATGAAGGCTCTGGAGGATGAGAACCGGCGGCTGAAGAAGATGTATGCCGAGATGAGCATGCAGGCAGAACTGCTGAAGGAAGCCTTGGGAAAAAAATAACACGGCCGTCTCAACGCCGAGAGCCTTACGGCAAATGCGAGCATTTGCCTATCGGCCAAGGGATGGCCGGGAAAGCAGTGGCGTTGCACGGGGTGAGCATTGCGCTTGCCTGCCGCACCTTCGAGGTCAGCGAGACCTGCTATCGTTACAGCGCCAAGCTGAACGACGAGAACGAGCAGATCGCCGATCTCCTGATCGGACTGACGCGGGCAAAGAAGACCTGGGGCTTTGGCCTGTGCTTCCTTTACCTGCGGAATGTCCGAGGACATCGCTGGAACCACAAGCGCGTATACCGCATCTACCGTGAGCTGGAGTTGAACCTCAGGATCAAGCCACGCAAGCGTTTGAAGCGGGACAAGCCCGACGCTCTGACTGTGCCGGATGCGCCGAACCTGGTCTGGTCAATGGATTTCATGGCGGATCGTTTGGAAGACGGCAGGCAATTCCGGCTGTTGAATGTCCTGGACGACTTCAATCGCGAGGGACTGGGCATTGAGGTGGACTTTTCGCTGCCTGCTGAACGCGTCATCCGCAGCCTGAACCAGATCATTGAATGGCGAGGCAGACCATTCGCCATTCGTGTGGACAACGGACCTGAGTATGTCAGTGGCAAACTGATGGAATGGGCAGCAACGCAAGGAATTGCCTTGAGCCACATCCAGCCCGGAAAGCCGCAACAGAATGCCTATGTCGAGCGCTACAACCGCACCGTCCGACATGAATGGCTTTGACCAGTACATCATTGAAAGCATCGAGGAGGCGCAGGAATTCGCCACGCAGTGGCTATGGACCTACAACAACGAACGGCCCAATATGGGCATCGGCGGCATAACGCCCGCACAGAAACTGAAAATGGCCGCGTGATTTCTACTGCGGAGCCCCGTTAAGAATGGGGGGATTACCCACTGACCAAACGGTGATTGCCGAAACCGTCGGACGGGCAACGGTCGGTTCTGATCCGCTAGCGTGGGCCAATCCCTCAACCGGCAGCGCCGGAGTTATCGAGCAGATCCGGCCAGGTACAAACGATCCAAGCGGATGCCGCGACTTCGTCACAAGCAAGCAAAGCCTTGAGGGCGTCACTCGGTTCAATGGTGTCGCTTGTCCAGCAGATGGGTCCTGGAAGATGAACGGCTCATCGGGCTTGTTCTAGGACGTGGCAAGTAGAATATCGGGTTCAGCGATTGCTCTTGCATTTCTACTCCCTATTGCGGACCTCAATCGACATTTCCAGCCGTCAGCCGACTGAGCGCAGCAACCGCTCTTCCTTGCGATACGCGTAAGTCCTGGGACAATTTCCGGCTGCTTGACTCGTGACGGGCTGTTGGGAAGGCCGTCCGGTCCGGGCGCATTCTTCACCTGTCCGGTCGGCAGGCTGACACAAGATCTCGGCAACAGATCCACGTACAGTCGAGGCTATCTTTTCGGTATGGCATTAACAGTATCGGTCGCTGCGAACGCCGGAATTCGTAAGTTTTAGTGTGCGAAAGCTCGTTGAGTTATTCTATTCGGGCTCAACCTGTGATCTAAGTTTCCTCAATTACTCCGGCATACGATCGAATTGACCTGATGAATAAACCTACCTGGCTTCGCGACCTCGTACGCTTTCTTCCGCTAAAGAGTCAGTTCGTACTGTCTGGCAATGTACGTGACCTTCAGGCCTATGAGATCGCGCAGGACACCGTAGCGGCATTGCCTCTGGGCCTCTGCCTGCAGCGAGAACTACAATCGTGTGGCTATCGCGACGTCGTCTCGTTTTCGCCAACGGTGGGTTTCGGACTACCGGGCGTGACAAATGACGCAGAACTTGCCGAAGTTATGTTGCGGAACGGCTTAGGAAGTGAAAATCCCAGGACAATGGGATTGGAGACGCTTGGACAACTCCTTGGCTCATTCACTGCGGCAACCGGTGAACCTGCCGCTCTTGTCGTCGATTTCGCGTCACGGCTGGTGAGCCGGGCCGATGCATTGACGATCGCCGAGCACACTTTGTTCACCCAAGCTCAGATCATTTGCCATGCGGCAAAATCCCGACCTGCAGGTCCAGATCGGAAGCCATTTTACAATTCGATTATTTGGATAGTCGAGCGCGATTCCGATCTCCCCGATTGGCTAACCGTCGATAATCCCAGGCTCCGGACTATCCCCGTAGCAGTCCCAGATAGTCTCACTCGCAAGTCCTTATCACAAACCCTGCTCAAATCGTTGCCTGCCGCTCAGCAGGCTTCAGAAGGGCAATTAGCTCAGTGGGCCGAGACATTTGTGAACCTTACTGAAGGCCTGTTGCTCTCGGATATGAATTCCATTGCCCAACTTGGTCGGAACGAAGGATTGAAAGCCAGCGAGATCGCTGATGCCGTTCGCCGGTATAAAGTCGGCGTCACGGACGACCCTTGGCGCAAGATCGATAGGATTAAGATCGCAGGGGCCGAAGAGTTCATTCGCTCCCGCGTGAAAGGCCAAGATCATGCGGCAATTCATATGCTCGATATAGTCAAACGGGCTGTGACAGGGGTCGGGCGCTCTTCCACCAATGGGCGTCCGCGTGGCGTTGCCTTCCTCGCGGGGCCGACGGGCGTCGGGAAGACTGAGCTGGCAAAGACGATCACCAGCCTCCTTTTCGGCGACGAGTCCGCATACATTCGTTTCGACATGTCAGAATTCAGTGCGGAGCATGCGGATCAACGGTTGATTGGCGCCCCACCAGGCTACGTGGGCTATGACGCTGGTGGCGAGCTAACGAATGCAATCCGCGAAAAGCCATTCAGCGTGGTGCTGTTTGACGAGATCGAGAAGGCACATCCGCGCATTCTCGATAAGTTTTTGCAGGTTTTGGACGACGGCGTGCTGACGTCTGGCCGGGGCGACAGGGTTTACTTCTCCGAAGCGATTATCTTGTTCACGTCCAATCTCGGCATCTATCGGACCGATGCAAGCGGCGCTCGTATCCAGAACGTTTCGTCCGATGAGACACATGAAGTAGTGACCGCGAAGGTCCGGGAAGAGATCGATCGCCATTTCAAGCTCACCCTCAACCGACCAGAGATACTGAACCGTATCGGCGAGAACGTCATTGTCTTTGATTTCATCCGTCCGCAGATCGCTGACGCCATCTTTGACAGCATGGTTGCGAACTTGCTCGAAAGCACGCGCTCGATTGGTTTCGATATTTCCATCACCGATAAAGCGAAGACCGTGCTGAAAGAGATGTGTCTGCGTGATCTGTCTAACGGCGGTCGTGGTGTTCGAAACATGGTGGAAGCACATCTAGCTAATCCATTATCACGAGCGCTGTTTGACACCGGAGAGGTTGGCGGCACCTTCCGTATCGAAGAACTCTCAACCGGAGCGGTAACGACGATCACGCTCGAGCGGGAAGAGCGACCATCATGACGGCTATCTCCATCTCTCGAATTCATTTTCCGGTCACGACGCTGGGACCGGGCAACCGCATCGGGATATGGCTACAAGGATGTTCAATTCGGTGCCCCGGATGTATCTCGGCAGACACTTGGGCAACAGGCAGCGGAATGACGACTGTCGAGGACGTCCTACTCGCGATCGCTCAGTGGCTGCCCGAAATCGATGGCGTAACCGTCTCCGGCGGCGAACCATTTGATCAGCCCGAAGCTCTACGAGACCTACTTAGGGAGATCCGACTCCTGACCAACGCTGATGTGCTCGTCTTCTCAGGCTATCCAATTGAAAAAATTGCGGACCAACTCGACGATATGGCCGGGCTCATTGATGCGTTGATCTCGGATCCCTATTCAATCGAAGCTCCGCAGACGCTTGCCCTCCGGGGAAGCGATAATCAGCGTTTGAACATCTTAACTCCGCTCGGAAATGCTAAGTTCTCGTCGTATCAGCGGGAAGCTGCGTCCTCCGACCGGAAGTTCGACCTGATGATGGATGATGCAGGTCAGATCTGGATGGCCGGGATCCCGGGACGCGATGATTTCAAACGGCTCACTGCAATTCTGTCCGCCCAACATCACAAGATTTTCACCACACAAGACCGCTCCGCGAGAACACCGAGACGCAAAGCCAATGATTAGATTTTGTCCGAACTGCAAGACAGAACGTCCGCTCAGCGAGTTCTACTGCCAAAGTGTCCTTGAAGATGGCGCGACTTGCAATTGGGATCTAACCACAGTCTCTGTGAGAGAAGCAGGCAAAGGTGAGGCCACCGGTACAGAGTCCGCTTCTCCTGTTCAAGCACAGGCACCGGCCCTGCGGACGTGCCCCAACGGACACCCCATCGACGAGGGTGATCTAATCTGCATGGTTTGCGGAGCGGAGATCTCAGACGAAGTCGCACCCAGTGAACCGGTGGCGTTAGAAACTCCTCCTGAGGAGGCTCCAACCGCGGAGGGAATAGCGACGGAGATTGCCGGTTGGACAATCGAGAGCCGCATGCCATCGATCAGTACAGTCCGAGAGCGTTTCCTGGCAATCGAACCGGAAACAGGAAAACGAGGCATACTGACGCTTTACGCGGACGGATCTGAGCCGGATCCGTCGGTCTATGACGCCATTCGAAACATGCCCGACGACCACCTCCCCCAAGTTTATGAGGTCGGCCGTTGGCACGACCGAGCATTTGAAATTTCCGAGGAAATCACCGGCGGGAGCCTCGAAGAGGCGCAACTCGATGGCGCCAATCTTGGCGTGGTCAACTCAGTCGTGTTTGAGATTGGTAAAGCCCTGGGGTCGTTCTCACAGGCGGGCTTGCGCCATCGCGACATCACCCCTTCGAACATCCTAATTCGGACCAGAGATCCTCTCGATCTCGTCGTCGCCGGTTTCGGATCGGCGAGACTATCTGACTACGACTTGGATATTGTCGCGCCTCTGGAAACGACCCGCTATATGGCACCAGAAGCTATAGCAGGTGGGGTGGCCGCGGCTTCCGACTGGTGGAGCCTTGGTATGATCACGCTCGAGATCGTAACCGCGGGCGCGTGCTTCGAAGGAGTGAACCCTCAGGCATTTCTGATTCACGTCCTGACCAAGGGTGTCACCGTTCCCGAAGGTTTGGACCCATCGATCGAACGCCTTCTGAAAGGTCTCCTCGCGCGGGATCATCGCGAACGTTGGCAATGGAACGAATTGCGGGCCTGGTACGCGGGCGAGTTTGTCGAACTCCCTGCAGAAGTCGTTGACGAGACGGATACCGCAGGCAAGGCAGCCATCGCCCTAGCAGGAAAATCGTATTCAAAGGCTACAACTTACGCCTTGGCAGCCGCAGAGCCGGGAAATTGGGACGAGGCTCGGACCCAGGCCGCACGCGGCGTCATCGCCGCTTGGGCGGAAGACGCAGGATTTGATGATGCGGTTCAATCAGCGTTGAGGCGCCTCGCCCATACGGACGGACTGTCGGACGACCTGCGCCTTTCGATGGCCCTGAAGACGCTTTACCCGGCAATGCCTCTCATCGTGAAGGGCAACATCGTCACCCCCGGTTGGCTGCTTGACCATCCTGCCGAGGGAACAGACCTTATATTCGGGCCATCGGCTGAAATCCTGGCCCGCCTCGGCGTCGAGGAATGGCTGCAGCGCTTGAAGCAGCGAGGCATTTCAGTTCGGGAGAAGGCTCGTCAGTTTTCGATCACGCTGAATGAAGAGGATTTGCAGGTCCACCTTCTGTCGAGCTCAAAGGCTCGCCTCGCCGCGCTTTGGACTGAGAAACGACGGATTCTGCCTGATACCGATCATCCTGGCCTCAACTCCCTCATCGAAAGACGCCAGACGACGGACGAGGACTTCATTCTCTTGTTGGCTGCAGACGTCGGCCAGTTCCGATCTGTCGACGAAATTCTGGATGAAGCGCAGGCAACGGCTGAACGCGCTGGAGTTCCGTCGTTCGAAAGGGAGCAAGCCCGTGACCTCCTGAGCCGGTCTCGAAGAGATTTGCACGCGCTTGTTGATCGGCGGCTCGCAGGTTTCGCACGCTCAGGCATCGAACGGGTTGACGAATGGGCGGATCAGTTCCGGCTGGACAGACGCATCAGCCTCGACCGCACCCTAGTTCTCCTTTCTGTTCCCGAGGAACATTGGCTAGAGCCGCCAAAACAGCACTATGTGTCGACTCTCCTCGAATACTTCTCGAAGAAGATTTCGGGAAGCATCCTGCGTGGACCGCTGACGAGAATGGTCATTGGCAAGACGACGCCCCGCGTTGATCTTACCGAGCTCGGGACCGAGCGTAAGCCTGCAGCGGCCATGCTAGATCTCATGCTCTCCCGAACAGATCGTGCTGAGGACCTCGATCCTGCGGCATTCGGCCAATCGGAAACGCTGGAGCGGCGGTTGCGATCACTGCACTCGCACTCGACACTCTACAAACGCGATACGGGCATCGACGGACTTTACCTCGGCTTTCCGTTCCTTATCCATCGTGACGATCGCAAAAAGCCAAAGATCGCTCCCATCCTGCTTTGGCCCGTCAAGGTCACACCGGAGGTTGGCAATCGCGGTCACGCGACCATCGCCTTCGACCGTGACCGCGACGAAGTACGTCTCAACCCAGCGTTTGAAGGCATGATTGGCATCGACGCGTCGCGACGCTGGCAAGAGGCCGCGAACGATCTCCTTGGACGGGCAACATTAACCGCGGCGGATGTGGTCGATGGTTTTGGTGGGCTTTCCAAAATCGAGGGCCGATCACTATCGAAACTTCCGAGCAAAGACACGGATGCGAATTTCGGACATGACGTTATCTCTTGTTCGGCCGTTCTGTTCCATCTGGCATATATGGGCCAGGCGATCGTGGAAGATTTGCGCCAGTTGAAAAGCAAGCAGCTGGATGGCAGTGCGTTGGAAACCGCGCTCAAAGTTACGGATGAACCACCGCAATCCGCGCCCCGTGAAAAGCCGTCAGAAATGGATCGTTTCTTCACAGTTGCGAGCGATCCGTCCCAAGAAGCGGCCGTCATTGAAGCGCGATATGCCCCAGGGCTTTTAATTGAAGGCCCGCCTGGCACCGGCAAAAGCCAGACTATCGTGAACATGGTGGCTGACGCGATTGGCCGGAAGAAGAGTCTCCTTGTTATCTGCCAGAAGCAAGCCGCGCTCGAAGTTGTAAAAAAGCGCTTGGAAGCTGAAGGACTCGAAGATCGCATCTTCATGGTCACAGATATCAACCGAGATCGCGAACCTATCATCCAGGCAATTCGAGATCAGTTGGAGGCCCATCACAACAACCAGTCCAACCAGGGATGGAAGCGTGATCGGCAGAATTTGGCGACGAGAATTCAAGCCGTCGAGAATGATCTGAACGGCCATCACGCTGCGCTTCATACAATCGACGACCATTCCGGGCTATCGTATCGGGCTCTACTTGGCGACCTTATAGAGATTGAGACCCCAAAGGTCCCGATGGATGTCCCGGCGCTCCGGCGACTGCTTGGCCCATTTAGCCCGACCGAGATTGCAGAGTTCGCAGAGGCGTGTGGCCCGCAGGCACGCTACTGGTTGCCAGCGAACTATGAAGGCAATTCCCTCGTCGTTCTGAAGACATTCAATCCAGATCCGGCCAACACCGCTTCCTTTGACGAAGACCTCCAAGCGTTTATCCGCAGTGAGAGCGATCGTTTGGATGTTTTCACGCGCACGGCCTTGGCGCTGTCTATGAAAGACCCCGCACCGTATCGAAGCTGGCTTGACGAACACGATCGCGAGTTCACGGAGCTCGACCAGATTGAACGCAACGAGCTCGCTCGCTGGTACCGGCTGTGTACATTCGAAAACGGAACTAGCAAAGCTTCTGTTGCTGAGGCCCGGCTGCGGCATATTCACGATGCCATTGGCGACTTAAGAGGCTCAGCGCCTGTAGAACTCTTCCGCAAGCAAACCTTGGCGCTGTCAGACCCTGACCTAAAAGCTTGGGCGGCTGACGCCCAAGTCCTGACCATCCCCCCGTCCTTCTTCGGAAAAATAAATCCATTCCGCTGGCTACGTCTACGCAAGACGAAGTCGTTCCTCCAGTCGGTCGGACTACCTCCCGAGATCGCAGCGTTCGATGCGGCATTGCGTTGGGAGCAGCAACTCCGCCCCCTACGGCAGGACCTCGTACAGACCTTGCGTCCATTTGGTGAAGCGAATGTCGTCTCTGATGATCTTGTCGCAAACGATCTAGCAGCCGTAGCAGTCCACAAAGCTGACGCGATCGCGAGTGCTCAAGTCCTGGCAAATAAGGTTTCCCAGTACCCCGTTCCCTCACAATTAGAGGCCGTCATCGCAAAGGCGTCGCTTGTCGAGTACGAAAGCCTCAGGGATAGCGCACATCAGGCATTCGAGCGATATGAGGCCAAGCAGTTCAGCCGTGCGTCGCTGGAAAACGCGGCGCAATGGTTCGAACCGAAGTGGGTGTCCGAGCGACTGAAAACCATTGAAGATGATGGGCAGAATGGCGGAGCGATCGCTTCAATTTTGGAAGCTCGCCCAACTCTCGAAGCATACCAGAGATTCCGGATCAGAGCGAATGGCCTGCCGCAAGCGGCACTTGAGATATTCAAGCTTTTGCGCCCAAAAAGCGACGAGCTGCAGCGCCTGCCCGGCTCTGCCCTGGACGACGAAGTTCGTAAGATCGTCAAACGCGAGGCGATGCTCGCTTGGAAAACCAAGCTCGAAAACGACGATCCCCGCCTGCTCTACGAAGCCACGGAGCTGGAGGCCAAGATCAGATCGGTTGGCGAAGCGGAGAAGGCCATGCGGCGGGCCAACCGCCAGATGCTTACTCAGGGTATTGACCCTGCCCGAGTCGCGTCGCCACGAGATTGGGAGCCAATCACTCGGCTCCGCGGACAGCGAGCACAGCGACTGCGCGAATTCCTTGAGAAGGGACCGGATCTGGGCCTCATGGAGTTGCGCCCCGTTTGGCTGATGAACCCGGATGTGGCGAGCCGTGTGCTCCCACTGCGAAAGAACATGTTTGATACCGTTATCTATGACGAGGCATCGCAGATGCCGGTCGAGTATGCCCTTCCCACGCTTTTCCGTGGCGAAGTTGTGATCATCAGCGGTGACGAGAAACAGATGCCGCCAACCGCATTCTTCGCCAGCCGGGTTGAGAATGACGAAGCAGACGTTTTCGATGGCGAGGAACTCGATGAAGATGCGACTGAGGTCGAACGCGAGACGTACAACGAAACGTGGAACCGTCGCGAAATCAAGGATTGCCCCGATCTCCTGCAGCTCGGAAAATCTGTTCTTCCGACTACGACTCTTCAGATCCACTACCGCTCCGCGTATCGCGAACTGATCGGGTTCTCCAACAGCTCGTTCTATGGCAACAGATTGAGTGTACCCGTGCGGCATCCAGATGAGGAAATCTTACGGGCAAAGCCGATCGAGGTCATCCGCGCTGACGGAATTTACAGCGATCAGACCAACGAAATCGAAGCTCGTCGCGTAGTTCAGGTTCTCGCAGATATCTGGCGCAGGCCGGGGAATACGCCGACCGTCGGCGTTGTGACTTTCAACCGCAAACAGGCTGACCTGATCGAGGAAATTCTTGAGAAGCAAGCTGAGAGAGACGACTGGTTCCGAAACATGGTTGCGCGAGAGCGAGATCGTGTTGAGCGTGGCGAAGACGTTGGCTTCTTCGTTAAGAACGTCGAAAACGTCCAAGGCGACGAACGCGATTACATCATCTTCTCGTCGACCTTTGGAAAGAACGCACAGGGAAGCTTCCGCAGGAACTTTGGCGTCTTGGGGCAGAAGGGTGGCGAGCGTCGTCTGAACGTCGCGGTAACCCGCGCACGGATCAAGGTGATCATGGTGACATCGATGCCCATCGGTGACGTTTCCGATATGCTAAGCAGCCGCCGTAAGCCAACAATCCCGCGTGATTATCTCCAAGGCTATCTGGAGTACGCTCGGTCAATGTCAGACGGCGACTTCAAGAATGGTCGTACCTTACTCGATCGGATGCTGACTGAACGGAGCGGCTCGCAGAATCGAGATGACGCAGATCTCGACGGCTTTACTGCATCGGTGGCGGCATACCTTGTTGAACTGGGCGTTTCTACCGACCAAGTAAACGATGGGAGCGCGTTTAGCCTGGATTTTGCTGTTGAAGACCCGAAGACCGGACTCTATGGCCTTGGCATCGAATGCGATGCACCGCGCCACAGAATCCTAGATAGCGCCAGAGCGCGAGAAATTTGGCGGCCGTCCGTTCTTGGTCGCTCTATCCCCGTCATCCATCGCATTTCATCACATGGCTGGTACCACGCTCGCGAAGAAGAAAAGCAGCGTCTGCGCGATGCTGTCCAATCGGCGATCTTCAGGGAGGCGGCCGAATGAGCGGTCCCAAAGTCGTTCGGGTTGTCACCCGAGAAGAGATAATCGCGATCTGCCAAGGTCATATCGCTGCGCTGGTAGCTGCGTTCGAGCAATGGCAGCGGGTCGGCAAGCGGAATGAAATCGTGGATGCGGAAGACATACGGCTGGCCCAAAGTAGGATCTCTGCGATGGGCGACCTTCTCGCAATGGATAAGTTCGCTGAGCTTCAAAAGCAGGCGCCTCTCGAAATCACATTCCTAAAAGCTGACATGGAAACACGAATCGAACGGGCTGCCGAAAAGGCTGCGCGGGACCGCAACGAGGGCAAGCGAAGGCTTCGCGCGGCGAATTCGTTGGCGATGGCCCTGTCAGAAAAGGGGCTTGAAGTTCCTCCTGCTCTGTCCGATCCAAGTTCTTGCTCCCAAGAAGAATTGCAGGCCGCTGTCACCCAAGGATTTGCCCTTTTGGCGCCATCGAGCTTGCGCATCGAAACCACGGATCGACAGCGCGAACTGGCTGCCAAGTTGGGCGAAGGCGAATCCCATCAGACACTTGCTGATTGGCTGGCAACCCAAGATCCCTCCGCGGTCGAGGATCCGCGATTGGCCGACCTCGAGCGTCGATACGATGAATTGCGAGCACTTGATCCGGAACGCGCCAGCAAGCTCCGCGATCGGGTGGAAAAAATATCAAGCGATAGATCGTCAAGACGCTCGCTTTTGATTGACAGCCTGGCATTGGACATTGCCGCCGAACGTCGGGCAGCGACTAATGAGGCGGACTCACTTGAGAAGCTGGGTGCAATTGAAGCTCGGCTTAAAAACATCCAGACACCGGCTTCGGCCTCACAGCTCGCGAAAATAAACTACCTGCTGAACGGGTCCCCGACGGTCGTCGAGATCTCGAACATGATCGCTACAGCAACTGCAACCCTTCAAGCGATAATTCAGGAGCGAGCGGAACAGGACCGACGCACGGCGATCCTCGCTGGTCTCGGTGAACTCGGATACGAAGTCAAAGAGGGGATGCAGATAGCCTGGGTTGAGAACGGCCGGGTCGTTCTGAAGAGCAATAAAAGACCTGGGTACGGAGTGGAGATCGGTGGGAACCCCAGTAGTGGCATGCAGCTACGTACGGTTGGATTCGCAGCCTCTGCCGATCCCCGTGACGCAATCGCCGACATATCCGCTGAGACTGAGTTTTGCGGAGATTTTTCGGTATTGCAGGCCAAGCTAGCCGCGAGTGGCGGAGAACTGGTGGTGATGAAGGCACTGGGTGTCGGAACAACGGCCGTCAAAAGAATATCTGCGGTCCCAGAAAAGGAAATCTCCGACCCGAACGCGAGGGGCACCGCTCCCACTGTTCGACGATCATAAGTAACTTGCAGCCGCTAGACTGCCCTTACTAAATCCACATGGACCGGCCTGTCGCGAAACATCATATTATCCTTTCGGTCGTTCTTGATATCAAGCGTGTTCATCGCGACCACGAGAGTATGGCACTCATGGAGGAAGTCAAGATCGCGTGAAAGCTGCACAGGCCTATCCGAGCGAACGCATCGTGGGCTAAACGGCAAAAACTGGTAGTCAGGGATCAGCTGACAATACTCGTCGTGCGGCCTACCTTCTTAACTATTTGAGAACAGCTTCATTTGCGCCGACAGAATTTTCCTCTGACACTGGAAGGAATTGAAGCGGAGATTTCGAATTGCAAATGGACAACCTTCAGCCTCTCCCTGAAACCCTGCGCCTCTCCGAGCTGATCGACAGTGGCTATTCACAATGTTTCGGCATCCAGCTGAGTCACGACTACCAGATGGACGATTCCAATTTCTACATTTTTTGCGATAGCTGATAGACCGCAATCAGTATCCTGTCATTTCGAGATATCCGACACCGGACGTGGAGCCTGTGAAGTTTATCGGCCCCTCCCAATAAGGCGTCGAAGTCGCCATCCAGGACTGGTCATTCAATGGTTTGGTTCTTATATCGAGCGACTTTCCTGGCACGCGTATTCGCCATTCCACCGGTATCTCTCGCCCGTCGACTGTTGCCTTCCGCAAAGGCTCCAATTGAACCTCTTCTTTCGACAGTTGTGTCGTTCGCCCGTCCGAGGATATCCAGTTCGCTGAGATGAATCCGTCTTCGCCGTCGCGAAGGCGAAAGGCCATCAGCTTCTCGCCGGAGTCGAAATGTAATGAGAACCAGTCCCAGCCCGTCTGGTTTGAGGCGAGCGGCTTAGACGACCACTCTCGATCCAGCCACGCTTTCCCGGTGACCTTCACCGGAGACCCGGAGATCGTGATAGCGCCTGAGACCTCGTAGAACGGTTGCGAGTAGTAGTAGCTCGCCTGCCCGCCTGATGATTTCACAGAAAACCCGTTGTCACCCTGCAGCACGAGCGGGCCGTCAGCCCTGAGGTCCAAGCCATAGCTGAAATCCGGCCCGTTCGCGGAGAGCGAAAGGTTACCAAGAGCATTCGAGCCAGCTCCATCAGGACCCATCATCTTCCAGTCGTCGATCCACGCTTGAAATGGAGTAGTCTCAACGCCCGCTTGCCCCACGCCTCCTCGACCCAAGCGCTCTGCGACATACTGATGGCCTTGGGTGGTGATTGCCGCATGCCCAATCCAGACTTGCGGATCAGCGAAGCCTTCTTTGTTCCGCGGCGCCAGTGCGGATCGAAAGAGCGTCCACTGCGCTCCATATTGCTTGCTATCCTCGCCTTTCAAATTGGCGGTGACATACCACCACTCGATTCGATAATCAGGATGAGCGCTATGATCAGCGGGAAACGACAGAGCGCGGCCACGCTCCGGGGTCGCAAAACCTTGCGCATCCGATCCCAAACCGGCGAAGCCCTGTCCAGACGCCTGCCCGCTTATGCAGATCATAGCCGCCGGTACCAAGAAAGATGCCAACTTTCTAACGTTCATTAGCGAAAATCCTAAGCAGGTCCGCAGGATTAATCGAGCCGAGACGCCGAACCGGCACCAGCACCGACAGCAATGCCGCGATGAGAGCAGTTGCTCCCAACCGAAGCCAATCCATTGGAAACACCGTCATTGGCAACCGCCAACCAAAGGCCTCCACGTTCACGATCGCAAGCAGAACCCACGCCAGGGCAAGACCGACCGGAATCGCCGCCACAAATGTTGCGAACCAGAGCGCAAGTGTCCGGGCAACTTCATAGAACGCCAGATCCCGTCGCGGCACACCCATTGCCCACACCGGCGCGAGCTGAGGAAGCCGAATACCAGACAGTGTCAGAAGATTTGAGAACATGGCAAATCCTGCCACAGCAAGAGTAAGGACGTTCAACGCACCCGTCACCTTGAATGTCTGGTCGAAGATGGCTCTCGATTGTCGCTTCAGCGAAGCCTGGTCAACGATCGCGGTATCCGGCAGACCAAACTCCTCGACCAACTGACGCTTGAGATCCTGGGCTCGCTCGGGAGCCACTCGGACGCCGTAGCGAAGCTTCGGGACATCGGGGTAGTGCTCGACCAGGGTATTGATGCCGACGATCACTTGCCCATTCGGGTTGCCATAGTCCGAGTACACTCCGACCACGGCCGCGCTCCAGCCTCCAGGCATCACCAATGGTTGGCCGATCTTAGCTTCACCGCGACGCCACATCTGCTCGTTGATGAGAACGCCCTGCCCGGCAGCGATCTTATCCCAGACCGCGTTGTCGGAAGCGATCAAGGGCCAATGCTCACGATAGGTGGGATCATCCGCAACGCCGAAAATCTGGATCTGCTCACCGAAGACCTCACCGTCGGCGCTCCAGATCGGAAGGACTGCTGCCGCGTGCTGCGGAAGCCACGCCCGCAGCCGCGCAGCTTCGTCCTCATCCTTGGCGGTCACGTAAAGCTCCGCGGCCAGGCGTTGATCCAGCCATCCGATAAACGTCAACCGGAAACTCGAAACCATCGTGCCGACACCAATGTTCGCAGACAATGCGAGTAGCAGAGCCATCAAAGCCAGCGACAAGCCAGGGAGCTGTATGCGGGTGTCGGCCCAGAACCATTCGATTAGGGCGGTCTTTGCCGATCGATGAGCTGCGGTCAGGATGGCGGCAAGGAGTCCAGGTAGCATAAGAGCTGTTCCTAGAAGCAGGCAGCCGAGCACCGCAAAGCCAGCCACGAGGCCGGATGCGGCGATCGTAAGGGCGACGGCCAGGACGAGCAAAAACCCACCAGCTCCAGCCTGATAGGCGAGTGATCTGGCAGACTCTCTTGCCCACGCCCGTGGTTGAGCGGCAGCCAAGACCGGCAGCTTCCAAACCCGCCAAAGGCTCTGCGCTGAGGAGACAGCGGTTCCGCCAAGAGCAATCGCCAGTCCCGCCAGCCACCACTCCGGCCGAATGGAAAGCGAACCCGATACGTTTGCGCCATACAAGCCCCTCAGTGTGGCAGCCACACCCGGCATTAGCAGCGAAGCGATCACGTACCCAAGGAAGACACCGATCACACCGGATACCAGCGCCAACACCGAGAGCTCGGCTACAAGCATGAGGGACAGTGCCCGAAGAGAGACACCAAGCGATCGCAGCGTTCGAAAGGTGCCACGACGCTGTTCAAAGGTCAGGCCTGTGGCAGAGTAAACGATGAAAAGCCCGACGACGAACGAGAGAAAACCGAAGGCGGTCAGGTTGAGATGGAAGCTATCCGTAAGACGAGCAACGTCTGGCTGGTCAGCTGGTTCGCGGATGGTCAGTCCGGGCGCAATCCGGTCGAGAGCTTGCGTTTTGACCTCTTGATTGGCAGCGACCACCAGGCGGTCGATCCTCCCGTGTTTCTCGAGCAACCTGTCGGCGACCGATATATCCACGAAGGCGGCGCCGTCGGGGACATTGCTGTCGACTCTGATACGCATGCCCGTGCCGCCGCGCAGCCGTTTGGCAGTCGCGCTCGATGCTAAAAGCAGTCCGCTGGCTGAAAAGAAGTCTGAGAGATCCGAACCGCTGACGATGGTCGCGCCCGGGGTGTCCCTTGGCATCGTCAGAGGTTCGATGCCAACTAACCTTATCCGCGTGGTTCCAACGCGGTAGTTTCCCTCAATGACCGGCGAAACATTCAAACCCGCTCGGCGTAGGGTTCCATAGATTTCGGTGGCGATACCGGCACCGTTCTTCGCGACGATCTGTCGAAGACTGCCTTGCTCCAGAACGGATGACGCCCGTGCGTAACTTGCCTTGGCCTCGGCGTTGATAGCCTGGACGCCGGACCAAAGAGCGGTCGCAAGCGCAATCCCCATAACCAGGGTTAGCAGCTGAAGGGGTCTCCGCCGCCAGTGTGACAGTAGGGCTGCGAACGCAACGATTGTCATGTGGCGATCTTTCCACCACGGAGGACCACAGTTCGGTCCAGACGCTCTGCGAGCCTCGCAGAGTGAGTGACAAGCAGGAGAGCCGATCCCGCGGTCCGCGCTAGGCTCACCATCAGGTCAAGGACAGCATCCCCGGTTTGCTCATCTAGATTGCCTGTTGGTTCGTCGGCGAGAATGAGTGGCGGTCGAGCGGCCAAGGTTCGTCCAATTGCGACCCGCTGTTGTTGCCCTCCGGAAAGCTGCTCGGGGTATCGGACGGTGTAATCGCGCAGCCCCAATCTATCGATCAACTCAATTTCCCAAGCACGGTCGTACCGGTTCGCGAGCTTGGCGTGGAATGAGATATTGGCCGCGACCGTTAGCGACGGAATGAGATTGAACTGTTGAAAAATTAGGCCGACCTGGGTTCTGCGGTAGTGTGCACGTTCGTTTTCACCGAATTGCCTTAAATCCTGGCCGTTCATGACGACGGAGCCACTATCCGCGTGGTCTAGTCCCCCAGCCAGATGCAGCAGCGTACTTTTGCCACTGCCGGACTCTCCGGTCAGGGCGACGCGTTCGCCAGCTGCGACGTCCAGATCTATGCCCTTCAGTATCTCGATTGGTCCTTCGGCGGTCGTATAGGACTTTTTGACGCCGGACAGGGTTAGGATCATCATGAACTCTGGGTGTCGCATTGATCGGCGCGTTGTCCTGAACTAGGCAAGGCTCCGCTTCACTACAAGGCCCGAAACTTGCTGATCGAGAAGACACATTCGGGTTGGCTATGCCAAGACGCTAGTCCTCGCCGTCGGGGATGAACAATTCGTCCCTTACCGACATGACCGGTGTGACGGTGGCTACATGTCGATTGAGGTGTCTATCCACCATTCTTCTGACATCTCCACCAATCCGCCTGGGCACGAGGATCAATTCGGCGTCGAGCGCAGCACACAACGCATTGAGGGTGGCAACCTCTGGGTTAGCTTTCCCTAATTCTATCGTCGAGACCTTGCCCTGAGTGACGCCCGCAAGGTCGGCGAGCTTGGCTTGGGTCATATGGATGGCCTCCCGGAAAATCCGGAACGTGCGCAAGTCCAAACCGAAAAGCATCGCCAGCCTCCAACGTTATCCCGTATGCGGTATAGTCTGAGCCAATTATACCTTTTATGGCATATTTCCATCCAAGGTCGCTGCTGTACAATCGGCGTGCAGGCCCTCCCGCCAGGCGATTTGACACTAGAACACAGGCCGGATAGCCCACGACGTATCGAACATCCGAAGCAACACCGAAGGCCGAACCAACCGAAATCAGAACTTGAAGCAAAACCGGTTTCCGCTCTCTGCGTTCACCGCACACATAGCGTAGCCTTCCGCAAAATTCATCGACGCCTGTTTGCCGTTGATGCTTAGCTGCTTACCCTGTCGTTGCACGATAGTTTTGTTTCCGGTGGGCCACGTAAACTCCCATTTGCTCGTCTTCTGGCCATCGGCGCTGAAGGAATTCGCGAACCGCACCGAGCATTTCTCCTGCTCGGTCTCGCCTGAAGCGCTGAAGACGGCACAAGTCGCGGGAGCACTGCCATCGTCCGCGTTCACCGCTGCATCTTCAAGCTGAACCAGGCTGAGACCTGGCTTGAGCAGCGACACCCGTGGGATCGATTGTGCTCTGTCGTCAAAGTTTTCGGGAGTGCACTGACCTTGCCCGACCGACACGTTGTACATGCCGTTATAGCCGCATCCCTGGACGTAGCCATTCTTGAGCCCAATCAAGCATCGAGCTTCTGAGTAGCCTTCGTCTTCGCTTGTGACAGCGAACAACCGTCCCAGTGGACCGTCGGAGACCAATTTGACGGTCCCGTCACCGGTTCCATTCGTCCCGAGCTGCACGCGCAGCCGCTGATAGTCGGTGTCCTTGCCGATTAGACCTACCTGCCAATGAAAGCCGTTCTCGCAAGCGTAGTAAGCCTGGGCCTCGGTCAAACCGGTACTTTCGGCTCCTCCGAACAATTCGATCTCGAAGCGCCCGGCCTTATCCACGGTATCGATATAGTAGAGGTCGTTGCCGATATGGCTGAGCATCGCCTGGATGAGATCGGGCTTCATCATCGTTGAATTCGACCAGGGAACCTGATTGTTCGCCAGCACCATGAGTTGGGTGATGGACTCGATGGCTGCGTCGTGAGCAATGGCCAGCGCCTTGACGCTGATCATCTCGTCGGAATCAATCGCCAAGTAAGGGCGGTGGAACCCGAGTTTTCCCGCAACATTGAGCTTCCGGTTGACGAAGTTCACCTCCGGCCCTTGTGCTATTCCCATCATGAACATCACGGAGCATATCGAATAGCACTCGTCCCCTTTGTCGATAACGGTCCCGATGCCTGTCTTGTAAATGAAATCGGCCAACTTCACGCCCTCGACGACACTTCCGCCCGGGCTGTTGAGGCAGAGCGTATCGTGCGAGGAGCTTTCCCCATCAAAACCTTTGAAATTGGCCGAAGCTAAGTTCTTCAACCGGGCCAAATCTCCATCGACGATTTCACCCTCAAGGCGAAGGACGCAGATATCTGTGGCAGATTTCGTCACCTCAGCGGCACGCGCACTTTCGGTGGCAAAAAGTCCCAGCGCAACAAGGAATGCCACAACCCAAGCTGCAGTCGAACGACTGGCAAACAGTATCATCATGCCCTCACCCCAAAAGCCCGGCCGACTGTATGTCGTCACAACTCGATCGCGCAATCACTTCCCTCCCATACAATAAGGTTTCAGACCTCCATGCTTGGGCAGGAGCATTTTAACTCCAAGTTCACCGTCTTTAAAAACTCCGGTGCGGAGATCGCTGGGGCATCGCGAGCCATTAACGGCAACCCGTTACGCGTTGAACCGCAAGTGGCCGAGCGAGAGTCCGTTGATGAACAGATACGAAATTGAGGAGCGCGACGGCGGTTGGACTGTCGTGGATCACGTCACCAGACTGCCCGCCTCCGGCGCAGCTCCAACACTCCGTACCCGTCTCGAGGCGCAGGCACTCGCAGATTTCCGGAATAGTATGACCAGACCCACCGCTGAGCGCGTACGGCCGCGCCTACAGAAAATGCGCCTCCTTTGGAAGGCGATCGTAGGCGCTAGCCGCTGAGGCGCTCCTGCTATTCACCCCTCCTCCACTGTTGTCTCCACAACAAAGCCCGGCCGGAATCCGCGACTGCCGAACTCACCAGGGTAACCTCGCGGATTGCATAGAACCCTGGTCTCGCCTTCAACATAGTCGGTGAAGCGGTGAATGTGTCCATGCACCCAGAAATGCGGTCGAACGGTACGAATGACGCTCGATAGGTCAGACGCGAAGGCCGCGTTTGAGATGTGCCCGTCAAAACGTGGGTCGAGCGACCTTGGGGAAATTGCGTGGTGCGTCACGACCATCGTAGTCCCGCTGAACGGCTTGGCCAGCTCGCCCTCGATGAAGGCCCGGCTCGCCCGATGACGAACGAGCATTTCGTCAGGCGTGATAAGGCCGTTCTGATCACCCATTCGAGTGTCGGAACGATGGATCAGTCTAAAGTCGAGAAGATACCGCATGCATTCTCGAGTGGCCAAGTCCCGCCGGTCATCGACGGGCAGGTATCCGAAGTCATGGTTCCCAATCTCGAAGTCTGTCCATAGCGTCGCGCCGACGACACGGAGGTCGCCGCGATGGAAGCTTTCGTTTTCCAGAATGTGAACGTTAGTTCCGGCGGTCCATTTTCGAGCGTACTCCAATGCGCGATCAATCGAAGAACCATAGAAGTCGTGGTTCCCTAGCACCGCGACCACCGGCATGTGCGGCGCGATTTCTACATGTAGGAAATCAATGGCACGTTCAATGTTGCCTGCGATATCGCCAGCGCAGATGCAGATGTCGGCCCGAGGAACGCTCAGCTGCCTGCGGTGAAGCAGATCGAGCGGTGACGAATGGATGTCGCTGATTACCCAGGCCTTCATCGCCGCACCTCCTTCTCAGTAGGTGCTCGCGTGCTACCGCGTGTTTCCAAACCCTCCTTTCCCGAAGGAGAGTTTGGGTTATTCGCAGAGATTGTTCCGCTGCTCGCCACCTCATTTCTCAATTCGTCTAAGCGTTTGGGCAAAACGGCCCCAATCTCCTCTAACTCTCTGGTCAGAGCCATTAGTAGTGGACGATGCGCGGCTACAATTGCTTCGGCGCGAGCCATTTCTTCACGCAGGATTCCTTCAACTCGGTCCATCAACCACGGTGCGCTCTGCGCTCCGAAGTCTTCCCAGCCCGCGCTTTTGCCAAAATGATGCAGGCGAGCGCCCATCCCAGCCTTAGTTTCCATCTGCAACGCGAGATCCGTGGCAATGGCCAGATCGCTCGTTGGCCCGATGCCGCACCCGTCGCTATGACTTCCAAGGATCAGTCGCTCAGCAGCGATTCCCGCAAGTCGAAGGCAGATTTCATCGCGGTATCGTTGCTCATTGCGAATATGTACGGTCGGAAATTCGAAGCTCGCGCCACCTGCCGATTGGATTTCGATCCTTGGATTAATCTGATGGACCACCGAAACGCCGACGAATTGCCCGAGCCCTAACGCATTCCCGACAACGGTATGGCCTGCCTCGTGAACAGCAACGGCATGTCGATACTCACCCTCGATCCTGATGACGGGCGGGAGTTGCGAAATGAGATCGGCTACGGTGATGTGTCGGTCTTCGCGTCTCGCCCGCTTCTTTGCATCCCGGACCATTCGTGCAAGGTCGGCTCCCGACATCCCTTCAGTCTGCGGACCGAGTAAGCTAAGGTCTGGAAAGTCCGAGTCTTCGAGCATTTGCGCGAGAATAACGATGCGATCTGCCGAACTGGGCATTCCGATCTTGACATGCCGATCCAGCCTGCCTGATCGGCGGATCGCGGTGTCAATCTTCTCTGGAAAGTTGGTGGCGCCGATGACGACGAGTCCGTCCCGGTTGGCCGATCCATCCAAGGCTTCTAGCAGAGCATTCACCACTTGGATGGAATATGATGCATACTCCCCTCTAAAAGTGTTTCTGTCCCCAATAGAATCGAGTTCGTCGAGCAAGAGGATGCTAGGTGCCTTGTCGATGGCGCACGCGAATTCAGCCCGCATCGCCTTGAGAAGGTCGCCTAGATGACCCGTCGCCTGCCATTGTACGACCGATGTCGCGACGAAATTGACACCGCAAGTCTCGGCAAGTGCCCGTGCGAAGATCGTCTTCCCCACGCCGGACGGCCCACTGAGAAGGAGACCTCGGTCCACATCTGACCATTTCAGCTTGCCTGCCTGCCAGGACTTGAGATCCTTGGCTAGTTGAAGCCCCCACTCCTTGGCAGCACCATATCCATGGAGGTTCTCAAGGCGCGGCGGGCTCTCCTCGATGGGTTTGCCTTCCGACTCGATCGATGAGACCAAACTCAGACGCCGGATTGTATCGGCCGCCGAGCTATTTCGCCTGAGTGCAGCAAGCATAAGGTCTCGCGGGAATGCCAGCAGGCGGCTGGCCTGTTTGGCGGTGATCTTGAGCTTCAATACCTTTGCGCACGCCTCTCGAAGATCATCCTCGGCGATGGGCTCCAGATCGATGAAGGTATCGGCGGTGACAGAAAAGACCGGCGGTAGGTTCCGGGTCTCCGAGATGACGATTGCTCGCTCGCGCGTTGAGCACTTCTCGTTGAATTCCGATTTCATCCGTTCTGGTTTGTCCGTCGCGCTGATGCACGCATAGCCAACGTGGTCCCAGTTGTCTCGCTCGATCCCTTGATACAAATAGGCGACCGCGCACGCCTTGTAATCAGCGGCTGGCTTTCCTCTGGGCGTGACCAGTACCACAATGCCCGGGCCGCCCAGATGGAAAGCCCTGCATCCTGCGAGTGCCCGCTCGAAGGTTCGATAAAGTGTGTAATGATTGATGGACGAAATGATCTTCTCATTGGTGGTGCCAACAGGCATAGCTCATCCTCCACTGCTCGCGGCAGCGTCAAAAGTTTCCAGAAGGTTTTCGGGAATTAGTCGCGCTTACGGCGCACTATGGTCTCTGGCCCAATGAGCCGTTCATCGAGATCCATGGTAACGAACCGCTGCAGGACCATGGATGCCAAGCCCGCGACGGGCTTCGTTTCGCGGAACACGACAAGCGCTTCTGCAACGGTCAGGCTTGAGTATTCGTCTAGCGCGGCAAGCAGCCTGATGCGGTCCGACAGAGCCGCTTCATGCCGCGCGTAGCGCAATAAGTCTTTTGCGTTCTTCAATCGGATGCGTGGAAGTGCTGAAGCCGCGATCGCCTCGTATGGGAAGCCAGCATCGATGGATTGTACCTTTGCCCAGTCCGGTGCTCCGTCGTCTCGGACGCCATCAATGGCAAACCGCAGATCAGCCCTTTCGACCATGAAATCTGGTTTGTAGACCTGCCCATCCTTGGAAAGCGCAAGGGACCGGCATGACCACGAGAGAACATCGTCGTCGACGTCAAGCAGGCAAGCGATATCGCGTGCCAACTGATCTCGAAACAGCACTGGTCCCACGCAACGAACGGTGCTGAGAGGATAGAAGATTTCTAGGGAGTTTGATTGCGCCATAGAGCGCGAAGAAGAGATGCTCATCATGAACCCTCGAATAAAACACCTAAAGCCCGGAAAACCGGGGCAGTTTCAGCGTGCTATTCGTATGGTTTGAGCGATCTGGGTCATGCAGGAACATATAAAGAACAAACCACCATGTGGTCAATAGGCCGAATGGATTTATTGTAGAAAGGGAATCTTCGATCATCAGAACGCGATCGCTGCACGACGTAACGATCATACGATGTGGTGCATTTCCGTCCTGTAAAGCCCAGTGTGTCGCGGACGTTCGCCAAACGGATAATTCGTCGCGCCATAAGCGGCGGAACCTCGCCTCGTCTTTTTCTAAGAGGGGGCGATACGACCTTTGTATGATTCCTGCAGCGAACACGATCGCCTAGCAAAATTGGCACGGGCTTCCGATCTTGGAAAATAGCCCCTTGCAGCGAAAAGGACAACTGATGTCGACAAGTTTGCCCAACAAGGCATTGATTGCCATTACAAGCCATAGCGCAAAGTTTTACCCCGACGGCGGGATCAACGGTGCCTTCTACACTGAGATCCTTCACCCGTACTTGGCCCTAATAAAGGCCGGGTTCACTGTCGATCTGGCCAGCGAGACGGGCACGTACACGATCGATCCGTACTCTTTGAGTTCCCAATTTATTTCGGGCGACGATGTAGCTATCGTCGCGGACGCCGAGCACCCTCTGAACAAGCTTCTTCATGGCGAGGTGAAAAAGGCATCGAGCCTAATCTCGGACGACTATGGGATGTTCTTCGCTTCCGCCGGATTTGCAAGCGTCTACGATTACCCAACGGCAACGGTGTTACAAGGCGTCGCATCTGACGTCTGGGCTCGCGGCGGCGTCGTTGCTGCGGTCTGTCACGGCGGCGCTATTTTTCCTGGAGTAAAGGACGCCAAGACTGGAAAATCCATTGTTGATGGTCTGGAACTCACAGGCTTCTCGACGGAAGCTGACAAATTAGCTGGCGTGCTCGACAAGATCCACGAGGATGGCGTCCTGACCACCGAAGAAAGCGCCATCAAGGCTGGTGGTCGTTATGTGACCCCGCCTGCTCCGTTCGACGATTTCTCGGTCACAAGCGGTCGCTTGGTCACCGGTGCGAACCCGTTCAGCGCCCGCTCCGCCGCTGTTGCCGCGATTGCCGCTTTTGAAGCCCTCTGATTGCCCACCAGCTTCGCCGTTGGCTTCACATCCAGCGGCGCAGCTGTTTTCAGTTTTTATGCCGTCGCTTTTCCAGGCGCGTGAACGCCGTGCCCTGCGGACAACAGTTTAATCGTTGCGACCTAAATTCGACGTGCCACGCCAGGACTTTCGTCGCCCACGTTTTCAATCTGCACTCACCATCAGAAGATTCGGCGCCCTGACGCTTTTTCTTCCAGGACGTTGTTTGAGTTCGCGGCGCATTTCTAGAGAACCCTTGCCGCACTTTGAAGGAGTTGGGCAAACGACTTCTCGTTGACGCCATCCGCCTCATTAAGAAGTGCGATTAACGGATCGCCGATAGCTTGCGAGATAGTAAGCTCAAGAAAAGTAATAACCGGCTGTCGTAGATCCCGGGAAACCAGAGCGCGACGGTTGAGAGGCGCGGCGGGATCATCCAGCCCTGCCGGGATACCGGTCGAATATTCGATCGCGGCCAGTTGCGGCCGAGGTACGGCAAAAAGTTCGGGGTCCGCGTTTGATGACACAATGTCTGACAAGATGCTCTCCGGCCATGTCGCTTTCGATGAGCTGGATGGTAGGGCAAAGGCGGTAGCCGACCTATAATACGAGAGTATAGAGCTTCTCACGACATGGTGTGTTAGAATGCAAGCCGCCCCTCATTCCGGCCCTCGGCACATCGTTTGCTACTCGCTATGTCGAACATACATTGTCGATAGAACCAAATCCTTCCGCGGCCCTTTAATGACGTACTCCGTGGCAAAGGAGACACCTCGCTCGAACCTAAATGTGGCTTGATAGGTATCACCGCCGCAGTAGTAGACTGCTTTGCCTGAGTACAGCTCTCCGTTGCTTTCGCGCATGTGAAAATGCAGGAAGGGCTGCGACCGACCAGGATCGAAGTACGAAAGGAGATCACTACCCTCACTAACGAAGCAGTAGCTCCTCGAGAATGCGAATTGTTGTCCCGTTGCCAGTCGAAGCTTCCCTTGCTCCTCGTACAGGAACTGTTCGCTGGAACGCTTAATGCAGGCCGATCCTGCCATCGTTGCGCCGTCGGTTGACTGTCTTTCGAGCCTCCATTGGCCTACATATCGCGAAATATCGAAACTCTCAGGGGACACGACTTATCGCCTTTCGTGCACGTCTCGGTCTGGGCTCAAAGCTTCGCTCTCACCCGGTCTGCTCGGAGGAGCTTGGTTCAATGCGATGGGCCGGACCCGAGTCGCATCGTCGCCAATCTATTTTTGCAAATTAGCTTCAAAGATTAAAGCGTAATTCCCCTTGAAGACACCACTGTGGTCTCCCAACTAGATATCAATGTTACCGGGACAAAGGTGCCAATCGGCACACCGACGTAGCAAGACGCAGGTCGCTCGTGCATGTGTGCACGGATCGCCGACCAGCGAATGGAGAGTCGAATGATCAGTATCGAAGAAGCACTCGCCGTCTCACAAGAGCGCATTACTGACTGTGGCAGTGAAATTGTAATGGACTTCACCGACCTCATAGCTAGGGGGCAAGACAGCGGCTTCTCCCGCAAAGAGGTTCTTGTCGCCATCAGTGCGCTGACGGCCTGCGAACTCTCTTCCCTGCCTGACGTGCCGCGCATTCACTAAGCTCGCACATCTGAGCAACAGTGTAACCGGCCGGAGGGACGACTTCCGGCCATTTTCCAAGCTTCAAACCTGATGGGCATCAGGCTAACTTTGGAGATTACATATGGCCACCCTCGCCAAGGACGGATCGGCATTTATTCAACATGTTGCTCAATTTGCACCGGAACTAGCGGAACTTACCAAGGATCTGGTGTTCAAAGACATCTGGGAACGGCCTGGTCTCTCGAAACGTGATCGTAGCCTGATTACCGTCACGACGCTTGTGGCAACAGGGAGGCTCGAACCGCTGGTGGACCATTTCAGATTGGCAAAACTGAACGGGATAAGCGAGGAGGAGCTTCGTGAAATCCTTGTACATTTGGCATTCTATTCCGGATGGCCGTCGGCGATGAGTGCTGCGCGTCTCGCTGCAGACGTATTCGCTGATGGCCAAGGCAAGAGCGTCTAATAGGAAAGCGGGGGAGATGAACGAAATAAAACTGCGGGAAGCCACCCCATCGGACGATTTCGCCGTTGGAGAGCTGCTAGTAAATGCGTTTGATACACAGAATTTGGCGAAGCTGCCCGGAGTGGTGTCGTCACCTGAACGCTATGCCGATTTGCGAAATCAAGCACAGAAGCGGGCGGATGCCACGGTTCTAGTTGGTGAGATGGATGGCCGACTGGTTGGTACAATTACTATATATCGCTGGGGCACCCCCGGAAACGAGGCCTGGATCCATGGTGGCTCAGGCCTGCGCTATCTCGCAGTCGACCCAAAGTTTGCAGGAAGAGGCCTGTCGTCTTTCTTTATCGACGAGGCGAAAAAGCTCGCCGTTGCGTGGCGAGCTTCAGCAATCTGCCTCAGGGTTCGACATGGTGCCATTGGCGTTCAAAAGCTGTACCTGCGGCATGGTTGGGAACGAGATGAAGACGGCGACCTCGATCTCCGCCCTGAAATTCGTTTAGACGGGTTTAGTTTGCGGCTCTAGCATCACCGGATACGAAGCGGGTGTGCTCAGATCTCGAATTTGGATCCAGTATCTTTTTTGCGATTGCCCACGGGATAATCCCCATCAGCCTCGTCCGATGCGCCAACGTTAAGAGATTTTGCAGTCTCTTTGTACTTCTGCAGCCGCGCGTCGCCTTCGGCCTTACGACGAGCCACAAAGCGACGGGCTCGCTCGCGGGCTTCTTCAAGGGATGGGAGGTGCGATAGGTCTTCCGATGTCATCGTTTTAGCTCCTTTGAACAGACTACCACGTTGGCCTGATTGGTCGCAAGGAAGAAGCCCATGTCGAAATACAGGGGTAGCGCACCGTCAACCGGCTGTCGCAGATGAAGTTCATCGCATCCAAGAATTGTTGCATAAGCTTCCGCGGCTTCCACGACGCAGAAACGGACCAGCCCCTTCAGGGGATGCGTTTCCACTGGCGACCCCTCCAGAAGGTAGATGGACAGCACAAGCTTGCCGTCCGAAACCTTTCCGACAGCCAAACCCGACAAGTAGGCATTGCACCAGATGGCCACCTCAAAATGGGATGGCCTGTTTTCCCATGACTCGACGACATCTCGCCATTCCCAGTCGTAGCGCCGATATGGATGGTGCAACCAGTGCTCCTCAAACGCCTCCAATGCGTCGTCGCCGATCTCGGTCAGCTGCACAGGAAGCCCGTAGACTTCCGACAGCGTGATCTCGGCCGCCTCATAGGCTAGTTTCCGGATCGCATAATATCTTTGCCAGGCATTCGACATATATTCATTCCGTTTTGTCGATTTAGAAAGTGAGCAACTTCGAATTGTTAGTGGAGCGTGGCGTGCTTTTCGTGCTTTCCGGTGAAGACAAGCAAGATCAGGGACACAGTCACAAAAAGCGCTGAAACCCATCCGAGATTGATGACGTTCACCTTGGCCAGTACCGCCGAACCAAACCCAGCACCGATCGAGAAGCCCAAGTACATTCCCGACGCGTTGAGCGAGAGAACGATGGAGCCGACCGAATGGCCCGCCACCCCGATCAATCGCGATTGCTGGGCCGGGAAAAACGCCCACGATGAGAAACCCCAAATGCCGACGAGGACGAACGCCAGTAACTTCGTGCTTTCCGGTGGCATGACGTGAGGGAGGAGGAACATCGCTAGATAGTCGATGATGATCGCCGCCAACGAGTAAGCGACCACGCGACGGCTGCCTATTCTATCGCTAATATGGCCGCTCACGACGATACCAATGAAAGCACATACGCCGAACACAAACAGTGCCTGGGTCAATGCCGATCCGGTGATCCCGCCGACCGCAGCCAGGAACGGCGCCACGTAGGTGTAGGCGCAGTAGGCGCCCATCCCAAGGAACACTGTTTGAAGTAGAGCGGGGCCAACGCCTGGTCTCTTGATCACCCTGATACGATCGCCAAGGCTGGGCGCGGAGAGGCCCTTGCCAATATCCTTGGGTAGACCAGCAATCAATCCGATGAGGGCAATTGACGAGAGTATCGCGACCCCAACGAATGGCATGCGCCATCCGAACGAGATGCCGACAAACGACCCCAGTGGGACACCGATAGCCACGGCAACGCCAAGGCCGCCACTAACGATGGCAAGCGCCCTGCCCCGTCTTTGAGGTGGTACCAGCGCACTTCCGAGAGCGTTTGCGTTCGGCACATAAAGACCTGCCGACATGGCCAATAGCACGCGTGCGACCGCGAGTAGTCCATAGCTTGGAGTAAGAGCGGCGAGAACATTGGAAATTACGAAAAGTCCCATTCCCGCAAGCAGGATACGTCGGCGATCAACGTGACCGAAAAGCGTTGTGAGAAGCGGTGACGAAAAGGCGTAGGTGAGCGCGAAGATTGTGACGAGCTGACCTGCGGCCTCGACGGAGACCGAGAGATCGGAAGCGATGCGTGGCAAGATCGCCGCGATCATGTGGCCCTCGGTTCCCACGGCGAAAGTACCGAGCGCGAGCCAGTAAAGTGATGACGTCGGTGCTCGCGATACCGCGCTTTTCGTTATTGCTTCAGCCATGGGGCGTCCATTGTGATGATGCGATCATTGGGGACAACTCGGCGACCCCTGTATATCTAGGGGTTCAGTGCGCGACGGCGGCTGCCGGTCCAGATCGTGCTACCTTGCGCAGCGTGATGCACAAGATGGCGGCGAGAATGCAGAAGGCCCCGGCGATGAAAAAAGCAGGCAGGTAGCTTTGAAGTTCAGTGCGGGACAATCCAGCGCCATATGCTGCTGTAGCCGCTCCAAGCTGGTGGGCAGCGAATATCCAACCAAAGACCAGACCTGCTTTCTCTCGGCCGAAGCGATCTGCCGCCAACCGAACCGTGGGCGGGATCGTGGCGACCCAATCAAGGCCATAGAAGATAGAGAACATCGTCAGCCCGTAGAAAGCGAAGTCGGTGAACGGAAGGAAGAGCAGCGAGAGCCCGCGCAGGCCGTAGTACCAGAACAAAAGCCAACGATTGTCGAAGCGGTCCGAAAGCCAACCGGAACAGATTGTTCCGATAAAATCGCAGATACCGATGATTGCCAGGAAGCCTGACGCCTCGATGGGCATTATGCCGAAGTCACCGCAAAGTGTGACAAAATGCGTCTGGATCAAGCCATTTGTGCTCAGACCGCAAATGAAGAATGTCGAAAAGAGAATCCAAAAGGTGGAGGATGTTGACACCTCCCGCAGGATCGTGATCGGCGACAGGAGCATCTTGCCCAGGCTGTCCTTGGGCTTGCCGCTCACCGGCGTGATATGGACTTCGCCGACAAGCGGAAGGTTAAGGTCGGCGGGATGGTCGCGCATCAGAGCTAAAACTGCGATAGCCGCCACGACGATCATACCGCATACAAGATAGACGGCCGACCGCCACCCGTACGTCTGTGTCAGCGCAGCCATGATGGGCAGGAACACCAACTGGCCGGTCGCTGAACTGGCGGACAGCATTCCGATGACCAGCCCGCGGTGTTTGGTGAACCACCGGTTGGAAATGGTCGCCCCCAGCACGACTGCGGTAAGACCTGTGCCGAAACCGATGATAAGCCCCCACAGGACCAACAGATGCCAGAGCTTGGTCATGAACAAGGAGCCGATGAAGCCAATCGCCACCAAGGCAAGTGCGAAAACGACGACCTTCCTCACACCAAAGTTATTCATGAATGCCGCCGCAAATGGCCCCATCATGCCGAACAGGACAAGGCGGACCGCCAATGCGGACGAAATTGATGAGGTCGTCCAACCGAATTCCTCCTGCAGTGGCTTTATTAATACCCCAGGTGCGCCCATCGCACCGGCGGTAACCAGCATTGTTAGGAAGGTTGCTCCGACGACCACCCACCCATAGTGGATGTTGCGCCGAGCGAGTGTCGTGGCGAGAGCGGTCGAAACCATCTGGTCGATCCTGGTTTTACGTGGTGGGCGACGGATATTTGCGAGGCGCGATATCGTCGGAGAATAAATTCAACCATGATGATTATCAGGCTTGCCGTCATTCATGATGCCCATCATATATGTTGTCAAGCACAATGTTCTGGAGATAGCGATGCGAGTGAGCCGAGAACAGTTCGCCCAGAACCGAGAGAAGATACTCACCGCAGCCGGGAAGCTTTTCCTCGACAAGGGCTTCACGGCGATCGGTGTTGCCGAGGTCATGAAAGCTGCTGGTTTCACGCATGGAGGCTTCTACGGTCACTTTGAGTCCAAGGAGCAGCTTGCTTATGAGGCGAGCAGACAGCTTTTCAGAAAAACTGAGGAAAGCTGGAAATGGATCGTCTCATCCAATCCTGACGCGCCACTTGACGCCTTGCTGTGCCACTATCTGGCAAGCGCCAATCTATTTGGTCCCGGCCCCTCGTGTGTTTTCGCAACCCTTTCACAAGAACTCGGTCGTCAGAGTGAGGAAATGCGAGCGGCATTCGCCGACGCTTTGAACGCACTGGCAGCGATACTGGTCGCGATCGTCCCGGGATCTGATGAAGCGGAACGAAAGCATCGTGCCCTGTCCACGCTAACAGCCATGATGGGCGCCGTCTCCCTAGCGCGAGCCACCGGCGATCCTGTTCTTGCCGAAGCGCTCCTGGCGGCTGCCCGCCAGGATCTTCTGCGAAGAGGGCATTCCCGGTTGGGTTAGGCACCCAGATCGACTATGCGGCGAAGATTGGCGACGGGTTCCGCTCGCCGAACCCAGCTTGATGCCAATACGGATACGCAGGGGTTTGCGCACTTGCTTCGTCCAGAAAAGCGACCTGTTCGTCGCTCAGCTTCCAGTCAACGACACCAAGGTTTTGCTTCAGCTGCTCTTCGTTGCGAGCGCCGATGATGATGCTCGAAACAGTCGGCCGCCGCAGAAGCCAATTCAATGCTACTTGCGAAACGGCCTTGCCGCTATCTGCGGCCACTTTGTCGAGAGCGTCGACAATCTTGTAGAGATGCTCGGAATCGATGAACGGGCCATCTCCCGGACGAGCTGCAAACCGCGTGCCTTCGGGCTGGGGATTTTCACGCCGGATCTTGCCGGTCAATCTTCCGGAGGCGAGAGGGCTCCAGATCATTGCACCAACCTTCTGATCTAGGCCCAGCGGCATGAGTTCCCACTCGTATTCCCTATTGGCCAGCGAATAATACGCCTGGTTAGCCACGTACCGAGGGAGATTATATTTTTCAGCGACCGCCAGCGACTTCATAAGATGCCAACCGGAGAAGTTAGAGCAACCCACGTAGCGGATCTTGCCCGCCCGGACGAGGTCGTCGAGAGTCGAGAGCGTCTCCTCGATGGGCGTCGCGGCATCAAAGCCGTGAAGCTGGAAGACGTCGATGTAGTCGGTCTTCAGCCTCTTGAGCGACGCCTCGACGGTTCGTGTCAAATGATGACGGGAAGAGCCAACGTCATTTGGGCCCTCACCTGACCGAAAAGTCGCCTTTGTGGAAATGAGAACATCAGCCCGTCGGCCGTTGATCGCCTGCCCCAAAATCTCTTCCGAGGAACCCGCCGAATAAACATCCGCGGTGTCAAAAAGATTCAAACCGGCATCAAGACAGACATCGACCAGCCGCTTGGCCCCAGCGACATCGGTCTTGCCCCAGGCTCCGAAGAAATCGCCCTTACCGCCGAAAGTTGCCGTACCAAAGCTCAGTGCGGGGACCTTGAAGCCCGATCCGCCAAGATATCGATATTCCATTTTTGATCTCCAGCATTGATGAGTTAGAATAGGTTACGCGGTACAGGCTCCCGGTGCCATGCAACAATGCGCCTTCAAATCAACTTCTGTTTTTGAAGTAAATAACATCATGGTCTTATAGCTCCTCCATCCGCGCGGCCATATCAGACACCGTGATCATAGGAGCGCATAGGATGCCGCTGGCAAGAATCGAAATCCCGTTGGGGAAATCCCCGCAGTTCAAGCGGACAGTTGGCGACATCGTCTACGAAGCCTTGGTGGACGTGCTTGGCGCCCCGAAAGATGATCGGTTCCAAATCTTTACGGAGCACGGACGTGATGCTCTCATCATGGATCCGACATATCTCGGAATAGAGCGCTCAGCCGACGCTATGATCATCCAGATCACACTCAACGAAGGCAGGACCACAGACCTTAAGAAAGCATTCTATCAAAGGGTGGCCGACGACCTTCACCGTCTCGCGGACGTGCGCAAGGAAGATGTGTTCATCAACCTAATCGAAGTCAAACGCGAAAACTGGTCCTTTGGAAACGGGATTGCTCAGTACGCCTAGTTAAATGCTGCGTGGGCCGCTTCCGACTTGAACCTGATGCGCCGACAAAGTGGCTCACCAGGTTCCAGTCGGCGAACGAGGATCACACCGTAACGACTACATCGTTGCCAAACAGCAGGTGAATGAAGGCGATCGAATACTCGGATGCAGCCTTTTGGTTCTGACCGGTAATCAATTTGCCGTCTACGACGACTTTAATTCCCAATTCTGTTGAAGCCGAATATACAATACCAGCCTTCTCCATTTCGACCTGCGGCCAATATGGGATAAAATCGTTGCCGTAGAGCGCTTCTACCTGGGCGTCCTCAGCGCGACTAAAGCCGGTCGCTCGGCGTCCTGCTACGCGAGCAGGATTGTTCGCCAATGCGATCGAACCGTGGCAGATCGCCCCTACAATTTTCCCTTCAGACCAGAAGTGTTCGAGCAGTTTTGCCATGTCCTCATTGGGAAACAGGTCCACAGCGGCCCCGCCCCCGCCGACGATATGGATCGCGTCGTACTGCGTGGGATCTACGTCCTTGAAGGCAATGGTGGAGAACAAGCGCCCAACGAGGGATTTGTCCGTTAGAAAACCTTTTGAGACAAGGTCATCCGCTTCCCAGGAGTTCTCCGAGAATGGGTCACTCATCGGATCGTATTTGACCTTACCGCCCGCCGGGCTAGCGAAATCAATCTCGCATCCACGTTCCGATAAGAGCCAGTAGGGGTGAGTCAGTTCTGCAAGCCAATAGCCCATGTCGGAACTGCTGGTAACGAAAAGGATCTTCAAGAGGTTTTCTCCATTTGATGGGAGGGAAGAAGCATCGGCGCGACTTCGCATGACAGCCATCGCGCGGCTCAAGCATGATGATGATAATGCTTGGAGTCATGAGATGCTGAAAGTGTTGAATTTTCGAGTTGATCGCGCAAACTAGAACACGACACGAAGTCGAGGATTCCGCGGCATTTGACGGGCCACTGGCTGTGAATTTCATAACTCGCCGAATTCATCGCCTCGCCCATCATTTAGATCCGCACACTGCGGACGGAAATGCTCCCGGCCAAAATGTTCGACGCGGCTTGGCTCTGGGTTGCAATTGCATTCATTCGGGTGAAACCTGACCAAGCAGCGTCTCAACCATCAACTGGACAAGTCCATCGATTGGCTCGAAGCTGGTGTGCAGGATTCGCAAGGTCCCTTCGAAAGAAGCGACACCGATCGTCTGTTCGTGGGCGATTCCAGTTGAAACGGCCGGGCCCCATAGACCAGTTAGTGAGACGTCTCCATAATTCGACGGGACATCAAGTGCGCCAAGGTTCGTCACCAGGATCTCAGCGCCGTAAACCTTCGCCCACACGGCGGCTGTTTCGGCTACAGTAGGATTGCCATCCAGCGCGGCCCGAACTCCTCGGATGCCGAACGCAAGCACATCTGGGTTGTTGAATAGGCCCACCTGTGAGGAATACTGACGGGCGTCTTCCCAAAAATCCTCTGAGAACTTTAGAAGGTCGACGGTTACCGCATTGATATACGCGCCCAAGTTCTCGGCGTTTCGTAGCAATCGGCGACGGGCATCAATAGGAGAAAACACCCTTGGCGGTATGACCGCATATTGCGGTCTAAGTGCCGCGAACGCTCTCGCAGCCGCGGCGCTCAAAGCCCCGTGGAGGGTCGCCCCATTCGCTCGAGCTAATGTCCTAAGAGCTGAAACATCCCTGGTAGAAAGTGTGCCTGTGGTCAGGCGCGGCCTGGTGATCGCCGCCGATCTGTACCCAGGTGCGTGAAAGAGCGCATCTGACCGGGTCGGAGGGAACAGCAAGGATGGCATCGACAGATCGTCGACTGCCTGCTCAAGGGACTTGATGTCCGACGCCACAGCTATCACTTTACCACTGGCCGCGAGCAGGAGATCTCGAATGAGATGCACCGCTGACGGCCCGTCGCCCACGGAATGGTGCATCGTCAAAATGAGTGTCGACCGCGAGCTGTCGGAAACAATCACCATCCTAATCAAGGGATCAACCGAAGCGTCGATCGGATGAGATAATTCTTCTTCGACTCGATTAGTCCACTGGCGCGGGTCCGCCTCCACAAGCGACAAAGGAATACCGCGCGGCTCACCGATTTCGAACGCGGGATGCCCGTCTTCAAAGACCTTAATTTGGGCGGACGCAAACACGAGCTGCCGACCGATATGCTCGGCTGCTCGGTGCCAGACGCCTGGATTAACGGCGCCCTCAATCTCGGCAATGGTGCAGAAGTGTGTGCTGCGGTTCTGGTTCAGAAGCCAGAACGCTTTTTCCAGCCCGTCAAGCCGACGGAGCGTGTAAGGTGCGCGGGGCAAAACTGTCACTGTGTGGACTTTCGAAGCTGGGATTTCGGCGAGCTGGCCGTTGTTTCCTTGCGAATACGGTTCCAGGACGCGCTGTACAGTCGGATTGCGAAGCGGCGGAAAAACTTAGATTGGTTTGCCGCCACTCCCAGGCCGTGATCAGAACGAGACGACTGGGTTCTGCTTGGCAAGAAGGTGATTAAATGCCAGGGAATACTCCGACGCGGACTGCTGGTTCTGTCCCGTGATCAGCTTGCCATCGAGAACCACGCGCACGCCCCACAACTCGACATGCGAGAAATTCACGCCAGCTTTTTCCAGGATCGGCTGGGGATAGTTCGGGATGAAGTTCTTTCCGTAGAGTTTCTCTGCTGCGAGGTCCTCGTCGAGCGAGAAGCCGGTTGCGTGCTTTCCAGCAACGCGGTCCGGATTATTGCCAAGGGCGATTGTACCGTGGCAGATCGCACCCACGATTTTCCCGGACGCCCAGAAGTGTTCCAGGATGGCTGCAACTCGCTCGTTGGGATACAGATCTACCGCTGCGCCAGTGCCTCCCACGACATGGACTGCGTCGAATTCTTCCGGCCTGACCTCGTCGAGGGTCTTCGTCGTTTCGAGAAGCTCCGAGAGCGAGTTATCTGACAGGAAACCCTTGCTGACGATGTCGTTGGCTTCCCACGACCCTTCGGTCAATGGGTTGCTCAGCCGGTCATGCTTGACCTTACCGCCCTTAGGGCTTGCTAAGGTAACTTCATGTCCCCGCTCCGTCAGGTGCCAGTAAGGCCGCGTAAGTTCTGCCAACCAACATCCCAGGTCGGCGCTCGTGACGATAAACAGAATTTTCATTGTAGTTCTCCGATTTTTGGCGATCCTCGCCAGCGCCGGGCTGACGCAAAACGTCTGGCGCCCTTCGTATTAACTTCAAATTATGAAGCTTAATACGAAAGGTCAAGGCTGAAGCCGGTTTGAGCCCCGGCGATTTCTCCGCCCTACCATATTAAATCATATGAGTTGACATTGACGCATTTAGCTTCAATTAGTGAAGCTTATTTTGTTTTCGATACCCGTGAGGTCGAGCCAATGTCAGAACATAAAGTCTCAGAGACCAAACCAACCGTCCCGGATTTCGCGGTCATCGAATGCAGGATCGAAATATCGCTCGCTGCCGACAAGGCCTGGGAGAAGATCGGGATATATGGCGACGCAGGCAAATACCTGAATGTCGCGAGCGAACAGATCGCTGGTGAGGGCGGCATTGGAAGCGTTCGAACGATCTCTGGATCGATTGTCGAGGTGATGGTTGGAAAGGGACCACTATCATACACCTATTCCCAGACCACTGGACCGATGGCGGACTTTCAGTATCACGGCAGTGTCGCTCTGGACGCGACCGGGGAAAACACCTCGAAACTCACCTATACGATCATTTACGATCAGACAAAAATGGATCAGCCCGCACGCGCTGCGGCAGCGGAAAGGATCCGCCCCCGTTTCCAGGGCATGGTTGAAGCCATGAAAGCGGATGCCGAGGCGTCTGCCTCCTAACCGTCACTCCCGGTCCTCTCAAAATCCCAGCAAAACTCCGTCCGCGTTCCGATAAATGGCCAGGCGAGCAACTCCTGGATGGGTTAAATCATGAAATATCTTATTATCCACGCGCACCCAGAACCTTCGTCGCTGTCCGGCTACCTCAAGGACCGAGCCGTCAAGGATCTCACCGCAGCTGGTCATGCGGTTCAAGTCTCCGACCTTTACGAAATGAAATGGAAAGCAGTCGCCGATGCTGGCGATTTTCCGGGGCGATCCGACGAGGAAGGTCCATTGAACTACGCAAGAGCGTCAAAGCAAGCATTTGCGGCAGGTGAGCAGTCCCCCGACGTTGTTGAGGAGCAACGCAAGCTGCTGTGGGCGGACGTCGTCGTTCTACAGTTTCCCTTGTGGTGGTATGGGATGCCCGCCATTCTTAAAGGATGGGTAGATCGCGTCTACGCGTACGGCTTCACCTATGGCGTTGGCCCCCAGGGCGGCGCCAACTGGGGTAAGCGTTTCGGTGAAGGCGTTTTCGAGGGCAAAAGAGCAATGGTCGCTATGACCGTCGGTGGACGCATGGCGCACTACGGTCCCCGCGGCGTCAATGGCGCAATTGATGATCTCCTTTGGCCGATTCAGCATGGCGTCCTTTACTACCCCGGGTTCGATGTTCTCCCGCCCACCGTTTTCTATGAGGTGAATCGCGCTGCGCCGGAAGCTGTCGAAGCCATGGCTGAGTTTTTTGTCGGACGACTTTTGAATGCCGAAACTACCAAGCCTGTCCCATTCATCCCCCAAAACGGGGGCGATTATGATGACGTTCAGGTTTTGAAGCCGAGTGTTGGTGCCGATGAAGCGGGCCACCAGAGACATCAATACGCCCCCGCATACGTGTCGAATACCTGGCTAGGGCAGTCCGGAGACTATCTGCCTAAACACATCGCGCCGACCTCTCGAGACGACGATCGATCGTAACGCTGCCGAACGACCGCTTCCCTGAATGGGCGGTGGGCCGGAACCAGACGCCATAAACTGCCCGACCTTGATCCATTTGATCCCACCCTGAGGGCACTCATTACTCAGAAGGACCCCACCATGAATGAGAAATACGCACTGAATGAAACAGCCCTCCTGCTGGTAGATGTACTAAACGACTTCCTCGACGAAAAAGGAAAGCTGGCGGGCCGCATTGGTCCGATGCTGGGCAAAACAGATCTGATCGCCCATCTCGGCCGCCTTGTGGCTGGAGCGCGTGCGGCAGGCGTGAAGATCTTCTACGTGCCACATGGTCTACATGAGCACAGTTTTGACGACGTGAAGCACGTCCATCCCAGGTGGCAATGGGCGATGGAGAACAGATTGTTCTGGAAGGGAGAATGGGGCGCAGACTTCTTCCCGCCACTTGCGCCTGTTGAAGGCGACGTGATCATCAGCCGTCACAGGACATTCGACAGCTTCGTAAACACCGATATGTTGGCAAAGCTTAAGGAACACAGCATTCAGAAGGTTGTCCTTGCGGGGCTAACGTCGCACACATGCGTTGAAAGCGCAGGACGCCATGCACTGGAGGAAGGATTCCACGTCACTTTCCTTAAAGACGCCGTCGCGGAGTTCACCGAGGAGGCACACAACGCGGCGATCAACCTGAGCTATCCGACTTTCGGTCACAACGTCACCACCATTGACGAGTTTCTCGCTGCTGTCGAACGAGTTCCGGCTTGATCGCAAAATGGGGAGCGTAGGTTTGCGTCCCCCAAGCTTCAATCATGGTAGCTTGGCATCCCACAATCGGCATTAATCAACAGGGCAAATTATGACCAGACAAACACGCAGCGCGTTAATCACCGGTGCTTCGGCGGGGATCGGAAAGAGTTTCGCCGAGCACCTCGCACACACGGGACACGACCTGGTGTTGGTGGCGCGTAGAACCGACCTCCTTGAAGCTTTGGCGGACAAGCTACGAAGCGAGAGTGGTGTGGACGTTGAAGTTCTGTCCGCAGACCTCTCGACAGATGAGGGTGTTAGCACGGTGGTGACACGCATCACGAATGGTCCCCCAATCGACCTATTGATCAACAACGCGGGATACGCTTCCCGTGGTAAGGTTGCCGAACTCGATGCAGATGCGCTCGATCATATGCTTCGTGTGAACGTTATGGCGCTCAGCCGCTTGTCGCGATACGCGATGGGCCGGATGGTCGCTGAAGGTCGTGGCAGCATTATAAATGTCGGCTCCGGCACCGCGTTCATGCAGTTCGCTGGTAACGCAGGTTACGGGGCATCCAAAAATTTCGTGATGGCCTTCACGAGGCACATGCACTTGGAAGCGGAAGGCACCGGGGTACGGGTGCAATTACTCGTGCCGGGATTGGTCTCAACCGATTTCCACACTGTGGCTGGCGGTGACATCGCGAATTTTCCGCCGGAGCGTGTCATGAAACCGGATGATCTCGTTATTGCCTCCCTTCGAGCGCTGGAAAAGCAAGAGCCGGTCTGCATTCCGTCGTTGCCGCAGATCAGCGACTGGGAAGCCTACGTCAAAGCGGAAAGCGCTGTGGCCGCGAATACATCGCGAGACCACATTGCGGCGCGATACCATTAGAATTGGGGGGCAGATCTCCAAGGGCGCCGGATGAGTGCTGTTGGGTTCCTCCCGTAACGACGATATAGCCGCTCATCAAAATGTGTTGATTGCGCCGAACGGTTGCCAATCAACCGGCGTCACGATATTAGCTTCAATAACTGAAGCAATAACGGAGACGCAAATGCCCGTAGGTTCGTCGACTTGGAAGGGAACTTGGAAAAAGGGGAAAGGTACGATCTCGACGGAGAGCGGCACCCTTCCTGCTATTCCCTATAGCTACGCAAGCCGCTTCGAGGATGCCGCAGGTGCCAGCCCCGAAGAGCTACTGGCCGCCGCACATGCGGGTTGCTTCAATCAAGCCCTAGCAAACAATTTCGGAATGATTGGCCTTGAGGCAAAATCGATCGAAACATCCATCAACGTGGATCTGCAGTTCGTGGAAGGACGTCCGACTATCATGGGCGTTCACATTACGACGCGGGCCAGCGCTCCCGGGATAACGAAAGAGCTGTTTGACGGCTGCGCGGAACGTGCCCGAACCAATTGCTCGATTTCCAAAGCCCTTAAATCCGAAATCACTCTCGAAGCCCAGCTCATTGACTGAGCGCCCTGCCAAGATGGAGGCGAAGGCCGACAATGACTGATTACCAAACTCTCAGAACTCGTTTCGAGAATGGCGTTCTCTTTGCGGAGATCGACAGCCCTCCGATGAACCTGTTGGGTCCGGCTCTAGTACAGGACTTGGTCACGCTGATCCCGAAGCTGGATGAAGAGGATGGGCCACGCGTCGTTGTCTTTTCTAGCGCCGATCCTGACTTCTTTATTCCTCACGTCGACATGACGAAGATCGCGGAGTATCGCCAGATTGCCGCACAATTGGTGGGCGAGCCCTCTATCGGACTTTTGTTTCGTCGCCTCAGCCTTTCAAAGGCGGTTACGATCGCTCAGATTTCGGGACGAGCACGCGGCGCCGGTAGCGAATTCGCCTTGGCATGCGATATGCGCTTTGCCTCCCGGGAACGCGCGATATTTGGGCAGATCGAAGCGGGTTTCGGGCTATCTCCAGGCGCTGGGGGGATTCAGCATCTCGCCCGCCTCATGGGCCGCGGCAGAGCACTTGAAGCCCTCCTCAGCTCAAACGACTTTGATGCGGACACCGCTGAACGATACGGGTGGATCAACCGGTCCCTCCCCGACGCCGAGTTAGCACCATTCGTCGCTTCGCTTGCCAAGCGGATCGCCCATTTCCCGGCTGGTGGCGTTCAGGCAATCAAGGAGCGCATGAGCGCTATCAATCTCGCGTCCGAGGACGATTTTCGTCGGGACTCCGACCTGTTCGGGATTGGCGCACAAGATCCTGAGAACAAAAAGCGGATCGGTGCAATCGCTAAGAGCGGAATGCAGACCCGCGGCGACACGGAACTCAACTTCGGACGGCTGCTCGGAGAGGTTTCGGAATAGCCATTGCGCTCAGATGACATTCGCGAGCCGCGTCAAAATCGATCAAAGGATAGCCCCTTGGAAAATACAGCCCGTAAGCCAACCGTCGTCCTCGTTCATGGAGCCTTCGCGGAGTCCGCCAGCTGGAGTGGCGTCATCGTCGAGCTTCAGAAGCGAGGCTATACAACCATTGCAACCCCGAATCCTCTCCGTTCCGTAGATGGTGACGCCGCGACTGTATCGCGGGTCGTCGCCGCTGTAGAGGGCCCGGTTGTTCTGGTCGGGCACTCGTATGGAGGCCAGGTGATAAGCAATGTAAAGGATAGCGGAAACATCAAGGCGCTAGTCTATGTCGCCGCATTCGCTCCAGATGAGGGTGAAAGCGGTGCTTCGTTGGCCGCAAAGTTTCCGGGCAGCACGCTGGAGCAGGCGCTTGGGCAACCGATATCGCTCGACGGCGGCGATGTTGACCTCTGGATCCGAGAAGACAAGTTTCACACCCAATTCGCAGCGGATATGAGCGAGGCCGACGCTGCCCTCATGGCTGCGACGCAAAGACATGCCGCAGGAAGCGCATTGAATGGGGCCTCTGGCCAGCCACTATGGAAGACAATCCCATCTTACTTCGTCTACGGCGATGCCGACCTCTGCTTGCCACCAAAAGGCTTGGGCTGGATGGCCGAGAGAGCTGAATCCCGGAAGACCGATGTCATTGCTGGCGCGTCTCACGTTGTAATGGCGTCCAATCCGCTGGCTGTAGCGAACCTGATTGACGAAGCAGCACAATCGACCGACGACCTCATGCACATTGAGGGCATTCAGCCGTAAGGGAGAACGTCGCGCCTCACCCCGTGCCCAGCGTCGCGCCATATCCGGGCGCCCTGGTCGATCACTGACCCACAATAATACGTCAGTATTACTTCATTTATTGAAGCGCTGACGTATCGTGCGGACCTATTAAGTCTGTGCGGCTTCCTTCCAAATTAGAAGGCGATTTTCATGACATCGATCAAGGTCAACGGCCAAGCGGTGGAGGTCGAAGCCCCGAGCGACATGCCGCTTCTCTGGGTCATCAGGGACCTCCTGGGAATGACGGGCACAAAATACGGTTGCGGCATTGCCCAGTGCGGAGCGTGTACCGTTCATATCGACGGCCGCGCCGTTCGATCGTGCGTGATGCCCGTTTCAGCCGTTGGCGAGCGCGACGTCACGACCATTGAAGCCGTTGGAGGGACCGACGCCGGACGCCGTATACAGACCGCTTGGCTCCAAGAGGAGGTGGCGCAATGCGGCTACTGTCAGTCGGGGCAGATCATGTCCGCGGCTGCTCTCCTCGCACATGTGCCCACTCCCACTGATTCCGAAATCGATGCCGCGATGTCTGGCAACATTTGTCGATGCGCGACCTACGAGCGAATTAGACGCGCAATAAAAGAGGCCGTGACCCTATGAGCAAGGCCGCTTCCGACATCTCACGCCGCTCGCTGCTAAAGGGCGCATTGGTTTTAGGCTTCGCTCTCCCAGTCGCGACAAAACTAAAGGCCGCCAATCTCGCTCCCGGCACGGCTCCCATGTCAGCAACCGGAAAAGCTTTGATGCCAAGCGGCTTCATTAGCATCGATGCACAGGATATAACTTTCATCATCCCGAACGTGGAAATGGGACAAGGGATATATACCGCCGAAGCCATGCTTATCGCGGAGGAGCTTGAAGTTCGCATCGACCAGATCAAGGTCGTGCCAGCGCCCCCTAACCCAGAACTCTATATGACGCCGCTCCTGCATTTCCAAGGTACGGGGGGATCGACGTCGATCAGAAGCTGGTGGGAACCTCTAAGGAAAGCCGGAGCCACCGCCCGAATGATGTTGGTGACAGCGGCGGCCAATCGCTGGAAAGTTGATCCGATGGGCTGTATCGCGGCGGACGGAAGGGTTTCGCACAGTGAGACTGGCCGGTCCCTCGCATATACCGAGATCGCGTCTGAAGCGGCGGTACTGCCACCCCCAGCTGACGTTACCCTAAAAGATCCAGCAAACTTCAAACTGGTAGGGAAGTCATCGAAGCGTGTCGACATGCCGGGCAAAGTCGATGGTTCCGCTATATTTGGATTGGATGTTCGCGTCCCCGGTATGAAGGTCGCCAGTGTTATTGCCTCGCCAGTGTTCGGTGGCCGACTCAAATCGGTCGATGAATCGGACGCGTTGAATATCCCGGGCTTCATCAAGGTTATAAAAATCGAGAATGCGATCGCGGCAGTCGCCGACAACACCTGGTCAGCTCTCCGTTCGGCTGCGGCGCTAAAAATCATTTGGGACGACGGAGACAACATTAACGTCTCAACCGCATCCATACGAAACGAACTGGTCGCCGCGTCCAAGGATGGAACGGCTATTGTGGCATTGGACCAAGAAGGCGCGATCGAGGGCCTTTCGAAAGGCACCAAACGTGTCGACGCCACATACGAGCTTCCCTTCCTGGCGCACGCCACCATGGAACCCATCAACACCATTGTTCACGTCCAGCCTGATGGCTGCGATATCTGGTGCGGGACACAAGTTCCTGCCACGGCGGTAATGCTCGCCGCGCAGATAACCGGTCTGCCCCAAGACAAGGTCCGGATGCACAATCAGCTGATTGGCGGTGGTTTTGGTCGCCGCCTTGAAGCGGATTCAATCGCGCAAGCCACCGAGTTTGCCAAGCAAGTTGACTATCCCCTGCAAGTCGTCTGGAGCCGTGAAGAGGACATCCGACAAGACTATTTCAGGCCCGCGTATCATGATCATGTATCGGCGGCGCTTGGGCCCGGCGGTCTGCCAATCGCAATGTGGCACCGCACGACAGGCGGCTCGGTACTTGCCCGGTTCGCGCCTGCGGCCATGGGGTCGAACGGGCTGGACAGCGATGTCGTCGAAGGTTCCGTTGAGATCCCATACGACATTCCAAAGCGGCGAGTGGATTGGGTGCGCCATGATCCCCCGAAAGGTCTGCCGTTCTCTTGGTGGCGGGGCGTGGGGCCCGCCCACAACGTCTTTGTCATCGAAACGTTCATTGACGAGCTTGCCCATAAGGCTGGCCAAGATCCCATCGAGTATCGCGCGAAGATGCTCGCCCATAACCCCCGTGCTCTTGCGGTCCTCAATCTCGCCGCGAAAGAGTCGGATTGGTCGACTCCCCTGCCCGCGCGACACGGACGCGGTGTCAGCCTTCATCAGGCATTTGGCAGCTTCTGCGCACTCGTCGTGGAAGTGGCGGTCTGGCCTGAAGGTACAATCAAACTGATTAGGGCCACGGCCGCCATCGATTGCGGCTTCACGGTCAACCCAGACACGATGGTGGCCCAAATCGAGGGTGGCACCTTGTTCGGACTATCCGCCGCGTTGTTCAGCGGAATTGAGTTCGAAGGCGGCAAAACCGTCCAGAGCAATTTCCACGACTATCGCATTTTGCGGATCGACGAAGCGCCACGCATGGCGGTCCATCATATTCAAAGCGCCGAAAATCCAGGCGGCATAGGCGAGGTAGGAACAGCGTCAGCATTCCCCGCCCTTGGCAACGCGGTGTTTGCAGCGACGGGTGTCCGCCTAAGGTCAACACCGTTCGACCACACAAAGCTTGTGTCTCAATCATCGGACAAGCCAGTTCTCGGAAGCCTTGCTCCTACTGCTGGCATATCGCTTGCCCTGGGAGCCATCGCCACAATTACGGGCAACCCCAGCTCCGGAGGCACCGAATGAGAAACTTCACTATCGCGGCCTTTGCCATGGTCGCCGGGCTCTGTCTTGTCAGCCCCGCCTTGGCGCAAACGTCGGGGAATGCGGACCTCATCAAGCGCGGTGAATACCTGACCCACGCTGCAGATTGTGAAGCCTGCCACACCGTCGAGGGGGGCAAGCCTTACATTGGCGGCCGTCCGTTCACGCTGCCCTTTGGCGTCATCTTTTCCCCGAACATTACACCCGACGTTAAAACCGGCATTGGTGGATGGTCTGACGACGAATTCGTACGGGCGCTCCACCAAGGGATTGGAAAAGACGGCGAGCATCTCTATCCCGCGTTTCCTTACGCCTCATATACAGGTTTGAGTCGGGACGATGCGCTAGCGATCAAGGCTTATCTCTTCAGCCTTCCACCTGTTGAACAGGAAGCAAAGGAAAACACGCTCGCCTTTCCGTTCAACCAACGCTGGGGAATGGCGTTCTGGAATCTTGTGAACTTGGTCGACAAGAGGTTCTCACCAGATCCCACGCAAAGCGACGACTGGAACCGAGGCAACTATCTGGCAAATGCGCTGGGTCATTGTGGCGAATGCCATACGCCGCGCACCCTTTCCTTCGGGTTGAATACAAGTCGTGCCTTTGCGGGCGCAGAGATCGAGGGTTGGCGGGCATACAATCTGACCTCCGACAAGGACCGTGGGTTGGGCAGCTGGAGTAATGAACAGCTCGAATCTTACCTGTCCACGGGCCATGCCGATGGACGTGGGGCAGCCGCTGGACCGATGGAGGAAGTCGTCAGGCTGAGTTTAAGCCACCTCACTCAGCCGGACATCCATGCTCTCGCGGTCTATCTTCGGTCCCTGCCGCCTCAGTCGGCCGAGCACGATCCTGTCGTGAATACCAACCCGACCGCACTGCACGACGCTGCGTATGTTCCGGGCGGTATTAACACGCTTGGACGAACTGTGTTCGAGGGCTCGTGCGCCAGCTGCCACGGTTGGGACGGCATGGGTATGCAGACACCTCATGCTGATCTCAAAGGAAGCGGAGCTGTCAACGACCTCCAGGCCATGAACCTCATACAGGTGGTCCTCAACGGAGCGTCTGCGAATACTGCGGTGGGGCGAATGCGCATGCCTGCGTTTGGAAAGTCACTGAGCGACACAGAAATTGCAGCCGTCGCGAACTATGCGGTGGATCGTTTTGGCGGGCAACGCTCCTCGGTCATGCCGGATGACGTGCGAAAAGCCAGGCTCGGCGCGGCGGCCCTCGACCTCAAACCGTACATCAATGCGGCTATTGTGCTAGGGATCGTTGGCCTTTTGGTGCTGGCGGCGCTTGCCTCGGTCTCGATTGTTCTTCGAATGACTCGCCGCGCCACTCAGCACATTAGCTAGTTCTTGCAGAAGTGGCGCGGCAGCCATGCATTGATAAATGCTCTACTCTGGGGTTTAAATACTCGGCCCCTGGCTCGCCGCAGTCGGCCCATACTCAAGTAGCTTGAAAGATAACGCATTTGCATTTTTCCATTGTCCCCCGCAATCAACGCGTCCCCGCACAAGGGTCCGATCACGCGTACCTTTGGATTGATCATTGGAATGATTATCGTTTCGTCACGATGTTCAACGTCACCCTTTTCGACGAATTCGGCCAAAAGTATGAGCTAGGCGACACCAAGATCGGGTTTGTGGGGCAGACCACTCAGACAGATACTTATATGACCCTTCTTTCCAACTTTGAGGGATTGGGTGAAGAGTATTTCTCTCTTGGCACAGACGTTGAATATTACCGCATCCTTAGCAGCGTTTCGCCGTCGTGCCGGGCAAATTTCCTTCGAGGCCTTCGAGACATCGTTTTCGACAACGCCGCCATGGATCAAGCGTCGGGGCAAGAAGTCTTCAAGACCTCGCTTTTGCGGTACGTCAGCATCTCAGTAGTGACAGACCAGTATAAGAGGGTTTTGGCGGGCGACGCCCCACTGACGGATTTCCAGTTCGATTATGTGCGCCCGCAAACTGACCGCTTCGCTAAGATCACCTTGAATTTCGCGGTGACAGCTGGGTCGAAACCTAGCACAAACATCCATGCCATTATCGGCCGTAACGGCGTGGGCAAAACGACTCTGTTGAACGACATGATCAAGTTAATCATGCAAGGTACCGAGACCCTTGGCGGGTTCTCGACAAACGACCCGTTCCAGCTGGCGACCGCTTTGTCGTCAACGTATTTTTCGAGCCTGGTATCTGTCTCATTCAGCGCATTCGATCCGTTCACACCTCCGCTTGAACAAACCGATCCAGAACGAGGAACGCGTTACTCCTACATCGGGCTCAAAGATCCTGGAGACCCTACAGGGAAGCTGAAGTCACTATCTTCCTTGAGATCGGAATGCTTGAACAGCCTGAACGAATGTTTTGCAGATTCTAGGAAACGAGACCGTTGGCTCAGAGCTATCAGGACGTTGGAATCCGACGACAACTTTGCTCAAATGGAACTGCCTGCCCTCGTAAATTACAGCGACACTGACAGGCAGCGTGCAGGGCAATGGCTCGTTTCGAATATGAGCGCAGGGCACGCCCTGGTGCTCCTGACTGTTTCGAAGTTGGTGGCTAGGGTAGAAGAAAAGACGCTCGTTTTATTGGACGAGCCTGAGAGCCATCTGCATCCGCCGCTCCTGTCGGCCTTTACGCGTGCACTTAGTGAGCTTTTGCATAACCGAAACGGAGTGGCCATCGTTGCAACGCACTCGCCGGTCGTTCTGCAGGAGGTTCCCCGATCGTGCGTAACCGTAATCACGCGTGCTCGCTCGGCTCTATCTGCCCAGCGCCCCAACATTGAAACATTCGGGGAAAACGTGGGTATCTTGACGCGTGAGGTGTTCGGGTTGGAGGTCTCGAAATCAGGGTTTCACTCCCTACTTGAGATCGACGTCCTCGGAGGTGGCGACTACGACACAATCTTGGCCGAGTATAACGGCCAGCTCGGTCAGGAAGCACGGGGAATACTCCGCGCAATGCTTTCGGCACCAAAGTCGGATCTACGTCGTTCATGAAGCAGCTATCTTTGCCGCCGCACGGGGCTGCCGATGTTTTTTTTACCTGCGTGAACGCCGTTCCGGATCCGCTCGCTCGCGCCAATTACATCGCGAACCATCACCACATGGTCGAGGCGATCAGCGCTTATTCAGCCGCGTCGCAGGAAAAAACATGGTGCAGTCTCCCGCGAGCAGCATGGGGCCAGGCCGACGCTATCGTCGTCGGCTCCCTTTCGAAAAGCAATCTAACTGACCTTTACAGCAGCTACATGGTGCCCACCTCCATGGCAGCTAGGGCGACCTACGATGAAATCATGGTTGCGGCGAACGGTAAGTGCCCCTTTTGCGGAGGGGTTGGGATTGTAACAACGTTGGATCATTACCTACCGAAATCTGGATTTCCGTTGTATTCGGTTCTCCCCGCGAACCTTGTCCCCTGCTGCAAGGACTGCAATACGGGAAAGAGTAGTTCGTTTGGAGTTCAGCCGGGACAACAACCGCTTCACCCTTACCTCGATGACCCGAAGTTTTTCAACGAGCGATGGATCTATGCGACTGTGCAGAACGGCAATCCGATAGGGCTTCAATATATTTGCGCTCCGCCACAAACTTGGCAGCCTGTGGAGCGGGAACGCCTCCTCAGCCACTTTATTGACTACAACCTCGCCTATCGCTACAGCGTGCTGGCTGGGGCTGAGCTTGCAAAGGTTATCGACAGTCGGAAGGGAAGCTTGCGAAACCTGTCACCCGAGGGCTTCCAAGCACATCTCGCCGAAGGCGCTGCGAGCCAATGGTTTGATGTCAACGGCTGGAATCGTACAATGTATCATGCGCTCGCGCACACACCTTGGTTCTATAACGCGAGTTTCGAGCTGCCTGCTCCCGTTCCACTCTGACCAAGGTTCAACATTTTGAGCCGCCTCCTGCTGGCGGGACGCGGTTGTTGCCGAACTGATTTTGGGCGGACACTCCTGTCCGCCCTCCATGGATTCAAACAGCCCAAGGCTGAAGAACCATCTTTCCCGTTGTCTTGCGGCCCTCGAGAAGCTTGTGGGCCTCGACTGCCTTCGACAATGGCAGAACCGTTCCAACGGGCAACTTCAGTCTCCCCTCTCCCGCAAGTCTCACCAGTTCCGCGATTTCCGCCTTAACCAAGTCAGGCTTTCTACGGAAGTACCCACCGATATAGAAGCCAGTGATCGATTGATTTTCGATCACCAGTGCCTGCGGATCGACCTGCACCGCCTCGCCGCTGGCCATTCCATATACGATCATCCTTCCGAACGGTGCCAACGCATCCAGGGCTTGGAACACGGTCTGCCCACCAGCTACTTCCAAAATGATGTCGGCTCCGAGGCCTCCGGTCATGTCCTTGACCGCCCGCGCCCAGGTGGGGTCTGTGTAGTCGACAGCGACATCGGCGCCCAGATCCAGAGCGAACTGCCGCTTTTCCTCGCTGCTGGCCGCAGCGATGATCTTCCCGGCACCGTATTCCTTCGCCAATTGAACTGCGAACGAACCGACGCCGCCAGCTGCTGCCTCGATTAGGACCGTCTCACCCTTCACGAACCGGCCGTTTTCCTTGATCGCAAAAACCGCTGTCAGGCCCTGAATGACAAGCGTGGTCGCCTCGGCGGGCGAGATTCCTGACGGAAGGGGAACGACCGTCTCGGCGGGCACAACGATGTACTGTGCATAACCGCCTTCTCTGCAAGTGACATAAACTGGGGTACCTGCAGAGACTTCCGTGACGCCCTCTCCGAGAGCTGCGACCGTCCCCGCAATTTCGCCTCCCAAGGTAAATGGAACTGGAGAAGGCATGGGGTAAGGGTCCCCCCTTCGTCTCAGGACATCCGCGAAATTAACCCCCACAGCTTCGACCTTGATCAGGACCTGTCCGGGGCCGGGTGTTGGGTCAGGAACATCCTCGTAGATAAGAACTTCTGGGCCACCTGTCTTGTGGAAGCGAACCGTCTTCATGAATTTCTTCTCCGTTCTTATGCCTGATAACCATCAGGTATTATGGCAAATGCCAGTACGATCAAGCTTTCCAGATATGCTACCGCGCTCGGATCAGAACTTCTCGGCCCAAGGGCGCAAATCGATCTCATGCGACCAGGCATCACGCGGCTGTTTCAGTACGTCGATATAGGTTTGGGCAATCGCGTCGGGTGTCAGCAACCCATCCTTTTCATCGATCACACCCGACTTCCGCACGCCGCCGTCAATGATGAAATGAGCGACATGGATCCCGTTCGGCCCAAGCTCACGCGCGGCACTTTGAGCGAGCCCTCTCAATGCGAACTTCCCCATAGCGAATGCGGCTGATTGCGGAAAACCCTTTATGGATGCGGAGGCTCCAGTGAGAAGGATCGCCCCGTGCCCCTTCGGAACCATTCTCCTCGCAGCATGGTGAACGGCGAGGAATCCGCCAAACGCGGTGATATCCAGAGCCCGATGCACATCAGCAGGTTTCAGATCCGCCAAGGGGCCGTGCGCCCTGGCACTGGCGTTGTAAACTACGATATCTGGCGCTCCGACTGCCTCGTCGACCTCGCCGAACAATTGCTCGACAGAGAACGGGTCTGCGGCATCGACGACAGGGAACGCCCGTGCTCCGGTTTCCTTTGCGAGAGCACTTAACTTCTCGACATTTCGAGCTGCCATGGCCACGTTGATGCCCGCGGCAGTCAGAGACCGCGCGAGCGAAGCGCTGATGCCGGGGCCTGCTCCGATGATTAGTGCGGTTTTATATTTGAGCATATCGTTTCGTTCCATTCGAGTTTGCTTCGTTCGGCGATGAGAGGCGTTGCCGCGGCAAGCAAGAACGCAAAGCCTAAGTTGGGTGGGAGGGTGAGCATCTAAGTGCCTTCTCTTGCCGATCTTAGGGTGTGGTCGGACGTCCGCTCAGAGGCGACAATGTCGAACCGATCCGGGTGTCGTGTAGCGGCAGTCCAAAGAATCGAGGTTGCGGCATCGCGGTAACTTGGAATGCGTAAAAGGTCGCTCTATGCGGACTGCCGCGACCGGCGTCCGCCATCAACGCGACCGTCCTTTTATAGCTTCATTTTTTGAAGCTGCAAGTCCGAAGACGAATCGCTCTGGCAGCGACATCGCTCATGTTCGATCTGCTCAAATATCGCCGGATAGCTGGCCGATGACTTCTTCCAGGATTTCTTTTGAAAAAGCGTCGTCATCGACCGCCCGTGCGAGCACCATGGCACCGACGAGAGACGCAGTCATTCGGATCGCCTTCTTTCGGGGATCGCTGCTTCGGGGCCAGCGGAAATGATTGGCAACCTTATTGATAAACGCACCAATGTAACGCGTCACAGCGGGCCGCGCCGTCTCGTCTCTTGTGAGTTCCGAGACGAGTGACGACATGAGGCAGTAGGATCCCGGGTTATCTCTCGCTTCAACGCTTAGGTATCGCGAGGCGAATGCCCCCCGACCCTCCTTCGTAGGCTCGTTGCTCATGATCCGATTGAGGGCAGCAACGTTCACGTAGTCGACGCACTCAGAGACCAAATGCTGCTTGGACTGGAAGTGGTTATAAAAGGACCCGTGAGTGAGTTCAGCAGCCTTCATCAGGTCGTTCACCGATACTTCGCTGACTCCACGTTCGCGGAAAAGCCGGGCAGCTTGGTCTAGGATCCGCTCGTGCTTCTCGGCAGTCTCCGATGCAGGATAACGCATCCCTCTCCCCTACTGAATATACTCAACTTTTCGGCGCTCCCGCTCCTCGGCAGCACCATCATTTCAAGCTTCATTCAATAGCGGAAAACCAAAAGGGGGTCGAGCATTCGAAACCTTCTAAGGCGTGCAAAACAAAGGTTGGAAGCCGCATTTACGAAATTTCTTGACTTTAAACACTCGATTGAAACATATGTTTGAAATCTGAAAGCGGAATTTTACGGAATTCCGGTCCCTGCATTACGAACAAGGAGGAGGAAGCCTTGAAACTTGCGAGTTTAAAATCCGGCCGGGACGGTCGCTTAGTCGTTGTAAGTCGCGACAATGAATGGGCTACTGACGCTTCCGACATCTATGCAACGATGCAGTCCGCACTTGACGATTGGTCAAATGCCGAGTCAAAGCTTCGGGAGAGATATGAGCGGCTGAACAAGTCCGAAGGGTCTCGCTTTCCCTTTGACGAAATGGCGTGCGCGAGCCCCTTACCTCGTGCATTCCAGTGGGCGGACGGCTCCGCCTACGTGAACCATGTCGAGCTTGTCAGAAAAGCTCGCAACGCCACTATGCCGGACAGCTTCTGGACAGACCCCTTGATGTATCAGGGCGGATCTGATTCCTTTCTCAATCCGAGAGGCGATATTCAGGCTGGAGATGAGGCATGGGGGATCGACTTCGAAGGTGAGATCGCCGTTATTGTCGATGACGTTCAAGCAGGCGTTAGCCGCGAGGCTGCCGCAACAGCGATCAAACTCGTAATGTTGGTCAATGACGTCTCTCTTCGAAATCTCATCCCGCAAGAGATTGCTAAGGGCTTCGGATTCTTCCAGTCCAAACCTGCGTCCGCCTTTTCACCCATCGCCGTCACCCCCGACGAACTGGGAAACCACTGGGACGGTGCCAGGCTCCACCTTCCTCTGCTAAGCTATGTTAACGGATCGCCGTTCGGTAAACCGAATGCAGGCAAAGAAATGACTTTCGATTTTCCTGATCTAATTGCGCATGCCGCTCGCACCAGGGCGCTCGTCGCGGGGACGATTATCGGCTCCGGCACTGTTTCAAACCGCGACGATCAAGGCGGCCCCGGCAAGTCAATCGCAAACGGAGGCTCAGGATACTCGTGCATTTCGGAAATTCGAATGGTTGAAACCATTCTCGAAGGCGAGGCGAAGACACCATACCTCCGCGACGGGGACACTGTCCGCATTGAGATGCTGGATTCGAGGGAGCGATCCATATTCGGTCGAATTGAACAGAAGATTGTGGTGGCAAAGCCGCTCTAAGCCCGATCGAATCGCGGAATACAGTCATGACAAAAATCTACAACTCGGCAGTGGAAGGCCTTGCGGGTCTGCTCCACGATGGGATGACCATCATGAGCGGCGGTTTCGGCCTCTGCGGCATACCGGAAGCTCTCATCGATGCCGTCAAGATTTCGGGCGTACGGAACCTGACCATGATATCGAACAACGCTGGCATCGACGGTGTCGGCTTGGGACAGCTGATCGAGAAAGGTCAAATTCGCAAGATGATCTCCTCCTACGTCGGCGAGAATAAACTCTTCGCGGCTCAGTTCTTGGCTGGTGAACTCGAGGTGGAGTTCACACCCCAAGGCACCCTCGCAGAACGCATTCGGGCTGGTGGCGCTGGGATCCCGGCATTCTATACGAAGACGGGCGTCGGCACGGTAGTAGCTGAAGGGAAGGAGACACAAGAATTCGACGGTGAGACATATGTTCTCGAGCGAGCCCTCTTCGCGGATTTAGCTATAGTCCACGCCTATCGTGCGGACGACGAAGGCAATCTCGTGTTTCGAAAGACGGCCCGAAACTTCAACCCGATAATGGCTACCGCTGCCAAACACACAGTGGCAGAGGTGGAATTTCTGGACAGGCCAGGATCGATCGATCCCGATCATGTTCATACTCCGGGCATCTTCATCGCCAGGATCATCCATGTGCCCTCCCCAGCTAAGCGCATCGAACAGCGCACCGTAATCACCAAAAGCGCCGCTTGAGGAATCCAACATGGCCTGGACACGAGAACAAATGGCGGCACGGGCCGCTCAAGAAATCCATGATGGCTTTTACGTGAACTTGGGGATTGGGATCCCAACCTTGGTGGCGAACTACATTCCAGAGGGCCTGACGGTCAGGCTGCAGAGCGAAAACGGAATGTTGGGAATGGGGCCCTTTCCCGAAGAGGGAAAGGAAGATGCGGACCTGATTAACGCAGGGAAGCAGACGATCACAGAACTGCCCATGACGAGCTACTTTTCAAGCGCTGAAAGTTTCGCGATGATCCGAGGCGGTCACATCGACCTGTCGATCCTCGGGGCCATGGAGGTCGCTCAGAATGGAGATCTGGCGAACTGGATGATCCCAGGGAAGATGGCAAAAGGTATGGGTGGCGCCATGGACCTGGTGGCTGGCGTCAACCGGGTAGTTGTCTTGATGGAGCACGAGGCGAAAGGAAGCCCGAAGATCAAGGCTTCTTGCACGTTGCCACTTACCGGCAGCCGAGTTGTCGACCTAATTATAACCGACCTCGCCGTGTTTCGCGTGTCTCGCTCAGGTCCTCCGCTCCTTCAGCTGATCGAACTTGCCCGTGGTGTCGCGATTGACGAGGTTTTGGCGAAGACCGAGGCCAAATTTGAAATCTGGCTGGAAACCGCGTGAGAAAATGTCAGGCGGCGGTTTCCGCCGTCATGCCACCGACTAAAAAGTCCACGACCTCGCGCTCCATCGCCTCGACGCCCGCGTCGACGCTTCCGTTGGAAAGTCTTTCCAAACGGCTGCCAGGGCCAACGTCCGTGACCGTGAGCACTATCGCGCCAACCATGAACACATACCGCCAATAAAACGATTCTGGCCGTGGCGCCTGCGTTGCAAAGCTCAGCGCCTCGATAAACTTAGAGGCCATCGGATCGAAGTGTCGTTGAATAATCGTACTTGTGAGCGCAGATCGCTCAATTCGATGCTGCAGGATCAGACGCGCCAGGAGCTGTCCCTTCTCCGGCGGATAGAGATAAGGCTTCACGAAGATTTTGATGATGTCTCTGACATCCGGCTTACCGCCACCATCCTTTGCACTTGCTATCAGGGCCTCAAGGGCGGCAAGGCGCTCCGAGTTCACACGCAAAGAAAGCCGATCAAACACGGCCTCAGTAAGCTTAGTCTTGGAGCCGAAGTAATAGTTCACTGCTGCAACATTCACGTCAGCGGCCGCGGTGATTTCCCTTAACGAGACGCCGAACCCTTTGCGGGCGAACAGCGATTCCGCTGTCTCCAGTATTCGGTCCGAGACTTCTGACCCGATAGTGAAATCGCGTTGATTGTCCATGTCGCTCCCAGTTTGGGCCCTCACCCACTACGGGCTTTTCATACAGAACCCGCAAATGCTTTGCAACGAAGTCGCCTACCACGACGAGGCCAGCCGGAGTGCGACTGGCCCCGCTCTAGTGTGTTAACCTCAGTTTACGCTTCTCAGCTCCGGTGTCTGAGTCATAAGCCCCCGTTGCCTTGCACCCAGCACCGCGAAGAAGCTAATGAGACTTATGATGCCGAGATACACGGCGACCGGAACGGAAGATTGCGACCACGCGTACAATGCGGTGGCAATAGCTGGCGTAAAGCCGCCCAAGACACCAGACGCGATAGTGAACGAGGCGGAGATGCCGCTGTATCGAACGTGTGGTTCAAAGAGGTCGGCTAGATACGCAGGCAGGACTGCATAGATGGCGGAGATGCCGACCATCGCCAGGCAGACCGCAGCAGACACGCTCGCGAGTGAACCACCGTCGACAAGCAGGAAGAAGGGATACGCTGTGATAGCTGTAAAGCCTGCGCCGAAGAGTGCGACCGGTTTGCGACCGATAATATCGGACAGCCATGCAAAAACACCCAGAAGGACCAATTCGACAGCGGATCCAATCAGGACGGCTTTCAGTACGATATCTCGCCCTATCCCCACCGACTGGGTGGCGTACGAGACGACGAACAAGGTTTGGACGTAGAAAGCAACGATAGGGCCAACCGCAACGCAAACACCGATTAGGATCTGCCACCAGTGCTTATGGAAGACCTCAACCACGGGCCGCTCGACAACCTTGTCGCTGTCCAGCACCTTTTGAAAATCTGGCGATTCGAATAGCTGGAGGCGCAAGACAAGGCCGACCACGACAAGGAGAGCACTAAGAAGAAACGGCACCCGCCAGCCCCAAGACATGAAATCGTCCTTAGGCAGAAGCGCAAGTAGCGAAAAGGTGCCTGTGGATAGGAAGAGAGCGATCGGCGAGCCCATGTGAGGGAAGCTGCCGAAGAATCCCTTCTTTTCTTTCGGAGCGTGTTCGACTGCCATCAGGACCGCCCCGCCCCACTCCCCACCAAATGCCACTCCTTGCAGCATCCGGAGGATGATCAGAAGGATTGGGGCGATGATTCCAACCTGGTTATAGGTCGGAAGAAGGCCGATCAGGAAGGTGACGAGACCCATCCCTAGCAACGTCACGACCAACATCGACTTGCGACCTACCTTGTCGCCGTAGTGACCGCAGATCAGTCCACCCAGTGGCCGCATCAGTGCGCCAATAGCAAATGTCGCGAATGAAAGCATGGTGCCGACGGTGGCGTCATACAACGGAAAGAAAAGCGTGCTGAATACGAGCGCCGCTGCGGTGCCGTAGATGTAGAAGTCGTACCATTCGATACACGTCCCGATTAAGCTGGCGACCGCGGTCTTACGCGCAGTCGTCATCTGAGATGCAGTTTGAGTTCCCATTTCATCCTCCTCCTGAAGATGGTTTCGATTAAGCGTCTATGAGCGCCACCACCCGCGACCAGCCCGCGCTGGCGTCTGCAAGTTTGATGGGTAGAGCCAACACGGTGAATCCGCTGGATTGGGGCAGATCGGCTAAGTTGCAGAGCTTCTCGATCTGGCAATATTCCTTCTCCCGACCCAGCAAATGGGCCTCCCAGAAATGCGATTGCGAGTCCTTCGGATCTGCAAGCATCGCCTCGAAGGGGCGATCGAGGCCCCACGCGTCAATTCCAATGAGCTTGACGCCGCGATCCACGAGATACTCGGTTGCGCCGCGCGTCAGGCCGGGATGAAGGTTCTCGTATCCCGGCTCCTTAAACCGCTCGGAGACGTCCGTCCTTATGAGGACGATATCGAACGGCTTGAGCGCATATTCGATTTCCGCCAGCTTCGTTTCGATGTCAGCAGCAGTGATGCCGTAGCCAGGGGCGAAACTAGAAAAATCCAAAACAACACCGTCGCTCATGCACCAACGAAGCGGGACCTCATCAATGGTACGGGCTGCCTTGCCATCAACGCGAGGACCATAGTGCGAGGGCGCGTCCACATGCGTGCCGGAGTGAGTGGGCATCGTGGTGATTTCGGAGGACCAGCCAAGGCCGTTCGGCCAAACGTCGGTCGGGATCCCCCGCTTTTCCTTCACGACCTTGGGCGAGTTTTCGGGGGTGAGGTAGCCAATGTGATGTGGAGTGGGCTCAAAATCGGCCGTCGCGTTTTCAAGCCTGTCACTTAAGTCCAGGACCCGCAATTCGCGGCCCGCAATGAAAACTGTTTCGGTCATTTTATCTCCGTTCATTTCTGTATGGCTTGTTGGATAGCTTGGATGATCGGCTCGTAACCCGTGCAGCGGCACAGGTTTCCACTGATCGCTTTCCTAATTTCCGAGACGTCGGGCCGGGGATTACGTCGAAGAAGGTCGGTTGCGGCCATCAACATTCCTGATGTGCAAAAGCCGCATTGAAACGCGTTTGTCGCAATAAACGCGGTCTGAAGCCGGAGTAATGTCTCGTCCACCCACCCATCGAGCGTTCGCACATCCGCGCCCTCCATCGACACGGCGAGACTGAGGCATGATTTCCTAACCTCGCCGTCAACCATCACGGAGCATGCTCCGCAATCGCCGCTGAGACAGCCGATGTGAGTTGCCTTGAGATCGAGATCGTCACGAATGACATCGACCAGAAGCTGCCGAGGATCGCCACTGATCTCGCGCACAGAACCGTTCACGGAGAGTTTGATAACCTGCTCAGCCATGATGCATCCCCAAGGCTTCGCGCATCACCCTGAGAGCAATCGCTGGTGCGACCCGCGAGCGGTATTCCGCGTCGGCGAGCGCGTCTTCCCAAGGGGACGTCACATCTACCACCAGAGCCGAGACCAACTCTTCCTGGGTGTCGAACGATGCGGTCTCTACAGTTGCAGCTATGTGACGGGGTGTGGATGCCAAACCACCGATCGCAAGGCTGATCGTCGCAATACCTGCCGAAATTTCTTCGATCACGCATGCAACGGTAATGATCGGCCATGAGCTGCCGCTTGGCTTCACCTTCCGATAGGAAGTAGACACCCGTCCCTGCGGTCTGGGTAGGATGAGCGCCATGCCGATCTCATCTTGCCTTCGGGATGTTTGGAAGCCGCCGAGAAAGAACTCGGCCATGGCGACCTCGCGGACGCCATCCGCTCCGACAAGCCGGATCCGCGCACCTAACGCTGCCAGACACGCCGGAGCGTCAGAGGCTGGATTGGCGAAGCACGCCGATCCTACCAACGTGCCCTGGCCAGTTATGCTGCGGCCGCCGGTGACACCTGATGCCATCTGGACCAGCAGCGGTGCTTGCTCGGCAATCAAGGCCGAAGCCAGCACGTCCTCATAGCTGGCCCGTGCCTCAATGAGGATGTTGCCGCGCTCTTCGAAGATGCCTTTCAGCCCTATCCGACGTAGATCCACCACCAACTCTGGCGTGGATTCTTCTCTCGTCATCGCTGGAACAAGCATTGTCCCACCGCCAAGGACCAAGGCTTCGCCGCGACAATTCTTAAGGAGGGAGACGGCTTCATCGACCTTTTGCGGCGCGGCATAGGTGAATGCCTTGGCTATCATGGCCGCCCACCTTTCATTGCTCGCAGGATGCGCCCAGGTGTTGCCGGAACAGCGTTCAACCTGCGAGCGGCTTCAGGACCAATCGCATTGCCGACGGCATTTATGACCGAAGCCATGGCACCTCCGACGCCAGACTCTCCGGCGCCCTTCATGCCGAGAGGATGAAAGGCACTTGGCGTCACCCGGTGACCGATTTCAATCGGAGGGATGTCCGATGCCCGAGGTAGGAGATAGTTCTTGAGCCGGTCGGTGATCTTATGACCGCCCTCGCCCATCTGCATGCGTTCCCACAGCGCAGCGCCAATGCCCATCACCACCGCACCGCGCATCTGGCCGTCGACAAGCGCCGGATTGATGACGGTGCCACAGTCATGCACGACCGAGTAGTTCAGGATGCGGACAACTCCAGTGTCCCGGGAGATCTCAACTTCTGCCGCATGAACAGAGTAGGGATAGGATGGGTAGGCGCTGATACGGCCGTGCTCATCCGGAGAGTGCCGGACATTCTGCGCTTTGTAGCTTTTCGTCGATTGAAGCGGTAGCTCCACTCCGTCGCCGGAGGTGAAGGGGTGAGTGTACACGGCGAGCGCGACAGCCGCGAACATTAGTCGCTTCTCAGGACCGTGCACCGAGAAGACTTCGCCGTCGTGGAAAACGACGTCGGCGGGCTCACACTTCAAGAGGTTCGCCGCGCACCGGGTGAGCTTGGACCGGACGTCCTGCGCCGCTGAAACTGCCGCAGCTCCGCAAAGCATCAGGCTGCGGCTGCTACTGTTGCCTCCCCCAAATGGCGTGACGTCGGTATCGCCTTGTCGGATGCTGATCGAGTGAGGTGGTGCACCAAAAACGTCGGCTACGAGCTGCGCCAGACCCGTTTCGTTGCCACCACCAGGGGAGGTGATACTCGCAAGGACCGTAATCTCGCCGCTGGGGTCAACCTTTACCGTCGCGGTCTCAAAGCCACTTGGAACCGCTCCTGGAAACGCCGCTCCCTCAGGGGTCAGTTCAAACGCGTACCCGTGACCGATGACAAATTCGTCATCAGGCGCCCGGCCGTGCCGAGGCCAACGGCTTCTCATTAGCTCGAGTTCGTTCAATGCGGGCTCGTAGTCGCCACTATCGACCATCATCCCGGATGGAAGGCGATACGGGAACGCGCTGGAGGGAATCAGATTTTTGCGACGAAGGTCATTCGGGGCCATCCGGAGTTCGTGCGCGAGAAGGTCTACGGCTCGCTCGACAACGAGATTTCCAATTTCCTTGCCGTAACCCCGGATGCCCTGCCACGGAGATTTGTTGGTGGTAGCAAGGTAGCAATCGATCAGACAGTTCTCGATCTTATAGACAGTGGGCATTACTGCAGCTGCCACCAGCGCCATCTGCCAACCGCCCCCGGCGCCTACCGCTCCGATATCGGCGACCATCCGATCGCGAAACGCGACAATCCGACCATCTGGCTTCGCCGCTATCTGGAAAGAATGGGTTTGCTCCCGTCCGCGAGCGAGGAAGCATTCGTCCCGGTCCTCGACGAAGGCGACCGGACGCCTGGTTTTCATTGCAAGAAACCCGACGAGGACCTCTTCCGGGTGCCCCACCATCTTCAGGCCAAAGGTGCCGCCGATATTGGGGGCAACGACTTGTACTTGGCTCTCCTTGAGACGAAGTGCATGTGCGATCGTCCACCGCGAGGGATGCGGCATCTGAAATGCGCCCTCGATCTTCAATCGCGCCGATCTCGGCTCCCAGTGAGCCACATAAGAGCGCATCTCCATCGGTGCACTCGTCGAGCAATCCACGGAAAGCTCACCCGACACAGTGACAACGTCAGGTTCAAAAAATGCCGACTCTGGATCGCCAACGCGAATGACGTCGTGAGCCGCGACATTGGTTTTCCAGAGAGGATGCACGAAGTTTTCCGAGCTGATCGCGTCTCTCGGATCCAGCAACGCTGGCAGCGGTGAATATTCGACTATGACGCGGTCTGCCGCCAATCTCGCATTGGCAGCACTGTCCGCAACCACAGCAACAACAGGCTCCCCGACATATCGGACTTCGTCGAGAGCGAGCGGGCGAACATCAAGCGGTCCAGGAAAACGATCTTTGGAAAAGCGTGACGGTGTGGGCTCGGTCAAAGGCCACATCTCCTCAGCCGTTACCAAGGTCACAAACCCCGGTGTCTGCTCAGCTGCGACAGAGTTGATGCTGACAATTCGCGCCTTTGGCTGCGTACTACGCACCACCCGCATGTGAAGGGCGTTCGCTGGGATCGTGTCTGCCGAGAAGATCGCTTCCCCGCGGACAAAGGCGTCCGCATTTAAGCGCGGGACACTTACTCCGACTGAAGTTGGCCCATTGGGGATGTGGCTGCTGGATTGCGTGTCGGTCATCGGAATCGACCCCGGAGGTGAGCCCCAAGGCGTCCCACATCCTCCCGCATCATGTCGTGCGCCAAACCGCATACGAAATACGACATAAGCTCCTCCTTAGTCATACAGCTGTTTAAAACAAGTGTTTAACTTTGTCAACTGATCGGAGTGTTTTTCTGAACGTCAAGTTGATGGGAGCTGTCTTCAAACGCGCCGCCAGCGGCCATTAACGCTTCGGGCGTATCGACATCGATGTGGGCCGCCTTGCCGATATCAACGTCGACAATATTCAAACCTGAGTTCTCGATGACATGCTTCGCGCCAACATCCCCTTGAAGCTCAAGTACGTCGGCAAACAGACTTCTAGGAATGATTACGGGGTTTCCGCGCTTACCAAGCGTAGCCGCCCGCACTACAGATAAGCCGTCTGCGTCGATGAAGGCGTCGATGAGAGCATTTATGTCCGAGGATGAGACATTCGGCATATCAGCGAGAGCAACCAGGACACCATCGGCATTATCTTTGGCGGCTTCGGAAATCCCACAAGCGAGGGAACTTGCGATCCCAGTCAGATAGGAAGAGTTGTGACAGAGACGTACGGAAAGGCCCTCGAGAGCGTTCTCGATTTCGACCTTACGATGGCCGGTGACCGCGATCACCGTTGTTACGCGGCTGTTGAGAGCTGACGATGCCGTTCGCCTTACCAATGGGATCCCATCGAAACGCGCAAGCAGCTTGTGCTTGCTTCCGTCGCCCATGCGGCTCGAAGTCCCCGCGGCAAGCAAGACCGCGGCGACTGATATTGCCTTGGTGGGTTGATCCTGGTCTTGTCGCGGGCTCGGGCGCGTTGGGATCTCCTTTAGTAGTCCTCCCACGCCCATGCCAGTGATGTCGATTGCATCCGGGCGCTCGCCCGTAAGAAGGCGCCTGAGGATCCAGTCAAATCCATTTTCCTTTGAGCTGCGGGCACAACCAGGTGCGCCGATAACAGGCACCCCCGCCAAATCGCCGATTACTAGCAGGTTCCCGGGATCGACAGGCATCCCCACTCTTAAAACGCGTCCACCAGCGAGACGGATAGCCTCAGGAATGACGTCGCGCTCATCTATGACAGCCGACGCCCCGAAAATCACGATCACTTGCGGCCTTGATCTGCTCAGGCGCATGGCGTCTCGAATTTGCTCAGCGACTGCCTCCGCTCGATGATCTGATCGGAACTCGCTCACCAGCGTGCCTCGTGAACTCTCAAGCCTGCGCACAAGATTGCGGGTCGTTTTGTCGATGACCGACTGCTTGAGGGTGGGAAGCTGGGTGGAAATGAGAACGACATCGTGCCTTAAGTACGGATCGACTGTTAGGACAGCGCGACCAAAAAGCGAACTGACAGCTGTGCCGATAGCTCTATTCGACACGGCCAAGGGAATGATCTTAATGGTCGCGACCATCTCCCCCCGTTTGACCGAGCCACCTTCTGCAAGTGTTGCTAATGTGATCGCCGGGTCGATACTGTTGAAAAGATCAACAGCTTCCTTGTCAGGCCAGAAGATCCCGTTTTCCTCGGCATAAAAATTTACCCTGCCCGTTGTCGCGGGAGAAATTCGAACCTGTGAAGATCCTATGGCGATTGCCAAGGCATTAGCGGCATCGTTTTCCGGCACGTCACCGTCGTCGAGGGAGGCCACCGTCAAGGTATGGATGCCTGTGTCGAGTAACTCCTCTATTTCACCAGCGCCGAGGACTTGCCCTTTTGGCAGGGATCTGGTGGCGACCTTTGTGGTATGCGCAAGGATGCATCCAATCGCCTGGCTTGTCGCCACTTCGCCAAATCTCATGGCGTGACCTCGTTCGGCTGGCGCCACGCCTGTATGATCTCGGCAAGAATGGCAACTGCTATCTCGGGGGGCGTTTTTGCGCCAATGTCTATCCCGATCGGCCCTTTGATCTCGTGCAGCAGCGTCTCTGAAAACCCCTGTCCTACAAGCCGCCCCAAGCGTTTGGCATGCGTTTTTCGACTACCCAAGGCCCCCACATAGAAGCAGTTTTGCCGCAGGCCTGAAGCTACGGCAGCATCGTCTATCTTGGGATCATGGCTTAGGGCAACGAGCGCGGTGAATTGGTCGAGGGGCCGTGTGCGAAGCACATCCTCAGGCCACTCTGCAACGACCTCAACATTTTGGAATCGGTCTGGTGTAGCAAAAGCGGTTCTTGGGTCGATGATGAGAACGTCAAACGCCGTAATCTGAGCGAGCGCCGCGAGTGACTGACTGATGTGAACCGCGCCGATAATGACAATTCGTGGAGGCGGCAGATAGACGTTTACAAAATGGCGATCGTGATCCGGGCTTTTTTGATCGGAAGTCACATCTCTTGAGGCGCCCTCGGCCTTCAGACGAGCTTCGAGTTCGACAGCCTCCGATCCGACGTGGACGGTTTGGTCACCCGAGTTCAAATTAGTTGCGGTCACGACCCGTCTTCGTTCGCTCCTTGCTTCATTGAGGCGAACTAGATCCGCAAATTTCATCCGTCGATCCTCTCGACGTAGATGCTGATCCTACCCCCACACGAGAGTCCCACCCGCCATGCGGTCTCATCTGCCACGCCAAAATCCACCACCCGGGCGCGGCCATCGACGATGACCTCCTGCGCTTCGAAAACGACCGCTGCCTCGACGCAACCTCCTGACACCGACCCTTCAAAATTGCCACTTTCATCAACAACGAGATGGCTGCCGACTGGCCTTGGTGCGGATCCCCACGTCGCAATCACCGTTGCTAGCGCGACTTGGCGGCCCTGTCGTTTCCACTCCTCGGCGACACGTAACGGGTCATGCCCAAACTGTATGCCTTGCATCGTGATTACACTTTTGCCACATTCAAACACGGGAAATTCAGCCATTATACCTGATTGCCATCAGCAATGGCATAACATTAAGTGGTTACTTCAAATTCTGAAGTTTTCATTGCGCGAACTTGTGTGAAGTCGCTATATGCGGTCCAGCAGGACGTTGGCGATCTGCCTCTTGAGCGTCCGAAGCTGATCTCAGTAGGACTTCGGCATGAACGATTTCAACGCCTCCCAGATAGTCTTAGCGTCTCGCCCCAACGGCAGGCCCATGGCGGGCAACTTCCGAAGAAATTGGAGCGCTGTCGCTTACGGTGAGGTCCGCTATCAGGAGGACTTCATTGATGGACTCGAAAATGCCCCGACGGGACTAATTGGTCTCCTCGAAGGGAAGAACTTCGGCAAGCTGATCGTTCGCGTGAGCGCTCGTTAAATCTTCAGGAGCCACAGATGTCCAATAACACTCTGCTGAATACGACTGGTCCAAGACACGAGCAGACATTCCCGGTGTTCAATCCCCCGGAACTCGAAATCCTGAGAGGGTTCGGAAAGCTTGTGCAATTCCGGGATCGCGAGCCCATTTTGACGGCCGGTCAGAAAAGCCGAGGTCTCTTTGTCATCCTGGACGGGCACGCTACCGTCCAAGTGAAAAATATATTCGGCCAAGTCACTCCGATCGCCGAATATGGCCCTGGCGGGTTTATCGGGGAGACGGGAAATTTGTCTGGCCGCACCGCGCTGGTGGACGGTCACGCTGAGGGTGAAACACAGGCACTGTTGATCGAGCCGGATCGTCTCCGGTCACTACTCATCGCCAACGCTGAAATCGGCGAGCGGATCATGAGAGCCCTGATTCTTAGACGCGTCAATCTCATCGAAGGGGCGACTGTTGGTCCGACCATAATTGGTCCGGAAGATCATCACGACGTTGTTCGATTACAGGGCTTCTTTCGGCGAAACGGACACCCTTTCGTATCCATCGATCCGTCATCGGATGAAGACGCCGCGGAACTTCTGAAACGCTCGCAAACCCAGCCCACCGCCTTGCCGCTCGTCATTCTCGCGGATGGCACGATCCTGGGGAACCCGACCTCCGAGCAAATCGCTTCAATTTTGGGCATGATGTCGGAACCCAGTCGAAATCACTACGATGTTGCGGTCGTCGGTGCCGGGCCGTCGGGTCTCTCAACGGCGGTCTACGCTGCCTCCGAGGGTCTAACCGTTGCCGTTTGCGACGCAAGGTCATTCGGCGGGCAGGCAGGAGCGAGCGCCCGCATCGAAAACTATTTTGGATTTCCAACTGGCATCTCTGGATTCGCGCTGACTGCCCGCGCCTACAGTCAGGCCCAAAAATTTGGCGCGGAAATGATGATCCCCACCGAAATCAAATCCCTGGATTGCAGGCGGCCGCAGGGATATTTCGTGCTTAAGACTGCCGACGGTCATGACGTCCGTGCCAGATCTATCGTGCTTGCGAGCGGCGCATATTACCGTCGTCCCGATATCGCTGGTCTCAAAGACCTAGAGGGCCGCGGCGTCTGGTATTGGGCTTCCCCGATCGAAGCAAACCTTTGCAAGGATCAGGACATCTACCTTGTCGGAGGAGGTAACTCCGCAGGTCAGGCTGTCGTCTACCTGGCATCTCACGCTCGATCTGTCCAAATGCTTGTGCGCGGTGAAAGTCTTGCTGCAAGTATGTCGAGCTATCTCATTGATCGGATTCAATCGGCTCCGAACGTTACCATTCACTACAACACTGAAATCGACCGGTTGGAGAGTGACGGCTCCGGGCTGGCTGGCCTCTCCCTTGTTGACAGGACGACTGGCAGGAAAAGCCATGCCAATACGAGGAACTTGTTTCTCTTCATCGGTGCGGATCCGGCAACTGGCTGGCTCGCTGGCTGCGGCGTGTCGCTTGACCCGGCAGGTTTTGTCACCACCGGTGCATCTGAATTATCGCCCGCTTCCCAAGAGCTTGAGACGTCGGTGCACGGCGTATTCGCGATCGGCGACGTGAGGTCCGGATCCACGAAGAGAGTCGGCGCGGCGATTGGAGAAGGTGCACAGGTTGTCGCCGCTTTGCATCGTTTCCTATCCCTTCAACCAGCATCGGTGGCCTGAGAATGGCTGTTGGAGGACTTAAGAGCACTGAATCTAACGTCATTTCCATAACGGAGGCCAGGAAAGACGTTCGGAAAAAGACCGATTGGGGAGTACCAGAACCAACGGCTACGCCCGATCTGGTTGAAGCCCCCCCGGCCCCACCGCCATTCGTGCCGATGGCACCGTGGAGATCGGTGCTCTATTTTCTGTCTTCAGTGATGTTCTTCTTGACACAAGGCTTGGGTATGAACCTCGCTCTTGCGAACCTGAACCAGATACAGGGGTCCATCGCTGCGACGACGACCGAGGCCGCATGGCTGTCAGCCGCCTACATGGCGCCGAACGTTAGCCTTGGTATCCTCCTGGTTAAAGTTCGCATGCAATATGGCGTCCGCGCCCTCGCCAAAGTCGCGGTGATTTGCTTCATCGGAGCTTCGGTCCTCAATCTTTTCATCTCTGATCTCCAGTCGGCGATTGTCGTCCGCTTCCTCAGCGGCATTGCAGCTGCTCCTCTAGCCACGCTAGGGTTTCTCTACATGCTGGAGATCTTCCCACCGCAGAAGCGGGGTACCGTCGGCCTCTGTCTGGTGACGATGAATTCTATGCTTGGGGCACCACTCACACGCCTTGTCTCGCCAACCCTCATTGACTTCGGGGGGTGGCGTGGCCTGTACACACTTGAGATGTCCTTGGCACTTTTCGTGCTTCCGATCATCTTTCTCCTGCCCTTGACAGCGCCACCACGCGTCAAGGTAATCGTCCGCACGGACATCGTCAGCTACCTGTTCATCGCGATTGGTTACGGCTGTGTGGCGGTCGCACTTTCGGTGGGGCGGCCCTATTGGTGGTTCGAGGCTCCGTGGCTGGGAGTTACGCTTGTTGTCGCTGTTGCTTCCTTGTTCATTGCCGCAATGATCGAGCTGGGCCGAGAGCATCCATTGATCGATTTTCGGTGGCTTCTTTCTTGGCGCAACATCCATATTTTCGGCATTTTGCTAATCTTCCGTCTGCTGGCGGGAGAACAGTCTGCCATCGTGATGCTGTGGTACCAGAACATCGGACTGCTCTTCGATCAGCTACAGATGCTTTACCTGATCATCCTGGTCTTCACCGTGGTCGGTGGGTTCGTGTGCGCGGCGCTACTCAACCGGGGATACAGCCGAAGCATTCAAGTCGTAGCGCTCGTGATGCTTGCGACCGGCGCGTTTATCGACAGCCAGACCACGAGCCTCACACGCCCGGAGCAAATGTACCTAAGCCAAGCCCTTGTTGCGATGGGCTCGGCGATGTTTGTGCCTCCAACGCTGGCTGACTTCTTCAATTCCGCCTTTGCTAAGGGCCCTGCATATGTGGTGACGTTCTTCGTGGTCTTTATGTTCACGCAAGTTATCGGGGCACTGGTTGCTACGGCGTCATACGGAACATTCATCACGATACGGGAGAAGTTCCACTCCAGCATTCTGGCGGAACAAATCACGCTAACGAACCCTATCGTGGCGAACCGCTTGAGCACCCTGGCTGCACCCTACGCGAAGGTCGTGGGCGACCCGACGCTGATGAATAGCGAAGGACTGACCCTTCTTTCAGCGCAGGTCACCAGGGAAGCAAATACCCTCGCGTTTGGTGATGCCTTCTTCGTTGCGGGAGCGATAGCCGTGTTGGCGCTCGCACTGATGCTCATTCACATGACATATCAATCCCTACACTCGAAACTAGCAAGATCGTCTGCACCATCCGCCGCAGTCGCATGAAAGAATTCCGCCCATGTTCAAGCTCATTCGTTCTCCACTCGAAGTGATTGCGGTTCTCGTTGGGATCGGCGGCGTTTTGCTGTTGCTATACGCGTGGCATCTGCCGCCCTTCGATACGTCCGTCGAGACAACGGACAATGCATATGTGAAGGGATACGTAACGATCGTCAGCCCACAGGTCAGTGGTTACATCACCGATGTCCCAGTCAAGGACTACCAGAAGGTCGAAGAGGGTCAGTTGATCGCCAAGATCGATGACCGGATATATGTGCAACGCCTTGAGCAGGCGCAAGCGGCTCTCGAAGGTCAGAAGGCGGCTCTGTTGAATTCGCAGCAGCAGGAGCTGTCGGCACGAGCCAGCATTGCTTCCAGCGATGCTCAGATAGACAGTGCGAAGGCCGCCGAAAAGCATGCTCAACTGTCTTGGGACCGGATCGAAAACCTCGTTACGAAGGGAATATCGACCACAAGCGACTCCGAAGCTGCGCAAGCTGGGCTCGACCAGGCAAAAGCCGCCGTCAACCAAGCCCAGGCGGCACTTGAGGTATCGAAACAAAACCTAGCGGCGATCATCGTCAACCGCGCTTCCTTGCAGGCTGCGGTCAGCGGTGCTGAGGCGGCTGTGCACCTTGCTGAAATCGATCTCCAGCACACCTCCATAACAGCAGCGAAAGCGGGTAGGCTCGGAGAGGTTGGCGTCAGACTGGGTCAGTACGTGGCAGCCGGAACGCAGCTCGTGGCACTCGTCCCGCAGGACGTCTGGGTCATCGCCAACTTCAAGGAAACACAGCTCGAGGGAATGAAGATCGGCCAGCCGGTGATCTTCACCGTAGATTCTCTTGGGCATGCAGAGATGAAGGGGCGGATCGAAAGTTTTTCTCCCGCCGCCGGTTCGGAGTTTGCAGTCGTGAAGCCCGACAACGCAACCGGGAATTTTACCAAGGTGGCGCAACGCGTGGGCGTCCGGGTTTCCGTCGACGGATCACAACCACTCTCGGCCCAGTTGGCTCCTGGGCTGTCGGTGGTTGTTTCCATCGACACGAACTCGGCGTCCGGCGAATCTGTGGCATCGAAATGATAGTGGCGAAAGCGGCGTTAGGCGTGGGCGGCTGCGTTTTTGATGCTTTTCGCTTCCTTGAAGGCGGCCAGCTTCCGCTGCCGCTCCTTCGAGAAGGCTTCACTCATGACCGTTTCGGTTTTCGCGAACCTTTCCAAGTCACTATCTCCAAATGTCATCAGGTTATCGCGAACCGGCTTTCCTGTTTCCTTATAGACCAGCGTTGTCGCGGGCTCTTCATCCGGGCCGTACTCGCCCCACTTAAGTCCCCACGCTCTGACAGCCATCAAGACGCGATCGAGTTCCTGACCTTTCTGCGTGGCGTAATATTCGTGACGTTTCGAGCCACTGTCCGGCAACCGGCGCTCAATAACGCCATCGGCTTCCAGTTGCCTCAGCCGCAATGACAGCAGGTGCGAAGACATCCCTGTCTGCGCTTGAATGTCATCGAAACGTCGAGAGCCCATGTTAAGTTCTCTCATTATGAGAAGCGTCCATCGTTCACCTACGATAGACAGCCCTCGGGCGATAGGACACGTCGTGTCCGATACACCATCCCAGCTCATCTAATCTTCCTTTGTCACAAGAATGCACTTGAGCACCAAGACGGTCCCACCCGCTCAAAGCTCAACTTCCCCTGCATCCAACATTTCACCCACCGATAAAATGGGCGGATCCGTTGACAAGCGCAAGAGAAACTTCAAAAATTGAACCAAGGAATCGCTATTTTCCGCAGATTCCCGTTCCTTCTCAGCGAAATTTTGGGGAATGTTATGAAGATCGACGACACAACAAGCGTCTTTTCGACCTCGACCGCCAAAGGCAAACGCCAGAGTGGCGATGGATCTGATTTCAGCGACCTTATCAATTCCGTTGGGGGATCGACATCGGCGGAAACCGTCCCCGAAGACATTGCCGCTTCTCAAGGCGATAAGAGCGGCCTTTCCATTTCTGGCGACGATAGCGACGCACGCCATGAGGACCTGGTGGATGAGCTTCATAGATGGGCAAACATGAATCCGGCGGAGATGATCCGCGCAAAATATCTGGCGGCGCACAACTTGTCCGAAGACTCCCTTGCCCAATTGTCGGCGGACGCACGCCAACAAATCGAGGACGAGATCCGCACGCAGGTTGAAGAGCAGGCGAAGCACCAGGGAAATAGTGCTAATGATGCTCTGTCGTCATTGTCGCTTTGAAGAAACTCATCAGCTTGCAGACGTACGGTCTGCAAGCGCTATGATTTCAAGCGGTCAGCCGACTAACCGATCGTTATCAAGATCTTGCCGATCAGCTTGCCTGATTCCTGCGCTTCATGGGCCCCCGCGATCTCCTCAAGGGGGTACCGAGCGGCAATTGTCGGCTTGTAGACACCAGCCTGCAGACAAGCAGTCAACGCATCGACGCCTTCTTGTTTCGCTTCGCTTGGGACCGAATAGACAAAGACAAACCGTACCACGACTGCCTTCAGCATCGCTTTCAGAACAGGTAGAGCAGCTGCTGCATTGGGATCACCGGCAGCGTAGCTCGATATCACCCCATTTGTCGCAATACAGGCCAGATTGGCTTGGATGTTTGCAGTCAAGTCAACCTCCACAATGCGGTCAACGCCGCTCCCGCCAGTGGCCAACTGGATGACAGCAGCGATGTCGTCCGTCCGACGATTGATAATGAGATCGGCGCCTGCCGCTCGAGCAACATCTGCTTGCTCGGGGCGGCTGATGGTTGTCGCAACCCATGCACCTGCCCACTTTGCCAGGAGGATGGCAGCATTGCCGACCGCGCCAGCCCCACCTTGTATTAGCACTCGCTTGCCGCGTATGTCGCCGTCGGCGAAAAGACAACGGTGAGCCGTGAGTGCGGGAATGCCCAGGCAGGCACCCGTTTCAAATGGAACGTTGTCCGGTAGCGGGACCGCCCGCTCGGCCGGTACAATGGTGAACTGGGCTGCGGTGCCGCTGGGGCGTCCAGCTTGCGCTTCGTATACCCATACCCGTTCCCCAACCCGAGATGCGGGTACTCCCTCGCCAACGGCGTCGACTATCCCTGCCCCGTCCTGATGTGGAATGATGCGCGGAAACGCCATGGGGCCCCCTCCGTACCCGGCACGCGCCTTAAGATCGGTAGGATTTACGCTGGATACGCGAATGGACACCCGGACCTCGCCTGGGCCGGGTGTCGGATCAATCAGGGCGCCCACCTGCAGAACGTCCTTTGCATCCCCTTGATGCTCGTAAAACGCAGCTCTCATAGTCCCTCGCGGTCGCGTGTCGTCAGTGATGGGGGGCGTGGAATAGGGCAGCAGCTCAGGCGGCCACAGGAATCTTTGCCAGCAATTCCTCGGTCGTCAGGATCAAATGTGCGTACGTGGGTCCATTGATGTTGAACGCAACATGCATTCCTTCGTGGCTGAAGGCGGCAGCGCCATCGCGGACAAGCGTCACATGATAGCCAAGCTCCATTCCGAAGCGTGCCGTCGACTCGATGCAGCTATTTGCAATCACGCCAACGAGGATGATTTTCTCAATACCGCGCTGTCTTAGCTGGAGATCGAGGTCAGTATTGGCGAAGCCGCTTTGTGCCCAGTGCTCCTGGACAACGACATCGCCTTTCTGCGGGCCGAATTCTTCGTTGAACTCGCCTCCCCATGTCCCAACTTCGAATGCCTTGAGAGGTACGCCCGCTTTCTGGAACGGTGTCATATGTTTCCAGTTGTCGAACTCGTGCTCGTGGTGCCGGTGATGAGGCAAGATTAATACCGAGATTCCGGCAGCCCGAACCTCTTTGATAATTCGGCGGAGGTTGTCGAAGAAGTTGACCGACTCCGCGGTGTCCTTAATAGCCTCGAACAGCTTGCCGCCCTTGGTCATGAAGTCGTTGTAGGGATCTACGATGAGAAGAGCAGTGCGATCAGTTGGATAGGTTTTCATGGCGCGTCTCACTGTCATGCGTTGATATCGAAGGATTGCGGATCTGTCGGAAAACTGCGGCTCAAGCTGCGGTCACGAAATTCGAGATGACCTCACTCGTCGTCAGAATTTCATGAGCGAACATCGGACCGTTCACCTCGTGCGCCGCGTGCATCTCCTCCATGGAAAAGGACGCTGTTGCGTCCTTAACAAGCGTGACGTGGTACCCCAGCTCCATCCCAAATCGACCGGTCGATTCCAGGCAGGTGTTGGCTCTCAGACCAACGAGGATTATCTTTTCGATACCATGCTGTCTGAGCTGCTCGTTGAGATCCGTGTTAGCGAAACCGCTCTGAGACCAGTGTTCCTTGATCACGACATCGCCAGGGTGGGGACCGAATTCTGGGTGCCACTCCCCGCCCCAAGTTCCAGCCGCGAATGTCTTGAGGCGGTCTGAAACGACGTGTGTCGGGTTCTTGTGCTTCCAGTTGCCATAGTCCCCCTCATGTGATCGATGGTGAGGAACGATGAAGACTTGAATCCCGACCGACCTGGCCGCCTTGGTTATTTCTCGTAGATTGTCAAAGAGGCCAACGGTTTGCGCGACGTCCTTGATTTGATCATAGAGCTTGCCCCCCTCACTCAGGAAGTCGTTGTACGGATCTATCACGAGAAGCGCAGTCTCATTACTTGGGTACAATAGGTCGAGCATCGGCATCTTCGCTTCCTGATGGACATGATAGCTTCAAAATATAAAGCTAATTGCCTCAGGTCAACGCAGCTTCAAAAAAGAAAGCTACTTGCCTGCGATCGCGTGTGTTGATAAGCCCTCAGCTCGGACTCGGTTTTCGGCCACCGCAGTCCCTGCTCCAGGCGAATCGGCCGCTCCTACCTTCCGTCCGATTGAGCTGAACTTCGTTTTGGCGGCACGTTTTTAATCAATGAAGTGAGGTCCGATGAGCCGCGTCCTGGTTCTATTCGCACACCCCGGCCAGCGTCACTCCAGAGTAAATCTCGCGATGGCAAAAGCCGCGAGTTCTGTCGCCGACGTGACGTTTGCAGATTTGTACGCGGAGTATCCAACGTTCGGGATCGATATCGACATCGAGCAGAAGCGGCTATTGGCCCACGACACAGTGGTTTTCCAGTTTCCGCTGTACTGGTACTCGACACCCTCCCTTTTGAAGGAATGGCAGGATCTCGTATTGGAGTATGGTTTTTCCTACGGACCTGGCGGTGACAAACTTCAGGGCAAGAAATTCCTTGCTGTCGTCACCGCAGGCGGACGGCCTGCCGCCTATGACGCAGACGTCAATCAAATGCATGGACTTAGAACGCTGCTCAGCCCGCTACAGAGATCGGTAGAGGTCTGCGGCATGACGTTTCTTCCACCGTTTGTACTTTTCGGTGCGATCGACGCAAATAGCGATGGGCGAGCACCTCGCCACATACTCGCCTATCGGTCGCTCCTTGAAGCACTGCGAGATGATCGGCTCGATCCCGCGATACCATCGCGCGAGAACTTCCTTGATTACAGCCACATTCCTATGGGGAAGGAAATGGAAGCATGAATGGTTTTCTCTTCCAGGCTTTCATCTACCTTTTGGCGGCGGTCGTTGCGGTTCTCATCGCCAAACGGCTGGGACTGGGATCCGTCCTTGGATATCTCATAGCCGGTGTCGTCATCGGTCCCCTGCTCCATCTCGTTGGTAATGAAACCGAGGACCTGCAGACATTCGCAGAATTCGGGGTCGTCATGATGCTGTTCCTCGTAGGTCTCGAGCTTCAGCCGCGGACCCTTTGGGACATGAGGACAAGGCTGCTTGGTCTGGGCGGCCTACAGGTCCTGGTTACGGGTGGCGTCCTCACCCTCTTGGGAATTGCCGTTGGTGTCCCCTGGGATGTGTCGATAGTGGCGGGTTTTGTTTTATCAATGTCGTCCACTGCAATCGTCCTACAGACACTAGGGGAGAAAGGCCTCCTCAAATCCGATGGTGGGCAATCGTGCTTCTCCGTCCTTCTCTTTCAGGACATATCCGTCATTCCGATATTGGCCGTGATTCCGCTTCTTGCTCGTCCAGAGCTGATTGCGTCGCAATCTGCGTCTCATTCCGGTGGCCACGCATCGCAGGCGGCGGACTGGATGTCTGGCATGCCAGGTTGGGAGGTCACGCTAATAACGGTGGCAGCAGTTGGATTTGTTGTGGTCGCCGGAAACTATCTGTCGCGTCCGTTCTTTCGGATAATCGCATCTTCCAAGCTGCGGGAGGTATTTACGGCCGCCGGTCTACTGCTCGTTATCGCGATCGCGTTGTTGATGACGCTGGTAGGGCTCTCTCCGGCATTAGGCACCTTTCTCGCGGGCGTCGTGCTCGCAAACAGTGAATTCCGTCATGAACTCGAAAGCGATATCGAGCCGTTCAAGGGCCTTCTCCTTGGACTGTTTTTCATTACGGTCGGCGCAAGCGTAAACTTCACACTACTATGGGACGAACTCCCCTTGGTAGCCGCGTTGACAGCTGCGGTCATGGCGACGAAGGCCGCTGTGTTGTATGGACTCGGGCGAATGTTCAAGCTTCAAGGCGCTGACAGATGGCTGCTCGCGCTTGGAGTTGCCCAAGCGGGCGAGTTCGGGTTCGTGCTTCTATCATTCACCGTTCAAAGTGCAGTCCTTGCCGAGAGTATCGCTGCCATCCTTCTTCTTGTGATCGCCCTCTCAATGATGCTGACGCCGGTATTGTTCATACTCCTGGACAAGCTGATTATTCCTCGCCTCAACCGGGTCGAGAGCAAACAGTCGGATGAGATTGGAGAGCAGGCACACATCATCATCGCTGGTCTGGGTCGCTTTGGACAAGTCATCAACCGGATCTTGGTCGCCAACGGCCACAAGACCGTGGTGTTGGACTATCGGGCGGATATCGTCGATGGGTTGAGGAAGATGGGGATGCGGTCGTTTTTCGGCGATGCAAGCAGGCCAGATCTCCTGCACTCGGCGGGATTGCGGGAAGCAAAGGTACTTGTGGTCGCCATCGACGACATGCCGAGAGCGCTTGAGATAGTGAAGCATGCCCGCCGAGAGAACAGCAGCTTGCATATCGTAGCCCGAGCAAGAGATCGCGCGGACGTGTATAGGCTTTACCAGGCCGGAGCCACAGACATCGTTCGCGAGGTATTCGACAGCTCTGTACGAGCGGCGGGATACGCCTTGAGCGCTACGGGCATGCATCCCTACGACGTCGAGAAGAGTAAGAACGTCTTTGTCCAGCACGACCGGGCTGGTTTGCGGCAATTAGCCCCGCTGTGGCGCGAGGACATACCGGTCTTCGACAACCCGGAATATGTCGCGAAGGTGAAGGAAATTACCGGCGCGATTGAAGACGCAATGCTCGGCAACAGGGGCGCCTTCTTGGACGAACTCGACAGGGGCTGGACCCCGCCGACCGCACCAGCTGGGCCCTAACCCAAACACACAAGACCAGCGAACCTCGGCCCAAAACCGCCGTATTTAGCTTTTATTTTTGAAGCTAACGTTCATCCGCGACTTTAACGGGCGAGAACTCTTTGGCCCTAGCGCTGCAATCCAGGCCAAACGTGGCGTTTCCTCCAAGACAGCGTTGTGATCATTCATGATGTCAGACATTACCCATACTCCAGCTGCTCAGTTCGGTCTCCTTCTGGTCGCGGATATCTTCCTTAGTGCGGCATTTCTCAGACAGCACCCATCGCTGAGACTTCTCGTCCACTTCGTCTTCTTCGTCTCTTTGACAGCTCTTCTTATCACCAACGACATCGAGCCGTACCAACCGGGCAGCAGCGTTTCCACCATGGCTCACAGCCTCTTCGTGGGAACCGCAAAGACTGTGTGGTGGGTCGGCGGCGCGATGGTTCTAGTGAGCTTGGTCCGCATGGTCAGGGCCTTTGAGAAACACTCTCGCGAGGGCAGGCTCTTACAAGACGTTCTGGTGGGATCGATCTACCTTGGTGCTGGCCTTTCTGTAGTTGCCTATGTTTTCGGTGTTCCGGTAGGTACCGTGATAGCGACTTCGGGTGTGTTCGCGGTCATTCTCGGTCTCGCCTTGCAGAGCACACTTAACGACGTCTTCTCAGGCATCGCTTTGAACCTCGGACGACCGTACAGCGTAGGGAACTGGATCGAGTTAGCGGATGGAGCCAAGGGGCGGGTTGTCGAAACCAATTGGAGGTCCACTCATCTCCTAAGCGGGTCGAACGATCTCGTTGTTATTCCAAATAGTGCCCTTGCGAAGGCGACGTTGACAAACTTGTCGACGCCCGATGAAAGCCACGGGATCGCTCTTTCACTCAGCGTGGCACCAGTGAGAACGCCCGCCGCGATCGAAGAGGTTATGCGCAACGTCCTCATGAGCAGCAATTCCATTCTCAAGTTCCCTCCCCCATCGGTCACGATCTCCAGCATCTCCAACAATGCGATAATCGTGGAACTCTCTTGTCGTGTCGCCGACCGCACTACGGTCGTCCCTGCCACTAACGAACTTTACGATCTCGCTTTCCGGCACTGTCGAGCCGCCTCTCTTCCGCTTGCCGGTCAGGAACTGCCAGCTCTATCCGCAACAGTACCTGCCCAACACAGCGATCAGGCGCACGGCATCCAACCTGGGTCGGCTTCTGGTTTGCTGAATACAATACCGCTGTTTGCCCCCTTAACGGATGCCGAGCGTGGGACGCTGTCCGCCAACATGGTCCGGAAGACCTATGCGAAGGGCACGATCATCGCGGAGCAGTGCTCTACTCTGAGTTCGCTCATGATCGTACGAACTGGCGTTCTCCTCGTCACCCGTCACGAGCAGGGTATCGAGACTGAGCTGACTCGGTTGGCGCCCGGCGACTGCTTCGGTGAAGGCGGCGTCCTCACCGACGTCGAGGAGGTCGGAAAAATCACGGCCCTGACCTTTGCTGTGGTGTACGAGATCGCCCAGGAGACGCTGGCTGACCTTATGCGAGAGCGACCAATCTTGGCCGAGGAACTGGGTGTCATGTTGTCGCAACGGCTCGAGGCCGAGCACAAACTGATCGGCGCCTTGAGAACGTCGTCAAATGACAATCACGCGCATAGCTTGGCCGAAAAAATCCGGCACCTGTTCCAGCTACGAAGGGCGGGCTAGCCGCGCTATAAGCAGGATCCAAGTGCCGGAAGCGTGGTAAGCGTTCTTGTCCAGGGGCAGCCGTCATAGCCGCCCCTGCTCGGTCCTTGTTACTTGCCGGACGCGTATCTGGAAGCCGACTTGCTGCTCTGCGATGCTAGCAAGAGCTTGAGTCGAGCGGCATCGTACTCCGCGAACAGCTGATGGTCCTCAACTGACGGAAGCGTAATCGTCTCCCCCTGGTCGAGGCCAGCCAGCGCTGCATCGACCATGTGCTCAGCGTCCATAACCGTGTTTGGGTCCAGGGCGGAAATCGGCACGCCCGAGAGAGGCCAGATATCAGTAGCAGTGGCAGCTGGCAGGACGAGCTGAACCTTGACGTTGGTCTCCGCGACTTCGTCCTGCAGGCCACGCGTGAAGTTGTTCACGAAGCCCTTTGTACCGCTGTAGATGCTGCTGATCGGCAGGGTGTGGAAGCCGAGTACGGAGCCGATGTTGATGATGGTGCCCTTATCCTTGGCCTTGAACGCGAGAAGGGCCGCGAGGCTCAAGCGCACAAGAGCACCGATGTTCAGACCGGTCATCGCATCAACTTCAGTCTGTTTGACGACAGTCAACGATCCCAGCGTAGACGTTCCCGCGTTGTTGACGAGAAGCGAAATGCTGTCATCAGCCGAGAACAGGTTAGCCACCGCGTCGAGTTCCGTGCCGACCGCGAGGTCCGCTACGACGGTTTTGATCTTCACGCCAAAGTCCGCCCGAATGGAGGTCGCCACTTCCTCGAGGAGGTTAGCCCGGCGTGCGACAAGAATTAGGTCGTACCCGCGCTTAGCTAGGCGCTGGGCGTAAATCTTGCCGATACCGGCGGAAGCGCCGGTTATGACCGCAGTGCCGTTGATGCCGTTCGTAGTCATTGTCACTCCATATGGGTCGATAGAATTCGGCCCTGTTTGAGATTTCTATCGAGTTGGCGTTCGCCAGTATTCGCCGCCCCAAACATGATAGTCATCATGCTTGGTTGTTGATCCATGACGGTTATCATGTATAGTGTCAACCGGATTTTTAAGGAGATCACGGTGAGATATCCGGCAGCAGAAACCGCGGAAAAGCACGCTAGGATCCTAGACGCGGCAGCTCAAGCCTACAGGCGGCGTGGATTTTCAGGCGTGAGCGTCAGTGACATCATGAAGGCGACCGGCTTGACGCATGGCCCCTTCTACAACCACTTTAGCTCGAAAGAGGCGCTTATCGCCGAGACGCTTGGGCACATTTCGAACAGCACGGTCGACCTCACGGATGCGTTCGAGAAGAGTGAAAGAGGTAAGGCGAATTTTGTGCGGGCATATCTGTCGGATGAGCATCGCTCCGACCCCGGCAACGGCTGCCTGATGGCAACCCTTGGCGCAGAGGTAGCACGCGAGCCAGCTTTCAAGCCGACCTACACACGTCATGTCACCGGGATCGTCGCCAGGATGGTCGACCGATTTCCGTGGTCATCCAAGGAAAGTGCCAGGAAGGAAGCGTTGCGCACGCTGGCCGCTATGGTGGGCGCTGTCGTGCTTGCCAGAGCCGTTAATGATCAGGAACTCGCGACCGAAATCCTCAACGAAGTTGCTGCGGGTCTTCTCAAAGCTTAACAGAGCACAACAACGGCTAGCGAGAGCACGATTGCTATAACGTCTTCGACCAACGCAGCCGGTCGATCCGAGCCAAAGTAGCGTGCCAACCGTGATCGCAAGGCCGCGCCCCCGAGTGTGCCAATGGCGCTTCCCATAATGCCTACCGCCAGCCCAGCCGCAAGTGATCCACCTGCCGCCCCGATAGTCGCGCCGGAAAGCGCTCCCATAAGAATACGCGTGCCGAACTGAACAGGAACTTTTCGGCTTGGCGTCGAGGGCAGCTTGTCAGCGACAAGTTCAACAACCGCAAGCGCCGTGAATATCCATGGCGTAAACCGATATCCCATAAAAGCGAGTGGTGTCGCGCCCACAGCGATCAATGAAAGATATGCTCCCCACGCAACTGCTGACGGCGCGATCAATGCCCTCGAACCAGCAACGATCCCAATCAGAAGGGCAAGGAAGAACATCATATCGCTCTCTCAGCTAATCTAAAATCGCGACTTCTGAGCCCTTTCAACGAAAGGTTTTCGGAAGTCCGGACTACATCAGATAATAAAATTGACATTATTCACTTCAAATTTTGAAGCAAGATAATTATGTGACGTGAGATGCTTTTGGCGGCGCAACTTCGCCCCTTGCTGAAAATTGGAGATTTCCATGACTCATCGTGTTGTCATTATCGAGCCTCTTCGTTCCGCGATCGGAAAATTCGAAGGTAGCCTTCAGGCCATTCCAGCAGCCGATCTTGGCGCGGCCGTCATTAAGGAAACCGTATCCCGATCCGGCGTCAAAGGCGAAGACGTCACAAGCGTTTACATGGGCAATGTGATTCAAGCTGGCAACAAGATGAATCCAGCTCGCCAAGCTGCGATAGGTGGCGGATTGCCGGTTAGCGCGGCTGCATCGACCGTAAACCGGGTTTGCGGCTCTGGAGCTGAGGCCCTCGTTTCCGCGGCCAAGGATATCCTACTTGGCCATGCGGAGCTGACCGTCGCAGGCGGAATGGAGAACATGGATAAGGCCCCTTACCTACTGTCAAAGGCCAGGGGCGGCTACCGCATGGGCAATGCTGAGATCTTGGACAGCATGCTCACCGACGGGCTCCATGACGCTTTTTCGGGCAAGCATTCGGGCTGGCATACCGAGGACGTCATCAACGAACTCGATATCAGCCGAGCCGATCAGGACAGGTGGGCAGCTCGCTCTCACCAACGGTTTGTCGCGGCCCAACTTGACCGAAAGTTCGCGGCCGAGATCGTACCAATATCCGTTCCATCAAAGAAAGGTCTCGTGACATTCGAGGTCGACGAGGCTCCTCGCCCGGACACGACTGTCGACATTCTTTCGAGATTGAAGCCCGTGTTCAGGGCCGACGGATCGATTACCGCGGGTAACGCTCCCGGATTGAATAGCGGAGCCTCGGCTATGGTCATCGCGGATCAGGACTACGCTGAGCGCGAGGGCCTTAGCCCGATTGCTCGTATCGTGTCGTTCGCCGTGGGCGCTGTGGAACCGGAGAGGTTTGCCTTGGGTCCGGTCCCAGCGATCAATCTCGCCCTTCAGCGTGCGGGCTGGAGGTTGGCGGAAGTGGACCGACTGGAGATCAATGAGGCCTATGCGGCCGTTCCCCTGGCCGTTATTAAGTCGCTCGGCATTCCGGAAGAGATAGTGAATGTCGAGGGCGGCGCCGTCGCCCATGGCCACCCAATTGGGGCTACCGGCGCGATCTTGACGACCAGGCTCCTCCATTCGATGCGTCGCGACGGCTTAAAGAAGGGGCTCGTCGCACTTTGCATTGGCGGCGGCCAAGGGATTGCGCTGGCGGTAGAATTGCTCGGTTAATCGAGCAATTCGTACTGTCACATGGCCGTTTTTTTTGCTCTGACCATACTCCTAGCTGAGCAGGCACCCATGGCCTTTGATTAGATTGAAACGCTCCTTTCTGGCTACGCTGATGTTACGTCTCGCGCTGACAGAGTCTTGCTCGCAAAGCTTCGATCTGGTCGAGCCTTCTCGGGAGATCTTCACGTTTCGCTCTGCATGTATGGTCGGAGTGGAATGGGGGAGGCAACGGGACGTTCCCGCTATAATTCACCTCAGTCGGGCCGCCCAGGGGTTGGCGACGCGCCGAAGCACGAGCTTCGAGAATGAAGTCGTCAGCGACGGTTTCAACCGTCTGTGACGAATACCCCCACACTTGTGTATGATATGCCGCACCAGCGTTTCCGCTTACGGTCTCGACATCGCCCTGCATCTCCCAGTCAGGGCGAAGGTGGATCACTTCCCCCATTCCACCTACGGCCGGGTATCACCCCTCGCCTGGCCAGCGGAGCCATCCGCCAAGACCGCTCCCCGCCGGAGCGGTCTTTTGGTTTTCGGACCTCATCACGCAAATGTCACGGGCAAAAACGTCAATTCCCGAATTTGGGTGAAATACAAGTTTCCCTTCCGAACAAAAGTTACTATATGTCTTAAACCTGATGACCGTCAGGCTTGAGATGATCTGCTGGTTAAGTACCGCGTTTCGCAGCCAGCGACGACTTTGGCGTTTTGCTTGAAGGAAACCTGTCTTGGTCAGGCTGTGGAAGTGGCTCCCTGGGGAGCGATCTACCATCGAACAGGAGAACGACGTCGCACTGGCGATCGCGGCAGTTTCCAACGCGTTCGCTGTTTTCTTGATCGATACATTCACCACCATCGAAAGCGCGGTCGCCGTCTTCTATGTGATCATTATGCTCGTGGCGGCTGACTTCCTGTCACGCCTTGGAATTCTTGCGGCGGCTGCCATGTGCGCCACGCTTTGCGTGACTTCGTTCTTCCTGTCCCACGGTATCGACAATGACCTTGCAACGTTTCTGCGACTTGTCGGCTCCCTTTCGGCACTCATCATTACGACCGCGTTGCTCTTCAAGAATGAAACAAGCCGACTAGCCCTTCTCGCATCGCACGACCGGACTAGGAGCAGCGAGTACCGCTACCGATCCATCTTCAAACAAAGCGGCGTTGCCCTGTGGGAGCAGGATCTAACTGCGCTAAACGCCCTGCTGGAAGATCTCCGGTCAAACGGTGTCGTCGACCTGTGCGCCTATAGTCGCGCCAATCCGGACTTCCCAAAAACATGCACCGAGGCGATCCGGACGGTCGCGGTCAACGACGCGGCGTTGGAAATATTGGGGAGTATCACGCACGAACAAGCACTCGGCCCTATATCCCGTTTCATTCCCCACGACTGCCCCTCGCTGTTCGGCTTTGTAAACGCCTTTTTCAATGGGCAGCGGCGCTTCGAATCGAAGGGCCGGATTCGAAATTTCCACGGCAAGGAATCTGTGATCCTCATGGCCGTAGAGTTTCCGGAGGACCAATCGGGACTGGATCGTATCGTCATCGGACTTGTCGATATAACCGAAAGAGAAGCCGCGCAGGCTACTATGATGGCGGCCCAGGCCGAGTTGGCTCGCGCCTCCCGTGCTTCGGCGGTTGGGGCCCTGTCGGCGTCGTTGGCGCACGAGCTTAATCAGCCTCTCGGTGCTTTGCTCATGAACGCTCAAGCGTGCTTGCGTTGGTTGAACCGCAATCCGCCGGATCTCAACGCCGCAATCCGCGCAGCTGAGCGCACCATGCGAGATGGTGAACGAGCGAGCCAGATTGTCAAAACCACAAAAGCGATGCTTTCACGAACGCCGATCGCCTCAGAAAAAGTTGATCTTCTAGAGCTTGTCGAGGAGACCAGAACGCTCTTGGAGTACGAGATCGAACGGCAAAATGTCTCAATCGACCTGATGTCCCCCCCAAACCTCCCGCCCGCCAATGCATCAAAAAGCGAACTCCAACAGGTTCTGATCAATCTAATCACAAACGCGATGCAAGCCATGGAAGAGGCAAGTTCACGGGTACGTCGGATTTCCGTTCGGCTATCGACGTCGGATACAGGTTTCGTTGTGATGTCGGTAAGCGATACCGGGCCCGGCCTTTCGAGTGAAGCAATCGAAAATGTCTTCGAGCCTTACTTCACGACAAAGCCATCCGGGATGGGAATGGGCCTCGCGATTTGCAAGTCAACGGTCGAATCCCGAGGCGGCAAACTTTCGGTCAGAAACAACGAAAATAGCGGCGCCACGTTCGAAATCGCACTTCCGGTTGAGACCAAAGGTCGCCTCACACGTATGTATGATGTCCCCCAAATGGTGGCGCGGATAGGATGACGCCTTCGAATAAACTCAAAGGCATACAGAACGATGAAATCCAATTGCATCATCGCGATTGTGGACGACGACCAGTCGATTCGCGAAGCCATGGGAGACTTCCTGAGGTCGTACGGCTACGAGAGTCGCTCATTTTCCTCGGCCGAAGACTTCCTGACATATGGCGAGCGACCGTCGATCGATTGCATCTTGCTGGACGTCAAAATGCATGGACTGTCCGGGTTGGAGTTACAGGTGATCTTGCGCAGTGGCAAAAATCCGACGCCTATCATCTTCATGACCTCTCATCAGGAAGACGCCATCAGGAAAGCGGCAATGGAAGCCGGAGCACATGCGTTTCTCGGGAAGCCGGTCGATCTGAAGCTCCTCATCGGCCATCTCGAGAAGTTGCTTGGCACAAGGTGAACGCGCGGCTGAACAGTCATATTCCACATAGCGCTTTCGCGACCTCCCAAACGTTCCCCTCATCATCTCCAAAACCGTCATTCTTCTCTTCCGAGTGGCAAACGCCAAGGACGTAAAGATGCAACATCAAGCGACCTTTCAAGCGGATCTCCGTCCAACAATCTTCGTCATCGATGATGACGATGAGTTTCGCATCGGCATTGTCGACCTGCTCCATTCGTTGAACATGAAAACCCGTGCCTATGGATCGGCCCGGCAGTTTCTGGACGAGCCAGTCACCGAGGGTCCGGGATGCATCCTGCTGGACCTGCGCATGCCCGGACTAAGCGGCCTTGAACTTCAGGAGCATCTCGAACGGTTGGGTCGAAAGGTCCCAATCATATTCATCACCGGTCACGGGGATGTCCCCGTCGCCGTCCAAGCCCTGAAGGCTGGCGCATCGGACTTTATCGAAAAGCCGTTCCGGGAGAACGTCCTTCTCAATGCCATTTCGATCGCCCTCGCGCGAAGCGCCGAGGAAATAAAGAGTGCATCTGAGGCCGACGACGTTCGAGCCCTCGCTGCCACTCTAACTCCTCGCGAACGCGAAGTGATGATGGTGGTGTGCAGGGGACTTATGAATAAGCAGATCGCGTACGAACTCGGAATAAGCGAAGTAACCGTCAAAATTCACCGCGGAAACGTGATGAGGAAGATGCAGGTCAGGTCTGTTGCGGAACTCATCCGACGAACTGATTTGATCGTGCAGAGCGAGCCCGCATAGCGATCTATCGCGGGTTCACGCCTCAATGGCGCAGTGGCTCGAAAAAAGGCGCTCACTTAGAAAATCCACGAAAACGCGGACTTTCGGCGACAGGTGTCGGTTCGACGCCCAAAGCAAATGAAATTGGCCGGGGCCATCGAGAAAATCGGTGAGAAGAGGCTGCAAACGCCCCGCAGCAATCGCCGCTCGGGCAAGGAAATCTGGCATGAAGCCTATCCCAAGCCCACTCTCTGTGGCACCGCGCAGCGCCTCCATGTTGTTGCACGTCAAAACCGTACGCGCCCTCATCTCAAAATCAAACTCCGAGACTCGGAGCGGCCAAGGCTGCAGCTTGCCGGTGTTCGGGTATCGAAACCGGATCGCAAGATGATGGTCCAGATCCTTAGGCCGCAGCGGAGTGCCGTACTCGGCCAGATAATTGGGAGCGGCACAAAGCAACATCCGAAACGGCCGCAGGGCACGCGACGTGAGCCGGGAGTCCGGCAAGTCGCCGCTTCTAATCGCGACGTCTATTCCCTGATCAATGAGATCCACGATGAGATCATTGAAATCGATATCAAGTTCGACGTCTGGAAATCGCTTGATAAATTCAGGGATCACTGGGAGCAGCAAGTGATAGCTCACCAATGGGACGCTTACACGAAGCCGACCGTTTGGTGTGGCAAGCGCGTGAGCAAGCGACGCTCGAGCGTCTTCGAAATCGTCGAGAATCCGTTTGCATCGATCATGGAAGAGCCGACCTTCTTCCGTCAGACGAAGACTTCGGGTCGATCGTTGAAAGAGCCTTACTCCAAGGTGCCTCTCCAGAGTCGTCACGGCCTTACCTACAGCTGACGGCGTCAAGCCAAGTGCTTTTCCAGCGGCCGCGAAGCTACCGCGATCTGCCGTTCTAACAAATGCGGCTAGTCCGTTGAACTGGTCCATACCATCCACCATTCGAGCGTCTCTTTCGTGAAAGAACGGAAAGACGTCGGTCTAATCCGGAGATTAGAGAGAACCTATCCTGAGAACATGGCCAATGTACAGGATTGTCTACCGCTCGAACCTTTACCTCCAAAACCCGGGGAGTCCCCTATGGACAAAACTTTTCAAGATGGCCGACGAGGCCTTCCAACACGCCTCATCGTGCTCTTCGCCATTTGCTGTTCGTCTGCCGCGATGCCGCTGACCTTCACCGGTCCAGCCGTGGCAATTCCCGCGATAAGCCGAACACTTGGCGGTGACCCTGTCGCGTTAAACTGGGTAACTAACGCTTTCATGCTAACCTTCGGGAGCACGCTCATGGCATTCGGCGCCCTCGCCGATTTCTTTGGCCGGAAGCGGATTTACGTGCTTGGCCTGGTTGCCTTTACAATATTCTCCGCTGCCTTGGCGTTCGCGCCAAACATCATCGTGCTTGATTGCCTTCGAGCACTGCAGGGTTTGGGGGCCGCAGCGGCATTTTCCGCTGGCATGGCATCCCTTGCCCAGGAATTCGAGGGGACGGCCCAAATGCGGGCGTTCAGCGTGGTCGGCGCGAGCTTCGGGGTCGGCCTGGCTTTCGGCCCGATTGCATCTGGAGCCATGATCGATGCTCTCGGATGGCCCTCGATCTTCGGGCTCGTTGTAGCGTTGGCTCTCCTGGCTCTTTCAATGGGGATACCATTCCTGCGTGAGACCCGGAACCCAGACGCGGCCGGACTGGACTGGATGGGCGCAATAACATTTACGCTCGCACTTACGCTCTTCACCTACGGCGTCCTTCGAGGTCCGGCAATTGGCTGGAGCGATATGACAGTGGCAGGACCTTTGATAGGGTCAGCGCTGCTGATGATAGGGTTCTACTTTGTCGAGCGTTCAACGAAGCACCCGATGCTTGATCTGACGCTGTTTCGTTATCCGCGCTTTGTCGGCGTTCAATTGCTGGCTGCCGCTCCAGCCTACGCATTCGTCGTACTACTCGTGCTGCTCCCGGTTCGGTTCGTTGGCATAGAAGGCATGAACGAGATCGCGGCCGGGCAGCTCATGATGGCGCTTTCCGGCCCACTTCTGGTACTTCCGATCGCGGCAGGGGTCCTCACACGATGGCTCGCCCCCGCAACCGTCTGCAGCGGCGGCCTGCTCGTTTCCGCCGCAGGTCTTTTCTGGCTGAGCCAGACGCCGGTAGGATCCTCACCGAGTGTTTTGACTATTCCGCTTTTAATGATCGGTGTCGGAATAAGCTTGCCTTGGGGATTGATGGACGGGCTTGCCGTTAGCGTTGTCCCAAAGGAACGAGCCGGGATGGCTACTGGCATCTTCAGCACGACGCGTGTAGCTGGAGAAGGTGTGGCGTTGGCAATTGTCACCGCCGTTCTGTCAGCTCTCACCAAAAGTCATCTTCCCTCCGGTCTCGGCCCCAGCTCTGCCGAGATTGCGCAGCGGCTGGTTACCGGCGACCTTGCAGGCGCACAGACCTTGGTACCGCCGGGAACGTCAATCGGGCTGGTGCAGGACTATAGTGATGCATTCAGCTCCCTACTCTGGATCCTCACGGTCATTACCTTGATCACGGCGACCGTCGTGCTGGTCTCACTCCGCAATATTACCTCGGATCCGGACAACGCTCTCGGGGAGGAAGAGGTAGAGCCTTCAAGGGCTTAGCAGCTAATTTGGCGTCGATTATCGATAGCATTGAGAGTGCTACGACCTTTGTATGATAGCTCAGGTATCGGATGTTTCGTACATGGAGAGGGTAAGCGCCGTCTCCATGAAACTGCTTTAGACCTATTGCGATCACCGTTCAAACAAACGCATGGCGATACGTCGAATTGGCACCGTCACGGAGCTGACGCTGAGGCGATCGAGAGTGCGAAGACACACTCGGCCGCCACCAACCTTAGAATTTGAAGACCCGGGACAACACTGCGCACCATCACTGGTGCGGCAACCCTTTGGCGCGTCAGCGCTTCACGCCGGAACCCGCACGTCTCCGGCCGTTGGCTAAAACGTCCCACCCCAGACGGGGGACCAACGCCAAGTGCCAACTGTTGAGAAGGAATTGAACGATGAAGGCGACCGGACTTTCAAACTGGAAGGGCAACTGGAAACAGGGTTCGGGAACCCTCTCCACCGGGACGGATATGTTCAAGGATAAGCCTTACAGCTTCTCCAGCCGTTTTGAGGGCACGCCCGGTGGAAGCCCAGAAGAACTCCTGGCAACCGCACAGGCTGGTTGCTTCAATCAGGCCCTCGCCAACAACTTTGGCATGATCGGTTTCGAAGCTGAAAGCATCAAAACCTCGGTCGAGGTTGAGCTTGGGTATGGTGACGATGGCCATCCGGCGATCAAAAGCTCCTTCGTGACTTGTGAAGCAAGGGTGCCAGGCATTTCCCAGGAACGGTTCGACTACTGCGCCGAGCGTGCCCGTACGACCTGCACGATCGCAGTGATCCTGAAGCTCGACATCGGCATGAAGGCGACGCTCGTCGCGTAGGCTGCCAACGAGTTGCAGCAATTCGAGCCCGTCAGCGGGCGGAAATCCAATCTTTTTCAGTAGGCAGCGCCCCTCAACCCAAGCGCGGGCCTACCTTTCGGAGACCTTTATGTTCATCAAAGACTTCAAACCGACCCAGTTTCATCTGACCGAGGTTACGCCGCAGTATTGGAAGGTCGCCTTCAACAATCCGCCGGTCAATGTCATTGGTCCTGACATGATGCGCGAAATGAAGCTCCTTCTCACTGAACTCGAAACAAACACGACGGTCAACGTGGTCGTGTTCGAAAGTGCTGACGAAGACTTCTTCCTTGCGCACTATGACCTCGTTGCGGATCCCGCAATCGCCGAAGCTTTGCCGAGCCCCACCGGCTATGCAGCCTGGGTCGATATCCTGGTGCGCATGCAGCATCTGCAGGTCGTCACGATCACCGCAATTCGCGGCATTGCTCGCGGCGCAGGCAGCGAGTTCCTTCTCGCGACGGACCTTCGGTTCGCAAGCCTTGAGAAGGCCATTCTTGGTCAGATGGAAGTCGGCTTCACCGCCCTGCCCGGCGGCGGAGCAGCTGGTCGCTTGCCGACGCTCGTTGGTCGCGGCCGCACCTTCGAAATTCTCTACGGCGGAGAAGACTTCAACGCGGAGATTGCTGAGAAGTATGGCTACGTAAACCGCGCGATCCCGGATAAGGATTTTGCGGCATTCGTAGACGCCTACGCCCTTCGCGTATCGAAGTGGGAGCGTCGCGTTCTGCAGGAAATCAAGGAATACGTGAACAAGTACACGCTACTTCCGGACGCGGAATACCCGCTGCACTCGGATGCGTTCTGGGGTGCAGCAACCCGACCGGAGTTTCCGTCGATCACGAAGCAGCTTCTTGACCGTGGCCTTCAGACGCGTGGAGACCTCGAATATAATCTCGGCCGCGAAGTCGGTACGATCTTCCCGAAGAAGGATTGACAACGGAGCCTCCCGCTCATGCGCGGGAGGCTTTTTCGTTCGTTCCACCGCTCAAGCAGGATATCAGCCATGAACATTCGCCCTTATATTGTCGCCCTTGGTGTGGCGCTCTCAAGCGTGAGCATGGCATCGGCACAGACCCCCAGCGGTCAGACGCAGGACGTCTCCGACGCAGCACTCGTCAAGACCCTTCCCGGCTTCACCGACAACTTTGCGACCGTTAACGGAATAAAGCTGCACTACGTGTCCGGAGGCGAAGGAGATCCAATCATCCTGCTTCCCGGCTGGCCGGAAACATGGTGGTCTTATCACAAGATCATGCCTGAACTTGCAAAGACGCACCGTGTCATATCCGTCGATTTACGGGGAATGGGCGCTTCCGAGCGACCTGCGGGTGGCTTCGACAAAAAGACGATGGCCTTGGACATTTCTGAACTTGTGAAGCAGCTGGGCTTCAAGTCGGCAAATATTGTCGGCCACGACATCGGGGCGATGGTCGCTTTCAGCTTTGCCACCAACCATCCGGAGCAGACCTCCAAGCTCGTCATGCTGGATGTAGGCCATCCGTCAGCCGGTTATTTCAAAATTCCTATGCTACCGGCTCCTGGATCATTTAATGACAAGGCTGACCAAGATAACGTCTACCTTTGGTGGTTCGCTTTCCATCAGGTGAAGGGGCTTCCAGAGAAGCTCATGGAAGGTCGCGAACACCTGGAGCAGGAATGGTTCTTCCATTACATGGCTGAAGATGAGTCGGCCATCGATGAGACCGACCGCGCAGTGTACGCCAACGCCTATGCGAGCGGTGATGCAATTCGTGCCACCAACGGGTGGTATCAGGCATTTCTCCAAGACATCGCTGATGACGGCACCTATGGCAAGCTGACTATGCCGGTCCTTGGCCTTGGTGGGCCCGGTTTTAAACGGCTGAAAGCGTCGCTTGACGATCGGGCTCCAGGATCGACAACTATTCATGTCGAAGGAAGTGGCCACTTCATCGCCGAAGAGAAGCCGGAAGCCCTCATTGGCTACCTGAAGGATTTCCTCAAGAACTAAGCGGCATCCTGGGGGCTGATCCAAATGAAGCTTCCGGGACGACCAACCAGTCAGGTGGAGCGTGCGTCTCGTGGACTGACCCCGTACATCGCCTTGTAAGCTCTGCTAAAGGCCGCCTCGGAATCGTAGCCTACCCTGTGAGCAATCTCTCCGACCGCAACACTTGACCGCTTTAGCAAATCAGAAGCGATCGCCAGCCGCCACTTGTGAAGGTAACGAAGCGGTGGTTCTCCAACCGTCGTCAGGAAAAGCTGGGCGAACCGAGAACGCGACATGCCAGCGACAGAGGCCAGATCGTCCACGGACCATTCTCGCGATGGATTTTGATGGAGCGCGGCTACTGCCCGACTGATCCGCGCGTCTTGTAGCGCTCCAACCCATCCCTGTCTCGGACTCAGCGATTTCGCCCATGTCCGGATTGAACGGATGATCAGAATGTCGATGACGCGCGAGATCATGAGCGCGGCCCCAGGCTCTCGCGCCGCGGTTTCGACGATCAGGAATTGGGCGACATCGCGGATCAGCACGGCCGATTGATCGGCATCTTTGGCAATGTGGATCATGTCCGGGAGCAAGGCTAGGAGGGGCAAGATGTTGTTTTGGTTTGCGAATTGGAACGTGGCGCTGATTGTCCGGGCTCGAGTTTCGCCTTCACCGTGACGGAGTACCGTGTCCCCAGGACCGAATTCTTTGACAACTAGAGGGGGGTGAAGCTGATGCTTCGCGCCAATTTCGCGAAACCGATAGTCGACTGGATGCGGGAGGACCAGCACGTCTCCCGACGACAGTCGCAGGGGCGCTTGTCCGTCCAGCTCGACAGACAACTCCCCGTCCTGAACGACATGAAGGAAGGCGGAATTCGACTGAATGTGAAGATTGGATCCCTCCCTGAGTTCCGTCGTGAACACGAACTCCCCCGACAGCTGAACAAACCGGAGGATATCGGACAACAGATCATATCCCCGCGTAAAATCGGACGCTGGAGCAAGAACATCGTCGTTGGTGTCATGGGGTTTCAAAGCCACCTAACCTACCTTCTTATGCGAGCGATCTCGGTACATTACAGAGCGTTTGCGAGCGGCGGAAGTAAGCTTCCGTCCGACATAGTGAGTTCGGATCAGCAGTTGTGACTTTGCCAAAACGCCTGCGAACTCAATGATCCAACCGTTGTTTGGCAACTCAAATGGAGCTTAAAAATGAAAAATCTTCTTCTGTCTGCAGCAACTCTCCTCCTGGCCGGAGCCTCGATCGCCGCTCCCGCTTTGGCGGCCAAGCCACCAAAGGGCGCCGCCTATAATATCGTGCTTGTTCACGGTGCCTTTGTAGACCAGACGAGCTGGAAGCCCGTCGCTGATATCCTGACCAAGAAAGGCTACCACGTCACTCTGGTCGAGAACCCCCTGACTTCACTTGATGCCGATGTAAAGGCGACGAAGGAAGCGCTCGCCAAGCAGGATGGCAAGACAGTTCTCGTCGGCCATTCATGGGGCGGCGTCGTCATCACGCAGGCTGGCGACGATCCAAAGGTATCGGCTTTGGTATACGTGTCCGCCTTCGCTCCGGACGTCGGTGAATCTCTGGCGGCTCTTGCCAAAGGCGGCCCGCCAACCGAGGGAGCGGCCGCCATCCACCCGGATGACAAGGGTAATCTGTATATCGATCCGAAGGTTTTCCCTTCGGCGGTAGCTGCCGATCTACCGGCTAAGGTCGCCGAGAGCTTGGCGAACTCGCAGCTTCCTCTCAACGTTACAGCCTACACCGCACCCGTCACCGTCGCCGCATGGCACGATAAGCCAAACTTCTATGTGATCAGCACCAAGGACAAGACTGTGGCTCCTGAAGCGCAGAAGATGTTCGCGGGCCGCATCAAGGCAAAAACGACGGAAGTGGCAGGCAGCCATGCATCGCTGGTCGTCCACGCCAAGGAAGTCGCCGCGGTTATCGAAAAGGCCGCGCTAGCGAAGTAGGGACTCCCGCCTCCGGGCGAAGCCCGGAGGCAACCACCGACATAAGCTTCTAATTTTGAAGTTAGTGATTGATTGCGTTCGCATCGTTGTGTATTTCAGTCATCAAGCTACTCGGAGATTTTAATCGCCTCCTCCGGTGGCCGCATTGACGTTCAAACTGGTATGAAATCGAGCATCTGGTCCTGCCTCTCGACCCCGGAACCTTTGAAATGGACAAACAGGTCGGCGTAACAAGGCAACAGTTAGAGGCAGGAACCTGGGGCGAGCATATTGCCCGTGATGCGCCTGCCGTCGTTCTCTGGACGGATGAACAGAGGGCGGAAAGTATTCAGACTACGTTGGAAGCACGCCCGCCGGGTGATCTTTGGGTGTTTGCCTACGGCTCGCTGATATGGAACCCAACATTTAAATTTGAAGAAAGTCGCGTCGCGGTTATCAATGACTGGCATCGGTCGTTCTGCCTTTCTGTGTCTGCGGGCCGAGGCACTGTTGAGACACCCGGTTTGGTTCTCGGACTTGATCAGGGAGGGACCTGCGCGGGTGTCGCATTCCGGATTGCCGAACCAGACCTTGAATCCGAGTTGGCGGTCCTCTGGAAGAGAGAGATGATCACCGGCGCCTACGCTCCACGCTGGCTCGACGTTTTTGATGCCGACGGAGATAGATTTGGCAACGCGATCGCCTTTACGATCGATCACAACAGTCCAAACTATGCCGGGAACCTCGAACGTGAGGTTATTATCTCGCGACTTGCTAGCGCTTCCGGCTTCTTGGGCACGTCCGCCGACTATCTCTTTCAAACAGCCGAGGGGCTTCGAAGTCGTGGCGTGCTGGACGACGACCTAGACGCTTTGGCTATTGCGGTGACAAAGAGCATGGAGTCTGGTAGTAAGCCAGGCATGTGACGCGACCTATTTCGGCGTCGTCGGGAATTCCGCTTCAAACCGCTCAAGCAACTCACGATCGTGAGCCGGGAAAAATAGCGAGATAATGGTCGGAGAAACTCGCCGAGCCTCCACATGCCAACGCTTGGCGAAGTCCATGAAGATCGCCTGATCTTCGGTCTCGATCGTAATGATGTGGGCGTTATCCTGCATCCCAGCGTTTGAGATGCGGAGCGGCGTTTTCGGTTGGGTCATGGACTCCTCACTCGGGATCTTCTGGCTGCACCGACGACAAATCCATTCCGGACCATCCGTTTAGCACCCAACGTTTATGACCGCACCGGGTTTCACCCGGCGCGGCCAATTGATCAGGCAGTGGCACCGTTGTCGATTGTCCAAGCGGCGCCGGTCACAGAGCGGGCTTCGAATGAGGCGAGGTAGCCGACAACGTCCGCAACTTCCCCTGCGCTCGCAAAACCGGCAGGGTTGGACATCATACCAATTTGATTTGCTGCCCAAGGCCCATCGGCTGGGTTCATATCTGTATTCGTCGAGCCGGGATGAACAGTGTTGACTGTGATCCCGCGCGGTCCGAGTTCTCGCGCCAGCGCCTGCGACATCACTGCAACTGCTGCTTTTGTTGCGGAGTAGACGCTGAGACCAGGACCTTGGACACGAAGCGCCAGACTGCTGCCAATGAAAATGACGCGGCCTCCATTTGGCATCGTTTTAAGCGCCGCTCGTGTGGCGGCGAAACCGGCACGAACGTTGATCGCGAATGCGCGGTCAAATTCGGCATCGGTCGTATCGCCAATCAAGCCAGTCGGGAACACGCCAGCATTGTTGACCAGGATATCGATGGGACCGAGTAATTCCGCGGCTTCTGAAACGGCCTTGTCGACCTGCACTGGATCCGCGCTGTCCGCCATAATGGCAACAGCTTTCCCGCCGTTGGTCTCGATGGCCGATACTACGGCCTCAGCTGACGCCTTGCCGGTCACGTAGGTGATAGCGACAAGAGCACCGTCTATTGCCAATTTCTTCGCAATAGCGGCTCCGATGCCACGGCTGCCGCCAGTGACAAAAGCCACTTTTCCAGTGAGTTTGCTCATTAGATACTCTCTTATTGTTTTGAATACGGGGGCCATGGCGTTCGAAGCCATGACTGACTTTTCGCGTCGCGTGGAATTCAGATCGCCGGGCGTCTGGTTCGACGGAGACAGAGATAGCCCGCCGCAATCGCGACCAAGAACAGTACGCCTTGCGAGACAATGACGGGCGGTTCGTTCCCAATGGGAGCCATCGCGTGAAGAAACGGCACCTTCTGGAAACTTTGAACGATGAAGACAAGACAGTTGAAGTAGAGGAGCGCGAGTGAGCCGATTGCGTAGGAAAGGCCCCAAAGACGGGTGCTGCTTTTCCGAGCGCTGGCAACGATTGTCCCTAACAGAATAACGGCGTTCAATGCACCGATTACGATTGCTGGGGTAACGCCGTGAAACGGAAACAAGAACCCGGTGAGCAGATTGGCGGCCGTAGAGACCAGGAAGACCAACTTTATGGAGTAAGGATCGTCGCCTTTGGTAAAAGCAACCGTCAGCCGAACACCCGAGACGAGAGCGATCACGCTGATCAAGACATGGAGAATTGTAAAATCGAAAAGGAAGTCCATTGGAGTCTCCAACCGTCAAAAGCGCCCATTTTCTGGCAGCTTTTTGCAGCGGGCACACTCATACAAAGGTGCTAGATGAGGACCGGCACCAAAACTTCGGTTGGCTGGGGGCCGAGCACTAATGGAGCTGCAGGGCAAAAAATCTCCGCGTGGTTCCGAATTCTGATGCACTTTTTAGTTGCCGATTATAGCTTGGAGGCGGGACGCATCAGCGACTCTTCTCTTAGTGTCTGAGATGATGAGGGTCGATTAGGAAATAGCATGGCATTGAATCTCATCGCGGAAGTGATGGGATGGAGGGAGGAAGCGAATCCGGCATCGGAACTGATGAATTTGCATCGCCGAAGATGATGTCTGCCCAAGTACGATGGCTACGCGGATTTCCGTGCGGGTGACCGGAAGCGAGGGCGGGACGCCAGTGTCCCTCTGGCTCACTGGTTCCTGTTACGCACGAGAAGTCTCATCCTGAGAATCGATCCCTGAGGATCGATTGTTTAAATTCTCGAACAGCGGTCGAAATTCATAATGTTCGAGCGTCCGAAAAATAAAGACTGGGATTGTTCGGCTGCATGAATGTGCGCCGCCCCTTTGCAAGCGCACGAAAGCGATTGTTATCCGCATTCAAATAAACGAGCTTAGGTGTCTTCTCTTACGTCGAAAATAGTTCGAATTTCGAAATATCCGTCTTCAAAAGTTAGGAGATTCCTGTCAAAAGTTAGTGGATTGCGTATATTAGAAACCTCGACAAATTAACGAATCCAAAGTGTTGACCCCCCTCCCGAAAACTCGGAATCTAAGGAATCTTTGCTTGTTGACCTTAAGGTCGGAAGCGGCAATCAAACTGCCGAAATCACATCGGACGCGATCTCGTCGATAACGTCAGCGGGTGGCCGCGCCGCCGTGTTGATGTTCAGCGCTAGATGGTGAACGCCGACGTCTCTCATTGCCTGCAGGGCTTCGATCAGACCCTGGCGACCGGTCCTCATGCCAAGGTTGATTGGCTGAGGTCGCGACGAGGCGTCTTCAACCAGTTCGAGCGCCATTGATTGCCCGAATCCCCTAAAATCTTCGGTGACCTTGGCGACGGCAGCATGCCAAAGCGCGATCCGGTCCTTTTGTGCATCTAGTTCTCGGTAATAGGTCATCCAACCAATCGAGTGCCGAGCAATCCACTCAAGCGACTGCGATGACGAGCCGACAGCAAGCATTTGGACCGGGGCGTCGAGACGAGGTCTAATGCTAAACTCCGACCGGATCCTGCCGTCAACCCCCGCGACCGCCTGACCGTCGCCCAGAGCGACAGCCAGCTGCTGCCAGTGGTCTCGGAAGCCCAGCTTTCGCTGCTCGATGTCCTGGCCGAAAACCTCGTACTCCGTGGGGCGGTCCCCGGAGCCAAGCCCCAGCGTGAAGCGACCCCTCGAAAGGGCTTGGACGGAAAGTGCGGATTTTGCGATATGCAAAGGATGGCGGAGTGGCAATACGATCGCCCCAGTGGCCAGCCGAATTCGCGACGTGGTAGCGGCCAGCGCTCCGAGTAGCACCCAGGGATCGGAATGTCCGATTGGATCGGGATACCCCTCACTATTTAGGGGGACATCCCTCACCCACAGCGCCCCGAAACCTGCCAGGTCTGCTCTGGCGGCCAGTGAAAGCTGGGTCTCGAATTCGAAGTCCGAACGGATTCTTTGCTGAGCTGGCAAAACGAAGCCAAGGCTCAAGCGGTCTTTCTCAAACAACATATGTCCGCTCATCCTGTAACCGTGGATTATTGGATGGGGATAGCTGCGTTCGGAATCAAGGGCGGCAAGAGGACCATCCGATTCTTTAAGGCAGGAAGGAAGGAAGGACGGTGGATCGGCCCTCCCTTACAGAACGGCCGGTTTCACTTGGGATCAGGTTCTGACTGTAAATGCTACGTCAACCGTCGCCTTGATGCTGTTCGAGTACGGGCAAATGCCGTGCGTCGCTTTAACGAGGTGCTGGGCATCGGCCTCCGTCATGCCGGGCAGATAGACGTCCAGAGCTGCGGTGATACCAAAACCACCCTCTGTGCGCGGCCCCATACCGATTGTAGCGGAAACTGTCGAGCCCTCTGGAACCTTCGTCTTCAGCTGCTGAGCGCCGACTCGAAGTGCGCCAAGAAAGCATGCTGAATAGCCGAGCGCGAAAAGCTTTTCAGGATTCGCTCCGTCGCCGCCCGGCCCGCCCAGTTCCCGCGGGATGACCAGATCGAATTCAAGCGTGCTGTCAGCCAGAGCGGTGTGGCCATCGCGACCTCCGCCCGTTGCTGTTGCACTGGTTGTGTATTTTGCGTCGACGGTCATTCGTTATCTCCGTGTGTGGATGGCAAAGCCATGGGTGGGCGCCAGCGGCCAAATCGCGGCATCGCAGCCTTTGCAATACCCAGGGTCCTGCGCCGATTTGCAATTCATACCCAGGTGCTATTGACGGACGCGACGGAATGCCTGCCCGAGAGTCGACCGGATTAATAATTTTGCCGAACAATCGTCGATTATCTCGAACATTGTTCGAGCGGCCGAAGATTCACTTTTCGACGTTTCGAACAACAACCTCCAAACACCGAATTTCATTCCGGTGGGCGAATAATGGCCGCGGATGGCCTTGCTCGCAGTCACTTTTTCTTCGAAGGCATTCGCTTGCTTCGCGGGGCGGGGTCGGGACGACGCTGCTGGAGGCGCTTCGTCAGGTCGATCCCAACGACCTTGATGCCGTCAATATCAGGGCGCTTTGCAATGTATTCGTCCGCGAAGTCCTGCAGCGCGACGCAGAGTTCGTCGAAAGTCAGCGCCACTCCGGTGATTGGGTGCTCCCAGCTCTTCCGCTTCACCGCACGGTTCGACATCAGGAAGACACCATAAGATGACCGTGCGTCCCGAAGATAATCGTTACATAGCTGGTTCTGCAGTCGCTCAAAAAGCTCCGACCCACTCCAATTGTCTGCGATTTTGAACTCGATTGGGACGGGTCCATGAATGTCAGTGGCATGGATCCTGAGGTCTGGCCTTTTTGCGTCGGCAAGCTCCTCCTCGTTTGGCGCAAAATACCTGCCGTTCGCCCTGTCACGAAACAGCTTACCAAAGAAGTTTCGTTGCACGGTCTCGGCGTCAACCTTATGAACGATACTGGCGATACTATCGTCGCCCTCCTCCAGTTCCTGCTTGAAATCGAGCAGCCGATTGCAAACGAGATCGAACAACTCGCGGAGGCTTCCAGGTTTTCGATCAAGATCCTTTGTGAAGGCGTGAAAGTCAGCAGCTGACCAAGGCTTCAGATTGGCGTCAGCTTCCGCGCGAGCGAGAGCAGCCCGTCGGATATATGGGCGGATATCCTGATCGATGTGAGTGTCGGCTAGTTCCATCAGGGCAACGAATGCTTCTTTGCCTGCGATCTCACCAAGCATGGTCAAAACCATGTCGCGTTCCTTTTGCGCGTGATCTCGTTCTTCCGGTGAATAACCTCGCAGGTGAACGCGCTTCGTGTCCTCGGCTCGCCTGATGTGGCGGCAGAAGATTTCGAAAAGCCGCTTCAGCGCCTGCGGGGTTTTGAAACTCGTCCGCTTAGAGACCCAGTCGTGGTCGCTGGAGAGAAAACCCGAACTGGCGGCCATGGTAAAGTTTTTGGCGTCGCGTTCGTCGAGGCCGAGCAGATGACTGTCAAGGAACGCGATGGCTTCGGGCGCTTGAACCGTTAGCCAGAGTGCCACCCAAAGAGCAGTGTGGCTGGACGAGGCGGCACCCTTGATTTTGTGCTCCGCCAAGGCTGCAAGCTCGGCATCGCTGATCGTGTCGTCTGCCGAAACGATCTTCAAAGCACCCCTCAGTACGCTGAGGGATCGGGGCTCTTGTGCGCTCAATAGCCTGAGAAGTCGGTGACCAAGGATTGGTCTAAGTTGCTCGCCATGCCACACTAGGTCAGAAATCACGTAGCTGTCGGGATCCTGTTGAGCGAACTCCCATTCAATTTCTGTAGACAAGACATCGGCAACTTCCGACGGGAACTTCTCGGCCAGGGATCCGAGCCAATCCGAGAAGCCATTCATTTCCCAAACGGCATATCTCGCAGCGAGTTTGGCATGCTCCAGCGAGAGGGCATCTAGCCACCCTTCTTCTTGAGCCTCAAACTCGATTCCGTTTAGGCCCAGAGTGATCTGGCGCGGAATCGAGTTCATTGTCGCTACGCCCTCGGATCGGAGCTGCGGAACGTAATGCCGCCAGAATCGCTGCGCTCCGTCCTTGAATGCTTGCGCGACTTCTTTGCCATATTCGGGAATGAGGCCTTGCCAGTTAGGATGCGCCAGACGGTTTCGGTCGGGGTCGAGTTCGCTGAGCGCCTCAAGCATATGCAGTTGAGCACCTGTAATAGCCCTGGGGGAAGCCGCTCCCAACCAATCGAGATTTTTTGAAATCTCAAGCTTCCGCTGCGCCAGTCGAGCCGCCTCCGCAAACTCGTGTCGTTCCGTCTCCTCCTCATGCTCACGTCTTCGGCGTTGAAACTCCAATTGCTCCGCAGTCGGATTAGGATCTAGCAACTCGTCAAGGCGAGCAGTCAGGGTCGCATCGTCTCCTATCGCTTCTCGAATGGACATTAGAGCTTCATCAGATGCGTCTGCTCGCATAATCTTCAAGGCGAGTGACAATGCAACAAAGCGATCATCTCCCTGTCGAAGTCTGAGCTGTTTGACAAAGCTTGGCAAATCGGCGCTCGAAAACACCCAAAACGACGGAAGCCCGCTAACTTCCCACCAATTTTTGATCACGCGTCCCTTCGCTCGATCAGCGGAAATTTGATGCCAGAACAGGCTTTCGTTCAGATCGCTCCAAGCCGGAACCATCGCTCCCAAATCGGTCTTGATCGAGCTACGATCATAAGCCATCGATTTTTCGATAAGGGACATAACATCCAGAGCGTTAGGGGAAATAGCAAAGGCGTCCTTCGCTTCCACAAGCCTTTCGCACGCCCTGGCGGCGACCGGCAAAAGCCAATAGGCCTTATCAGAGACTTTGTAGTTCCGGCCCTCCTTGAACGGAGTTTCGCGCAACTTCACGAGGATTTCGTCGACCACCGTGCGGCATTCAGCCAAAGGCAAGCCGTTTACGAACGCAACAAACCGAACCTTGAGCGACTGGAAGCCGTACTTGTCGGGCCCAAGCAAGTTCGCGGCAACGTCGATCGCGACCTTCGTATCGAGAATTGCGCCAAGGCTGCGAAGGCATTCCCCGAAGACAACGAGATCCCGCTCGGCCAGCGATCCAAGCAAATTGTCGCGAAATTGGGCTAACTCGGCTGTTCCAGCCGTCGCGGCAACGACCTGAATAGCCGCGCCACGAGTGGTGCCGTCGTAGGAGGTGCCCACAGCGAACGCCTTCGCTTGCTCAAGGCACTCCCGCATGTTGCCTTGCCATGCCATGCGCAACAGCGTGATCCGAACGACGTCGTCGTCCTTGTAAGTCGACAGGAGTTCGCTAATAGCTGGCCCCAGGTCGCTCGTCGCCATCCGCCTGACAGCGGCGGTATCTAGCAGTCTGCCAGAGCGCTCGCGGTTGCGCTGCGAGCATATGTCTCTGATTAATGCCTCGCGAAACTCCCGAGGAAATGCGCTTGGGTCACCGCCCTCTGTCAAAACGTCGGGCGCGATCCGGGCGAGCTTGTTGCGAATTCGCTCATCCTTCAGAGCAATCCAGGGCAGCAAGGGCCGCATAGCGGGAACGATAAGCTCGATGCCATACTGGCTCTTGAAAAAGATCTGCTCCACCTGTCGCCGAGAGTTCCCTCGTTCCAATAGCTCCACTATCCATTCTGCGGCTAGGTATTCCCTCACCGACCGATGATGAAACCGGACGCGACCGTAAATGGCTTCATCGAAAATCGGACGCGAAAGGAGGGTCTGGCAATCGAACTCGGTCCACTTGCTCAGGATTGCGCCGACATCAATCCCATCAAGGTCGCTGTCAGTTTCTGGAACCCGGAACTGCTGGTCGCGTAGGAGAGACGACGCCGCAGCAAGAGTTTTCACTCCGGCCCGCGCATTCTCCGGCGCGAGAGGTCTTGCCTGCGCTCGATCTTGATCGCGCTCCTTGAGCTTCAAAGCGATGTCGTTCTTGACCAGTTCCAGTCGTCCGCCAATTGCTCCCTTTTGAAGCCAATACTCCGCCAGGTCCTCAAGGTCTTTGGGCCTACTCGCGAAGCCTACCGCGTCAGCCCGGAACACTGCGTCATAGAAGATATTTACGTCATTGACGCCGAAGTGAGCCGCCAACTGCCGAATACGAGGCTCATCTAGCGGCAGCAGTGAAAAGACCTTTGCCGCTGTCTTCTTCTCACGTCCGTCGACCTCGTCAGTCAACGAGTCGAAAATCCTCTCTAAATTGTCAGCATTGGAGGTGTCTGCGGTTTCCTCCGTTCCCGAGAAAGGCAGAAAATTGTTGACCAGCCTCAGATCGCTCTCCGGTCGCCATTCGCTTGCGCGGCTGGTGATGATTATGTTGGCCCGCTGGGCAGCGTCTCCAAGCTTCCCCGAAAGATGCTTGATAGCCCGTTCGAAATTTTTTGCGCTCCCAAGACGCGCCTCGTCTACCGAATCCAACATGAACCACCCGAGATCTGTCCCGCTCAACCATGCGTCTAGCTCTCGAAAAGATCCGGTGTCCGGCCCATCAAAGGATGCCTGAGTCACGCCGTCGGAAAGTTCCTCAAGGCGCAGGAAGAAAGCTGCTTTACCCGAGCCACGTAGCTTTCGAACGGCTGCCTTGATCTCCTGCGTCTTCCCAGCGCCAGCTTCGGCCAGAACCATCGCCCGACGTTCGTTGGCGAGATCTTCCCAGCCTATTCCGTGGCCTGCGTAAATCCAATCATCTACGTCCCCCAGCAACTGGTCGTCGAGCTGTACGAAGTGACGATCAAGGTCAATAAACGTCTGTTTTGTCATCACAAAATCCAGTGAGTGCGGGAAGAAGGCCAGCCCGGACGGCGGCACATTAGAAAGGTGATTGTTGCATTGCAAGTTTCTGATGAGCACAACCAGAAGGGCGACGTTTCTGCTCCCGTGCTTCGTTCAATCTCTCAGATCTCCGCTCCACCGGCGCCATAGGGAACTCGTCGATCCGGATGCAGGACCTGGGGTCTTCTTGACTGCACGAAGAGTCGCCGCATTTGTCCTTTGTCTGCTGACGTTCCTTGCCGGAGAGGTTCCCGATGCCGAAAAACACAAAAAAGGAGCTGCCGAAATTTGCTTGGCCGGAGGTGGAAGTGGGAGATTGGACCGGAGAATTCGCCCAACGCCCATCCGGCTCCATCGGCCAGCACATCCAACCTGGACCTCCGGAGATGTCAGTCGAATTTACATACCTTATCGTAGGCGCGGCCGTGATCTCGCCTCGCACAAAAATGCGGTGGCCTGCGGTCGTTTCGTTCTGGGTACGCACACCGCTAACGCCGGAGCGCGTCGAAGCTGGGTTTATGTTCAAGTCGGAAAACATGCCGTCCTTCAACCTTGGGCTTGAGGTTACGAGGCAGCAATTTACCGAAATGGTGTGGCTCTTTAGAGAGAAGCTGCTGAACGGTTTCCATTTCAACGTCGGCCAGGGGGCCGACAATCACTGGCCGATCAAGAGCTGGGGTGCCAGTTTTGAGGTTTAGCCTTGTCGACGCAAGCCAGGAGACAACATCACCGGTGGTCGTGGCAGTGTAAGGCAAACCCGACCGATTGTTTCCGACCCCTCGCGGCCTAATCAGGTCAATCCACCTCGCCTCAGGAACTGCATTGATCCGCGAAAGTTTAGTTCTGAAAGTAAGCTGCGGAGACGATCTCAAATGGAAAACGCTTCTAAGGAACTTGCCGAAGAATATCGACGCCTTGGCGGCCGACGGGTCGCTGTGATCGACGACAATCTCGGTTCGTCACGCGACTGGGATGGCGATCCACCTGAGGCAGCCAGGTTCTGGAAGGAGCGTATTTCATCTCTGTCGGATCGAGAAAGACGTGACGTTGAGTCGTTCCTTCCGTCTCTCAACGACGAAAGCGACGAACCGGGATCCGAGTAATTTAGTCGAGAGCGTCATGGAAATCGAAAAGATCATTTTCCCGGCGAGCGACTGGGTCCCGAACAACCAGCGGCTCCCCTTACTGATTTACAGAAAGGTGTTGGCGGAAGGCGCCGTGTCTGCCAGTTTTGAGGCCGCGTTCACCAAGAATCGCTGGACCTGAATTTGGGGAAACGGCGTTTTCGACTATCAGCATTACCATTCCGATGCGCACGAGGTTCTTGGCGTCGGCAAGTGTACTGCTACATTGCTGATCGGGTCGTTATCGACGTAGTTCAGCGGAGATATCGCGTAGGTTGCGTACAACAAGTGGGAAAGCAGGATCGTTAGCCAATTCACTAGCAATCTCTTCAGCAAAATCGGCTGCCGCACGGTGTTCGTCCCCCCGGATCAGATACTCGGGAAAATGAAAGCGCAACCAGTCCAGCAGATCGACAGCGTTCCACGGGTCCCGTCTATCGATTGCTCGTAAGAGCCGCTCGCGCATTATGACTTCCTGTGAGTTTCTATCATCGGGCAACGCCGTTTCTCCTAATCACAACCCGAAATCCAGACTACAAGAGCGGCTTGCTGCGAGAAACCAGTAATTTCGTGATCATCGGTGTCGTAAATCGTCGAACGAATACATCGCGCTATTATCGGCATTGGTGGTGGCAGCGATTACGGCCAGCTAAAGCTGAAGTCGTTACCGGCCTCAATATATTCAATAACCCCTATGTTGAAATCGGCGAAGATCGATTTGGGCTGCTGTCCAATTCCAGCCGGAGCGACAAGCATCTTGCGATAAGAACGCTTACGGAGCTTCTCGTAGAACAATAGCTGTCCGAGCGCCTTTAGATAGTCGCCAGATCCGTGTCCGGTCTTGATCTCGAACAGCAAGGGGTCTGTCGTGCATAGGGTGTAGAGATCCGGCGCCAAACCCGCTGTTCGAGTATTGACAACCTTCAACCCTTTTGCCTCTAGACACCGGATCAATGCATCTAATACTTCCGCATGCTTCCGCGCAACGACGACGTCATCCCTCGCAGGGATCACATACGACTCCATGGTCTCGCGCATAAGTTTTTCAGCTCTGGCTGCTCGCTCTTCTTCGGCCACGATTGCTGTATCGATACCCAGGAAATCTAGGACAGCGTCCTTGACGTGTGCAAGCGTGACAGATGCATGACCGCGAAAGACAAGAGCTTTTCTGATTGGCTCCGGAAGGTCTGATAACGCAATGGTCTTGAATTTACTGATATCACGCCTGATGGCGGTGTCGTCCTTCACCTTGTGGGGTAGATAGGTCGGCTCCCCTGCCACGCGCAAAAAATGAGCTTTACCAAAATGCGGGACGATGGCGATGTCGCCGATCTTCAATTCACGAGTGAAGCGCCACACTTGGTTGGTCCCGTGCGTGATCCGCCCTTTGGCGGCCAGTTGGGGATAGAGCGTCGCGAGTTTCTGCCGGAGTTCGTCTTTCGTTATCGAAGTCCCCAGCGCGGTTTGCTCCTCGAGTTCGCTCCAGCCAATGGCCATTTGGCTGTCCTCGAGAAGTTCAACAACCCGGTCAACTCCACTCGGAGCGAGACGATACGCATAGATGGTTGGCATTGGAACTCCATTGGCAGACGGGGTCAATATTGCCATCAGACTCGTAAAGAAGTTTTTGTCTAACTGTCTCTGAGCACCAGCAGGCGGGTCCAGTCAGTCGCCGACCAGCGACCCGGCAGGGGTCGTCAACACGACAATTCCACTCGGCGCCTCTGCCACGGTCGCGAGGATCACACCACTCGCCGCCAAACTTTGCCAAAAAAGCTTCCGCACCAACCTTGGTGGCAAAGCAGTGTATGTTGTAATGCTGGTCGTCATAAAACACAGTGTGACCTCGACTGCATCGCATGAGTCGATTGCAGTAGAGAGCCTGTTCCTCGCCAAGCTTCCCTTCCGAAAGCTTTGCTAGAAGTGCAATTTGGAACGGCCAACCGCGATCAATCGCAGCGGGGGTTAACTCGCCCTTACGTCGGTTCATGGCTGCTTTCCCCTTCCCGCTGTGAACAGCAAATGACGATTGACTCAATCGTAAATGAGAACATAAAAAGAACATCGTCAAAGGTCAAAAGGAAATGGGACGCCTCCGATGTCGAAAAGATTCGCCGCTGCACTCGTTAACCGCGAAGCCGAGGCAGCACTCGGATTCCATGGCGACAGTGTAAAAGCGACCGTCGCAGCAGTGCGCTCTGACATAAAGCACCTGCGCCTGCGGTGTGCTGGGAGGGCGGCGAACCACGGAATAAAGCAAGGTTGGTCCCTGAAGTTCGATCGGGAGGCCTAGATGCTGGATAAGACAAAGCCATTCCGAGCAAACTTTGAAACTGCCTTCACGCGGTGGTGGGAAGCCCAGCCCCCTTCATACCGCGAACGAACAGACGCCAGCACAGCACGAACAAGCTTCCGAGCGGGATACGCAGCGGGCCGGAACGCCGACCTAGACAGATATATTTTCACCGTCGGACGCCTTCGCATCACGGTGTGGGCGTCAGGTTTGCTCGACGCCAAACGAAAAGCATTGGCGGAGGCCGAATTTCGCGCCGCCAAAAATGCTTGGCCTACGCCAAAAGGCGGCTGGGTCCTAAAGGAGCTTAGATGAGCGACACCGATCGTTCCCCTCTTCAACGAGGCCCCGTCCTAGTCGCGAGGAAGTGTCACTGCGGCGACTGGGCTGGCTTTCGCTTCGGCAAATCAGAGCAGCAGGAATGGTGGTGCTGGAAGCACTACCCATACAAGACGTCCGCTCGGCTGGAGGCAGCAGAGATTGCCAGTATGCTTTCGACAAAAGTGGCACGAGGTTGAAATACCAGAACCCGCAACGCCTTCCCCTTCCGACATTCTGCGTCGTAGATGAGGAAAGTGATAAGCCAGCGCCTATATAGACAATCGCGACCTTTAGAGGATTACGATGGAGCGGATGGCGATGAATGCTGAAAGCGGTCTGAGTGGTTTTCGTCGCTTGCGCAAAAACATGGCGTAAGCAGCGACACTATTCGGCAATTGTACGGAGCCATGGTCGCTGGTGGCGGTAATCAAGCGCAGTTCAACCTACCGGAACTCGGTGGTATGGGCCAATGGTCGGCGGGCGGCATGATCATGATTGGAGACATGTTCAATCATGCGCTCAAGTCCAAGGTCCTGGACCTTTGCTTAGATTTGAGCGCCGCCGCACGCACGGACGCCGAGGCCCAACCCCGATCCTATCAAAGTCAGCAACAGGGTGATCACGCTGAGCACACTTCCGGTCGCTGGTATCCACACGATCTTGGAATACCCGCCTCCGCTGGATCTCAGAATTCGATGCGGTATGCATTTTTCCCGTCCTCTCGGAGGCTCGCACTCAGCGACGGTAGCCGCACGACGATTTACGACACCGATGAACACGAGATCACTGGCTTCTCGCAGCAGCAGGGAACCGGGCAAGATGTGTCCTTTTCCTCTCAACACGGACGCATCGCGCTATCCACCCTGCGGAAGGTCTCGGACGAAGCTGAGCCAGTTCGGAGCCATCCAGTCGAGAAACGTGAAGAAAATGAACTCCGGCTCAACAAAGCAAGCGCTGCCGCCAGACCAGAATTCGAGAGCGATGACGTGATCGGCAAAATAGAGCGGCTTGGGGCGCTTCATGCAAAAGGTATTCTGACCGACGAGGAATTCGCGACGAAGAAGGCCGAACTGTTGTCACGCATTTGATCAAAGCCGGATCTTGGTAGGTTATATCGTATGGGGCGTAACACGCTTCGATGTGACGGCGATCACCCTGTCTCTCGTGGAGAGCGACGGCCATCGGGTTGAATTCAGCTTCGGAAATCACGATCTCCAATTGGTGATTGGAGCCCGACAATGCTTTACCTCTGCCTCGCCCTCTGTGCCATGTTTCTGACCTTCTCATTTGGGCGCTACCTCTCTGCGAGAACACGGCTGGTCGAGAAGACCATTGACGAAACCATTGCCCGTAAACTTTCGGAGTCCCCAATTAAGATCGAACTTGCCCGGTTGAAGGAAGAGAACGGAGTGATGCGCAATCTGCTGATCGACAAGGTTGAAAACGAAACGTCGACCTCCCCGACAACACACATGTCCAACGCGGATAAAGCCCGTGCCATGAAATCCCGCACATTGCGCCGCCGAGAGATATTCGGCGAGGCAATTTTCACGCTGCAACGTACGCAGGATACGCAGAGGTCGGCGCCGTACTCTAAGATCCGGAGCTGAAATCGACGTTGGCGGTGTTTTCTCAGATTGGCAAACTCGGGCCACTACCGGCCCACAAGATATCAACAGCGTAGACAGCGATTATATTTTGACGGCAAGTAGAGACGGCTGAATTGACTTTGTTATCGATTCTCGGCGCCGAGCGATGCCTATCTCTTTGAACCGATCGGCCCGCCCTTTGTAAGAAACGCACGGCCCTTGTCGGAAACGGTCTCAGAAGAGATCTTCACGGAAAACACGTCTTTGCCCAGTTGCACCCGCAAGCCGTTGGCGGCACGCGCTTTCTCAAGGAAAGCTATGATTTCCTTGTCGCCCTCACCCAGCACTAAAATTTCCTTAGACAGCATCCGCGTGAGTCGTTCCGCATTTCTCGGAAATTTCCTTAGCACGGAATTCGATTCCTGTAGAGTTGCCTTCCAGCCTTCTCGCGCCGCGTTCAAAAGCACCCCTGAAAATTTCGCCAAGGCTGTTAACGAGCAGTTAACCATACGCCCCGCACCCTTTCCGCGAGAGGGACGCGACATGAACGCAGCATTTCTGCTTGATACGTGCGTGATCAGTGAGACCGCCCTGCCCCGCCCGAGAGAGAGCGTTGTCGCCTTTCTCGCCACGGCTGAAAAATACTTTATGCCAGCTGGCGCCCTAATGGAGATCCAGATGGGTATCACCATGGTATGCGCCTCCGACCCATTGAAGGCCGTCAAACTGAGCAAGTGGTACCATGACCTCGTAAGAGCGGGCATACCTATCATCGAGACTGACCGCGATGTTTCCGAGACATGGGGAGTCTTGGCGGCCGATCCACGGCTGCAGCGATTTACCCCAAGTGGTAGGGGAAAGAGGGCCCGGGGCGGCCAGGACCTCCACATCGCGGCTGCCTCGCTGGTTCACCGGTTGCCTGTCGCGACGATGAATATTTCGGATTTCATGGTGATAAACGAATGTTATCCCCTACCGGGAATCTATGACCCGTTGGCCAATCGGTGGCACACTCGAATGGAACCGTTGGCTGAACGGTATCCGTATCAGCCAGCCAGAACGGACGCTCACGAGGACGAAAGCATCCACGAGGCATTTATCAGGTAGGGTCTCGCCGTTGTCAGACGTGACAGTTGGTTACTCGGGGTCTTGGAAGTTGAGATTTCGCTCGCGGCCAGACCTCTGAAACGAGAAACCGCAGCTCTTTACAATTTTATTCATTCCCTTATCGGGACAGTAAAGCCTAGATTGCTATCGATCACTCCAACAACCGGAGAGATCAAATGGCCGTGCCCCCAAGACAATTTGCGCCGCATGTTCGGGATCAGATTAAGAGCATTCAAAACAGTGCTTTCGAGCACCGAAAGCAAGGCACAGCCGCCCTGCTGAGGATCATCGAAGACGACCTACCCCGCTTGGCGGAGGAAGGTCGTGAAGCGATGGCCAGTCTTCTGCAAAATGATAGCGTTCATCGCCGTCAACTCCCCGGTTATCTCGATTTCACCGAGTTTCTGGGTGCTTACCGCGATGCTCTGAACGTTAGCCGTTTTGACATAGAAACCGCCGTCGCTCTTGTCAAAATTGGCGAGGCTGCCCGCCGCGAGGTGATGCGCTTCGTCGAGCGCCAGCAGCCGACGGACAGCAAGGAAGTTTATCGCATTGCTAATCGCTGGCGCGAGCGCAGCAAGAGCGATGACGAATCTACTTATCACGATGTGCTGGGTTTGCTGACTAGACGGCGCATTCGCGCTCTTCGGAAAGAGGGTATGGCTTTCAACAGGCTCGTTCCTAAGCTGCACGATCTTATGATCGGCTACGATGATAAATCGCCAGAGCAAAAGGAAGTCATCCGACCCAAAATCATTGAAATGGCAATGGAACTGCGCGAGCGTTTCCAAAAGGAGTGTGGTACGCAAGCGATACCAATTGAAGACTGGGGTAAGATCGAAAACCCCGCGGACCGAGCGCTGGCTGAAGCCGACCACTCTTTAAACGTTTTGGCAGCCGGGGACTTTGATCAGGAGCTGCCAAGCATCGTTCCGAGTCGCGATTTTCCTTTCCCGCTATTTCCAATTGGCGGGTATCTGCGTAGCTGGCACGCGATCGATTCAATCGGGTTTCTCGCCCGTAGAGGCAAGACGTCCTCCAGAAGATATGCCAAGCGACCGTTGGAACGGCTTTCCGCCGTCGACGTCTGTGGTGGTGTCGGTAGTGGCGCCCTTGGACTAAAGTCTTCCGGTTTCTTCCCCAGCCTCTTGTTAGATGGCGACAAGAAAAACGTAGATAGTTTTCTCGCGAGCCGTAAAGGTTGGCGTGCTCGTGCGGTTGACATAAACAAGCCCGAAGAGGTCGCGGTGGCGATGGAGAGCGTGGTGCAGTCCCTTCAAGGGCGAGAGCTTGATCTGATTATGGGGTCTCTTCCGACGAAGCCGTGGCGGATCAAAGGACCAATAAACTACGATGAAGAACTCCACTCGGCAGCCATGACAATGGTGGAGAAGTATAAACCCCGTGCCTTCTTTTTCGAGCACAGCGAAGGGTTGACGACGAGAAAACACGCAAAATTCTATCTGCCGATGACAACATTCTTCGCCGAGCAAGGATACTACACGACCGTTTTCTCACTCAATCACCCCGAGTTCGGAATTCCGCAGGAACGGACAAGCTACTTTCTGGTCGGCGTCAAAAACGAATTCGCCGACCGCTTGTATCACCCCATCGTGCGCAATCCTTTGACGCCGACCGTGGCCCACTTGATTGCCAAGGTGGCTTTCCCCTACCGGACAGTCAAAGGCTACGCCGAAGTCAAAGACAAGCCGACGCCCGAGCTTACATACAACAATTGGTCGTCAGCGTGGCTGCGGACCCACGGCCAGAATGCGACTGGGGATCTGAGCGGCGCGTATACTGAAAACAATCGCGCTTACTGGGCTGATCGTGGTTTTGAACTCTTTCCTGAAACCGATGCCGCTTGTGAAGTTGGAACACACCCTGCGCAATTGCGGATTCCGATGACGACTTCGGTAATCAAAGCGCTCCAAGGACTTCCAAAAGACTGGATTGTGCGCAGGGAAAACCTTCACGACACAATGTCCGCACTGTGCCTAACTACGCCGCCCGTTATCACCGCTGCCGTCGCACGCAGCGTGCACGCCGCATTGACGGGCGAACAAGTTGATTTGGATACCGAAGGCGCCCTGAAGATAAATGCTTCGCCATTTCTTCATCATCCACATTACGTTGACGACATGGGTGACGCCAAGGGACAACTCGCCTTCTTATGGCGGAAAGGCATACTCACAATGCGAGGTGATCTTCCGGTGGACATGGCGGATAATGACCCTGATCTCTCCCAACCACCGAAGGACCTTCAACTGGGCCAAGAGAAGTTCAGTTTCAAGAAGCGGCCAACCTGAGCCTCGTCAAATTCCCAGGCCGCGCCTTTCTGAAATCTCCTTAAGGCGCGTCCTGATCGCGGGGATGAGCTTCTTCAGTTCCTCGGTATATACCGAAGCAACCTCTTCCCCGCTAGCAGTTACATTCGCACTGCGACTAACAAATTCAATGCGCCAGTCGCAGCCAGCTGGACGGGTGAATACATAGGCGTCCGCGACCGGACCCCGTTCGCAGTTGACCTCTATCTCCTCCTCGTCCTCAGGTAGCGCCATCTTTATGATCGCAAATGCCTTCGCGAAGTCTTCGTCCATGGTGTATCCATCCTTGCTTTGATCAAGGAAACGCCATGGCCAGGAAGCCATTCGGCCAGGGCAGCGAAAAATGCGCGTAGTCGTGCTTTGAACGGCAGAACTCTTGCAGCGTCCACCCATTGTCACCGATTTTTACATCGTCCCAGAAGGTGGCGCTCATTTTAGAGCCCTTCCAGCTCGCCTTCGTCGATGTCGTGGTGGCATCCTTGCCCAGATAAATTTCCACCGGCGAAATTGTCTGCTGATCGCCACTCGTAAACTCGATAAACACCGCGCCGTCCGGATCGCGCGTAATCTTGGGCTTTATCCCAAGCTCATCCATGATCGGGCCAACGCGCTCCGTGATTTCCCGCAGGCGGTTGAAAAGGTGGAAGTCCATTTTTGATCTCCGTCAGTATTCACTAGACGAAGTCTGCGGTTCAGCGACGCAAGGAACCACAATTGCGATAACTCATGTTACGGGGAATGGCGGACGAGTAGCTTGATCTCCCCAAACCGCCGACGGCCCTTGATCTCCGACAGGCTAAAGTTCGGAGCAGGAAGCATACCTTCGAACCCGGTCAAATCCCCAAGTCGCGCCTTGCTGATAGCTCCTTAAGGCGTGTCCTGATGGCCGGAATAAGCTTCTTCAACTCGGTCGTGTCAACCAATGTCACCTCTTCCCCGTTTGCTGTGACAGCCACGCTGCGGCCGACGAACTCGAAGCGCCAGTCACATCCCGGCGGATAATTGAAAACGTAAGCGTCCGACGCCGGACCCCGTTCGCACTTCACATCGATTTGCTCATCGTCCGGCAAAGCTGTCCTTATGATTTTGAATGCGCGGGCGAAGTCTTCATTCATCGTGAAACCGTCCTTGCTTCGATCAAGGTGGATCACCCCGTGGCCAGGAAGCCATTCTGCCAACGCGGTGAAGAATGGTTCGGGGTCCGAGCCAATATCGAACTTGTGATGCGATCTGCAAAACTCCTGCAGCGTCCAGCCGGTATCGCCAATCTCAATATCCTCCCAGAATGTCGCGCTCATCTTCGAGCCCTTCCAGCTCGCCGGTGATGTTGTCGTCTTCGCATCTTCCGCCAAACGAATTTCAACCGGCGAGACGGTCTGCTGGTCGCTAGTTTTAAATTGAACCAGTACCGCGCCATCCGAGCGGTGAACAATCCTTGGCTTGATGCCAAGCTCGTCCAACACCGGTCCCACTCGCAGGTTGATCTCGGCAAGGCGGTTTAGAAGGTGAAACTCCATTTTAGTCTCCGTCATTATTGATTGACGGGACTTTGCGGCGCGTCGATGCAAGAGACCAATTCATCAAGTTGATCTCTTTCGCTAAATTTGAACGTTTCCGCTCAATTTACTTTCGGAAACTTCCATAAATCAATATTTCTGTTACGTTTTTTCGAGTGCCCCTATGGACGTACATGGCATGCTGTGCAAACGTATTTGAGCAAACTCAGGATCGGAACGATGATCACGCTTCGAATACAACACGGTCTGTAATCGCGTCAATCCGATGCCGCAGCAGTCCGTGTGGAGTATTGGAGCTGTATATGAGTACGCTTTTTCCTTCGATGAACTCAGTCCTAAACAGCTGCAGATCGGGAACGGTCTCCCAACGTGTAGCAAGGCCGGATTGCGCTCGTTATCTCGCCATAAATATATAAGGCACCGAGTCACTTTACCCAATGTAAAACTCGCCAACTCGCGTCATATCGATCGCGAAAGCCGGACAATCGCATCCGGCCGTGAGGTTTACAGTGTGGTATCTGGCCTTTTTCCGCGTGCTCGTTCGCGCTTTTAAAATCAGCGTAGTGCCCCTGAATCCGGGAACGGCGCCGCACAGCGCGGCCTCATTTGCCACTGCTAGCCTGCCTATGCTGACACGTAACGGTCGGACAAGCGGCAGCCCACGACGCTGGAGCGCTAAAATAATAAGAACGAGAGTCACTTTACCCACTGCGTTCCGCTGCGATGCGGATCATTTTGCCGTCCGAGCAAGAACCGCTCCTTATTAAAAAGGTAACGACGTCATGGCCGCGACAATGCAGATAGCGCTTATACCCCGCTAGCCCATCCAAACCTATTCACCGCAACCGCCACCCTTCCTGAGGGATGGCGAAGCTTTGTCCAAAAACTGGAGAAAAACATGACGAAAGACAGCAATCAAAAGCTTGCCGGTAACACGAACGATTTCACAAGCAGCGGGTCGTCGCTCCCACGGAACACGGTGCCGTGGACCCCATACTTGGTGCCAACTCCCGGCCTCTCCACCCCTTTCGCGTCCTCGCTCAAGAAATTGAAGCGCCTTCGCAGGGTCGATCAAGTGACGCTTGAACGCGACCGGAGGGCCCACTTCAACCGGATCTGACCTCTCACACAGCAAATCGAACTCCCCAATTTCAGGGGCCGCGCACCGCGATCCATCCAGGAGAAAACTATGTATAGCGTGATCAACGATCTGCTTCTCAATCAGCACAGCCCCCAATCAAGCGGGTCGGCAAACCGGAAATTTAGGGGGCGCCGTCCTTTTGCCATCGGCGCCGACCACCAAACCGCGAATCTTTCCCGTGATGTCGTCGCGCTTGGAACTTCCAATCTTTACAGCAGCGCTGCGATCCGTGAGAAACCGTGCCTGCAGCCGAAGGTCTCGATGGATTTCTCAGTATGGCTGACCTTCGCCAACTACGAGCACGAAGCCGAACGCTTCCGTGCCGTCCTGAAGGCTTCAGAGGCCGGTTGCGCAAAATTGGCGAAACACCACCCGTCCGACATGTGGTCGCGGAAAGGCGGTGGGAAATGAGCCGCCCGCCTCGGTCCACGCCCCTGTCCAACCGCTCGTCCGCTGCACATGAGCACAGTTCCGACGAACGTTTCGGGTTTGCATCATTCATCTCAGCGACAAACGGGCGGCTCAAATCCGAAGGCTTCTGCCTGAAGAGCCGGGAACTGTTCTTCGCCAATGTCCTCCGATGCACCGGTCCACGACTGTTGAACCCGGCCTCTGTGTACAACGACTACCGAGCGGATGTGGCGCACGAAAACCTCCTGCGTTTGGCTCAGGGTCCAAACTTGTTGGCGGAAGCAACCCGACTGCAATTTTATACAGCGGTAGAGGGACTTCGTGCTTTGGGTCGCTCACTTCGGCAGTCCACCGGTACGAGGAAGGCTGGAGTCCATGCGCGATGAGCTTGTAAACTATGACCGTCTCACGCGGGATCGGCAGCGAAAAATGCTGGAACGCCGGGGCGAAGTACCAACACGATCGTTGAAATTGGAGAGTTCGCTAGAGCTTAGCGGAAGCTATTACTCGCCCTTCGATGTAATCGGTCATGTAACTGGCGCGGACAAACTTTACGAGACTGAAAGTCATCCTCCTGTCATCATCGGCGTGATCGGCCACAACGGCGCCAGGTCGGTCGCGAGAAATAGCAACCGGAGCTATCGCGGCCACCTCATCTTCGATTGCCGGGAGGTTCAACACGAAAGCCGGATCGAAAAGAACGTCGCGCAAATCTTGATCACATGGCCAGACGTTGTGAACATCTGGTCCCAGCTGCCCAGGGTCAAATATCCCGACGAACATGGCGACTGGCATTCGCATACGTTCGACTATTTGGTACTCTTGGCGGATGGCCGCTACCTCGCGATCTCGGTAAAGCCGGAAAGTCGCAGAAAGGAAGAAGAAGCCAAGCTCAAGCAGATCGTAAGTGTACCGCAGTCCGATTTCGACGAGGCATTCGTTTTCACTGATGCCCAGGCAACGCGTGAGGCGGCATTCAACGCTCGTTTCATTCTCTGGGCCCGCAAGAATGCAAACGAGGAAGAAATCACGGCCGCTCGCGAGATCGCCCGGTTGCTTCCTAGTAACGTCTTCTTCTGGCAGCTCTTCGATGACGGAATTCCGCATCATCTGCGAAGAGCTGCCATCGTCAAACTCATCGATAACGGCGAAGTGGTCCCGATAGACCCGCTCGCTCGCATCACTGATTGGTGCCGTCTGCGCATCGTCCATTAGCCCCTCACATCAAATCTAACCCGCGGCCATGCCTCCCGGTTTCCAGGGACGGCGGAGCTTTGTCTGGAGAATGGAAATGATCGATTTGTCTCGCCCACTCAGTCCAAAGGATTGGATCACGCTCGATGGTCGGCGGCTCACGCGCGAGGTCGGCTTCCACGTCGACGACTCTCACGGCTTTTCGGAAATGACTTCGCCTGTCGGCATGAGGGCCCGGCACGACCTGTTCGCCCAAAGCCGACTGCCCGGCAACCGTGAAAAAATCAATCCACCCACCTCGACGAAATAGGAGAAAGCGATGTCACACTCGAAACAGGCTCTTCAGCTTCACATGACGGATCGCGTCGTTTTCTTTGGACATATCGTGTGCCGCGTGGATCGTCCCTACCGGGATGGCTACACCCTGCGTGTTCTTGAGGAGCCGCATGCTCTTATCTTCGTTTCACACGAGGAACTTCACGATCTAGCCATCCGCGCTGAACTCCGGATTGAGCCAAGATATTTTGCCGCCGCTCCTGCTCAGAACGTGTCGCGACGTAAGCAACCTCCTGCCCTTATTGCGACACGGAAAAATCATCCGGGAAATGGAACGGTGCACTGATGTTCGAAGCAGCGTTCAACGTCGGATATCTTCGCCTGGATCTGCGATCAGATGACCGCGTGATCTTTAAGGACGGCATGATTTGCCGCCCGAAAGAAACCGATCAGAACGGGCACTTTTTCAATCCGATTGATGACCCGACATATACTCGGTTTGTGTCTCACGAACACTATTACCAAGGCATTGTCGCGGGGGATATCCGCGTCGATGACGACTATTTCTCCGTTAAGAAAACTCAGTTTCGTGAGATGTGGGGTGACCTCACGATCAAGGAGCTTTCGGCCGATAGCCGCGCTCGCGTCCATCGTGCGAAGGGCTTCATCGATCGCTACGATAATCTCATCGGAAGCACCGCCGTGCGGATTACCGCCAAGATGCTCAAGGGGCTCTTGGAGAAATGGAACGAGGAAATCAACAACGAGGCAAAAGAAAAGCAGAAAGCAGAACAAGGCAAGAAGAACGCCGAGCCAGGCGCGAACGACAATCGAAAGCGTTCCCACAAACGTACGACGTATTCCACTTTCGACGATGCACCAACTGTCGAGACCTTCTTCGAGCAGTACAACCGGTTCTATTACTTCGATAAAAACCTGATCGCGCTCGCTCGCAAGCCCAACAAGCCGGGCTGCACGCGCAATCGCCAAAATCATTCACCCGAGTCGCTGGCACTCGCCATGTCGTGGGCTGATCGATACTACGCGGCCGATCGCTCGAAAAAGAAAGACCTCTACGCGGAGTATAGCGGTGCCGTAGCAGGAAACTCCCTGCTCACCAAAGTCACCTATGACGCTTTCGACGGCTTAATCATGGCTGGCGCGACCTATGACCGTGTTCTTGCTCGTCATGGCGCCGCGCGGGCACGAAAGATGTTCCGCCCGCTTCGGTACGGTAACGACGTCACCAGGGTCGGCGAGTTGGTGGCGTTTGACGACCATGAGTGCGATCTGGCTGTCTGGCTGCGCGTGTTCGGCGTCTGGGACCATTTGACGCCCTACATGAAGAAGGTCGCGGAAACCTCACGGGTTTGGATCACCGTGGGCGTGGATGTCGCCACGGGTTACATTGTCGCCATCAAAATGTCGAAGAAGCGCTCCTCCAGCATGGTTGTCAGCGCCATTGAGATGGCGATCTCCGACAAGACCCACATCGCTGAAATGTGCGGCGCACGCCGCCCCTGGTTGCCGTTCCCAATCGACACTTTCATTAGCGATAACGGCGCGGAATATACCGCCTACATCGTCACCGAAATTCTCAACGCTTGCGGGATTGAGCCTGACCGCACACCAGCTGAGCAGCCCTGGCTCCGCGGGACTTGCGAACGCACGCTGCGCACCTTGGGAGCGTTGGGCACCCATGGCATGCCAGGTCGCACCTTCTCCAACGTTGTCGAACGTGGCGACTACAGTTCCGAACAGAACGCGGCGCTCCTCGCCGAGGAGTTCTATGCCCTTCTGATCCGTATGACGGTTGATTACCATCATCTCAAGATCTCAGGCCCCCGCAAGCGGGCACCGCATAACGCAGTCGCAAGCTACCTCACCGAGATGGCTCCGGGATCGCGTCGTATCATCGACCTTCACAAGCGCAGGCACATCTTTGGTGTCTCGCGCAAGCACGTTATCCACCCCGAGGGCATCATCGTTTGGGGCATCCGGTACAACTCCGATGAACTTCAGATGCTCCGCCAATCAATTGGCAACAAGAAGGTGCGAATTCACTTTCACGAAGAGGACCTTCGCTGGATCTCTGTTCAACTGCCAGATCGCAAGTGGATCACCGTAAGGAACCGTTTCGGTTTCGACAGCCCCGTCGGGCTGAAGGAATGGATCCTCGCGCGGCAGGACGTGTTGGCTGACGCGAAGGAAGAGGAAAAGAACGATCTCGAAGTTCAATGGGCCGCATTGGCTCATCGCCGCGAGGTCGGGGACAGCGCCATTCTGGCGGCTGGCATCACCATGCATCGGCCCACCCATAACGACTACCGGCAGCACCACAAGGTCATGTTCGAGAACGCGAACTTCCAACAGAGGGGCCCTCTTGGTCCGCTGCCGATCCCCTTCGTCGAGAAGGAGAAGCTTCTTCAGAGCAGCTTCAAGGCAATCAAGGGCGAAGCTATCGCCCAGCTTGCCGCCGAGAAGAAGAAGACGAAGGCCCCCACCAACAAACGCACTGCAACGAAGCCCAAGAAAAAGGAGATTGATGCCTATGACGCATACTAATCGTAAGGAACGTATCAAGCGCAAGGTTCACAGAAACGGCATCACGCTTTTCGGAATCTCATACAAGAGTGAGGCTCTCCAGCAGTTTCTGGAGGGACAGGACATCGACGGTTACATTCTGCTCCCTCTCCCGGACCTCCGTAAAATCCAGATTGAATTGGCCGGAGGTGCAACCTTCGAATTCACTGCGGAGAGCCTTAGAGACTGCGCTGAAGCCATCTCCCAGGAGGAATGGATTGCCGCACACGCCGAACTCAAAGCTAGCCGTAAGTGAGCGTAACCATGGCCCACAAGCTGAAAACCAAACCCGAAAAGTTCGTTTACACTCCACTGCCTGACCTTGGGCCGTACTTCGCATTCCGAAAACGAGTGCGATCCTATCATCTGACGTCAGCCCGCGACCGTGTATTCTGCGAGCACGCGGATAGGCTCTACATGAACTGCGAAGCCAGCCATAACGGCGGAGGCACGGAAAAACGTGCGATTTTCGTGATCGCTCCCGCCGGAAGCGGAAAGACCACGCTCGTCAACCATTACGTCGGCCTGCTTCCATACTTTCAGCCGACCATCGATGCCTATGGGGACGAAGTCTCGCCTGTCCTTCGGATCAAGCTTCCGCCTTCGTCCACCGCAAAATCAGCAATGCTCTACATTCTGCGAAAAATGGGCATCAACGACAAGAAGTATAAGTCTAAGCCGGAGCCGGACCTGCCTGAGATTGTGCTTGGCCATCTGAGGGAGCTAGGCGTCAAATATCTGGTAGTGGACGAGGTGCAGCATGGGGTCCGGGGAACAAAAACCGGCTTCATCAAAAAGATGCAAGACGCGTTAAGGGACCTGATCAACTCTGACGAGTGGCCGTTGCACGCGATTTTCATCGGCACGCCGGACGTCCTGCCAATCCTCGAGGATGAACAGGTAGACCGACGAACGGATATCATCCGGCTGGCGCCCTTGGAAGCCAAGTACGCATGGTTTGTCGACAATTTGATCGAGGAGATCATCGTTGATGCTGCTGGGATGACCTTTTCATTTGAAGCCGAAGAGAAAGTGACTGCCCGCCTGATGCACGCCGCGAATTACGTCATGGGGACAGCCATCCTCATGCTCCAGGAAACATGCTTCGCCGCATTCCTGGCTGGAAAAACTGAAATCACCCAAGACCAACTTCAGGCGACTTACCTCAAGAAAACCGGCTGCTCACGGCACGACAATGTATTCGAAGCACCAAATTTCCTAACGATCAAACCCAACGAAGCACTCGCGGATTTACTTAAGGAAGACGAGAAGGAAGACGACGATGTCACATACTAAGCTTCCGCGCTCGGTCCCCGTGCATGACGACGAGTGCGTCGAGAGCTTCGCTTGCCGTCTGGCCTGGGCAAATGGCTTTCGCGCGGCCATCGATATGATGTCTTCCGGCCAATCCACCGGCGGAACCCTTCGCAATCTTTCCCCAAAGGCCCTCTCACGACTTGCAGAGTTGTCGGGTATACCCGAAGAGAACGTGCGCAAGTTCACCGTTGCTCCCGGCGTAATTGTCCCGTTCGGCGAGACCACCGTTAAGCGGTCACAGCTCAATCTGCAGAGAGTGCGGTTCTGCCCGCATTGTCTTCGTGATGACGCTCGCAAGGAAAACCAAGTTCGTGGCGGGCATCAGTACATCCGGGCGGCTTGGGGGTGGTCGATGATAAGCTCTTGCGCGGTTCACGGTTCGCCCCTGGTAAGTCGCGTGATCGAGCCGCAGAGCTTGCAAGACTTCAAGCCCCTCCTGCGCGGCATCACTCCCGTCGAGCCGACAGAAGTAAACGAAGCGGACATCTTTTTTTACCGCCGCCTCGTTAGCCCCGCGGGCACGTCATTCTTGGATGCTTTCCCCGCGTACGTCGCTGCTGAGTTCTGCACACTGCTCGGTGAGTTTGATGAGGCCCTTCGACGGGGCGCAGTGCGGCACCGTATCGCTGGAGGATTCGAAACTCCCGCCCAACGCTGCACGGGATACACGATCGCGAAAGGTGGACGGGAGGCCGTCTGGGATTTCTTGACCGAGTACGTCCGGCAAATCTCTAGGACCGTGACTCAACCCAAAGCGATTTACTCGGCAGCGCATCACTGGTGGAAGGTAAACAAACACAATCAAGACTACCATCCGCTGATGAAGCTTCTCCAGCAGCACGCCGAAGAGCATGTCCCATTGGATCGCGGCGAAGTGTTCTTCTGGCCGGTGCTCACGCGTAAAGTTCACACCGCGCCGTCCGCAGCAAACGCATACGGACTGTCCGACAAGCGCATCAAGCAAATTCTGGCTGAACGGTACGATGGAGAGTTACCCCGCTTCCTCAAAAAGAGCATCATTCACCGGCCGCTGCTGGACGCACGCTCGTGGCTGAACACCGGCGAGGTCGGCGAGATTCTCGGGTGCACGGTCGCCGTGGTCGATCAAATCATAAAGGCTGGCATACTCACGGCTGTGGCAAACGCGCCAGAAGAAATCCGGATCTACCGACTCGTTCACCGTAGCGAAGTCGAGGAACTGATGAGCAAGATCAAGGCGGCTGTCCAAACTGAAAAGCCCACCGGTGACATAAAGCCGATAATTAAGCTTCGCTGGTTCGGTGGCTTCGCGGGGATACTCCGATTGCTCTTGGATGGGCACGTCCAGAGAATTTACAGCGACAGCCCGATCGTGCGACTGAACACTATCCAGGTTGACATAGAGGACCTGCGGAATGCCCCACGAGACCTCATTGGAATGGATGCGATCAATGCTGATGTCGACGCAAACTTGATAGAACTTGACGCTGCCCGCCGCAGGCTAAAGGTGACAAAGTCCGTGGTCGATGCCGTCATTGATGCCGGGCTTCTCTCGTACACCATGGTCGAAAATCGGCGTGGCAGCAAAGGTCGCAGAGCCTGGGTGAAGACCGAAGACGTGGATCGTTTCGGCGCCGAATTTGTCTCGCTGGATATGTTGGCCGTGGAGCGGGAGGCAAACCCCATGGCTCTGCTTGCCGAACTCGGTGGACGAGGTATCCGGCCGGTCATCCAGGGCGGCCGCTTTGTCGGAAGATATTATCGACGATCCGATCTCGAGTAGCCTAACTCACTCAACCAACGCCAGCAACATCAAGCCCGGTTAATAGCCGGGCTTTTTTGCGTCTCTCGACACAGCGTCGGCTAAAGCCACAGTTCGGAATCTCTTACGGGTAGTTTGCGGGATTGTCGAAAGATCATCGGAAATCGGCATGTAGCAATTACAGTGGGTTACTGGAAAACACTCAGGAAAAGTTATCCTGCTCTACAATTTACGATTGTGGCGACGCTCGTTTGAATCTTCCCGGCTGGCCATTGGTTTGCACCAATGTTCCCTTAGCTTGGTCCAACAAGCTATTTCCTGATCTCAAGGCCGCATGACCGCCGCTCCTGCCCGCAAGAGAATCGTTTGCTGGCAACGGATGATAAGACTGCGATTGTCGTGTTCGAAACGTGTCTAGGCGCCACAAAACACCTTCGGAGTTGCCCATCGGACGGCGCTGTCCGAGGGCGAATCACCACCATGGAAGAATTGCAACGCGGCTTTCTTAGGCGAACCGGATCGCGGACCGTGCCCGGGCCTTCGCGGCCACCTCGTCGCGGTCGCGAGGAGGTTGAGAGGTCTCTAGCGAATTAAGCAGTTCCTTGGCGCATTTCGCGATCGACATCACCGCGTGCTCAAAAGCGGCCTCATTGCGTTTTGATGGCCTTGCGGTTCCGCTCAACTTGCGTACGAACTGAAGCGCCGCATCATGGATTTCCTCGTCCGTCGCCGGTGGATCGAAGTTGAATAGGGGCTTGATGTTTCGGCACATGCCTTGCTTTCCTTTTTCGTCACTCCGCCGTTTCAAAGGGCTAGTGGGATAAAAGCTAGTTCCGTGAGCCGTAATTGCAACGGACTGGGCGGCGACCCCCAACCACCGATCACATTGATGTAGACAGCGGCCTTAACTCGGCTCCCATGACAAGACGGTTCAAGCTCGCTTCTAACTCGGCCTCTACGAAGGCGGAGCCGCCACGCCTACCGATTACTTGCGAACTCAACCGATGATATTTCGACCGACCAATCCAGTTCCTGTGGTGTCAATTTATCCGGCAAAGTCTGCAGGCCTCGATATTGGTTTAACGCCCAGCAGTCTTCATAGGTGCCGCCAGGCTCGATAATTTTGTAGCTCGTGAGGTAGTCGGAATAATACTCAATGCTGAAGCCGCGACGTTTTGCGATCAGCCGGAAGCGGGCGACATTCACCTGCTGCCCAGAACCGTTAAAAAGCCGAACGAAAACTGGCCTGGCAGGATCTACGCATCCCTTAGTTCCACTGCTTGTTCCTTCTATCGAGGCGCTCGATCCATCGCGGTTTGTTTGCTGGAAGTAGATGAAGGTCGCAACACCGCCGCCCACGACCACGAGTGCGGTGAGGGTAACCAGCGTCGGCTTTGGAAACAGAAAGAAGAAGACGATAACGATCACCACCGCGACTATCAGTAAAATCATATGGCGGGTCTCGTTTCTTTACCTTTGTGCCGTCCAAAAGGACGACGTGATATGAGGCCGTAGTCATCGCCCGGCTCTTGGCCGCTTGGATTAGTCGCGAACGCGATGTCTTGGTATCTCAACATGTAGGTGTTTGTTGGTTGATCTTCCAGCAGGTTGAGGGTGATCAAATGTCTGCCGGAGTGTGGGATTACTTAACCCCGGTGTGGAGAGACATGATTTTTCCTTTTTCATTAGGATGATAGATATAGGCGGCGCAGTAACAACCGACGAAGGCCACAGGCAGACCCCATGGTTTTAATGCGATGGATGACATACGGCTTCGCAACGACGTTTCTTCTTGCCAGCATTGCCGATGTCGTCGCGGCAGACGAGCCTGATCCCTTTGACCAGTTCAATGAACGCTGCCTCAACCGGGGAACGGATTTTCAACGGACGGTCGCCGTCGCAAAGGAACGGGATTGGCCAGCACTTGCGGAGGATATGACTACAAGCCTGGTGCCGATGGAAAATCCTGTCGCGTTGGAGGGCTGGAATCTGAGCGCTGGCGAAGACGTACCATTCAGGGCGCTGGTGGTGGCACGGGCGTCCGTAGGCGACAACACCGTCGAAAGCTGCACCATGGCCTTCGCGGAAATCGATGCTGCGGCCTTCGAACGACGCTTGGTCAGCGAGACGCATGCTAAAGCGTCCGGAGAAGGGAACGGACAGGGGCGCGCCAGAAAATTCTTCAAAGCATCGTCCCCGGAGCGCCGGGAAGCGATTACGCTCGACCTGCCACTTTATCCGAACGGAAGCGACGAGGTCATCGTCAGCGTTGTTTCGGACCAACAGATCGAGAACTGATCTGCGGCCGATCGCAACAAACCAAGCCCGCCGAAATCGGTTAAGGCTTCCTACATCAAGCCGCTGAGGCCGCCTGATGACTGTCGATCGCGTCGCCGATGAGGCTGCCGATATTGTCGAGAAGACTCATCACGTCCTCCTTGCGTGGAGATGAGGCGCCGCTTCATCGCGACGCCTATTGATGCGATATATGATCTCAGGATTTCAGCTTGCTGTTGCAGATGCTGTAATAGCCGCCGCCCTTCTTGATCCAGGTCAGGCCGTTCAGGCTGTTGCTGGCTTTGTCGGCATTGTACTGATCGAGGCAGGTATGCATCCGCCCCTTGCCGGGTGTTTCGCTTGCGTATTTTGCATCGACCTTGGTCGGGAAGACCACGCCCTTCGGAGCCACGGTCTTGGTCGGCGCGGGCTCAGCCGCATTCTCGGTATTGGCAGTCGTCGGCTCGTCGGTCGCCGCAGGCTTTGCGGGCGTCGCTGCAGTGGGCTTTGCCGGTGTCGCTGCGGCGGTATCTGCTCCGCATTGCGCCTTGCGGAAGTCGTTCCACTTCATGCCATTGAGACTATTGGCTGCCTGCGCCGCTTTATATTTGGCACTGCAGTCCTGCATGGTCATTGCATCAGCGCTTGAAGCGGCAATGAAGGCGCCGACGCCGAGTGCTGCGGCGACAGCGAGAGAAGCAAGTCTGTACATGTTTTCTCCTCCGATTTATTGGCGCATGGGGGTATGCGCCATGCCGGATGCATTGAGCTTTAGGCACCCGGTCGAGCAAAAGTCGCGGAGCAATGAGGTCAATTTAGCGGCAGCGAACCGACTGCTACCCGATGCCGCAGCAAATACCAAAATAAGCCTGTTTTTCCGGTCTTTGGCGAGAGGTGAGAGATTGAGAAGGGACCTGCGCAACCCTTCATCGCGAAGAAACTGATCGAAGCCTCCGAGCGCCTGTAGTTACTGACGGGCGCGACGATCCCAGTCGGGGTATTGTATCGAGAGACTTAAAGCCTCGGGAGGACCAACTTCAGATCGGTACTCCCGCTCCTGCGCGGCAGGCCGTAACCTTCCTCAAAGGTGATCACACCCCCCGCATGTTTCCCCAAAGCAGGACATGGAGCTGCGGGAGAACGCGCGCATCGAACCAATGATCCGAGGCGACCCTGTCGACCAGCCACCGCATACGGTTGAGAATACCCTCAAGATCGATCAGGGCGTCATCTTCCACCGGCGGCGTGTGATTGCCTGGCTGCAGGAAGATCGGAAGCTCTTTGAACTCCCTCGCGACAGACCTTGCAAAGGCATAGTCAGCGTCATCGAAGATGACGATCTTCAGCGCGATCCCGGGACCGCTGCGTGCGGCCGCCACGCAATTCCTCAATTCGTCCAGCTTGAATTCCATACCGCTGGACGGTGGTTTGGGACTGAGGATCAAATGATCCAGTTCTGCAAACCAGTCCTGGGCGATCGATCCCTGCGTTTCCAAAGCGAATTGATAGCCATCGCGTTTTCCCCGAGCTATCAGCGGCCCGAGCGGCTGAATTGCCGGGTTTCCACCGGACAGGGAAATCGTCAGCGGACAGCCCTGAGAGAGCGATTCCACGTTCGACCAGATATCGTCGACCGACATTGGCGTCCACTCGTCGCGGAAGGCGCTGTCGACGGCATGGAGTGTATCGCACCATTCGCAGCGATAATCGCAGCCACCCGTTCTGACGAAAACGGTCGGAAGGCCGATGAGCGGCCCTTCCCCCTGAATCGTCGGCCCGAAGATTTCACTGATGCGGATCTTTTGCTCCCGGCCTGTCATGGACGATATTCCGCCCAGGTCTTCGGCGTTTCGCTCACCCTGACGGCAGACGTCTCCGGCAGGCGTTGCTTGCACCAGTCGTAAAAATGCCTGGCGAGCCATTCGGATGTCACCCGGTCATGGCCCAGTACATCATTGAGGTGTCGGTGATCGAAGCTCTCGTCGATGTAGCGCTTGAGTGGTGAAAGCTCGTGATAGTCACGGACAAAGCCATCCTCATTCAATTCAGAGGCGGCAAGCTCGACCTCAACTATGTAATTGTGGCCATGGAGACGCGCGCACTGATGGTCGTCAGGAAGGTGGGACAGCTGATGCGAGGCGGAGAAATGGAATTCCTTGGTAATCCGGTACATTACTTTGCCTCTTCTGCTCTGAATGCACCGGTCGCAGCGATCCAGAAATCCGGATCGTCATAGACGGTCGGATCCTCGACACCGGCGAGATGGAAAGCTTCGCGACGCTCGACGCATGTACCGCATCTCCCGCAGTGGAAACGGCCGCCTTTGTAGCAAGACCAGGTCTCTTCAAAAGGCGTCCGATGCTTCGCACCATCGGTGACAATGTCGGCCTTCGTGGCGTTCACATAGGGAGCGAACAGGCTGACATCGGCATATCCCTCAAGGGCATGTTGTTGCATGACCTCAAACGACGAAATGAAACCCGGCCGACAGTCTGGGTAGATGAAGTGATCTCCGCCATGGACTGCAATCGCCACGGCGTCTGCGTGACGAGCAGCAGCAAGGCCGAACGCGATCGACAGCATGATGGCGTTGCGGTTCGGCACGACCGTTGCCTTCATCGTCTCTTCGGCGTAGTGCCCATCAGGAACCTTGACATCGTCCGTGAGGGCGGAGCCGGTCAGATGCTTGCCCACGTTCGATATGTCTATGATGTCGTGCGGAACGTCGAGCCTTCGTGCGCAGAGAGCTGCGAATTCCAGCTCTTTGACATGCCGTTGACCGTAGTTGAAAGAAATCAGACCGATCAGTTGGTGGTCCGCCGCAATCTTGTATGCAAGCGAAATGGAGTCGAGTCCGCCTGAGCAGACGACAAGTACTTTCATCTTAGGATCCCTTGTTTTGTTGAACCGGGTGGGCTGCGACCGGTTAGCGGGGCACCTACTAAACTTCCGATGCTGCGATGTCTAGTAACTTTGCCGGCAGGAGCTGTCGACGCCGATGCGCTCGCGCAGAGCACGCGGAACTCCTCCCCTCGAAAACGCTCTGTCGGGCAGAGACGAGCGGGTGATGTCGTATCTCCCATCCAGGCTTCGAAAGGAGCAGCTCGATCTTAATCCGGACGCTTGCGTGGTCTTAATCGCGAGGCCTCTGCGGCGCTAGCGATTGCGTCTGTGCATAGGCGAGCGGCGAACGGTTGCCGGGTAGGTTTTCATCAAGGATCAGCGTCTTGATGTCGTCGGAGCGGACATCGAGCGCGATCACGCGTTCGAGCTTGTCCAGCGACCAGACGGAATAGCCAAGTGCGTTCGAGTAGCCGCAATCGCATCCGCAGTCATCCCCCGGTATTTCCGTGGCCTTGACCGGAAGATACATGATCCGCGGCTTCGGGAGCTTGTAGCAGTGTCCCTCATAGGCATAGCCGTAGATCACACCGATGCTGACTATGTCGACCTTCCCGGGATCGATCAGAATGTGGCAGTTCTCCACCCTAAGCTTGATTTTATCCTTGCCGGCTTCAACGCCGCCATCCCGGATGGGTTTTGCCTGGGCAGCTTCAGATCGCTGCGGGGCTTCCTCGGGCGGACAATATTCGTTTCGTCCATAGAGACGAACCTCGCTCGGATTGAATGGCAGATTGCCTGTTCCGACGAACGGATTTTCAGAGCAGCAGCTCATTTCCCCCTCCTGTTCCGGCTCACCTCGAGCCGATGATTTCACGCCATGCAAAGTTTTCCTCCAGTTGCGCGGCGGCCCGCAAATCCGCAGCTGAGATAATAGCCAGCGCGGCATCCCCAAGACGCATCGTGTCCGGATCCAGCCTATGAAGCGCAGCACCGATTGCCCCTCCCACTGAATCCCTCGCCTTGATCAGGGCGAGCTTGAAGAAAAGCGGTCTGTCGCGAAAAGCTTCCGCCGTCGTTTGCCGGAACCGGTCAAACTCGTCCTGCGTCAGATCGCGAAGATTGACGGAGAGCAGACGATGATCGGCACAGCCGCTGGCGACCAGTTCCCGGTGATAGAGTTCGACGATCGTATCGAAGATCGCACCGAGAAAGGGCAGCGACCGATCATGAGCCTCGCTCGTGACTTCCGACATGCGCCGGAAGTTGGTCGCTAGGCGGATTTGCGTCTCTGGGCTTGTTTCGGCAAAGCGATTGAGTTCGTTGTAAAGCAGGAGATTTCCTTTCGTCCTGCGTAGCAGCCGGTCGATGGCGGAATCGAAATGCAGAAAAGAAATCAACGATATGCTGTCCGAGATGGCCTCGGAGAACGGAAAGAAATCCGCGTCACGGGAAAGGTTGCCGGGAAGTCCCGTCTGCGAGAGCGTGATGAGATGGCCGATCTCATGGGCAATCGTGTCGAAATTCAACGCGTAGGGCGACTGTTCGCCAGCCACTTCCGAACAGCCGAGCTCGATGAAGCCGAAGCCCGCATGCGCATTTTTCCACCGGACAAAGGGAACGATTTCGAGCCGCGGATAGAAATCGGAGAAGAACCAATGCATCGGCCGGGCAAGATAATTACGCCAGACATCCAGAACGAAATGAATGCATGCATAGGCATGGACACCGAGATAATCGCGCGATCTTGGGTCCAGGCTATCGAAGTGGCGGTCCGGGCCTGACCGGAATGACCGCCGCTGAGGGCCGCGATAGGGGGGCAAACCGCTGAAACCGTAGGGTTCCTTGTCGAACAGCGGATCGGCGACATACATCAATATGTCGCTTGGACCATCACCAATCTCGTCAGGCAATATAGACAGCAAGACACGGTCCGGCTGCTCATAACCAAGGATAAAAGGCGGCTGGGGAAATATCCAGCATCGCGTTCCAAGAGCCTGCGCGGACTTTTCAAGTGATATGTCAGGATACAATTCCATAGCTCAACTCCTCGATGAGATGAGTTGTATGGCAATCAAACAATATTAGTAGTTTCTAATTAACAATGTGTCAATAGATCCAGCTTCTAGATCGCGCAGGAAAGTATTGGTTATCGTATAGGGCAACTTCACCGGTTTTGACTTCGACAGTTCAGGAGCCAGCCGCAGTGCCAATCGAGCATCGGTTTTCTTCTGCGCGATCAGATGGCTGCGCAGCAAGGCTGACTTCTCCGGCAGCCATTGCGCAGCGGCCAGTACCTTTCGAAAGGATCGCTCCCGAAAATTAAGCCTTTGAGCGGCTGCGATCCCGGCATCCATCTCGGCTTTCGAGATCAGGCCGCGACGAAAGAGCGCCTTAAAACTACGCTGAAGATCGACCATGGCCTCGGTTAGAGGCGTGAAGCCGAGTTCGGCAGGGCCACATTGGACCGCGACCGCATCTTCCGCCGTCAGCGGCCACCGCCTGTACCAACGATAGATGAGCCCCGCACCGATCATTCCGAACGGGTGCAGTTCGGCGGCCCGGAGCGCGCCCATGCTTGCAGCACCGATCATCACGATGCCCTGCGACAGCGCCCAGAGAATTTCCTTGTGGCGCACGGCGGGCCTGTCTTCGAAAAAACCGTCGATCAAGACCATCGCTTTCGGACGAAATGCGTGCGCGGCAAGGATGATGTCCCCCTGCGAAACGGGCTGCAGGTATATGGCGTCGAGAATTCGTTGCGCTTCCGGCAGGCGCAAGGTCGGGCCGAGAAAGACAAGTATCGGGCCGTCGGTTTTCTGAGCCATCCCCAATCCTCACCGCTCGACTGCAAAAGGGCGCATGCCTGCAAGGATCGTGCGTACGCAATGAATGTTCGGATCGTTCTGCGAAGCGATTGGAACAGCGAGAACCGGCCCCAGTCCAGCGACAATGATCCGTTCCAGGAGATCGGCGAGCTCGGCAACCGCTGGCAAAACACCCGGAAAGTCGACCGATGGAACATTTTCCCCAAGGATGAGATCGCGCGCGTCGGCAAGCATTGTCTTGCTCGATCTCGCATAATGTTTCCGCGTCTGATCGTCGCGCGCACCCGATATCGCGCCAGCGCGGGCCGCCAGTGCTTCAAGCAAGGCGCCGAACGCTGCCTGATGGAGATCAAGGCCGGCACAATAACCTTCCGTCGGGAGGGCCAGTATGGCTTCGCCTTCGCCAATTTCAATCGTCTGGCACCAGACAACCGGGACCCGTGCCGGCGACGGCGCATACCAGAAGGCAGCCGATATTCCATACTCGGCGAGGCGTGACAGAACATCCTGAACTGCTGAGCCTAGCCCGGACACCGGCAGCCTCATCCGGTCCATGAAGCCGTAGGTTTCGAAAGCCCGGGCCATCGCGTCCCGCTCTACGCACTCCAGCAGCCCGTGCTGAAACGCGTCCAAATCTGACCAGTGGCATGCAAGGCCTGTCGTGCTGCGCAGAAACACGCCGTCACGGGGCGATGGTGGATCAGTGTAGATCGTATGCACAAGTTCAAACGGAACGGGCGTGGGAGTGCCTGTTGCCATATCGACACCCATGATCCAGGCGATCTCGCGGTCACGCCAATCCACGCTGCGGGTAGAAAGGCAGAAGCCCTCGAAGGACCCGGTCCTGATCCCCAGCCTTTCTGCAGTCGACAGGAAGATACGGGAGGCGGAGATTGCCTCGGCGTAGAACCGCTCGAGCGATTCCATGATCGCTCCGATTGCGGCAGACGTTCTGAACATTCCGCGGCCGAGCGAGGTGACTTCCGACAACGCCGCCGGTCTTATGGCCTGGATGATTGGAAGCCCGATCCGGTCGAGGCCGGTCAGATCGGCGATGCGTGTGATCCGGGCCTGACGGCAGAGCGGCAACAGGGAGCGGAAATAAACCTCGGCATCTCCGGGGTCCGGTTCCGGCGATGCAAGAGACGTGTTCCCATCCCTGATGTCAGCATAAAATGCCGAGAGCATTTCACTCACGCCTGCAGGGCAATCGTTAGAACTCGCCAGCAAGGCCAAGCTCCTTCACGGACCGTTGTGCCCGGTGCAGCAGGGCAATCGCGCCCTGTTCTTCCGCTATGGCAATCGCGGTCTTCAGATCCGAGAGGAGAGCCGGCGTCTCCGCCTTTGTGCCCGACAGCAGCAGTGCGCGACGGCGATGGAGTTCGGCAAGCCAGTAACCGTGGCCCGTCGCCCTCGCTTCACGAATAGCGTCGGTGGCGACCTCAATAGCTGCTTCATACTTGCGTGCATGGCCGAGCATGGTCGCATGCATGTAGAGATAGATCGGCAGATCGGCGACGGTTCCTAGCTCCTTGAGAAGCGCGAGGCCCGCGCGAAACATCTCATGACCGCGAGACAGGTTTTCGACATGCGCTGTCGCCCATCCGCGAAAGAGCATTGCAACCGCCGACAGGGATTGCAGTTCATGCTTTTTCGCAAAATCACCCATCCTGCCGGAAATCTCGATCAGACGAGCATGGTCGTTGCGATAGAATGCCGATACTGCCTCGGTATCCAGCGAGTGCGCCTTGCTCGGCATATGGGCGATGCTGTCCACAAAGGCGACCATGTCGACAAGCACCTTGCTGGAAGCCTCAGTCTGCCCCGTCAGCCACAGGGATAGCGCCAGCTGTCCGAGACCACAGACCTTCGCGTCGTGGCCGCCGAAGGCATTGCGGCTCGCCTTAGCCGCCTCATCGTCATAAAGCGCAAGCCCCGCCCGTATCGCATTTTGGGCATCCTCCTGCCTTCCGACATTAAACTCGATCGCCCAGATCGAATGATTGACCTGTAGTTCGATCTCGCGATCGGCAATTCCTGACATCATCGTCTGAACTTCACGGGCGCGACTGCGCATCTCCATGAAGTTCTGCCCGGTCAGCCACCAGCCCCAATAGACTGGAAACCACTTGGGCTGATCTTCTTTCGCTTGGCGGCGCGCGACCGCGACACCTTTTTCGTAAAGGATTCGTGCCGGTGCCGAGTTGGGACCGACCGTTGCTGTCAGGAGCGGTCCGAGCTCAGTCAAAACCGAGAGGTGCAATCCATCGGCAGCCTCCCCGGACATGGCCTCACACAGCGCCAAGGCGCGTTCAAAATGGTGGCGAGCCTCCACCATCGCCGAACGGCTGGCATGTTCCTTTCCGGCAGTTATGTACAACGAAACCGCATGCTCCCGAAGGCCGGCAGACTCTGCGTGCTGAGCAAGCGCACCCGCATCCAGCCAGTTGGCGATCGGACGATTGCTGTTTGCGGCCGTGAACAGGCGCCGGTGGAGAAGCTGACGTTGCGTTTTAAGCAGACCGTTATAGATCGTCTCCTGGATCAGAGCGTGGCGAAAGCCATATGCGTCGCTGCCCTTCGCCCGAACGCGGGTCAAAAATCCGGTCTCGCAGAGCGTTTCGGCGGCATGCAGGAGAGATTTCCTGCTCGTGTCCGGCAGCAATGCGCGAAGCAGCGAAATTGTAAAACGATCACCTGCGACCGCCCCGGCGCGCGCCACGTCTCTGGCTGAACCCAGATGTTCGAGCCGAGAATCCAGGATTCCTTCGAAAGCCGAAACATGATTGCGCGATGGATTTGGCGGCATGCGCATCACGTCTTCGGACGCTATCTCAGACGCCCACTGGCATATTTCCTCGATGAACAGCGGCACGCCGCCGGATATGCGCTCGGTCACCTCAAGCAGTTGCGGCAGCGCGTCCTGACGATCCCTCGGCCAGCGCGCGGCGATCGCCTGTTGCGTTTCATCGTGATCGAGCGGACCGAGCGAAATATGTTCCGGCTCGCCCCCGTCGAACATGCCGGCGTGGGAACCCGGCCGGCAGGTGACGATCAGCAGTATGGGAAGCGTCGGCACAAGCCTGGCCGCTTCGCGAAGCAGATGCTCAGAGGTGGGATCGATCCAGTGAATATCCTCGACCGCAATGACCAGCGGCGTTTGCTCGCAGATGACGCTCAATGCTCTTGACAGCGCCAGTCGTGCGCGTTGCTGTATCGCCTTGGGCGAACTGTCGGAGAGAGCTTCATTGCGCCCATCCGCACCGAGCAGGTGGGAAAAAATATCGATGACTTCGGGATCCTGGATGCCTTGACGCGCAAACTGGGCGGCAACCATATCTACCGTCAGCCGTCCGCCGCCAGCAGCGTCGGACCGGCGCTGGGGAAAACTGTTGAGCAGCGGGTGAAGCGTCGAGCGCACCCCTCCCGGCAGGCATTGGAACAGAAGCGATTTTGCGGGCTGTGTATGGATCATTTGTCGGACCTGCCGAAGCATCCGCGATTTGCCGATACCGGCCTCGCCGGTGATGACAAGGACCTTGCCCTGGCCGCCAACGGCTGATTTCCACGCTTTCCCGATCCGCTCAAGCTCCCCGACGCGGCCAATGAACGTGCTGTCAAGCCTTCCGAAGGCGTGGAACCGATCAACCTCCCGTTTGTGGCCGATTGCTCTCCAGACATTTTCAGGCTCCGAGAAGCCTTTCAATAGGCGGGCGCCTTCCGATACGAAGGCGTGCGAGCGGCCGGCAAGGTTTCGGGTCTCGTCCGAAACCAGCACGGTGTTTGGTTGGGCAGCGGCCTCGAGCCGCGTTGCAAGAGCGAGTGCTGCACTCGTGACAGGCTCATGTATCCAGTTCTGCAACTGCGCCTCCCGGATCAGGGCAACCGAGGTCGCGACGCCCACGCGCACTTGCATATCGTCGCGGCGGAAATCGCGGGCGAGACGCTGGCACGCTTCGACGATTCCAAGGCCGGCGCGGATCGCGGCCGATGCGGCATCCCTCGGTCCGAGCTCGATCGGGAAAAGCGCCACTCCACCGTCCCCGGCTTCGACCCGGATGACGCCGGAATGCGCATTGATGGATTGGCGCGCCGCCTGCAGGAAGGCAGCCATCAGATCCTGATAGTCTTCGATATCCATCAGATTGAAGAGATTCGTAGAGCCGACCAGATCATAGCAAAGCGCGGTCACGACCCGGCGCTCGCCGTGATTTTCAGAAGAGCGGCTATCGCCTGTCGAGATGCTTGCAGACCGCCCTTGCTTATCGATTGGCGCGTCGCGAGTCATACGCGGCTCCTGCCCTCAGATATCGATAATCACATCCGTCAAAGCGAACGATAACACACGTTATCCGCATTGTCGGCGGACAAATGTACGATCTCCAGCGGCTCTGTTTAGATCGGATCGAACGGTTTAAAAAGAAAGCGGCGGCCGGGAGGCCACCGCTAATGAAGTCGGGTCAATTTAACGCGTTGAAGAGCGAGCTTAAGCGACGTTTGCCTGCCGCTTCGGCAATTTCCAGCCGGGGCGGGCAAAATGGCATGTGTAGCCATTTGGAATGCGCTCGAGATAATCCTGATGTTCCGGTTCGGCTTCCCAGAAATCGCTGACGGGAACGACTTCCGTCACGACCTTGCCTGGCCAGAGGCCGGAAGCATCCACATCGGCGATCGTATCTTCGGCCGTCTGCCGCTGGTTTTCATCCGCATAGAAGATTGCCGACCGATAGCTTGCGCCAATGTCATTGCCCTGGCGATTGCGGGTCGACGGATCATGGATCTGGAAGAAGAATTCCAGAATATCGCGATAGCTCGTCTTTTGCGGATCGAAGATAATCTCTATCGCTTCGGCATGGTTGCCGTGGTTGCGATAGGTTGCATTGGGGACTTCACCGCCTGTGTAACCGACACGCGTTGAAACAACGCCCGGCAGCCGTCGAATAAGGTCCTGCATTCCCCAGAAGCAGCCGCCAGCAAGTACTGCACGTTCTGTTGTCATGGACATGTCCTTTCCAAATGTGCGCAAGATGGGCGGGAATCGTCAGGTGCGCTCCGCTGACGCCTATATGGGTATTCGGCTCGATGATCGCCAGTCCACTGCGGCGGCGTCGGGATCTTCCCCGAAACACAGTCCGACTTCCAGCAACTCGTCCAGCTCAAAGCATAATTTGAGCCGGACGAGATTGACCAGCATGTGGTGCTGGCTGACGTAGTTGGGCGTGGATCGAGCCGCCGAGAATGGCCCCGGCGGATTGACCCGGGACCTCTACACGATGGTCACAGGGCCCGCCCCTTGGTATGATCAGGCATGACGGCTCGCGCAGCTACCAAAGAGGATGCAGACTGGATTGCGAAACTCCTCGTGCAACGATGGGGTAGCACGACGATTATCGCCCACGGCGAAGCCTTCGACCTGCTGACGCTTCCGGCACTGGTGGCCGACCCTGAGCGTGGGCTGGCGACGTATCGGCTGGAGGGCAACGATGCAGAATTGATGTCGCTGGACGCGGTCTCTCCCGGCCAGGGGGTCGGTACCCTATTGATCGAAGCCTTGGCCGATGTTTTGCGCGAGCAAGGTATTGGGTTCCTTTGGGTCATGACGACCAACGACAACCTCGCCGCACTGCGCTTCTACCAACAGCGAGGCTTCGAGCTGCGTCGGGTTCGACCTCGCGCAGTTCATGAGGCACGAAAACTGAAGCCCACCATTCCCGATATCGGCGATCACGGAATTCCGATCCGGGATGAAATCGATTTGTGCCGCCCGCTTCTTTGAACGGGACAGGCCAAGTGCTCCCAAAATCTTGGGCTCTCTGCGTTCAGCGCTCTGCTATCGATCGGGCAATGCTGACGGCCTCGATGCCGATTTGACGCAACAGGCCCGTGGAGGCCGCGTTGAATCCGCAGAAATACAGGCCGTCATTTCCGGGCTGGAGCTCTCCTCTTTTCGGCCTTTCCGCGCCCTCAAACCTCTCGGCGAAATCAGGTAGTATTGTCTCCAGCGAGGGCCGATAGCCCGTTGCCAGGATGATCGCATCGAAATCCGCCGATCGGCCATCGGCGAAATGCACTTGCTGACGATCCGAGCTTTCAATGCCCGGATATATCCTGATCTTGCCAGCTCTGATCTCAGCCAGGGTTCCGATATCGATCAGCGGCGTGCGGCTTTTCTCGGCGATACCGGTCAGAGGACCCTTGGCGGATTTTTGCAGCCCCAGTTTTTCCATGTCGCTATAGCGCAAGCGCAGGAATGGCGCATTGACTGCGTCAGCGAAGCCGTATGGCAAATGCTGTTGTGCGATGGCGATTGTCGCGGTCGGAATCCCGAACATTTCCAGCGGGACTATGTTTACCGGCCCACGCACCGACATACCAACCTCAAGACCCGCCTGAGCGCATTCGAGCGCGATCTCGCCGGCCGAATTGCCAAAGCCGACGACGAGCACCCGTCTCGCGCCGAGTACTCCCGCATTGCTGAACTCGGAGGAATGCAGGAGTTTTCCGGTGAAGCTTTCATGGCCTTTCCAGACCGGCCTTATGGGAGCTTTGGAAAGCCCGGTCGCGATCACGACGGTTTCGGCCTCGAAGGCGTCTCCATCGTTCGTCTCGATAATCCAGTCTTCGCCCCGCCTGATGCTGATGACGGATTTGCCAAACCGTATCCTGATATCGTTGGCGCGTGCATAGGCTTCGAGATAGTCGATCACCTGCAGCCGCGACGGATATCTTGGAAACTCCCTTGGCATGGGCATTCCGGGAAGCCCTGAATGGGCCTTGGCGGTATGCAGATGAAGCCGGTCATAGTGCCTTCGCCACGAGGCAGCCAGATTGCCCGCACGTTCGAGGACTACCGAGGAGCGGCCATTGGCCCCAAGCGCTGCCGCGCAGGCGAGCCCGGCGGGGCCTGCGCCGACAATTACTGTGCCCGCAACGGTCATGAGCCCTTCCCTGCCCATTTAACGTGGCAGGAAGGGTACATCATAATCACAATACCAGACAGCAGCTTAGACGATCACGCAGACAGCGTTTTCCTCACGCGGATATGCGCGCTCCATCTTATTTTGCAAACAGGTTTTTGAGCTGTGACGGCTGGCAACGGAGATATTGATTGGCCGCTTTCACCTGCCCGCCGAGCTCGGCGGCAGCGTGCCACGGCCATCGCGGATCGTAGAGGATGGCGCGAGCAAGCGCGATGAGGTCTGCATCGCCGGTCGCAACGATTGCCTCGGCCTGCGTCGGCTCTGTGATCAGGCCGACGGCGATGACCGGCATTTTTACCGCACTTTTGATTGCCCGGGCGAGCGGCACCTGGTAGCTCGGGCTGATCGGGATTGCCTGAGAGGGATGCAGGCCGCCGCTCGATACATGGATGGCATCGCAGCCTCTCGCTTCGAGCATCCTGGCAAATTCGACGCTCTCGGAAATCTCCAGACCGCCTTCGACCCAGTCGGTGGCGGAAACGCGCATCGTCACCGGCCGATTGGCGGGAAAGGCATCCCTCACCGCATCGAGAACCTCCAGCGGAAATCGAGCACGGTTTTCCAGCGAGCCGCCATATTCGTCAGTTCGCTGGTTCGATAAAGGCGACAGGAACTGGTGCAGCAGATAACCGTGAGCGCCATGGATCTGAACGGCATCGATGCCGATCTTCGCTGCCCGCCGTGCTGCGGCAGCAAAAGCGTCGCGGACACGTTTCATGCCATCGCGGTCGAGTGCAGTCGGCGGCACATAATTCGGGTTGAAGGCGACGGCAGAGGGTGCTTCGGTCTGCCATCCTTTCGGATCGGTCGGCGAAAACTGACCGCCGCCGTTCCAGGGAACCTCCGTCGAGGCCTTGCGGCCGGCATGCGCCAATTGGACGGCAATCGGCATATCCGACCATTTCCTGATGCTTTCGAGCGTGCGGGCCATCGCGGCCTCGGAAGCGTCGTCATAAAGGCCGACATCGGCAAAGGTAATGCGTCCTTCGGGAACGACAGCGGTCGCTTCGATGGTCAGAAGTGCCGCGCCGGAAAGCGCCAACGGTCCGAGATGGATCAGATGCCAGTCCGTCATGCAGCCGTCGACGGCCGAATACTGGCACATGGGCGCAATCACGATGCGGTTGGCGAGTTCGAGATTGTGCACGGAGAAGGGGGAAAACAGGACGGGTTGGGGCATGGCGTTCCTCGAAGCGGAATTCGGTTGTCTTGGTTTATAGCACTCTGTCGGATCTTAGCGACGGTTAGCAGAGCCTCGCGATGTCAGGAACTGTTCTTTGGTGTGGGTCCGCTTTACAGGGAGGCTCCGCGAGGTAGCTTCGTCCGACTGTTGCGTCACGAGGAAGAAAGCCTTCAGCAGAACGTCGGTTCAGGCTCGTTGCGGCCGGGTGTATCGCTCCACTGACGATATTCCGTCTGCGAACGGCCAATAGTCCGCGATCGCCCCACCTGCCAAAGTATCAAGCGATATCTTCCGGCAGGCTCGAAACGGTGACCAAGAGACGATGGCTATTGCAGCCTATGGAGAATGGCTTGAGCAAGAACCTCATCACTCCCCTCGTGCGCATACAAATCGAACTTGCACTTGCAAGTTCGAGAAGCGATTTCGACGCTCTTCGATCCCTGGAGCTCGAGGCGAAGCAAATGGCGCTAAGTGGAGCTGAAATCGACGCTGCAAAGCGCGGAGGCAGTTTCGACCTGTTTGTCGATATCGCCGTCAAATTCGCGCTAGCGATAGAAGCCGGTGACGAAGCGGCAGGCATCGTAGCAAGTCGGCAACTAAAGGCTTTCGGTGCTCCTGACATCGCTTCTGAACTGCGAGCCTTCATCAAGAAACTGGAGCCGTCGATGGCGAGATCAAAAGCCGGCCGTTCAGCGGCCGCCGCTATGGGGCCGATAGATTGCGATCGGAATAAAAGCGTTTAAATCTCTGTAGGGGACTTAAGCTTTTGAAGACAGTGTGAACCGCATGGATCGATGGCAGGCAATGAGGGTCTTCGTGAAGGTCGCGGAGGCTGAGAGCTTTGCAGACGCAGGACGGCAACTCCACATGAGCCCTCCCGCAGTCACTCGCATGGTGTCTGCTCTGGAAGATATCATCGGTACGCGCCTTCTGACGCGCACGACCCGGTCCGTCAAACTGACGGAGGCAGGCGCCCAGTATTTTTCAGACTGCCAGAGGCTTCTCGCCGATCTCTCGGAGGCGGAAGCGACCGCGGCCGGCGCCTACGGGAGGCCGACGGGCACCCTTACCGTCACTACCTCTGTCATGTTCGGTACAATGTTCGTCATGCCACTAATGACCGAATATTTGGATCTCTACCCTGATGTGATCGGTCGCGGCCTGTTCGTCGACCGCGTTGTTGGCATGGTCGAAGAAGGTATTGATGTCGCGATCCGCATCGGTCATCTGCCCGACTCCGGCCTCACCGCGACGCGCGTCGGCCAGGTGAGACGCGTCATCTGCGGATCGCCTGCCTATTTTGAAAAGCATGGCGTTCCGATGACGCCCGGCGATCTGTCGAGCCATCGCATTGTCGCCTCGACCAGTGCATGGACATCGCTCGAATGGCGTTTCGGCGTGCAGAAAAAGTCGACCGTCCACGTCAGCCCCCGTCTCTTCTGCAGTACCAACGAGGCTGCCATCTCGGCGGCGGCTTCCGGCTGGGGCCTGACGCGCGTTCTGTCCTACCAGATTGCGCCACAGCTCGAGGCCGGCGAATTACGCACGATCCTGGCTGATTATGAGGAGGAGCCTTTGCCGATCCATGTCGTCCATCCGGAAGGCCGGTATGCTTCGGCAAAAGTGCGAAGCTTCATCGATTTTTCGGTGGAAAAGCTGAGGTCCAACAGGCACTTCAATTAGCAGCAAAAGGCCCGCGTATTCATCGCTGAATACGCGGGCTCTCAGGTAAGCGATTGTTACTTTGCGATCTTGCGATCGAGGAAATCGCGGATGAGCGGCGCCATCTCATCCAGCTTGTCTTCAAGGGCGAAATGACCTGTGTCGAGGAGGTGCATTTCAGCGTCCGGAAGATCACGCAGGTAAGGATGTGCGCCGTCCTCCGGGAAGATCTTGTCATTCTTGCCCCAGACGATCAGCGTCGGCGGCTTGCGTTCGCGGAAGAAGGCCTGGAACTGCGGGTAGAGCGGGACGTTCGTGCCGTAGTCGTGGAAGAGATCGAGCTGGATATCCTTGTTGCCCGGCCGGTCGAGAAGGGCCTGATCGTGAACCCAGTTGTCGGGGCTGATGCGCGTGAGGTCCTTGACGCCGTCCGTGTACTGGAACTTGGTGGTCTCGAGAACCACGAGATTGGAGAGCGCCTCGCGCTTCTCCTTCGAATCGTCTGCCCAGTAGGCCTTGATCGGATCCCAGAACTCGCGCAGGCCTTCTTCATAGGCATTGCCGTTCTGGACGATCAACCCGCTCACCCGTTCCGGATGCTTGAGAGCCAGACGGTAGCCGACTGGTGCGCCGTAATCCATGACATACATGGCGTACTTCTTGGCGCCGAGTTGGGTCATCAGCGCATCGACCATGTCTGCATAATGGCCGAAGGTGTAGGCGAACTTGGTGTGATCGGGTGCATCACTCTGACCGAAGCCCGGATAGTCGGGGGCGATGACGTGATAGCGATCTGCCAGCAGCGGAATGAGGTTGCGGAACATGTGCGAGGATGTCGGGAAGCCGTGCAGAAGCAGGACGAGCGGGCCGTCGGCCGGGCCGGCCTCACGATAGAACATGTCGACGCCATCGATCTTGGCCGAACGATAGTGCACGGTCACCGGCACCTGCCGGGTGATCTCAACCGGCTTGGCAGGAGCGGCGACGGCTTGGGAAAGGGGAACAAAGCTGACGGTTGCCAGCATCAGGGAAAGGATCAGTCTGTTCATCTCAGTTCTCCGTTTTGACAAATTCACCAACAGCCCTTGCTGGCCTGGCACCAACATAGCCATTCACCGGAATCCATTAATCGGCAGAATGCGGAAGGTATTATTCCATCTACAGGAAGAATTCGCGGTCCCATTACGAGCAGGAATCGCGATCCAGCCAGCGGTGCCGGCACAGAACCACCTGTGCATATGCAAACCAGCTAACTGTTTCTTCACGCCAGGCAGATAGTTCAAGCTAAGATGATCTGTTCTGAGGACATGATGACCTTGGGTGACACGGAAGCAATGTTGCAAATGGCGCAGCTGATGGAAGCTGCGGGCGTCATGGTTGCGGTCTACGACCAGGATGACCGGTTGCGTTTTGCCAATCGCGCGTTTCGCGATGCCTGGTTTATCGCAGAGGACGAACAACCACTTTGGCCCGAGCTGATGCGGCGCAACTTTAATGCCCGCCGTGGAACGATTATTGCAGCGGCCGACTTTGAGAGCTGGCTGCTGTCGACGCTCGCCCGTCGAGGCAAAAGCGGATTTCGCGCCTTTGAGACCGACCTTCATGACGGCCGATGGTTATGGATGACCGAAACCATGCAGGCCAATGGCTGGATGCTTTGTGTCGCAAGTGACGTGACCTCGATCCGCTCCGATCAGAGGACGCTGCGGCAAGATCGCGACAGTGCGATCAAAGCCTCCCAGACCGACGACCTGACCGGCATCCCGAGCAGACGTTTCGTCATGTCGAAGCTTGAGGAGCTGGTGCGCAGCTATGGCAACCAGCAGGAGAAGGTCGGTTGCCTCGCGGTTCTCGACATCGACAATTTCAAATATATCAATGACCGTTTCGGCCATACTGCCGGCGATGCCGTTCTCAAGGATTTCGCGGCCACGCTGCAGAAAATGGTGCGCAAAACGGATATTCTCGGTCGCGTCGGCGGCGAAGAGTTTGTTCTGGTTCTTCCGAACACGGTTCCCGAAGAAGCGGCAGAGATCGTCAATCGCATGCTGGTTGCCGTGAGGCAGTCTCGCCCGCTGGCTGACCAGCTCAGCTTCCGCTACAGTTTTTCTGCGGGCATTGCCTGTGTCATGAGCGGAGACTATGCCAATGATATCTATCGGAGGGCCGATCTGGCGCTCTACGCGGCCAAGATGAGAGGTCGCGACCAGATCAGCATCGATCCGCATGCGCACCCGCTTGGGCGACAGACATCATAGCCAGGCCCGCCAGTCGGGCCATAAGTCAGGGAGTTTCAATGGTCGAAAAGATTGCGCCCACCTCGCCCACGGCAGCCTCCTCGGCCACACACGTGAACCACAGCACCTCAATCGGTTCCGAACCTGACAATGCCTGGGTCGCCGAGCGACAGGCAAAGATCACCGCAGGCAGTGGGAAAAAAGACGATCACCACACCGCTGACAGCCATGAAGATCGTGTCGATGGGGATGACGATCGGGCAGCGGACCGGCATTTGGACCATCATTCCACCCATACCCATGCGGAGGCTTCCGATCCGAACGAAGAACGCCTGTCCGGCGAGAGTGACCGCATCGGCAGCGGCAACCTGGATGAGGATGTCCCGTTCGGCGACCATGTCGGATATCTGTAAGTGATTGTGATCGCACACTGACAAGCCCACCGCGCATGGCTTCGATCAGAAGCCGGCTCATCATTGATACCGGTTCATCTCTACTCATCGGCCTCAGACCTAGTCAGCAACAGCTGAGAAAACCTTTTCTCACTTGACAATTTCACTGGGAAAAGCTTTTCTCATCGCAAGTTCGATGGAGGAGCTGCTGGACACAACAGGGGGGAAAAGAGGCCGGATCACCATTCACGATGTCGCGGCTGCTGCTGGAATCAGCATATCCACGGCATCGAAGGCGCTAAACGATACGGGCCGGATGGGACTGGAAACGCGCGAGCGGGTCAAGCGCATCGCGGCGGAGATCGGGTACAGGCCGAACGCTTTGGCGAGAGGCCTGCTCAGCAAACGCAGTTTCACGATCGGGCTTCTCACCAACGATACCTATGGCCGTTTTACCCTGCCGGTCATGGCAGGCATATCGGATGCTCTCGTCGACCATGGCGTTTCGGTCTTTCTGTGCGCGATTGAGGAGGACCCGGCGCTGGCGCAGATTCATGTTGAGGCGATGCTCGACAAACAGGTCGACGGCATCATCGCAACAGGAAAGCGTCTGGACAGACGGTTACCGGTCGATCTGTCGAATTTGAATGTGCCTGTGGTCTACGCATTTACGGAAGGGGCGCCGGGAAGTGTCACCTTCCGATCCGATGATGCGCAGGGTGCGCGGCTTGCCGTCGAGTGGCTGGCAAAGCTTGGGCGCAAGCGGATCGTGCATGTCACCGGACCGGAGAATTTCTTCTCGGTGCGCGAGCGTGCAGATGCCTATCGCAGGGTCGCGGGAGAAGAACAGCCGGTCCTGTTCGGGGTCTGGTCGGAAAGCTGGGGCCACGAAGCCGTCGCAAGATTGTGGAGCGGCAGCGGCGAAAGGCCCGACGGCATCTTCTGCGGCAATGATCAGATTGCGCGTGGTGTCATCGATGCGCTGCGCGAACGCGGCATCAGGGTGCCGCAGGATGTTTCGGTGGTGGGATTCGACAATTGGGAGATTGTCGCCGCCCAGACGCGACCGCCGCTGACGACGGTGGATATGGAATTGAAGGAGCTGGGGCGGCAGGCCGGATTGACGGTTCTGGCGCTTGCGGAGGGACGCTCGGTGGAGCCCGGCATCAGGAAATTGCCGTGCCGTCTCGTCGTGCGGCAATCATGCGGGGGTGACACCCTCGGAATATAGCAACGGCGCGAAGGAGACGCGCCAACTTGGGAGGAGAGCCATGATGAAGCGTCTATTGGTGGCAACCAGTATTGCCACCCTCTGCCTGGTCTCGACAGCCTCGGCTGCCGAAAAGATCGAAATGTGGGTCCGCACCGGCATCGGCGATGCCTTCAAGAAGGTTGTCGAGGCCTATAATGCGAGCCACGAAAACCAGGTCGTCACGACCGAAGTGCCCTTCGGCGAACTGGTGCAGAAATACGCAACCGCAATCGCCGGCGGCCAGGCGCCCGACGCCCTGTCGATGGACCTGATCTATAACCCGGCCTTCGCCGCCGCGGGTCAGCTCGAGGACCTGACGGACTGGGCAAAGAGCTTGCCCTATTTCAATTCACTGTCGCCGTCGCATGTCAAACTCGGCACCTATCAGGACAAGATCTACGGTCTGCCGCTATCGGTCGAAACCTCTGTCTTTGCCTGGAACAAGGACCTCTACAAGAAGGCCGGCCTCGATCCCGAAAAGGCGCCCACGACCTGGGAAGAAATCGAAGCCAATGCCGAGAAGATTCGCAAGCTCGGCGATGATACGTACGGCTTCTACTTCTCGGGCGGCAGCTGCGGCGGCTGCATGATCTTCACCTTCACGCCGCTCGTCTGGGGTGCAGGTGCCGATATCCTCTCGGAGGACAGCAAGACCGCAACGCTCGACACGCCGCAAATGCGCAAGGCCGTCGGCTTCTATCGCGATATGGTCAAGAAGGATCTTGTTCCGGCAAGTGCTGCGAGCGACAACGGGACGAACTTTCTGACCTTCACAAACGGCAAGATCGGCCAGCAGAGCCTCGGCGCCTTCGCCATCGGTACACTGGTCACCCAGTACCCGGATATCAACTTCGGCGTGACGCTGATCCCCAGTGTCGATGGCAAGACTTCGTCCTTTGCCGGCGGCGACAATTTCGTCATTACCAAGGGCACGAAGAAGATCGATGCCGTGAAGGAATTCCTCGAATACATCTATTCGATGGACGGCCAGAAGGTCATGGCGAAATATGGCAGCCTGCCGACACGTGGCGACATTGCCGATCAGGTGCTTGCCGGGCTCGACCCTCGCATGCAGGTGGGCCTGAAGGCGATCTCCGTTGCCAAGACACCCTATACGCTGCAGTTCAACGATCTGATCAACAGCGCCAATGGACCCTGGGCAACCTTCACCAATGCCGCGATCTTCGGTGACGACGTCGATGGCGCATTCTCGAATGCCCAATCCGAGATGCAGTCCATCATCGACAGCGGCCAATAACTCTCCCGGCCGTGGCCGGGGGACGGTGGCAGTTCCCCGGCCGATTCACAGATTGAAGAAATCGTAAAATGCGGAGGTTTCGATGACCGGTTCCGGTCCGCAGCGCATCCGCGCTGTCCGAAAACGGCGAAAGTCGCAATGGCGCGGCTTTCTCTACATTGCGCCGGCCATGGCGCTCGTCATCGTCTTCTTCGTCATGCCCGTGCTGTTCACCGGCTGGATGAGCCTGCACAACTGGCCGCTGATGGGTGCCTCGCGCTGGATCGGCTTTGCCAATTATACCCGCATGTGGAACGATAGCCGCTTCATGGCGGCCCTGAATTTCACCGCCTATTATACCGTCATCGTGACCATCGCGATCTTTGCGATCGCCTTCCCGCTGGCGATTTTCGTGGAGAAAGAGCGCCGCTTCGTCAGTACCTACCGGACGATCATCTTCCTGCCCGTCGTCGTGGGGCTCGCGACGGCTTCGCTTCTCTGGGTGTGGCTTGCCAATGTCGATAGCGGCTTCTTCGGCCCTGCCCTTCGCGCCCTCGGCCTCGTCGAGCGGAGCCCGAACATCATGGCGAGCTTCGATACCGCCTTCGCAACCATCATCGTCATGGTCGTCTGGAAGATCGCAGGCTTTACGATGATCATCCTGCTGACCGGCCTGCAGGCCATTCCGTCCGAACTGACGGAGGCGGCCCGCATCGATGGCGCCGGACGCTGGCAGCGCTTTCGGCATCTAACCTTGCCGCTGATGCGAAAGACGATTGCGCTGGCGCTGATCGTCTCGGTCACGGGCTCGATCCTCGCCTTCGACCAGTTCTACATCATGACGTCGGGCGGGCCACAGAACAAGATGATCTCGGTCGTCTACTACATCTTCAACCAGTCCTTCGTGTCCTTCAATCTGGGTTACGGATCGGCTCTTTCGATCGTGCTTCTGGCGATCCTCGTTGCTATCTCCATCGTCCAGCTCTGGCTGCTGCGCGTCGGGGAGGAACGCTGATGATCTCCTCCCGACAACGCCGCGCCCGCAAGCGTTTCAGATCGCAATCGACCTATCATGTCGCCGGCATTGCCATTTCAATCTTTTTCCTGGCGCCCTTCATCATCACGCTGCTCGCCTCCTTCCGGCACGGTACGGAGTCGAGCCTGCCGCCTTTGCCGCCATGGCCGACGACAGGTGTCAGCTTCGATGCCTATGCGCTGCTCGATACGTTCGGCGCCGGCATCTGGCAGCACATGATCAACTCACTCTTCGTTTCGCTGGCGACCGTGCTGCTGACGGTCGCTGTCAGCCTGCTCGCAGGCTACGGCTTCTCACGCTACCGGTTTCCGCTGAAGAATGCGCTTTTCGTGCTGATCATCGCCACGCTGATGATCCCGTTCCAGTCGATCTTGACGCCGCTCTTCATCATTCTGGCGAAGCTCGGTCTCAACAATTCGCTGCTGGGGCTCACCCTCGTCTATGTCACGCTGCAGCTTCCCTTCTCCGTCTTCATGATGCGCAATGCCTTCGACGCCGTGCCGAAGGAGATCGAGGAAGCAGCCCGCATTGACGGTGCGCGGGATCTGAGACTGCTGATACGCGTACTTCTGCCGCTGGTGCTGCCGGGTATTGCGACGGTCGCGATCTTTGCCTTCCTGAATGCCTGGAACGAGTTCCTGGCCGCCCTCGTACTGCTCTCCAGCAACGAGAAATACACGCTTCCCGTCCTGATGACGGCGGTGCGCGCCGGTCGCCTCGGCGCCATCAACTGGGGCGCGGTTCAGGCCGGCGTCGTCGTCATGACGATCCCCTGCCTGATCGTTTTCCTGCTCCTGCAACGCTACTACATGCGCGGGCTGATGGCCGGCGCGGTGAAATGATGATCTTTCAACGAAATGGATGAAGCCATGAACAAGCTGAAGAGAGACCGCCAGTTCCGTCCCCTGCCCGTGCCGAGCGTCGAGTTGCAGGGCCTGTTTGGCGATCGCCAGGATGCGATCTGCGATTCCACCGCCGAAACGCTGCTCGACCGCTGCGTCGAGGCCGGCATGCTGCAGGCGATCGACGTGACCCAGCCAAGCCCCGGCGTGGTTATTCCGATCGGTCCCTGGGGTGGCACGACGCAGATGTTCTGGGACAGCGATCTCGGCAAGTCGATCGAGACCGTGGCCTATTCGCTCTACCGGCGACCCAATCCAAAGCTCGAAGCCCGCGTCGATGAGATCATCGACATGTATGAAAAACTGCAGGACAAGGACGGCTATCTGAACGCTTGGTTCCAGCGCGTGCAGCCAGGCCGGCGCTGGACGAACCTGCGCGACCATCACGAACTCTATTGCGCCGGTCACCTGATCGAAGGCGCCGTCGCCTATTATCAGGCAACCGGCAAGAAGAAGCTGCTCGACATCATGAGCCGCTATGCCGATTACCTGATCACCGTCTTCGGCCACGGCCCGGGCCAGATCCCCGGCTATTGCGGTCACGAAGAGGTGGAACTGGCGCTGGTCAAGCTGGCACGCGTCACCGGCGAGAAGAAATATCTCGATCTCTCGAAGTTCTTCATCGATGAGCGCGGCACCGAGCCGCACTTCTTCACCGACGAAGCGACTCGTGACGGCCGCAGTGCTGCCGACTTCCACCAGAAGACCTATGAATATGGCCAGGCGCATCTGCCGGTGCGCGAGCAGAAAAAGGTCGTCGGCCACGCGGTACGCGCCATGTATCTCTATGCAGGCATGGCCGATATCGCCACGGAATATAACGACGACACACTGACGGCAGCACTCGAAACCCTCTGGGACGATCTGACGACCAAGCAGATGTACGTCACCGGCGGCATCGGCCCAGCCGCCTCCAACGAAGGCTTCACCGACTATTACGACCTCCCGAACGAGAGCGCTTATGCCGAGACCTGCGCCTCGGTCGGCCTCGTCTTCTGGGCAAACCGTATGCTCGGCCGCGGTCCGAACCGGCGCTATGCCGATATCATGGAGCAGGCGCTCTATAACGGCGCCATGGCCGGCCTTTCACTCGACGGCACCCGTTTCTTCTATGAGAACCCGCTGGAAAGTGCCGGCAAGCATCACCGCTGGATCTGGCACCATTGCCCCTGCTGCCCGCCGAACATCGCCCGTCTGCTCGCCTCCGTCGGCTCCTACATGTACGCGATCGCCGAGGATGAAATTGCCGTCCATCTCTATGGGGAAAGCAAGGCACGCTTCGATCTCGCCGGCGCCAAGGTCGAGCTTTCGCAACAGACCCGCTATCCCTGGGACGGCGCGATCCATTTCGACCTTGCGCTCGATCGTCCCGCACATTTCGCGCTATCGCTGCGCATCCCGGAATGGGCTGAGGGTGTTGCGCTCTCCGTCAACGGCGAAAGGCTCGATCTTCAATCCGCTGTTGTGGACGGCTATGCCCGGATCGAACGGGATTGGAAGAGCGGCGATAAGGTCGATCTGTCGATCCCGCTGGCTGCCCGCAAGCTCTTTGCCAATCCGCTGGTCCGTCAGGATGCCGGCCGCACGGCGCTGATGCGCGGTCCACTCGTCTATTGCGTCGAAGAGACAGACAATGGCGAGGGGCTGAATGGCATTACGCTTTCCGCCGACGTCTCGCAGGCGAAAACATCAGAAATCGTCGGCCTTCGCGGCGCCGTCGCCCTCGACCTTCCCATCAGCCGCGACACGGCAGATTGGGGCTCTGCGCTCTACCGCGCCTCTCCGCCTGCCGCACAACAGGCGAGCGCACGTTTCGTGCCCTATCCTTTCTGGGATAATCGCGAACCGGGCGAGATGCTCGTCTGGGTCAGAGCCGGCGAGGCGCGCGGTGAATAATATGGCGGATACGGGCGTCGTGCTGACCGAAATTCGCAAGAGTTTCGGCAATCTGGAAGTCATCCATGGCATTGACCTGACCATTGCCGAGGGGTCCTTCGTCGTTTTCGTCGGACCCTCGGGATGCGGAAAATCGACGCTGCTGCGGATGATCGCCGGGCTCGAGGATGTCACCGACGGGGAAATCGAGATCAAGGGACGCAACGTCACCGATCTCGATCCCTCCGATCGCGGCATCGCCATGGTCTTCCAGTCTTACGCGCTCTATCCGCATATGAGCGTGCGCGACAACCTCGCCTTCGGCCTGAAAATGGCACGGACGCAAACCTCGGAGATCGAGGCCCGCGTCAAGGCGGCCTCGGCAATCCTGAAAATCGATCATCTCCTCGATCGCCGGCCAGGCCAGCTCTCCGGCGGCCAGCGGCAGCGTGTGGCGATCGGCCGCGCGATTGTCCGCAAGCCGGATGTCTTCCTTTTCGACGAACCGCTGTCGAACCTCGACGCGGAACTGCGCGTCTCCATGCGCATCGAAATCGCCAGACTCCATCGCGAGCTCGGCAATACGATGATCTATGTCACGCACGACCAGACCGAAGCGATGACACTCGCCGACAAGATCGTCGTGCTTCGTGATGGGCATATCGAACAGTCAGGAACGCCGCGCGAGATCTACGAACGGCCGAACAATGTCTTCGTCGCGGGCTTCATCGGCTCGCCGCGCATGAACTTGCTCGAGGCAAGCTGGGCAGGTGACGGCAACATCCTGGCGGCCGGAAATCGCATTCGTTCGCCGATCAGCGGCGCCGGTCTAGCGGCCGGCCAGAAGATCACTCTCGGCGCGCGGCCGGAGCATCTGAGCATCGTCTCGGGACCGGAGGATGACGTGTTGTGGGCTAGGGTTGATTTCGACGAATATCTCGGCGGCACACAATTCCTCTACTGTCAGCTTGGAGACGGCCAGCCTTTGACCGTCGAATACAGAGGATCGGTTGACATTGAGACCGGCAGCCAGCTCGCCTTCACCTGCGATCCCGCCGATCTGCACATCTTTAACGCCGACGGCATGCGGCTCGACAAATAAACGCGGGCAGCTATAGGCTGCGTCCTGTTCGCCCGATCCGGTTCCTAAGGCTTGAATAGATTTCGAGCCGATGAGCACCGGTCGATCGGGACAAGTCTTTCGCTGGAGGACAGCACCCGCCTGTCGCGCTGCATTGATCGTTTTCCTGGATTTCGAGGCCTCGTCCCTCAGCAAGAAAAGCGTTCCGATCGAAATTGCCTGGGTGTTCGAGGATGGCCGCTCGCGCTCGGCCCTGATCCGGCCCGCCGCCGACTGGGACGACTGGGCGGCCGATGCGGAAGCAATCCATGGGATTTCCCGGGGGTTGCTGGCATCGGAGGGCGTGCCGGTAGAGCAGGTCGCCAGTGAAATGGTCGAGGTTTTGACCGGGCACGAGCTCTATGCGAGTGCCCCTTCGTGGGATGGGAAATGGCTGAGCGTTCTCCTGCGCGCCGCCGGATTTCCTCGGCATGCCCTCCGGCTCGGCAAGTCACGTGATGCCTTTATGGCCGCAGCGCGTGAATTAACAGGAGCGACCATCACGGAGACAGAGCTATCGAAGCTCATCGACGGCGTCATCGAGGAAAGCAAGGCGGTAATCCCGGCGCATCGCGCATTGGCGGACGCCGTGCTTGAGCTTACCCGATGGAAGCTTGTTCGTGAGGCGGCCAGGAAGCGGATGGCGACAGACGGGTAGAGCTCAGCGCCTCTGAAAGCTCTCGGTCACCCAGCGTGCAAAATCCGCAGCCGGGGGCACAAGGCGGGCAAAGCTGCGGGCAACCAGCCAGTAGGCGCCGTTCGGAACAATGCGGTCGAAGAGCTGGCGCAAGCGGCCAGCCCGGATTTCCTCCTCTGCAAAGGCTTCATCCAGGAGTGCAACGCCCTGGCCGCGCAGCGCCGCCTGCAGCACGAGCCCATCATCTGCGTAGACTGGCCCCCTCGCCGTCTCGGGCACAGCGATGCCGGCCGCCTCAAACCACCGGCTCCAGGCGTCGCGGGTTTCCTCATGCAAAAGCCCGTAAGCAATAATGTCATGCGGAGAGGAGATCGGTGGGCCACGTTCCAGAAGATCGGAGGCGATCACCGGCACCATGCGGACATCGATCAGGTGCCGGCTTTCTGTCCGTGGCCATGCGGTGACGGTGGCGCTGTGCCTGATCGCGATCTGCGCCTGGCCGGTACGGAATTCGATCGTACGCGGATCAGCATCGAGCGATATCTCGACTTCAGGATGACGCTTGCGAAATTCCGGCAACCGCGGCACCAGCCAGCAGGCGGCAAAGGAAGGTTCGACGCTGACTTTCAGATCCGCAGACACTGAAGCTCCGCGGATATCCTCCAGGCACTCATCGATCCGGTCGAAGGAAGGCGTGAGCACGGCAAGCAGCTTCCGGCCACTTCCGGTCAGGATGACACTTCGATGGCGCCGCTCAAAGAGCGGCTCACCCAGTAGCTGTTCCAGCTCGCGGATCTGCCGGCTGACGGCGGCCTGCGAGATGAACAGCTCCTCGGCCGCAAGCGTGAAGCTCTCGAGCCGTCCCGCGACCTCGAAGCTTCGCAATGCCGTCAGTGGCAGCCGACCACGTTTCATCTCATAACCTCAAGTCATCCGAAGTCGACGATAAGCTCGTTTGAAGACCGGACGCAAGGGGAGGAGAACAACAGGGAAAGAAGAGAAGCCATGTGGAAGCAAATCGTCTCCATCCTGATGGATGCCATTCGCCTTGTCACCTTCACATCGGAAGACAAAGATAACCGGCGGCACCGTGACTGCTGAACGCTCACGCAGCTTATCGGGATTTTCGCGCATTCATAATCCTGCACCGGGGTCTATATAGACCTCCTTACTTTAAAAGCAGGAGCATCACGATGCAGAAGCGCAAACTCGGCAGCCAGGGACTTGAAGTATCGGCCATCGGCCTCGGATGCATGGGCATGAGCCAGTCCTACGGGCCGGCCGATGAGACGGAATCCATCGCAACCCTTCACCGCGCCATCGAGCTCGGCTGCACTTTCCTCGATACGGCCGAGGTTTACGGCCCCTATAGGAATGAGGAACTGCTCGGTCGAGCTCTCAAGGGCCGGCGTGACGAGGTCACGCTGGCCACGAAATTCGGCTTCCGCCTGAAAGACGGCAAGCAGGTTGGCACCGAGCGTGACAGCCGGCCGGAAACCATTCGCAGCGCCGTCGAAGGCTCGCTTAAGCGTCTTGCGACCGACCACATCGACCTCATCTACCAGCACCGCGTCGATCCGGCTGTCCCGATGGAAGATGTCACCGGCACGGTCGCTAAGCTCGTCGAGGAAGGCAAGGTTCGCTACTTCGGCCTTTCCGAAGCCGGTGTCGCCAATATCCGCCGCACCCACGCCGTCTTTCCGGTGTCGGCCGTGCAGAGCGAATATTCGCTGTGGGAGCGCAATCTGGAGGCCGACGTGATCCCAGCTTTGAGGGAGCTCGGCATCGGCCTTGTCCCCTTCAGCCCGCTCGGCCGTGGCTTCCTGACCGGCGAAGTCAGGCGCGCCGAAGACTATCCGGAAGGCGATTTCCGTCGCGGCGATCCACGCTATCAGGGCGAAAATTACGACGCCAATGTCCGCGCAGCCGAGGCCGTGCGCGCGGTCGCATCCTCGCTCGGCGTCAAGCCCGGCCAGGTGGCGCTCGCCTGGATCCTGCACAAGGGCAGCGACTTCGTGCCGATCCCCGGCACCAAGCGCCGCACCTACCTGGAAGACAATATCGCCGCCGCCGCCATCGTGCTCAATGCCGAGCAGATGAAGGCGCTCGATGAAGCGCTTGCCCCCGGCAAGGTTTCGGGCAAGCGCTACAACGACACGATCATGTCGACGATCGACCGCTGAGGATAGATTATGCGTCGATGTCGGTCGACAGTGTGATGTCCTTCTGCGCTTCCAACTCGGCAAGTCGCTCGTTCAGCGCTTTGCGGATCGACTGATAGGTCGTGCTGCCGAGCGCAAGCCTTTTGGGGGCCGGTTGTCTTTCGGCCGCAGCGATCATCGCGTCGGTCATCCTCACCGGGTCGCCCAGGATCTTGAACGAGCCGTCAGTAATTGCCCTGCGCACCTGCCCGGCCGGCGTATCCTCATAGATATCCATCTGCGGCGGCCTGACGAGGCCAGCGCCGAAATCCGTGCCCGCAGGCCCAGGCTCGGTAATGGTGATGTCGATGCCGAAGGGGGCGACCTCCTGCGCCACGGCCTCGATGAAGCCTTCGATCCCCCATTTGGTGGCGTGATAGAGGCTGAAATTCGGATAGGCGATCTGCCCGCCTTCCGAGGCAACTTGCAGGATGCGGCCGCCGCCCTGCCGACGCAGATGCGGCAAGGCCGCGCGGATCACCTGGATGGAGCCGATCAGGTTGGTATCGATCTGATGGCGGATCTGTGCATCGCTCACCTCTTCTGAGGCACCGAACAGGCCATAACCGGCATTGCTGACAACGACGTCGACGCGCCCCATCCGCAAGAAGGCGGCGTCGACGACTGCATGAACGGCACGGTCGTCGGTGACGTCGAGGGTCGCGACCCAGAGCCGCTCGCCATACTGCGCTTCAAGGTCAGCCAGGGCTTCGCGCTTGCGCAAGGTTGCGGCGACGCGATCGCCGCGCGCCAGCAGCTTCTCGGTCATGATCCGGCCGAAACCGGAGGATGTGCCTGTGATGAACCATGTCTTTGTCATCGTCTCTACCTTTCTGATGCCGCTGGATCGCGGCTTGATGACAGCAAAGATAGAGAGGTTTATTGATGGGATAATCCGTTCAAATCTGCATGAGCTGTTGAAAAATACCCATGAGTTATCGGCCGACACTTGATGACCTCAATGCCTTCTCGGCAATCGTTACCCATCGCAGCTTTCGCAAGGCGGCCGGCGAACTCGGCCTGTCGCCTTCAACGCTCAGCCATATGATGCGCAACATGGAGGCGCGCATGGGCGTGCGCCTGCTGCATCGCACGACACGCAGCGTCGCGGCGACCGAAGCCGGCGAAATGCTTCTCGACAGGCTGAAACCGGTCTTGCGTGATCTCGATCTGGCGCTCGATGCCGTCGGGGAATTCGGCGGACAGCCGAGCGGTACGCTGCGCATCAACGCGAGCGAAATTGCCGCCCGCGTGCTGTTGAACGCCGCCATTCCTCTCTTTCTCGAACGCTATCCGGAGATATCGCTCGATATCGTCACCGAAAACCGGCTGGTCGATATTGTCGGCGAGGGCTTCGATGCCGGCATCCGCCTGCGGGAATCCGTGCCGCTTGATATGATAGCGGTCGAATTCGGCGGCGAGGCACGTTTCCTCGCGGTTGCCTCACCAGCTTACTTGAAAGATCACAAGCGACCGAAGACGCCTGAAGACCTCAAGCGCCACCGCTGCATCCGCCTGCGGATGCCGAGCGGCAAACTCTACCGCTGGGAGTTTGAGAAACATGGCCAGGAAGTGACTATCGAAGTATCGGGTGCGCTCACGCTCGATCATGTAGAACTGATGGCGGAAGCGGCGGTCAAAGGGCTGGGCATCGCCTATGTGCCGGAAAGGGTCGCGCGGCCCTATCTTGCCAGCGGCGAGGTTATATCTGTTCTTGACGACTGGTGCCCGTCGATCCCCGGTCTCTGCCTTTATTATCCCGGTCACAGGCATGTGCCGCAAAGCCTCAGAGCCTTCATATCCGTGCTGACGGAAGTCGAGCGGCAAGGTGCTTAGCCCCCCGCGCATCACCCCTGCCCACTCTGTCTTGTCTGCTCCGCAGCGCGGAAGCGCGCCGGCGTTATGCTGCGTCTTGCCTTGAAAGCCTTGCCGAAGGCGGCTTCCGATTCATAACCGACCTCTGCGGCGATATCTGCAACCGTTCGGCGCGTCCTGAGCAGCAGGTCACTCGCCAGCATCATCCTGATATCGGCCAGGAACGCGCCAACCGTCCTTCCCGCGCGCTCGCGAAATTGCCGGGCATAGGTCGCCCGCGACATGGCCGAATGACGGGCAAGGTCATCGATCGTCCAGCCAAAGGCCGGCGAGGACATCATTGCCACGACGGATTTGCCGAGCCTGGCATCTCCAAGCAATTGCAGCAGCCCCGAGGATGCGACGGGTGAGACCTTGCCGGCCCTCACCACCATGATGAAAAGCGAGAGACAGGTCGCGGTGATGATCGCCAACGCTCCCGGCCTCTCTTCAGCGGTCTCCCTATAGAGCATGGCGACCAACGTCTTCAGCAGCTCCTCCGACTCTTCGGTGAGCGATACGTGAAAGATGTCAGGCAGGCTATCGAGCAGCAAGGCAGCCGATCCCGGCGCGCAATCGAAATGACCGCAGAGCAGGTCGACATCGGCCTCGCCTTCGCCGTTTTCGCGCAAAGGCAGCATGCCACCCGCGGCGATGTGCAGGGGCTGTGCTTCGCCGCGCGGCCGCAAGCCAACGATCGCATGCGCATCCCCGCGCGGCAACAGCAGGAAATCGCCAGAGCGCAAGGTGATTTCACGACCGGAGCCGAGGCGAATGAGACAATCGCCGCCGAGGATCAGATGAAACGGCAACATCCCTGCTGCAACGGGTTCGTGGTCGATATGAAAGGCGCCTTGCAGCCGGCAGCGAATGTCGAGCGTCGGCTGCAGGCGGGCGAGCTCGATAAGGCGGCTTAAAACATCCATGAGACGATCGCGCTAGAAAATGACTTTTCTGAGCATTCAAACTATCATCCTCGAAGGTCATAGTCACTTCCAACAGCCGAGGCAATCACGCCGTCGCTGATATGAGAAGGAATGATTTTCATGTTGGATTGGAAGGAATATCGCGGCGAACTCCTGGGCCGGATCGGCGAAATCGCCAAGATCGTGCCAGAGACGATTAAAGGCTATCAAACCCTTTCGACCGCCGGACAGAAGACCAACCGTCTCGACGCCAAGCAGCGCGAACTGATCGCCCTTGCCGTGGCCGTCACCGTCCGTTGCGATGGCTGTATTGCCGTACATACGACCGAAGCCCAGAAGGTCGGCGCCACCAAGGAGGAAATTGCTGAGGCTCTCGGTGTCGCGATCTCCGTTAATGCCGGTGCTGCTCTTGTCTATTCGGCCCGCGTCATGGACGCTGCCGACGCCATTGCAAAGTAAAACGTCCAAAGTGAACCGCTTGCCGCACGGCAGGGCAAATGACCCTGCCGGACCAATACGGAGAAACGAACATGTCACTCCCCCGCATACCCGCTGCATTCTTTGGCATTGTTCTTGGCGTTGTCGGGCTCGGCAACAGCTGGCGCGCCGCCGCTGCCATCTGGCCGGTTCCGGCCAGCGTGGGCGAAGCCATCAGCCTTCTTGGCTTTGCCATCTGGCTCGTCGTCGTTCTCCTCTACGCCGCGAAATGGTTTGTCGCGCCGAAGGAGGTGACGGCAGAACTTGAACATCCCATCCAGTGCTGCTTCGTCGGTCTGATCGGCGTCGCGACCATGCTGGCGGGACTTGCGATCCTTCCTTTTTCGCGCATCGGAACTGAAGTTCTAGCTCTGGCCGGGTTTGCCATCACCCTGTTTTTCCTGCTGTGGCGAACCGGTCTGCTCTGGCGTGGTGGGCGTGATCCGGTGACCAACACGCCGGTTCTTTATCTGCCGACTGTTGCCGGTTCTTTCGTCACCGCCATCGCTGCAGGCACGCTTGGTTATGCCGACTGGGGCCAGCTCGCCTTCGGCGCCGGTTTCTTTTCCTGGCTGGCAATCGAATCCGTATTGTTGCACCGGCTGCTGATGGCGCCGGAGCTAGCCGCACCGCTGCGGCCGACTCTGGGCATCCAGCTTGCCCCGCCCGCCGTCGGCAGCGTCGCCTATCTGAGCGTGACGACCGGCACGCCCGATATGCTCGTGCATGCCATGTTCGGCTACGCCATCCTGCAGGTCCTGATCATCGGCCGTCAGCTGCCCTGGATCATGCAACAACCCTTCGCCGGCTCCTATTGGGCCTTTACCTTCGGCCTTACAGCGCTTTCGACAGCAGCACTGCGCATGACGGCACGCGGCGACACCGGCGCGATCAGCGAGCTTGCGGCCGTTATCTTCGTGCTGGTCAACATCGCGCTTGCGATCATTGCAGTCGGAACGCTCTGGCTGCTGGTGAGAGGCAAGCTTCTTCCTGCTCCCGTCCGGGCCTGAGAGCCTGGACGGGGCTAAACGCTTGCCACTTCCTGCTGCAGATCGACCACCGCCTTGATCGGCAGGTGGTCGGACGCCATGCGGGCGAGTGGAGTGTCATGCACCTCCACGGCGGAGATGATACCTTTCCGGTTGGCAATAATGCGGTCGAGCGCCAGGACCGGCAAGCCGGCAGGAAAGCTCGGAACGGCGGGCGGCAGCGGACCGAATGCCATCTGGAAGGTATTGAGGGACGAGCGGTCGCCGAGCCGCCATTCGTTGAGATCGCCAAGCAGAATGGTCGGCATTTCGTGACGGTCGCTGATGAGATCAACCAGCGTCTTTGCCTGTTGCGCGCGCGAATGCCGCAGCAGGCCGAAATGGGCGGCGATGATGCGCAGGGTCCCGCCAGCTTCGAGCTCTATTTCCGCAACCAGCGCGCCGCGTGGCTCCAGCCCCGGCAGCTTCACCTGGTGCACATCATGCACCAGACCTTTGCGGATAAGCACGACATTGCCGTGCCAGCCATGCGCCTTCGTCACACCCGGGATCGGAACCGGCACCAGCCCGGTCTCGCGCTCCAGCCGGGCGAGATCGAGAATGCCGGTCCGTTCGCCAAAGCGTGTATCGGCTTCCTGCAGCGCGATCACATCGGCATCGATCTCATGGATGACACGGCTCGTGCGTTCCGGATCGAAGCGTCGATCAGTGCCGACGCATTTATGGACATTGTAGGAGGCGATCAGCGTACCGTCATTGCGCGGTTTCGGTCCCGCACGCCAGGTCTCGACGCGCTTCTTCCTATTCTTGATGGAAGCGATGATACTGGCGGGCAGACTGTCTTTCTTCTTGACTTGCATCGGAAGGAACGCCGGCTCCATTGCTCGAAAAACTCTTTTTCAGGATTATAGGCAGCGCAGCAAAACTTGCCATGCCGCAATCACGAAAACTCTGTCAAAGATATGGGGAACCCAGCCACAGCACCTTCTCGAGGAGCCGCACCAGGAAGGGCCGCGACCACAGCCCCTCGAGCGTAACCGGCGTGGCGGACTTGATGGCATCATCGATGCGCTCATCGATTTCGGCAGCAAAGCCGGCATTCAGCACTTCGAGATCGACTTCGAAATTCAGCCGCAGCGAGCGCGGATCGAGATTGGAGGAACCGACATAGGCCCAGGTCCCGTCGATAGAGAGAAGCTTGGAATGGCTGAAGCTGCCCGTCGAACGCCAGATGCGACAGTAATTCTTGACGATCTGGTCGAATTGCGCCGTCATCGCCCGGTCGACCAGAACGAGATTGTTGGCGGCAGGCACAACGATATCAACCTCCACGCCACGCCGGGCCGCCGTCGTCAGCGCACTGATCAGCTCCCGGTCCGGCAGAAAGTAAGGCGACATGATCCGGATCGACTGGCGCGCTACGGAAAAGGCACCTATCAGCATCTTGTGGTTCGTCTCCACGCTCCGGTCCGGTCCGGAAGCGACGATGCGCAAGAAGACCGGATCGCCGCGCTTGCGCTCCAGTCGGTCGATACGCCAGGCCTCACCATTCAGGACTTCGCCTGTCGTGAAACGCCAGTCCTCGGCCGCGACGTCGAAGAGATCGGCAACCGCCGGGCCGCTGACGCTGAAATGCGTGTCATGCGCAAAACTCCCGCCGACTGCCTCCTCGCTGAAGCCTTCGCGGATATTCATGCCACCCGTCAGTGCGATCTTTCCATCCGCGATCAGGATCTTGCGGTGTGTGCGCAGATTTGCATAGGGCAGCCTCAGGCCCATGATGACGTTGCCATTGAAGACATCGACGGTCACGCCGCCGTCCTTCAGGTATCCGAGAATGCTCGGCACCGAATAGCGCGCACCAACCGCATCGATCAGCACGCGCACTTCCACGCCGCGCTTGACGGCTGCAATCAGCGCATCGGCGATACGCAGCCCGATCCTGTCACGGTCGAAGATATAGGTTTCCAGCAGGATACTGCGCTCGGCGCCATCGATTGCGGTCTTCATCGCCGCATAGGCTTCGTCGCCGTTTTCCAGCATGTCGATCGTATTGCCCGTCGTCAGCGGATAGCGCGTGACGCGATCGCCGAGCGTCTGCAGGGCAGCAAAACGCCGGCCGAACTGGCTGATGACGGCATCGGTCTCCGCGTCAAACTTTTCGAGCTCGTCCAGATCGGCGGCAAGCAGCAACGCGTCGCGGCGAAGGCTCAGCGACTTGCGGCGGATACGGTTGATGCCGGCAATCATGTAAAGCAGCGCGCCAATGATCGGCGAGAGGAGGATCACACCCACCCACCCCGTAGCAGCCCGGACCTCTTCCTTGGTCATGGTGGCGTGGATCGCCGCCGCTGCCCCCATGGCAATGGAGATGACGAAGAGGATATGCGGCCAGTAGGTCGACAGCAGTTGGAACATCGCCACAGGATATAGCCGCGAATCGTCTGCGTTCAATCAGTGCGTGGCTCGCTCTCAACGCGAAATTTTCAGATGCTTAATTTGCCGGCTCAATATCGATGGCAAAGACGACGGAATGCGGCGGCAGCGCGCCATTCTCGGCAGGCTTTGCTTCCTTGCCGTAGCGCTCGTAGATCACCGTCCCGGCGACCGACGGCAAGACCAGCGCCTGCCCCGACAAATTGGCTCGCAGCGCCAGAGTCAAATTCGCAAACTTCCACCAGATGGCGACCGTCCCTTCGGGCGCCTCCAGCGCGCCGCTCTCGATGGCCCAGCCCTGCCGCAGCAGCGGCACGATATAGGTCTTGCGCAGCTTCAGGAGCTCAGCGACGAAAGCCAAGCTTTTCCGGCCCTCTTCGTTCTCCAGCCATTGCCAGCCGAGTTTCGAATTCTCGAAGGTCGAAAGGGCGTTCGGATCGGGCAGATCGGCCGCGGTCCTGCCAGCCTTTAATCCACCGAAACCCTTGGCTTCCGCCATACGACCCTCGCGGACGATTTTGGCGAGCTCACCCGTGTAATCGGTGAAGAAATAGAAGGGCTGCCTCTCGCCATACTCTTCCCCCATGAAGAGAAAGGGAATGTGCGGTGAGAGCAGGAGCATCGCTGTCAGCGCGTCCAGCATATCGGGATCGGAAAGGCTCACCAGCCGCTCGCCGAAGGCGCGGTTGCCGATCTGGTCATGGTTCTGCAGGAAATCGACAAAGGCGGTCGGCGGCAGGTAGCGGCGCTCACCGACGCGTAGTTCCGGCGGATCGGTTCGATCCGGATAGATGAAGCCATGCTGAAGCGCCAGGCGAAGCTTATGCCAGAGCTGATCGGCGAAAGGCTTGTAGTGGCCGATGGTTTCGCCGGTCGCGATGATGTGCGCAACATGATGGAAATCATCGTTCCATTCAGCCTCGTAGGCTTTGGGAGCGCCGTTCTCGTCACGGACCAACAGTTCCACGAGATTGCGCTGGTCTTCGACGACGAGATGAACCTGCCTGTCGGCGAAGGTGGCTTTCACCTCTTCGGCCATGGCCGAAAGCACATGCTTTTCAGAGGTATCATGGATTTGCTCCACGGCATCGAGCCTGAGCCCATCCAACCGGAACTCACCGATCCAGTAGAGCGCATTCTCGATGAAGAAGCGCCGCACCGGTTCTCGCCCGAAATCGATCGCCGCTCCCCAAGGCGTTTCCCGGTCTTTGCGGAAGAAGCCTGGCGCATAGCTGTGGAGATAATTGCCCTCGGGTCCGAAATGATTGTAGACGACGTCGAGCAGCACCATGATGCCGAGGCCATGTGCCGTATCGATGAAGGCCTTGAAATCGGCTGGCGTGCCATAAGCGGAATGCGGCGCATAGTGTAGCACGCCATCGTAACCCCAGCCGCGATTTCCGGCAAATTGCGCAATCGGCATCACTTCGACAGCCGTGATGCCGGTTTCCGCAAGATGCTTCAGCTTCTCCGCCGCAGCCCGGAATGTACCCGCGGGAGTAAAGGCGCCGATATGGATTTCGCTGATGACGGCCTCGTCCCAGGGACGGCCGCGCCAGTGCAAATTCTGCCATTGATAGCTGGGATCGACGATGAGAGACGGCCCATGCACGTTGCCGGCCTGTGCTCGCGACGCCGGATCCGGCACGACTTTTCCATCAGGGAGGACGAACATGTACTCATCGCCGGCGGATGCTTCCGCCGCAGTGGCTTCGAACCAGCCTCCGCCGACGTCCTGCATCGGGATATCCCGGCCGCGATGCCGCAGCGAGATCGCATTCTCACCCTGCGTCCAAAGACGGAAACGCGCACCGCCGCCCGCGAGCAGCTTTGCGCCCCAGCGTCCCGTGCCTTCCGTGATCGTGCTTGTTTGTGAAATCTGGTTCATCCCTCACCCCGTGTGATTTCCAATCAGCATCAAATTCCTGAGGCTGCGGGTTGTTCCGAACCGGCAGGAACAATCCCCGGCGCGATCGGTTGAGGGTGAAACCAAGAGATTGCCGCCATGAACGTCGCACCGAAATTCGGCCCCGCCTTTACGCTTGAAAGCGCCGACGCCGCCAGCCTCGATCAGCTTAGACATCAGGCGGAAGGCTGCACACGCTGTGAACTCTACAAGAACGCCACCCAACTCGTCTTCGGCGAGGGATCGCAAAAGGCCAAGATCATGCTTGTCGGCGAACAACCCGGCGACAAAGAGGATATTGCGGCACGTCCCTTCGTAGGCCCGGCAGGACGCCTGCTCGACATCTGTCTCGAAGAGGCTGGGCTCGACCGCTCGCGATGCTATGTCACGAATGCGGTCAAGCACTTCAAGTTCGAGCCTCGCGGCAAACGCCGCCTGCATTCGAAACCCAATGCAGGGGAGATTCAGCGCTGCGCCTGGTGGCTCGGGGCCGAAATCAACGTCGTGCGGCCGAATCTCATCGTCGCGCTCGGTGCGACAGCACTTTATTCTCTGCTGGGCTCGAAGGTGAAACTGACACCCGTGCGTGGTCACATCCTCACGCCAGAAAACCATCCGCCGGTCCTCGTGACCATCCACCCTTCCTTCCTCCTGCGGATTCGCGAGCAAGAGGATGCCGCGCGCCAGCGTGCCAATTTCATCGAGGACCTGCACCGTGCTGTCCAATATCAAGGCAACTAGAACGAGTTATTGCCTATAAATACTGCAACGCAAAAATATTCCCGATTTACTTGGCAAATCCACTTGAAACCGGCCCCATAGTCTGGAACCTTTCCAACGGTATCGCGTTCGAACGACGGCATGTTGTGACTGGAGATCAGCGATGGCAGAAACTCGGGAAGAGTGGATAAAGAAACGTGCATATGCCCTCTGGGAAGAAGAGGGACACCCGACGGGACGGGATTCCATCCATTGGGAAAAAGCAAGGGCCGAGCATGACGCGCTCAAGGGGGCTTCAAAATCTCCAAACGGCAAGGAAGTGAAACCTAGGGCGAAGCGGGCGGCGGCAGCCAAGACGGCGGCACCGGCAGCAACGGCTGAGGTCACGAATGGCGGCGAAGCAGCCAAGAAACCTGCCAAGAAGGAGGCAACCAACACAAAGACCAACGGCATCGTCAAACCGGCCCCGAAGCGGACAGCCGTACGCAAGTCGGCGTCCTGAAGAGAAATATTCAACTTGCAATGAAAAAGGGCGCCTTCGCGGCGCCCCTTAGCTTTTTTTGTCATAAGTTTGAATTAGTTGCGCGCTAAGAAACTCATGAAGCGCCAGCTTCTCTGCGGGGGTGACCACAAGCCGAATGAAGCGTCTGTCTGGACAGCTTTGTAAAAAAGCTGCGTCCACCCCTCGAAACGGGGAACAAGAGTATCCTCCTTCTGTTTATGGGCAACCGGGGAAGTCGCCATGAACTGCCGTTTCGCCCATGCCCTTGTCATCCCAGCTCCTGCGGCCTCCGGCCGCGTTTTTCCAGCACAGGTGTGAGGGATGGAGATGTCGCTTCTTCTGATCGCCGCTTTGCTCTACATCGGTTTCGCACTGGGGCTCATCCTTCTGGTTGATAACATCGTCGGCGTATTTTTTCGCGATCCGCGCAAGCCGATTCAGCTTCGTTCCTTTGCTTTGAGCCGCGCCTTCATCGCCTCGCGGAAGCTGGACCAAGAATAACAAATATAAACAGCCGTTTTGCGAGCAATCGGAAACTTTGCCAGGTTAACGATATTTGCAGCTCGCCCTTTCCCTCCTGCCCGACGCCTCTATTTTGTCGACGTGGACCGGCAGACCCGGCGCGCGTGATGCCACAGTAAGATTGAAAGCGATTTTTGATGGCACGGGTTGGGGGCCGCTGGCCGGAAGGCGATAGCGAAATCGGGAATTTGCTGCGCCGGAATGGTTTGGATGCTGCCGGCATCGGGTCAGTCCAAGCATGGCCGAGTTCACTCCGGCATATCACGGAGATGGTTGTCAATTCACGCCAGCCGAAATTCGTCGCCTGGGGTCCCGAACTTGCCTTCATCTATAGTGACGCCTATATCGCGATCTTTCCCGAACGGCATGCTGCCGCCCTTGGAAAACCGTGTCAGCAGGTGTGGTCGGATATCTGGCCGCAGTTCGAGCCGATCGTGGACGCCACGCTTAACGGTCAGTCACAGCTCTACAAGGAACTGCACGTCCCCATGCGGCGCGAGGACAGACGGAAGACACCTGGTTCACCTTTTCCTATACGCCGCTACGGGACGATGACGTCAACGTAGCCGGCATTCTCTGCGCGACGATGGAAGTGACGGACCAGGTTCTTGCCAAGCACCGGGAGCGCATCGCGTTGGATGAGGCGCGGGAAAAATCCGCAATACTCGCCGTCGTTAACAGGGCCGGCTCGGCGATTACCGCCGAACTCAATGTCGATCGCCTGACACAGATCGCCGTCGATGCCGGGGTAGCGTTGACGGGCGCCGAATTCGGCGCCTTCTTCTACAATGTCGATGACGGTGAAGGCGGCAGTTACATGCTTTACGCGCTGTCGGGTGTCGACCGGAAACATTTCGACAGGTTTCCGATGCCGCGCAATACCAAGGTTTTTGCACCGACTTTCAGCGGCGAGGGCGTTGTGCGCTCCGACGATAGCCTGCTTGATCCGCGCTACGGGCAGAATGCGCCGCATTCCGGTATGCCGAGGGGCCGCCTTCCTGTGCGCAGCTATCTCGCCGTGCCGGTCAAGTCGCGCGACGGCAGTGTCATTGGCGGGCTGTTCTTCGGACATAGCCAGCCCGCCCGCTTTTCGGATGCGCCAGAGGCAAGCCTCGTCAGCCTGGCTGGTCAGTCTGCGGTCGCAATCGACAACGCTCGGCTCATCCGCGCTGCCGAGCTTGAGATCGTCCAGCGCCGCGAGGCCGAGGATCAGCTCCGCAAGCTGAACGAAACGCTTGAAGTCCGTGTCGCCGCCGAAATCCTCGAACGCCAGCAGGCGGAAGCACCCCTGCAGCAGGCGCAGAAGATGGAATCGATCGGCAAGCTCACCGGCGGTGTCGCGCACGATTTCAACAACCTATTGCAGGTCATTTCAGGCAATCTCCAGCTTCTCGGCAAGGATGTGACGAATAATGGCCGGGCCAGGGATCGCATCTCCAACGCTCTATCCGCCGTCGAGCGCGGATCGCGGCTCGCCAGCCAGCTTCTCGCCTTCGGCCGCCGCCAGCCTCTGGAGCCGAAGGTGATCAATATCGGCCGCCTCGTCTCCGCAATGGATGACATGCTGCGCCGCACGCTCGGTGAGGAAATCGAAGTGGAGACCATGGTCTCCGGCGGCCTCTGCAACAGTTTCGCCGACCCGATCCAAATCGAGAACGCGCTGCTGAACCTTGCGATCATCTCCCGCGATGCAATGGATGGAGCAGGCCAACTGACGATCGAAGTGGGCAACGCCTTTCTCGACGATTCCTATAGCCGAACTCATCCGGAGGTCGCAGCCGGCCAATATGTGGTGCTGGCTGTGACCGACACTGGCTCAGGCATGCCACCGGAGATCACTGAGCAGGCTTTCGAACCGTTCTTCCACCAAACCGGAGGGCAAGGGCACCGGTCTCGGCCGTTCCATGGTCTACGGTTTCGTCAAGCAGTCCGGTGGTCATGTGAAGATCTACAGCGAGATCGGCGAAAGCACGACGGTGAAGCTTTATCTTCCCCGCTCCTTCCAAAGCAAAGACCGGATCACCACTGGCGACAATGTTCCCGCAACCGGCGGCACCGAGACGATTCTGGTCGCCGAGGATGACGAGGGTGTGCGCGCAACCGTTGTCGAGATGCTGATCGATCTCGGCTACCACGTACTTAAGGCCAAGGACGCGCAAAGCGCATTGACCGTGATCGAAAGCGGCGCGCATATCGACCTGCTTTTTACCGATGTCGTCATGCCTGGTCCGCTGAAGAGCCCGGAGCTCGCACGCATGGCCCGCGAGCGCCTGCCCAACGTCGCCGTGCTTTATACGTCAGGCTATACCGAAAACTCGATCGTCCATGGCGGCCGGCTCGATCCCGACCTGGAGCTCCTCTCCAAGCCATACACACGCGAGGCATTGGCACGGAAAGTCCGCCACGTCCTCGCCAATCAGGTGCCACGCCGCCATACCAACCCGGCACCGCTGCCGGGTAACGAGCAACCGCGTGGCATCGTCCAGCCCAGGCTGAAGCTTCTGCTGGTCGAGGATGATGCCTTCATCCGCATGGATACTGCCGAAATCCTGCGGGATCTCGGCTATGACGTGGTCGAAGCCGACAGCGGAGAACAGGGCATCGAACTCCTGCGCAGCGCAGATACGAATACAGATATTATCGTTGCCGATGTCGCCTTGCCGGGCATGTCCGGCCCGGCCTTCGCAGCGCTGGCGCGCGAAGCCTTCCCGTCGGTCGGCCTCGTCTTTGCGACTGGCAACAGCAATCTGCCGGATGCGAACCGCTTTTCCGGTTCCGTGCTGCTGCCAAAGCCGTTTACCGCCGCAGCACTCGACCGCGCGGTGAAGACCGCTTCCCGCCAGCGTCCCATTGCCTAGGCCCCGACTGCGTCAGAACCTTCAAGTTGCGGATATTTCCCAAACGGGCGGCCGGGACGGCCTCGGAACTTTTTGGATGGCCAGCGGTTGAGCCTCTTTCGAACCAGAGGAGGCAGCCATGCCGAGAGGTGACAAATCCGCTTATACCGACAAGCAGAAGAGAAAGGCCGAGCATATCGAGGAAGGCTATGAGGACCGCGGCGTATCCCAAGGGGAGGCTGAACGCCGTGCATGGGCAACCGTCAACAAGGAAAGCGGCGGCGGCAACAAATCAGGCTCCGGGCGCGGCAAGAAGGATACGAACGAATCCTCCGAAAAAGGCGGACGGATCGGCGGCCATGCCTCCGCATCCCGCTCGAAGGAAGAACGTTCCGCTTCCGCCAAGAAGGCAGCCGCCACCCGCAAGCGCAACGAACACCACGCCCATCACTGACGGCACCATCAGGCGCCAGCAACGCGGCAGGTGGCGCGAGGCCACCTGCCGCTGCTCTAAAGGACACTCGCAATGGCGAAGAGCAAGAAGAAATGGTCACAGGATGTCACCGAAAACAGTGACGCCATGGACCTCAAGGAAGGTGTATTCACATCTAACGATCCGAAGAAGATCGCCGCTTCCCTGAAACACTCGGCCGACGACAGCGACCGGCGCAAATCGAGCCCCTTTCGGTCGGCCATGTCGATGTTGAATTTCTACATCAACCGTGCCGGAGAGCAGTTGACGAAGAAGCAGAAGGACACACTTGAAAAGACGAAGGACGAACTTCGCAAGGATTTCGGTCGCGAAACAAGGCGTTAAAGACATTACGAGGGCAAATGACTTACGAGCTTTATTATTGGGACGGCATCCAGGGCCGTGGAGAATTCGTGCGGCTGGCACTTGAGCAAGCGGGTGCCGACTATATCGACATTACCCGCCAATCCGGCCGCGGGCGTGGCACCGGCGCGATGCTGAGCATCATGCGGAGCGAAAGCGAAGCGCATATTCCCTTCGCCCCACCCTTCCTTAGGGACGGCGATCTCATCATTCCGCATGTCGCCAACATTCTTCTATATCTCGGCCCCAAACTCGGCCTGGCACCTGATGACGAAGGGCTGCGCTATGTCGTAAACGGGTTGCAACTCACGATCACCGATTTCGTCGCCGAGGTGCATGACACGCATCACCCGATCGCCACCTCGCTCTATTACGAGGACCAGAAGGAAGAAGCCAAGGCCCGCTCGGCCGATTTCATCAAGGAGCGCATCCCGAAATTCCTCGGCTATTTCGAGCGCGTGCTGCGGCAGAATCCGTATGGCTCCAAATATGTAGCCGGCAATGCACTGACTTATGTGGATCTGTCGCTCTTTCAGAGCGTCGAGGGACTCGTTTATGCCTTTCCAAAGGCGATGAGCAGCTACCGCAGCCAATATCCGCTGCTTGCGGCCCTCCATGACAGCGTCGAGCAGCGTCCCAACATAGCCCGCTATCTGAAATCCGACCGCCGCTTGCCTTTCAGCACGGAAGGCATTTTCCGCCACTATCCGGAACTCGACAAGGATGCGCCCTGATCAGGAATTGTTTTCAATTTTTCGGGAACGATGTCTTTGTGTCTTTGCCACCGGTTTTGCCTTCGATCCAGAATTTGAAGTATCGAAAGGTCGAGGAAGGCCGCCACGCGAACCCGCCGCCATACTCTTCTGTTGAATGCGTAACCCACGGGTCCGCCGCGGGTTCTTTTTATTCACTCGGGAATGGTGTGGTGCGTCAGGAAATCCAGCATGCGGTTCTCATCCGCCCGAAGCCCCCGCAGGAGCTCGCTACCGCCCTCCTCCAGCGTCTCATCCTTGGCAGAAAGCGCAATGATTGCCGGGTGGATGTAGCTGGAGCGCGAGATCGCCGGCGTATTATGCAGGACGTCGGCCGCAGCTTCCGACATCTCCTTGACGGTCGGCCGCCGTTCTTCCGATATGGCGTTGCGCGCCGCGCCGAAAGCGGCAAGCGAACCTGCCCATGTGCGGAAGGTCTTGGCGGAAATGGCAATGCCCGAGATCCCAGCAAGATAGGCATTCAGTCGGCCGGAATCGATCGGTTTCAACGCACCTGTCTCGTCTTTCCAGACGAAGAGCTGCCTGCCCGGCAGATCGGCGATCTCTTCCAATATCTTCTGCAGGCGTGGATGCTTGAGGCTGCGCTGCACGCGCTTGCCGCCCTTGGCGCGGAATTTCAATTCGATGCGACCGTCAACGATCTTCAGATGGCGCTTCAGCAATGTTGTTGCACCATAGGTACCGTTCTCCTTCACATAGGCCTGGTTGCCGACGCGCAGATGCGCTTCGTCGAGCAATATCGTCAGCGCGGCAAGCACACCGTTGATGTCCTCCGCGCCGGTATCGAGATGGCGCAGCACCGTTCGCCGGATCTTCGGCAGTGCATTGCCGAACTCGATGAGTTGATGGAATTTGCCGGTGCTGCGGAAGGCCTGCCAATCCTTGTGATAGCGGTATTGTTTGCGGCCACGGACATCGAAGCCGGTGGCCTGCAGATGACCGTTCTCGTCAATGCAGATCCACACATTTTCGTAGGCCGGTGGCAGACCGAGCGCATGGATACGCGCCCGCTGGATCTCGTTGACCAGCGTTTTCCCGTCTGGCAGCGTATAGCTGAAGCCCTTGCCCTTTCGTCGTCTGCGGATACCCGGTTCGGTATCGCTGACATAAATCAGACCAAGCTCGGTGATGACGTCGGCATTCATTGCTTGCTATTGATCCGTCACCTGCTCCGCCGACCGAAATGGAACCACCTGCGCCGTTCGGCCTTGCTTGCATCCTTTGGCGGCCGGGTCTGCCCCTTCGGCGCAAAAACCGCAATGCTTTGGGCATAAACCATGACGGGACCTTCCTGCTCATGGAGCTTGAAAGCATCCTCCTCAGCGCCGGTATCGAGCACACGCGCCCAGTGCTTCAGCCCGTTGACCTCGGGCAAAAGCACCTCGCAATCGCCGCCGGCGTTGAAGACCAGATAGAGATCGTCCATTTCCTCGGTATCGGGGGAATGCGCACTCTTCGAGAGATAGACGCCGAGCACTTGCAGTCCATCGTCGTTCCAGGCGCCGTCATCCATGAAACTGGCGTCCGGCTTGTACCAGGCGATTTCGATACGGCCGTCCTCGGTACTGTCGCCTGTCAGAAAGCGCTCCTGCCTCAGCACCGGATGCGCTTTGCGGAACGCGACGACTTTGCGGCAAAAATCAAGGAACGGATCATCGAGGCCGTCCCATTTCGTCCAGCCAATCTCGTTGTCCTGACAATAGGCATTGTTGTTGCCACCCTGACTGTTGCCGACCTCATCGCCGGCAAGGATCATCGGCACGCCCTGAGAGAGCATCAAGGTCGCCATCATGTTACGGCGCCGGCGTACTCGCAGCCTGTTGATGTCCTCGTCATCGGTCACCCCCTCCGCACCCATATTGTCCGAATGATTGTCTGAATGACCGTCCCTGTTGTCCTCGCCATTTGCCTCATTGTGCTTGTCGTCGAAGGAAACCGTATCCATCAGCGTGAAGCCGTCATGCGCCGACAGCAGATTAATTGATGACGTCGCCCCGCGAGCCGAGTGATTGAACTGCACCGCCGAGCCGGTGATGCGCTGCGAGATCTCCGACACCATTCCGCCGTCTCCCTTCCAGAAGCGGCGTACATCGTCACGGAACTTATCGTTCCACTCGCGGAAAGGATGCGGGAAGCCGCCGACCTGATAGCCGCCGGCTCCGACATCCCAAGGTTCGGCGATCAGCTTGACGCCGGCAAGGATCGGATCCTGGCGGATCGCGCCGAAGAACAGGCCCTGCCGGTCGAATTCCATGTCCTGGCGGCCGAGCGTGCTGGCAAGATCGAAGCGGAAACCATCGATATGCATGGCGCCGACCCAGTAACGCAGACTGTCCAGCACCATGCGCATGACCATCGGATGAGCAACGTTCAGCGTATTGCCGGTGCCTGTCGTATCGAAAGTATGGCGCGGATCGTCGGGCGAGAGGATGTAGTAGCTTGCATTGTCGAGACCGCGGAAAGACATCGTCGGCCCCTTCTCGCTGCCCTCGGCCGTGTGGTTATAGACGACGTCCATGATGACTTCGATGCCGGCGGCATGGAACTTCCTCACCATGGTCTTTATCTCAGTGATCTTGTCACCCGAGAGATAGCGTGCCTGCGGTGCGAAGAAACCGAGCGTCTGGTAGCCCCAGTAATTCGTAAGCTTCTTCTCTTCGAGATAGCGGTCGTTCGGGAAGAACTGGATCGGCAGCAGCTCGATCGCGGAAATGCCGAGCTTCAAGAGATGATCGATGATCGGATCGCTGCACATGCCGAGGAAGGTGCCACGCAATCTGTCCGGCACTTTCGGATGCAGCATCGTCAGTCCCCGGACGTGCGCCTCATAGATGATTGTCTCCGGCCATGGCCGCCGGATAGCTTGTTCACCGGCCCAGTCGAATTCCGGATCCTGAACAACGCCCTTGATCATGTAAGGCGCGCTATCGCGCTCGTCGAAGGAAAGATCGTCCTTGCCGATCGTATAACCATAGAGCGCGTCGTCCCATTTGAGATCGCCGAGCACTTGCTTGGCATAGGGATCGAGCAGCAGCTTGTTGGCATTGAAGCGATGGCCGTTCTTTGGATCGTAAGGACCGTGCGCGCGGTAGCCATAGACCGTACCAGGGCCGACGCCGGCGATGTAGCCCGACCAGATATCACCCTCGCGCTTCGGCAGCGGTAGCCGGGCAATCTCTTTCTTGCCATCGGGAGAGAACAGGCAGAGCTCCACCTGTTCTGCATGTGCGGAGAAAACCGCAAAATGGGTGCCTGAACCGATATATTCCGCCCCCAGCTCCGGTTTCAGGAAGTCGAGTTCGGAAAAGGAAAAGCTCATGACGCCCCCGTTTGCTGAATGGCCAAGCGGGAAACGTCATTGCAGTGCGAAAGTTCCCTCAGTTTGCGTCGTTTTTGCCCAGATCAGGGCATCAGCTGGCCGCCATTGACCTCGATGATCTGACCGGTAATGTAACCCGACAAGGTCGGCGAGGCGAGGAAGAGATAAGCGCCGACACAATCTTCCGACGTGCCGACGAAGCCCATTGGAATGGACTTGCGCTGCAGTTCCATCTGCTCGTCATTCGTATAGCGCTCGTGGAAGGGCGTTGCGATAACTCCAGGCGCGACTGCATTGACGCGGATCCTGTCGGCGACGAATTCCTTGGCGTGTCCGTGGGTGATCGTCGAAACGAAACCCTTGGATGCCGCATAGAGAATTGCGCCATTGCCGCCGCCGTTGCGCGCCGCAATCGAGGTCGTGTTGATGATGAAACCGCCCTGCTTCTTTAGCCAGGGATGGGCAGCGCGTGTTGCCGCCAGCACCGAACGGGCATTGAGGTTCATGACCTTCTCATAATGCTCATCGGTATATTCCGAAGTCGGCTTGCGACCGAGCATGCCGCCGGCATTGTTGATCAGCCCGTCGAGATGACCGAAGGTCTTGGCCGTCTCTTCGACGACACGCTCCGTCTCACCTTCCCGCGAGACGTCGCCATGCACCAGATGCACCGTACCCCCGACTGCCCTGATCTCATCGGCAAGCTTTTCGGCCGGTTCACGGCTGGCATTATAGTGCACGCCGACCTTGACGCCCTGAGCGGCCAGAGCGCGGGCGACAGCAGCGCCGATGCCTGTCGAGGCGCCGGTGATCAGCACGGCCTTGCCGGCGAGGTCTGGAATTTTGATGGATGCAAGCAATTGAGCAAGATCTGCCATGGCGACGATAGCCTCCCGAAAAACCAAGGACATAGGTGATGAAACGATATGTGCCAGTCTTAGCAGGCGAGATCGCAGAAGGGCAATGCACGAAAGAGCGAGATGGGCATGCCGGCGGCAACGGGTGCTGCCGTTGACAAATGACTGGCAGCCCCTAGTCTCGGCCTTCGGTCCGCGGTGAGGGTTACCGCTCTTTGAGGGGAAGACATGCTCAAGCGCATGAAATGGCTGCTTTTTCTGGGCCAAGCCCTCGGTCTTTCTGCCTACGGGCCTGCAGATGCCCAGACACTCGACACGATCAAGCAGAGCAAGATCATTCGTCTCGGCTATATCGCCGACGAGAAGCCCTTCTCCTTCAAGAAGGCGGATGGCAGCCCTGCCGGCTATGCGATCGATCTCTGCAGCCGCATCGCCGATGAGGTCGGCCTCAAGGTTTCCGGCCTGAAGAAGAACTATATCGAGACGACGCTGTCTGATGGGTTCGGCGCGGTGAAGGACGGTAAGATCGATCTGCTCTGCGGTGCGACCACGATCAATCTTGCCCGGCGCGAAAGCGTCGACTTCTCCCAGCCTATCTTTCTGACGGGCGCCAGTGCGCTATTGCGCAAGGATTCGCCCGATTACCTGCAGATTCTCTTTCTCGACAAGCGCCCCGTCAGCGCTGTCGACCTGAAGTCGCCGGCCCAGAGCTCGATTGGCGTGCGCGCCAGCACGACGACCGGCGCAACGCTGCGCGATGCCATTGGTCCCGATGTGCCGCAGACCCGCATCGTCGATTTCTCGACGCATGAGGACGGTTTGAAGGCGCTCGAGGATCACAAGATCGATGCCTACTTCGCCGACCGATCCCTTCTCATCGGCCTTGCCGACCGGGCGGGCAACCCGTCCGAACTGGAGCTCGGCAGCCGCCTTTTCACGCACGAGCCCTATGGCATCGCGATGCGGCGCAACGATTCCGCCTTCCGGCTTCTCGTCGACCGCACGTTGACGGGCTTCTACACCTCGAACGATTTCCCAAAGCTGCTCAAGACCTATTTCGGCGCCGAGGCACCGGCCCTGCGCAGCGAAATCATGATGCAGTCGATCCCCGAATAGGCCGCTCTCAGACCCGTTCGAGCACCACGGCGATGCCCTGGCCGACGCCGATGCACATGGTCGACAGCGAATAACGACCGCCGGTTTCACCAAGCTCTAGTGCTGCGGTGCCGGTGATGCGGGCACCCGACATGCCGAGCGGATGCCCGAGCGCAATCGCGCCGCCATTGCGGTTTACGCGCTGATCGTCATCGGCAATGCCGAGCTCGCGCAGAACGGCAAGTCCCTGGCTGGCGAAGGCCTCGTTAAGCTCGATCACATCGAACTGTTCCTGCTTCATGCCGAGGCGTGCCATCAGCTTGCGGGAAGCCGGGACAGGTCCAATACCCATGACGCGCGGCGGGATGGCCCCGGCCGCACCTCCGAGAATACGGGCAATCGGCGTCAGGCCATATTTCCTGGCCGCCGCTTCCGAGGCAATGATGAGGGCAGCCGCTCCGTCGTTGACGCCCGAAGCATTGCCGGCCGTCACTGTGCCGCCCTGACGAAAGGGCGTCGGCAGCTTGGCGAGCGCTTCCATGCTGGTTGCGCGCGGATGCTCGTCCTTTTCGACGATGATCGGATCGCCCTTGCGCTGCGGGATGGTCACCGAGGTGATCTCCTTGGCCAGCCTGCCACTTGCCTGGGAGGCCGCAGCCTTTGCCTGCGAGCGCACGGCAAAAGCGTCCTGGTCCTCACGACTGACCTTGTAATCCTCGGCAACATTCTCGCCGGTTTCCGGCATGGAATCGACGCCGTACTGCTTCTTCATCAGCGGATTGATGAAACGCCAGCCGATCGTCGTGTCGTGGATTTCGGCGGCGCGTGAAAAGGCCGTATCAGCCTTCGGCATGACGAAGGGCGCGCGCGACATGCTTTCCACGCCGCCGGCAATCATCAATTCGGCTTCGCCTGATCGAATGGCGCGCGCTGCCATGATGACGGCATCCATGCCCGAGCCGCACAGCCGGTTGATCGTTGTGCCCGACACCGATGCCGGCAGGCCGGCGAGAAGCAGCGACATGCGCGCGACGTTTCTGTTGTCCTCGCCCGCCTGATTGGCGCAGCCGAAAACGACGTCATCGACCGCTTCCCAGTCGACGGAGACGCTCTTCGCCATCAGCGCCTTCAGCGGAATGGCGCCGAGATCGTCGGCACGCACCGAGGAGAGCGAGCCGCCATAACGGCCGATGGGCGTGCGGGTATAATCGCAGATAAAGGCTTCGGTCATGGACTTGTCCTCAGAGTTCAGGAACGACGAGGTCGGCAACCGGCCCCTCGATATAGAGCGGCGCGCCGGTTATGGCCTGCAGTTCCTCGACCGACATTGCGGCAAGCTTTTCGCGCAACACAAAACGCCCATCCTGGATGTCGATGACGGCATGGCTCGTATAGATACGGGTGATGCAAGCCACGCCGGTCAGCGGGAACGTGCACTTGTCGACCAGTTTCGGCTCGCCATTCTTAGTGACATGCTCGGTGATGACGCAGACCTGCCTGGCGCCGTGCACGAGGTCCATGGCGCCGCCGACCGCCGGCACCCCCTTGGCGCCGACCCGCCAGTTGGCGAGATCGCCGCTCTGGGCGACCTGATAGGCGCCGAGGATCGCAACGTCGAGATGGCCACCCCGCACCATGGCGAAGCTGTCGGCATGGTGGAAGAAGGCCGCACCCGGCTTCAGCGTCACCGCTTTCTTGCCGGCATTGATGAGATCCCAGTCCTCCTCGCCCGATGGCGGCGCCGCGCCGAAATTGAGGATGCCGTTTTCGGTATGGAAGATTGCTTGGCGGCCTGGCGGCTGATAGCGCGCGACCATTTCCGGAAAGCCGATGCCGAGGTTCACATAGGCGCCATCGGCAATGTCCTGGGCGGCACGCCAGGCGATCTGGGCGTTGGATAGCTTGATGTCTTCTCTGGTGTCGACGATCATACGTAGGCCACCCCGGCTCGAATGAGCTCTTCTTCCTGTTGCGGATTGGCGATCTCAACGACGCGATCGACGAAGATGCCGGGTGTGACGACCTGTTCGGGATCGATGCCGCCGGCCGGTACGATCGTCGAGACTTGGGCAATGGTCGTGGCCGCCGCCATGCACATCAGCGGGTTAAAGTTGCGGCCGGCCTTGTTGTAAGTGAGGTTGCCGTGGACGTCGCCGACATGCGCCTTGACGATCGCAAAATCGGCCTTCAGCCAGCGTTCCTGCACATAGTGGCGGCCATCGAACTCGGCGATGACCTTGCCTTCTGCAAGATCGGTCCCATAGCCGGTCGGCGTAAAGAAAGCAGGAATGCCGGCTCCGCCGGCGCGGATCCGCTCGGCGAGCGTTCCCTGCGGCACGAGCTCCAGCTCGATTTCGCCTGCAAGATACTTGTCGGTGAAGGCACGCGGGTCGGACGAGCGCGGGAAGGAGCAAATCATCTTCCTGACCATGCCGGCATCGATCATGGCGGCGATACCGATGCGGCCATTGCCGGCATTGTTGTTGATGACCGTGAGGTTCCTCGGGCCTTTATCGATCAGGGCGTGAATGAGCTCGATCGGCGCACCCGAGCCTCCAAAGCCGCCAATCATGACGGTGGCGCCATCGCCGATGTTGGAGACGGCATCAGCCGCGCTCCCGATTGTCTTGTCCATGCGGGATCTCTCCTTGCCGGATGAGGCCTTCTCGTGCCTCCCTGACAACAGGCATAAAGCGAGAGCCATCCCCACGGCAAGAATTTTGTGCGTTATTTGATATTTGTTCTTATATCGCACAAAAGAAATTCGCGAGCGGAACTGTCGCAATGATATTCGGCTACAGGATCTTCCCTAACGCCCTTGTTTCCTCCATTTTTGGCCATCTGATTTTCCATCTGCGTGCTATTTTTTCCTAGTACATTGATTTTGCTTTATGTTTCCGGATCACCTTAACAGCCCTCAAAACCGAAGAGGACATGCTGGCAATTTTCCAGATCAGCGGGGGAACCGGTTCCAGGGTTTTAGGCCGTCGCCCCGCGCCAGCCATTTGTCGATTGCGCCGCCGGCCAGCAACCTGCACGGCAAAGGAGCTTCCAATGCCGGTCAACATAGACGACCTTCACCCTCATCGCTTCCCTCGCCTTGTCGCGGAATATGATGGTCGCGCGGCGCAGATTGCCAGGACGGCCCGTGAACTGCGTCGGGACTCTCTGCAGACAATACGAAATCTCGCCTCGCACGAGCACATACTGGCCGAGGAATACGGGGCGATGTCGCGCGAAGAGTTCATCCATCGCGTCACGCTTGCTCGGGCCGTCAATGAACTGACACGCGATTGGCAGGCAGTACAATGTTGCGCCCTTCCCTCAAATTCGAATCGTCTCCTTCAGCTCTGCCGTTGAGTGATCTTGAGCTGTCCAAGGAGAACGGAAAATCCCTGGTCATCCCGCTGCACATGGAATTGCGATATGAGGCAGACGATTTCCCCCTTAGTAAGATTACGACTGGGCAGCAGGAAAACCAAGTTTTCAAAATCTTCCAGAAATATCCCGAAGCGCCTGTAAACTTCCGTCGTTGCGAGGATAGCGGCGAGGTCAAAGGTAATGGCGATCCCAAGATTACGTGTAGGTCTTTCATGCGGCAGAAGCTTTCAGGCTTTCCTGCACCTGAAGGTACGCCAGTAACAACTTCATACTTCTTCGGTCCAGCTATCAGGCTTGATGCGCTTGAGATCGACGGAAAAATGGTTGAGGTACGTGATCCTGCTGAGTTCGGACTTGTTGCAGATTTTGCAGGGGGCTACGGTTCCTGCCCCTTCGCATATTTCGAGACTGCGGAGGGGCAGACCCTCTATCACGGACGTATTTTGGTCGGTGCGAATTCTCTTGAACGCGGCATGACCGATACTGTAGCCATCCCGCCGGGGGCAACGAAGCTCGTGATCAAGGAGATTGAGCCTGAGATCACATATCTGCAAAAGATAACCTTTTCGGACACACAGGGCGTTATCCGAGAGCTAGCGTTCAGGGCACCCGCCAAGGTGAGTCCGCGTGGCCAGGTATCAGTTGACATCCCGCGTGGAAGCACGAGTTTAGCAGTCACGGGCTATTACCACCTGCTAAGCAGTGTCGGAAACATCGCTTCCCGCTAGCCGCCCCTTTGTTGCTTGACGAAGCATCCGGCCGTGGAACGCCGCAAGGGACGCAGGCTTGAAGGTTCTCCCGGGCGACGACCAGAAGCCAAGAATGCGAGCCAGGCCGTCGGAGGCCGGCCGTAAGCGCTGTTTTCCTCGCACATTGACCAAGCACGTTGGGCCGTTCCGAACAGTACGCGCCGATTGACAGCAAGGCTCACAAGCTGCTGGACCCGTCGTTCGACAAAACAGCGTTCTGAACTGAGCTGGACATTCAATATCCGGATTTGGCCAAACGTCAGCGACTGGGCCATGACACCAATCATGTGTGGCGCTTCATCCGTGAGGTAAGCATTGGCGATGTTGTTGTCGTACGAATCGGACGACAGCGACAGGTGACAGCTTCTTGGCCTTCATCCGCTCCCCGCTCGGATAGCTGCTGGTCTTGTGGACGAACGCGACCGACGATGGCCTGAATGCAGGAGTGTGCCTCTGCGATCAGGCCGTCGGGTCGTGCACACCGGTCTTTCATAAGCGGTGTTTTCCTCGCACATTCACCAAGCGCGGTGGCCGTTCCGAAAGCTACCGCTGCGATATTGAGTCAACATCCTGCTCAATGGACGCGGCCGCCGGCTGTCGTCAGCTGCTCGGAGCGAAAGTTCCGGGCCCTTCATCAGCGTGTCAGAGCTTACCCAATAGATCTAGGCCCGCCGCCAGATCCCGCGTAACGAACCGGTCTCCGAGCCCTTCAAGCGCAATCTCCAGGGTCTGCCGGGCTTCTTCCGTTCGGCGATGCTGTTGCAACATACCGGCTAGCTCCAGTGACGAGCGTAGCTTCCACGATGTGGCACCGATACCGTCAGACTGTGTAATGGACGCGCGTAGCAGCGCCTCCCGGTTTGAGTTCGTAACGCCCTCGACCGGAATTGATGACCGTATTCGCAAAAGTTCCGGTAGACACCATTGCTCGTTCTGTTTCCGGGCAAGATCCAAAGCCTCATCAGCCCTAGTTGCCGCTTCTTGAAAACGAGTGACTCGCGCAAGGCTGTCCGCGAGGACACCTAGATAGTACGGCAGTCTCGAAGTCTGGCCTATTTCGCGACATTGATCGACTGCTCTTTCGAGGGTCCTGATACCGAGCAACCGCGAGCTTTCCTCCAGGGCCTCCAACGCTCCACGATAAAACGTCGCGGTGGGACGCCAAGTAATTATTCCGTGCCGTTCGACAAGTTCGTCGAGCATTTCCACATGACGAGAGCATTCCTGGTTCAGGCCGGTCCAGAAAAAAACTGGGCATGCCCATGCAAGCGCGATACTCATCGAAAGCTCGTGCTGCGCGCGCTGTGCGAGTTCCACGCCATTCAAAACGTTCGAGACGGCCGCGCCCGGTGATCCTGTCATCCACTGAGCATGAGCCAGGACCACCAACGTGTTGACGCTGTTGTCATAGAGAAAATTCAACGCCTTTCCTTCATCTTGGGGCACGGGTGACATGTCCCGATGCAGCCTCTCGAGGCGGGAGCGTGCGCTACGGAGTCGTCCGGTCCAAATCTCTCCCGCAGCGAGATGTGTTTCCCCCTCCGGCAATACGTCCGGACACAGCTTTGCTGCCAGCGTCAGGAAGTTTTCCAGTGTTGTTATGCCGGCGTCGTGATCGCCACTGAAAAGCTCGTAAGTACCCACCATGCGCAGGCAGCGCAGCTGTGCATCGGCATCATCTCTAGCTTCGGCGATCTCAAGGGCCCGCCGCATCGCCTTCCCGGCTTCGGGCACGACTCCTCGCGTATGGAATATTGCCCGCGCAAGGTTTAGCTGCAAAGTCAGCTCGACCTGCGTTCCCAACAATTCCGTCGCGACGACGATCGCAAGGGCTCGGGTTATCTGGACGCGGCTTTCGTCCATGAGCGAAAGGTGGTTCCACAACCATATTCCGGCAGCTATCAGACGAAGCTCTAAATGAGCGAGTCCAGGATTTCCTCTAGCCCATGCTATAGCCTTACGAAGCTCGCCTATGTTCCTGTTCAGGCTTGCGGCTGGGCAGCGCGATGGCTGAAGAGTCGACTGCTCGAGCGTCTCACACAGATGCGTAGCATGACGACCGCGAAACTCCGTATCCTCCCCATGTGCAGCCAGCTTGGCCTCGCAGTATTCTCGCGTAGTATCTAAAAGGCGGTACAAGGAATTTCGGCCGGTGCCATCCACAGAGAGAAGCGATTTCGCTGCCAACTCTGTTAATATGTTAGCAGTCTCAGCATAAGGCAGGTTCGCGACTGCGGACGCGTCGGCCTCGGTGAATCCGCAAGCGAATACCGATACCGCACGCATCATTGAAGCTTCATCGGCAAGTAGAAGCGTGTAGCTCCATTCTAGCGTAGCAGCCAGCGTCCGATGCCTCTCCAGACCCGCACGCCCACCGGCGAGAACTCTAAATCTGTTGTCAAGCTGCCTCAACAAACCTTTCGTACCAAACGCCTCGACTCGCATGGCAGCAAGCTCGATCGCTAATGCGATCCCGTCCAGGCGTCGGCAGATGCTAGCTACGATCGGTGCCTCGTCGTCGCTAAGTGAGAACGTTTCAAGTCTGTCTTTGGCCCGTTCGACGAATAGCTGCACAGCCGAGAAATTAAGTGCTTCTGCAGCGGTTACCTCTGCGCCTTCCAACGGTATCTCAAGTGCTGTCAGGCGATGGACGTATTCCCCCGCGAGCCTAAGGGGCTCACGACTCGTGACGACAATGTGAACGCCGTCAGCTTCCTTCATGATACGCTCTATATACGCGGCCACATCTCCCACGATATGTTCGCAATTATCCAAAACGAGCAGCGCTTGCCTAGAACGGAGGTATCGGCAGGTGGCAGCCAAGGGATCTTGTGAGTGGACTGCCAGCCCCATCGACGCGTTGATCGTATTCGGGACTAAGGACCCGTCTTGCAGGGCGGCAAGATCAACAAGCCAAACTCCCTCGACATGATCCTTGGCTTTATCGGCAACGGCGAGAGCCACGGTTGTCTTTCCGATACCTCCAGCCCCGACGATAGAAATGAGCCTATTGTCTGCCATTGCCGAATGAATGAGATCGATTACATCGTCTCGCCCCACCACTCGCACCATGGTCGCAGGCAGATTGGTCCGAAAATTACTGTTGGCTGACGGCAGGGTTATTTCCATCTATGGAACCCGCCACATCGGTGCGTCGCAAAAGCCCGTTGAGCCAAGCATCGACCCTCGCTTCCGGGACAAACTCGATTTTGCCATACGGTTCCAAGTTGGCGGCATGGCGCATGCTCATGTGGAAGACGCAAACCGAAATTCCGACTTACACGCGCGGGGCGCATGAATTAGAGATCCTCTTCGTTGACCTAGTTCCAACGCCAGCTCAACGGCTGCAATTGGTCAATTCAGCAACCAATTCATAACTACCGTTACGAGTAGCGGAATCGCGCATCAAGTAAATTCCGGTAAACCTACCTCAGCCGCACTTGGCGTCGCTGCTTCAAGGGTTCTATCGTCGCCGCGTCAACAGCGCTCGCCGGTAAGGTTTAGCTGTCGCTGAATGCCTGCGAACCGCTGCGATGTGGCGAATTACATCTGACATACGCAGTCCGCGAGCCGCAAACAGTGTCGACGACGGTCGCCATTCGACTTTCTACCGGTCAATGGGGAGAGGCGCATCCGCAGAGACAAGCTTCTCATGCCGCAACTCTCGCCAGAAATCTGCGGGTATCGATGTGTTCAGAGCTATATGATCTTCAGCGATGCGCTCGGGTTTGCTCGCGCCGGGGATGACCGCAGCCGTGGCCGGGTGTGCCAAACAAAACTGTAGAGCGGCGGCTTTGATGGGAACGTGGTGACGCGCCGCAGCGCTCTTTATTTTTCCGACCTTGGCAACGATTTCCGGCGGTGCCTCTGCATATTCGAAATGCGCCCCGCCAGCTAGGATTCCCGAGCTGTAAGGACCACCTATGATGATCTGCACGCCCTTTTCCTGGGCCTTTGGCATCAGACGTTGAAGGGCGTAGTCGTGATCAAGCAACGTGTAGCGACCTGCCAAAAGGCTCCCGTCCGGCCGAACCTCCGACAACCCCAACATAATTTCGACCGGCTCGACCTTGTTTACGCCGAGACCCCAGCCCTTGATGACGCCTTCATCGCGAAGTTTGTCCAGTACCCTCATTGCTCCTGTGCGGGCGGCTTCGAACATGGCAATCCATTCGTCACCATAGAAATCTTGGGCGATGTCATGGATCCATACGAAGTCGAGTCGATCGACACCCAATCGTTTGAGACTCCCCTCGATCGATCGCTTCGTCCCGTCCGCTGAATAGTCGAAAATCACCTTGTTCTTGCGGCCGTATTGGAACAGTGTTCCCTTTTCTCCGAACTCCTGAGCGCCGGTGACTACTTCGTCCAAGACGATGCGACCGACTTTGGTGCTCAGAACGTAATCTTCGCGCCTTCGCCCAGCGAGGTTCTTCCCAAGCCGTATCTCCGCTAGACCAGCACCATAGAAGGGTGCCGTATCGAAAAACCGCGTTCCAGCATCCCAAGCCGCCTCCACTGTTGCATCGGCCTCGACATCCGGGATATCGCGGAACATGTTCCCGAGTGGCGCTGTACCGAAGCCGAGTGGCCCGTTTACTAGAGTTTCTCTGATAGTCATGATCGCCTCTCGCGCGTGGTCCTTCTGCGCAAAAGCTAGCTCACTCCCTTTACCCACGCGCGTTAAAGCTCGTAAACTGAGGTTAAACTGCTAGATCCGTTTCCAGCAAGAAGCTCTGGCCATTCGCAGCACAACCTTATGTATGGGCGAAAGCTAGCGCTGCGATCGCTACAACTCAGTCCATTTGGAGAATGTCGCAGCCTGCCCGTGGTCACGACCTTGTTCGTCGCGAAGCTGCCAGACTATCCCATCTTCCATCCAAAACCTTCCACCGGATTTTTTGACTCTTAACCCGCGATAATTCTCGATGAAGCCATTCGTGGAAACGGCGTCCAAAAGCCTCTGGCGTTCGTCTCTTTCGGCCGGGCCAGCGGACAATCTCGATCGTAGCGTTCTGATTTCGCTCCAGCTGTAACCAAACAGTTTTTGCGCAGCTACGTTTCCATAGACGAAGATAGGATCGGTGTCGGTGTCGTGAGCCAAGATGACAAACGGTGCGTCACCGTACAACCACTCTGGCCCGCGATCTCGTTCGACAAGGGGCCGTCCCAGTAGACGCTTGAAGCTACCGGTTAATAGCTCGAAGAATTCAGGATCGTTCGGGTTCTTCATGTCAGGTCTCATATCTGCTCCTGTTGTCCGCCCGCTGGCAGCGGACGTCAGCGCGAATTACGCTCAAGATACGGCGGCCGCATATTGCCTTACGCGGCAACGGTTACGGCCTGCAGCAGGTCGCAGCGTCGGCTTTTCGATGGTACTCTCGTCCATAACATGTCCTGGGCAGAAGCCCACCTGAGCTGACCACGGGCACGCGTCGCCGACCCGTGGTCACCGATCGAAGTCAGGTTCTCGGTTGATTGCCTGTCGTCGTGAAGGAATTGACAACAGCGGCGACAAGAATGTTCACCATCAGCGCCAGGAGGCCAATATAGATGGTGAACGAGGTCTCCCCGAGAGTGATTGGCTGGAGCGGCTTGAGGCCGTTCAGCCAGACCAGGAAGGTGCCGCCGAAGAAACCGACAAACCATCCCGCGAGAAGACCTGGTGCGCGAAACCAGTTGGTATAGAGGCCGAAGACCAGCGCCGGGAGCGTCTGGAGAACCCAAACACCGCCTAGAAGTTGGAGTTCAAGAGCGAATTGCGTCGGCAGGAAGATGATGACGAGCAGCGCGCCGATCTTGACCACAAGCGAGGTAACCTTTGCGACCTTCGCTTCGCCTGCCGGATCGATCTCAGGATTGACATAGGCTTTCCAGAAGTTGCGAGTAAACAGGTTGGCTGCGCCGATGCTCATGACGGCCGCCGGGACGAGCGCGCCGATTGCGATTGCGGCAAAGGCAAAGCCCGCAAACCAGCTGGGGAACAGTGTCTGAAACAACGCCGGCACCACGTCATTGGCGCTGTCGAGCTTGAGGCCGGCGGCGTGGCCCATGTACCCGAGCAAAGCCAACAAGCCGAGCAACAGCGTATATGCCGGTAATAGCACCGCGTTCTTACGGATGGTGTTACCGCTATTCGAGGCGAAGATGCCGGTCAATGTATGTGGATACATGAAGGCCGCGAGGGCCGAACCTAGCGCTAGTGTCGCGTAGGCTACGTATTGGTTCGGCCCGAGCAATAGGCAGCCGGAGCCCTTGGCATGGAAATCGGCGTCGGCGGAGGCAAAGACGTTAGCATAGCCACCGAGCCTCGACGGGATCAGCGCCACGGCCGCGATCACCACGATATAGATCATGATGTCCTTGACGAAGGCGATCAGAGCCGGGGCTCTGAGGCCAGCCGAATACGTGTAGAGGGCCAGCACGATGAAGGCGATTGCGAGCGGCACCTCGCCGTGAAGGCCAAGCGCCTTCAGTGCCGCCGTCATGCCCACGAGCTGCAGAGCGATATAGGGCATGGTGGCGATTACGCCGGTGGCGGCGGTCGCCAGCTCGAGGGAACGGGAGCCGTATTGCCCGTGCACGATGTCACCAGCAGTCACGTAACCGAAACCCACCGCCCGTTTCCAGAGAACGGGCATGACCATAAAGACGAAGGGATACACGATGATCGTGTAGGGCAGCGCGAAGAATCCGTACGCACCGACGGTGTAGACCAGGGCCGGAACGGCGATGACGGTATACGCGGTGTAGAAATCACCGCCGATCAGGAACCATGTGATCCAGGTGCCGAAGGAGCGTCCACCAAGACCCCATTCGTCGATACGGGCGAGCGTTTCGGGCTTGCGCCAGCGCGAGGCGACGAAGCCCACAACGGTGACGAGGAGGAAGAAAAAGAGAAAGACGCTGAGCGCAGTGACGTTGAGATCAGTCGTCATAGCGTGTGCTCCGGTACGCGATCCAGGTCAGGAAGGCGGTGATCGGCACCCAGGCCAGTTGGTACCAGTAGAAGAACGGGAAACCCAAGAGAACCGGCTCATTGAAGTTGCAGAATGGCACCCAAAGGAGCCCGATGAAAGGGATCAGCAGCAGCCACTGCGCCGCTGTTCTGTATCTATTTCTCATTTGCGAATGGCTTTCTCTAACGCTTTTACGGAATTACGCTGCAGCCGAAGCGAAGCC